>NZ_JBIBKC010000002.1:0-635470 GCF_042958985.1 Pseudomonas sp. NPDC007930
CTGTCCCGCGCGCTCTAATCGTAACAAAGCCAAAGGCGGCTGCCCCTTCGGGTCAGCCGCCTTTGGCTTTTAATCAGGTCGGATCACCTTGGCTCTAATGCCGTGCGCCCCCTGTTTGCTGCGCGACAGCGCGGCGCCTTGGCGGCGGGGCGACTCCCACCAGGTCTGTGTTGTCCTTGATTTCCGAGACAATATAAATCTGGTGGGAGGCCGGCTGTGCCGGGCGAAGGGTCCGCGAACCCGGCTACTGCGCCGAAGGGTTGCGGATCTTCTCGATCGTCGCGAAATCCGCCGCGGTCTTGCCCAGCAGCCGCTGCGGGCTGTAGTCGGCCAGCAGCGCCGGGCGCGTGCCGTGTAGCAGCTCTTCGGCAATCAACTCGCCCAACGCCGGGGCCAGGGTGATGCCGCTGTGGGTGGCGGCCAGGTACAGGCGGCGCTGGGCGCTGACGAAACCCAGCGCCGGCAGGCCGTCGGCCGGGCGCGCCCGTTGGCCCACGGCGATGCGTTGCAGCCGCGCGCCTTCGCTGTTACGCACGCGCTTGGCGAGCCGCGCCAGCAGTTCGCGGGCGATCTCGCCGTCGGCGGCGGGCGGCGCGGCGGGGTCGGCGAGGTCGTCGAGGTCCAGCGCCTGCAGAATCAACCCGCCTTCGCCGTCGGGGCGCAGGTTCAGCTCCGGGGCGATCAGGTTGATCGGCAGCGCCGTGGCCAGCGGCCCGGTATAGCCGAGGAAGCTGCAGCCGACGCTGCCGGGCCGGTCGGCGTCGATCATCGCCAGCTCAATGCCCATGCCCGCCAGCAACGGCGCGCTCCAGCGGCCCACCGCGCTCACCGCGTAATCGCCGGCCCAGTGCTCGCCATTGGCCAGTTGCAGGCGGATGCCCTGGGGTGTTTCCTCGATGCCCGCCACTGCGGTGTGCTCGCGCACCACCACGCCCAGGCGCTGCAGTTCCTGGCGCAGGAAGGCGACAAAGCGCGCGGGGTACACCAGGGCTTCTTCGGCGAACCGCCAGAGGGCGACCGCCTCGGCCGGCAGGCGCAGGTCCGGGGCCACCCGGGCGAGCGCTTCACGGTCGGCCAGTTCGGCGGCGTAGCCCTGGCTTTGCAGGCTGTGCGCGCGGGCATTCAGGCGCGCGGCCTCTGCCGGGTCCGTTGCCCATTCGTAGGTGCCGCATTCGTCGAGCCAGCGCGGCTGGCCGCTGTGCTGCCGCTGCAGCGCCTGGTGGGCACGCATGCCAGCCACGTTCAGCGCGTGGTAAGCCGCCGGCGCCTTGCCGTTGGAGTTGACCCAGGCGAAGGTGGTCTGGCTGGTGCCGGCGCCCAGTTGGTTGGCTTCCAGCAGGGTGACCCGGGCCCCTTGCAGGGCCAGGGCGCGCGCGGTGCAGAGGCCGATCACGCCGCCGCCGATCACTGCAAGGGTGGGGTTCACGTGGGGGGGCCTCGGTTCAATGGGTGAAGGGGGGATGGTAACAGCCAGGCGGCAGGCATTTGGGTGAATTTTACCGCCTTTCGCCCTCCCGTAAGGGCCGCGGCGGGCAGCCTAGCCAGCCCGCACCATCACCCAATCGCGGTGCACATCCGCGCCACAGAGAAACTGCGTTTCCCCCACCTGCACAAAGCCGTTACGCCGGTAAAAGGCGATCGCGCGGGGGTTCTGGTCGTTGACCGTCAGCCGCACCGGCCCGGGCACGCTGGCCAGGGTCGCGGCGAGTAGCGCCTGGGCGGCGCCCTGGCCGTGGTGCTGTGGCGCCACGTAGCAACGGCTGAGTTCGGCCAGGCCGTCGGCAGCGGCGATGCCCAGGGCTGCGGCGGCATGGTCGACCAGGCTGTAGCCGGCCACTTGGCCGTCGTGCTCGAGCACCCACAGCTGCTGGGCCGGGTTGCCCAGCGCGGCGGCGAAGCGGTCAGGGCCGAGGTTGCCACGGATATAGGCGTCGATTTCGCCCTGGGGCGTGCCCGGTGGGCAGGCGAGGGCGAAGGTCTGGCGGGCCACGGCGCTGATGGCCGCGGCGTCGGCGGCGGTGGCGGGGCGTACGTGCATGCTCGGGCTCCGGTGGGGTCAGGGTTCAGGTGGCCAGCGCCAGGCGGGCGTGGCCAGGTGTTCAGCGAAAAAGTCCGACAGCGCCTGGATTTTCCGCGGCCGGCTGCGCGCGGACGGGGTGACGAAATACAGCCCGCCGCGGGTCATGTGCCAGTCGGGCAGCAGCCGTTGCAGTTGGCCGCTGGCCAGGTACTCGGCGGCGATGAATTCGGGCAGCTCGGCGATTGCCAGGCCGTCGAGCAGCACTGGCAGCAGGGCATCGGAGTTGGTCACCCGCAGCGGGCCGCTGGGCACCACGTCTTCTTCCTCGCCGCTGCGTGCGTGGGTAAAGCGCCACACCTGGCTGCGCGCGCGGTAAGCGTAGCTCAGGCAGGGCCGCTGGCTGAGCTCGCGGGGGTGGCTTGGGGTACCGTGCTCCGCCAGGTACGCCGGGGCCGCCACCAGGTACTGGCTGACCGCGCACAGCCGCCGCGCCACCAGGGAGGAGTCCGGCAGGGCGGCAATGCGCAGGGCGGCGTCGAAGCCGTCGGCGATCAGGTCGGCCGCGGCGTCGGCCAGGTGCAGGTCAACGCTCAGCTCTGGGTACTGGCGCAGCAGCCGCGGCATCAGCGGTGCCACCCAGCGCAGGCCGAACGACATCGGGATCGCCAGGCGCACTTGCCCGCGCGGTTGCACGGAGAGGTCCTGGGCCTCGCTTTCGGCCTCTTCGGCGTGGCGGTAGAGCTCACCGGCCTTGCCGGCCAGGCTGTGGCCGAACTCGGTCAAGGCCAATTGCCGCGAGGTGCGGTTGAACAGCCGCCCACCCAGGCGCGCTTCAAGCCGCGCCACCGCCCGTGACACGGTCGGCACCGACACCCCCATCACCCGCGCGGCGCCGGCGAACGAGCCTTCTTCGGCCACCTTGGCGAACATCGCCAGCCCTTCGAAATCCGGAAGTTTGCTCATGTTCACCGCTGCAAGGATACGTGCCGGGCGATTCTATTTTGAAAGGCCCGCCCACTCAATGCCGATGCAGCCAGGCGAGAAACCCGCCCTTGGGCGGCGCCACCGGTTTGAGCAACAGCGAGCGGCTGTTGGCCTGGCGCAAGGCGTGCAGCTTTTGCAGGGCCTGGCTGACGTCCACGCGGTTGGCCAGGCAGGCGCGGATCACGCTGCGCTCCACGCTCAATACCTGGCAACTGGTCAGGGCGGTGAAGCGTGCCAGGTTGGCGCCGTCGTCGAGCACGCTTTGCTCGCCCAGCACCTCGCCGGGGCCCATGCGCCCGGCCTCGAGGTACTCGGCGGCGCCGGGCTCGGGGTTTTTCAGGGTCACGCTGACCACCCCGGCGGCGATGATCACCAGCGCCTCGGGCACCGCGCCGATGTCGAGGATCACCTGCCCGGCAGCCACCTCCTGCAGCGCCAGGGCCTCGGCGAGGCGGTCTTTTTCCTCGGCGCTCAGCGCCTTGAATACCCGCACTTCGTCGAGCAGGGCGCGGCTGCGCGAGGCCTGCTGGTTGGCCTCGCCCGGCCAGTGCACGCCAGCGGCCTCCAGGTGGCGGTAGGCCAGGTCGAACAGCGCATTGCGCACCTCGGTCTTCTGCCCCAGGTGGGCAATAAAGCCACTGGCGCTGTACTGCGTGACCTCGGCGCCGGCCTCTTTCACCGAAGCGCTGGGGGCCGGCTCCGGTAGCAGCGCGTGGGTGCCGCGCAGGGCGCGCTCCAGGGCGTCGAGCACGCGGCCGGGGCGCACGTGGTTGGGGATCGACAAACTGATGCTGACCCCGTGCAGGTTGGCCGGGCGGCTGAGGTTGACGATCCGCGCCTTGGCCGCCACCGAGTTGGGCACCACGGCGGTGGCGCCACTGGCGGTGAACAGGTGGGTGGCGCGCCAGTTGATGTCGAGCACGCGGCCCTCGGTGCCGTCGATGCTCACCCAGTCATCCACCTGGTAGGGCTTGGTGGCGTTGAGCACGATGCCGGAGAACACGTCGCTGAGGGTGCTCTGCAAGGCCAGGCCGACGATGATCGCCAAGGCCCCGGAGGTGGCCAGCAGGCCTTTGACCGGCAGTTCGATCACGTACGCCGCGGCGGCCACCACCGCGGCGAGAAACACCAGCGCGCCGACCACGTCGCGCAGCAGCCGGCCGCTGTGGCCGATGCGCTGGCTGAGCACAATGCCCAGCACCTCGCTCAGGGCCCGCGCGGCGAACAGCCACCAGATGATGGCCAGCACCAGCGCCGCCATGTGCGCCAGCAAGGCGTCAGGCCACGGCGCCGGCTGCAGCGGGCTGATCCCGGCGCGCAGAATCACCGCGCTGTAGGCCAGCAGCAACAGCACGCGCACGGCCACCCGCAAGGGTTGGGGTTTGATCAGGCGGCCTTGCCAGAGCACCAGGTCCGTGGCGAACAGCGCCACGGCGCAGAGCATCCATTCGGTGGGGATCGTTAGCATCTGAGGTGTGGTCCTTGATTTCCTAGGCAACACAGAACCCATCATTGAGGGTCAAAAGCCCAGTCTTTTCCAAGTGATTTTACCGAGCGTATGACCTGACTGGCCCATCGCCCGGCACAGCCGGCCTCCCACCAGATTTGTGTAACTGCTTGATTTACGAGGCAACACAAAACCCGTGGGAGGCCGGCTGTGCCGGGCGATGGGCCCTTGAGCCAAGCGCCGAGCGTAACCGACGGCGGGGGCCGCAGCCAGCGGCTCGGGCGGCGGAAAAACGCCTGCCTCTCGCTCGGCGGCCACTGTTGTGCCATTTGTTGGCGCTGTTCAAGCCCGGGCCCGGTACCTGGCACTATAGTGCCGCCATTTTATTGGCAATCTAGAAATAGAGTGAGCTATGGTGTCATTTTAAATATCTATAATAAACATATAGATAGGATTGGTAGTTAAAGCTGAAAATAATCTTTGCCGTTTAGGTGACAACCGGCGATGGGCAAGCATTGCCGCCACCGGTACGCCCCCTCACTATCGGCAGCAACCGCCGAATTCATGAAGAACGGGCGGCGCCTAAGGATGAGGTAAACAGCGATGATGATGGTCTACTACATGGTCATGACACTCTGCACCGGGCAGGAAGGCTGCCTGGATGAACGCAAGCCGGTGGCCTTCGCCACCCAGGCCGAGTGCCAGAGTTCGATCAGTGAGATCGAGCCGCGCCGTGGGGTGAAGTACCGCTGCCACCGTGGCCCGCAAACCCTGATCAGCAACGACATCCGCGCCAAGAGCAAACCCCACCTGGCGACCCGCGCCACGCCGGCGGCACTGCCGGCCAACGCCATCGCCCAGCCCTGAATCGAATAACCGCTAAAACTGTATTTGAAGGGTTACTCGAATTCCGCCCGCAGCCAGGCCTGCACCTGGCGGCACGCTGGGTCATGGTCTTTGTCTTCGCGCACGATCAGGTACTGCACTGACTCGCTGAGCGTCAGTGCCTCGCGCAGCGGGCGCACCAGCCGGCCTTGCTCCAGCCAATGGCGTACCAGGTGGTCCCAGCCCAGCGCCACCCCCTGGCCGTCGAGGGCCATCTGCATCAGCAGTGGGTAGTCGTTGCTGCTCAGCCCCGGCGGCGCGCCGCGGCTCGGTGCTTGCTGGCCCTGGCCGTGGAAGGCGAACCAGACGTTCCAGTCGACCTGTTCGCTCAACTGCGCGCGGCCGTGCGGGTGCAGGTCGAGCAGCGCCGCCTGGCGCAAGCCTGCCAGGCTGCCCAGCTCGGGCTGGGCCGCCAGCAGGGCCGGGCTGCACACCGGGTACACCACTTCATGGAACAACCGCGTGCGCCGGTAGCCGGGGCGCAGGTCAAGGGTTTTCGAAATGAAGATGTCTGGTTCCATGCCGGGCTCCAGGTCCCAGGCGTGCTGGGTGGTGATCACTTGCAGGTCGAGCCCGGGGTGGGCTGCGCGCAGCGCCTTGAGCCGCGGCGCCAGCCACAGCGCCGCCAGCGCCGGCGAGCAGCACAGGGTGAGGCTGTGCGGGTCGGTTTGTTCGCGGCGGATGCGTTCGGTGGCCTGGAAGATGTTCAGGAACGACACCTGGGCGGCGTCGAACAGCGCCGCGCCGGCGGCGCTGAGTTTCAGCTCACGGCCGCCGCGCACGAACAGCTCGCTGCCCAATTGCAGCTCCAGCTCGCGGATCTGCCGGCTGATCGCCGCCTGGGTCACGCACAAGGCGTCGGCGGCCTGGGTGAAGCTGCGGTAGCGCGCCGCCGCCACGAACGAGCGCATCGCCTTGAACGAGGGCATGCGCAGCAAGGCTTGGTCGGGCAATACGGGTTTGGCCATAACAAAAGTGTCCGGGTTCGGCACAAAAAAAGTCGGTTCAGCGGCGCCGGGGTGGCCACTACACTGTGGGCATTTCCCGCCGGCTCACTCAGGAGGCCACATGCCGTACCGCAGCGCAACGGATGCGTTCATTCAAGGCGCCCGCGCGCTCGCGCCACTCGCCCCCGGGGTGGTGCCGTTCGGGCTGGTCACCGGGGTCACCGCGATCGACCTGGGCATGACGCCAGCCACGGCGATCGGCATGACCCTGCTGTTTTATTCAGGCTCGGCGCAAATGGCTGCCCTCGAGCTGATGCGCCACGGCGTGTTGCCGGTGGCGATTTTGTTCACCGCGTTGATCATCAACCTGCGCTTCGTAATGTACAGCGCCACCCTGGCGCCGCACATGCACCACCTGCCGCGGCGCGGGCGCTGGTCGCTGGCCTACCTGCTCTCGGACCAATCCTTTGCCCTGTGCAGCCTGAAGCTGGCCAACGGCGAGCTGGGCCGCTACGCCTACCACTATTACGCCGGCACCGCGGTGGCGATGTGGCTGGCCTGGCAGCTCTCGGTGGCCGCTGGTGTGGGCTTGGGCGCAGGCATCCCGGCCAGTTGGCAACTGGGCTTTGCGATTCCGCTGTCGTTCCTGGCGCTGCTGGTGCCGGCGGTGCGCAACCTGCCCAGCCTGGGCGCGGCCATTGTGGGCGGGGTGCTGGCGGTGGTGGCGATCGGCTTGCCGTACAACCTTGGGCTGGTGCTGGCCTCGCTTGGCGGCATCGCCACCGGCCTGCTGCTTGAGGGCGCCAAGGGCCGCGCTGCGCTGGCCCGGCGGGAGGCGCCATGAACGAGCCGTGGGTGTGGGGGTTGTTCGTCGCGGTGGGGCTGGGCACCTTTGCCTTGCGCCTGTCATTCGTTGAGCTGCACGGGCGCTGGCGGCCGCCGCCGGTGCTGCAACGGGCACTGGCCTATGTGCCGGCCAGCGTGCTGGCGGCGCTGGTGCTGCCGGCGGTGGTGTACCCCGGCGGGCACGCTGCGTTCAGTTGGGCCAACCCGCAACTGCCGGCGGCGCTGGTGGCCACGGCGGTGGCCTGGTATACACGCAGCACGCTGCTGCCGCTGGTGGCGGGCATGCTCACGTTGTGGGGGCTGATGTTCATCCTCGGCTAACCGTCGCAACCAACGCACCGCCGCGGTGGTCTCAGCGTGTGGCTGGGCACTATGGGCGCGGGGGCGCTGGGGATGAACGAACAAGCGGCGATCGACACACTCACGGCGCAGGTGGCGCAACTGCAGGCGGAACTGGCCGGGTTGCGCGCCGGGCCGGCGCCCAGCGTGGCGGAAAAATACCAGGCCCTGTGCGGCATGATGGACGCCGGCTTCTGCCTGATCGAAATGAAATTCGGCGCCGATGGCCAGCCGCTGGACTACAAATTCCTCGAAACCAACCAGGCCTTCGAGCGCCACACCGGCCTGCGCCACCCCGAAGGGCTGTGGATCCGCGACATCGTGCCGGACCACGACCAGCACTGGTTCGACGTTTACGGGCGGGTGGCCAGCAGCGGTGAGCCGGTGCGCTTCGTCGAGCGCGCCGACGCGCTGGACCGGGTCTACGAGGTCCACGCTATGGCCATCGGCCCCGCCGGCAGGCGGCAGGTGGCGGTGCTGTTCAATGATATTTCCGCGCACCGCAACGCCGAGCGCGCCCTGGCGCAGAACGAGGGCCATTGGCGCGGGCTGTTCGAGCGGCTCAACGATGGGTTCATCCTCGCCGAACTGGTGCGCGATGCCGCTGGCGTGGCGGTGGACTGGCGCTACCTCGACGTCAACCCGGCCTGGGCCCGCCTGGTAGGGCTGGATGCTGAGCAGTCCAAGGGCAAAACCCTGTATGCGTTGTTCCCCGGCATCGAACGCTGCTGGGTTGAAGATGCCGTGGCGGTGATCGAAAGCGGCCGCGCGGTGAGCTTCCAGCGCCAGATCGGCGCCCTCGGGCGTTGGTATGAAGGCCGCATCAGCCATTTGGCCGATGACCGCTTTACCGTGATCTTCCAGGAAATCACCGAGGCGCGCCGCAGCCAGGTACGCCGCCAGGGCCTGCTGGAGCTGAGCGACAGCCTGCGCGAGGTCGACGACCCGGCCCAGGTGCCGCACATTGCCGCGCAGAAAATCCGCGAAGTACTGGAAGCCGACAATGCCCTCTACGTTGAAGGCGGCGAACCCGCGGGCCCGAGTGCCGCGGGCGCGATCGTGGCGATCCCGTTCGGTGACCGCGAGCCGCTGGCGGCGATCTACATCGCCAGCGCCGAGCCCCGCGAGTGGGGCGCCGAAGACCTCGCCTTCGCCCGCGAAGCCGCCGCCCGCGCCGCCAACGCCATGGGCCGGCGCCAGGCCGAGGCCGAGCTGCGGCGGATCAACACTTACCAGGAGGAGTTGATCCAGGCGCGCACCGACGAACTGCTCAAATCCGAAGAGCAACTGCGCCAGTCGCAAAAGATGGAAGCCGTCGGCCAGCTCACCGGCGGCATCGCCCACGACTTCAACAACCTGCTCACGGGGATTTCCGGCAGCCTCGAGTTGCTGCAGGCGCGGGTCACGCAGGGGCGGGTCAACGAGCTCGACCGCTACCTCAACGCCGCCATGGGCGCGGCCAAGCGCGCCGCCTCGCTGACCCACCGGCTGCTGGCGTTCTCCCGCCGGCAAACCCTCGACCCGCAGCCCACCGACGTGGCCCGCCTGCTCGTGGGCATAGAGGAGCTGATCGGGCGCACCGTCGGCCCGGAAATCCACACCCGGATGTTCGCCGCGCCCGGCACCTGGGCCACCTTCATCGACCCCAACCAACTGGAAAACGCCTTGCTCAACCTCTGCATCAACGCCCGTGACGCCATGCCCGGCGGCGGCGAGCTGATCGTCGAGGCGAGCAACCTGGAGGTGGGCCCGGCGCTGGCGGCGCGCATGGAACTGCCGGTGGGGCAGTACGTGTCGGTGTGCGTCAGCGACAACGGCCAGGGCATGCCCGAGGCGGTGGTGCAGCGCGCCTTCGAGCCGTTCTTCACCACCAAGCCGCTGGGCATGGGCACCGGCCTGGGGCTGTCGATGATCTACGGCTTCGTGCGCCAGTCTGGCGGGCAGGCGCGCATCCATTCGGTGGTGGGCGAGGGCAGCACGGTGTGCCTGTACCTGCCGCGCCACCACGGCGAGCTGGGTACGGCGGCGGCGCCGCCGGCCGAGGCAATGCCGCGGGCGGTCGATGGCGAGACCGTGCTGGTGGTCGACGACGAGCCCACCGTGCGGGTGTTGGTTACCGAAATCCTCGAGGAACTCGGCTACAGGGCCATCGAGGCCGCCGATGGCGCCTCGGGCTTGAGCATCCTGCAGTCGAACGTGCGCATCGACCTGGTGGTGTCTGACGTCGGCCTGCCCGGCGGCATGAACGGCCGGCAGATGGCCGACGCGGCGCGGCTGAGCCGGCCGGGGTTGAAGATCCTGTTCATCACCGGCTACGCCGAGAGCTCGGTGATCGGCCGCGACCGCCTCGACGCCAACATGCATGTGATGACCAAGCCGTTTTCGGTGGATGCGCTGGCGGTGCGGATCCGCGGGCTGATCGAAACCGGCGGCTGAAGCGCACCGAAGCGGGGCGCGACGCCCCAAAATTGGGCTGAAAATTACGAGTGGCAAAGGCCGTGGAAGCCGGCTGTGATTGGTTTTGCTGCGCGCATGGCCTGACTGGCCCCTCGCCCGGCACAGCCGGCCTCCCACGGGTTCTGTGTTATCCAGTAAATCAAGTACTTACATAAATTCGGTGGGAGGCCGGCTGTGCCGGGCGAGGGGCCCTTAAGCTCATGCACGGAATCACCCAAGCTCACAGGCTGATCCACCCCCTAAACCCAGAATTGGCACGGCAATCGCATCCCCACATGGCATGCAGGAGAAGTCACACTTCGCGGCATCACAATTTGCAATGGCTGACTAGGGTTCCGGCTCGCTGACGCGAGTGGCTGGTCCGAGAGTTGGCGACCTCCAGTTGAGGTTACACGGCGGGATAAAAGCCCGGGAGACAGCACGCCTTCATCGGTGTCGCGAAGCTCCTGGCCGCCCATGATCAACTGGAGATAGACCATGCAAAAAAGCCGTTTGATGGCACTGTGTGCCGCCGCCTTCAGCGCCGCGCTGAGCTTCAACACCCTGGCCGCCAGCAAAGATCACTTCAACGTGTGCTGGACCATCTACGCCGGTTGGATGCCCTGGGAATACGCCCAGGCCCAAGGCATCGTCGACAAGTGGGCGAAGAAATACGGGATCGACATCAAGGTCACCCAGCTCAACGACTACGTCGAATCAATCAACCAGTACACCGCCGGCCAGTTCGATGGCTGCACCATGACCAACATGGACGCCCTGACCATCCCCGCCGCCGGCGGGGTAGACAGCACCGCGCTGCTGGTCACCGACTTCTCCAACGGCAACGACGGCATCGTCATCAAGGGCCAGGGCAAGACCGTGGCCGACCTCAAGGGCATGGACGTCAACCTGGTCGAGCTGTCGGTCTCCCACTACCTGCTGGCCCGCGCGCTGGATACCGCCCAGCTCAAGGAAAAAGACCTGAAGGTGATCAACACCTCGGACGCCGACATCTCCGCCGCCTTCGACACCGACCAGGTGCAGGCGGTGACCACCTGGAACCCGATGCTCTCGGACATCAAGGCCAAGCCGGGGGTGACCGAAGTGTTCAACTCCAGCCAGGTGCCCGGCGAAATCATGGACATGATGGTCGTTAACAGCCAAACCCTGAAAGACAACCCCGCCCTGGGCAAAGCGCTGGCCGGCGCCTGGTTCGAAGTCGCGGCGCTGATGCACAGCCAGGGCGCCGCCAGCGACGCGGCGCTGGAGCACATGGCCAAGGCCTCGGGCACTGACCTGGCCGGCTACAAGGCGCAGCTGGCCACCACCAAGCTGTTCTACACCCCGCAAGAAGCGCTGGCCTTCGCCAACAGCCCGGAACTGCCGAAGACCATGGCCAAGGTCGCGGCGTTTTCCTTCGAGCACGGCCTGCTCGGCGAAGGCGCGAAAAACGCCGATGCGGTGGGCATGAGCTTCGCCCACGGCGCCACCCTCGGTGCCACCGGCAACCTCAAGCTGCGCTTTGACCCCACCTACGTACAGCTGGCCGCCGACGGCAAGCTGTAACGGAGCCCCCATGCGCCTGATCAACCGCCACCCCGATCGCCCCGGCCGTTTGATGCTGGTGATCCTGCCGTTCGCTTTGCTGCTGTGCGCCTACTTTCTGGGCTCGGCGGCGCGGCTGAACGAAAACCCCAACGACAAGCTGCTACCCAGCGCCAGCCAGATGGCCAGCGCCGTGGAGCGCATGGCCTTCAGCGAAGACAAACGCAGCGGCGGCTACCTGCTCTGGCAAGACACCGCCGCCAGCCTGCAGCGCCTGGCCATTGGCCTGGGCCTGAGCGCCGTGCTCGGGCTGTGCCTGGGCATTGCCTCCGGCGCATTGCCGCTGTTCGGCGCGCCGCTGTCGCCGTTGCTGGTGGTGCTGTCGATGGTGCCGCCGTTGGCGATCCTGCCGATCCTGTTCATCGTGTTCGGCCTGGGCGAGTTGGCCAAGGTGATGCTGATCGTGATCGGCATCACCCCGATCCTGGCCCGCGACCTCGAGCAACGGGTACGGGAAATGCCCGCCGAGCTGTTGATCAAGGCGCAAACCCTCGGCGCCAACAGCTGGACGCTGATCTTGCGGGTGATCCTGCCGCAATTGCTGCCGCGCTTGTTGATCGCACTGCGGCTGGTGCTCGGCTCGGCCTGGTTGTTCCTGATCGCCGCCGAGGCGATCGCCTCCGAAGACGGCCTTGGCTACCGGATTTTCCTGGTGCGGCGCTACCTGGCGATGGACGTGATCCTCCCCTACGTGGTGTGGATCACGCTGTTGGCCTGGCTGATGGACTGGGCACTGAAGGGCCTGGGTCGGCGTGCCTTCCCTTGGTACGAGGGGGGCCGGCCATGAGCTTCATTCAAGTGCGCAACCTCTGGCAGCAGTACGGCGACCATGTGGTGCTCGAAGGGCTGAACCTCGACGTGGCCGAGGGCGAGTTCTGCACCCTGGTGGGCACCTCCGGCTGCGGCAAGTCGACCTTCCTGCGCCTGCTGCTGGGCCAGGAGCGCGCCAGCCGTGGGCAGATCCTGCTCGATGGCCAGCCGCTGGCGGGCGAGCCAGACCCTAGCCGCGGGGTGGTGTTCCAGCGCTACTCGGTGTTCCCCCATTTGACCGTGCTGGACAACGTCGCCCTTGGCCTTGAGCTGCCCCGCGCGCCCTGGCTGGGCCGCCTGCTCGGCGGGCACAAGCGCGAAGCGCGCGAGCAGGCCGCGGCGCTGCTGGCCAAGGTCGGCCTGGGCCAGGCGCTGGGCAACTACCCGGCGCAGCTCTCCGGGGGCATGCAGCAGCGCCTGGCGATTGCCCAGGCGTTGATCATGCGCCCGCGGGTGCTGCTGCTCGACGAACCGTTCGGCGCGCTTGACCCCGGCATCCGCAAAGACATGCACGCGCTGTTGCTGCAACTGTGGCGTGAAACCCACCTGACCGTGTTCATGGTCACCCATGACCTTTCTGAAGGCTTCAGCCTGGGCACCCGGCTGATGGTTTTCGACAAGGTCCGCGTCGACCCGCAAGCCCCCCAGGCCTATGGCGCCCGGGTGACCTACGACCTGCCACTGAACAGCGCCCGCAGCGCCGCCCGGGCCGCCGCGGCGCCGTTGGCGGCGGTGTTTCCAACCCCTACAGGGATTTGACCGATGACTGAACCCACTGTATTTGCCGAAGACCTGCTGCCTGGCGGCGGGCATTTGTCGTTCGTGCTCAAGCGCGGCCAATTGCTGCGCTTGGTCGACGTAGAAGGCGGCGCCAACGTCAGCTTGATGCTGTTCAACGCCCATGAAAAAACCGAGCGGCTGAACCTCCCCGACAGCCTCAAGTGCCAGCACACCGCCAAGCTCACCGCCGGCCACTGCCTGTATTCCGACATGGGCCGGGTGCTGGCGGCGATCACCCGCGACACCTGCGGCTGGAGCGACAGCCTGGGCGGCGTGCTGGACGCCGCCGAGGTGGCGGAAAAATACGGCGCCGGGCGCTACCAGGAGCTGCGCAACGGCTTCTACCGCAACGGCACCGACAACCTGCTGGTGGAAATGGGCAAATGGGGCCTGGGGCTAACCGACCTGAGCATGGTCCTCAACCTGTTCAGCCGGGTAGACGTGACTGCCGACGGCAGCCTGCGTTTCGCCCCAGGCAACGCCAAGGCCGGTGACTGCATCGAGCTGTACGCGCCGATGGACACCTTGTTCGTGATCACCGCCCTGCAGCACCCGATGGACCCCACCCCGGAATACGCGCCCAAACCGGTGCAACTGGCCTTCCTGCACGCCGATGCCAGCGTGGCCGAACACTGCCGCACTTCACGCCCGGAAAAC
This sequence comes from Pseudomonas sp. NPDC007930, assembly GCF_042958985.1. Taxonomy (NCBI): domain Bacteria; kingdom Pseudomonadati; phylum Pseudomonadota; class Gammaproteobacteria; order Pseudomonadales; family Pseudomonadaceae; genus Pseudomonas; species Pseudomonas sp. NPDC007930. The sequence goes on from NZ_JBIBKC010000002.1 coordinate 13,757, forward strand.
ACCCGCGGCTTCATCAACACCGAACGGCTGTTCGCCTGAGGAGCCAGCATGGCACACGCACTGACCCCCGACACCGCGGTGTACCGCGCCACCGTACCGGCCGGCGAGCCCTGGCTGACCGAAGTCAAGGCCGGGCAAACCCTGCGCATCCTTGACCTCGAAGGCAACCAGGCGGTCGACACGCTGTTCTACAGCGCCGCCAACCCGCGCGAACGCTACGACGTGCAGCGCACCCTGCGCCGCCAGGGTAACGTTTACCTGGGCACCGGCACGGTGCTGTACTCCAACCTGGGCCGGCCCCTGCTGACCATCACCGAAGACAACTGCGGCCGCCACGACACCCTGGGCGGCGCCTGCGCCCAGGAAAGCAACACCGTGCGCTACGCGCTGAACACCCGGCACATGCACAGTTGCCGCGACAACTACCTGCGCGCCTGCTGCCACGACGGCCGCCTGGGCAAGCGCGACATCAGCCCGAACATCAACTTCTTCATGAACGTGCCGGTCACCGCCGAGGGCGGCCTGACCTTCGAGGACGGTATCTCCGCCCCCGGCAAGTACGTGCAACTGCGCGCCGAAATGGACGTGATCCTGTTGATTTCCAACTGCCCGCAGCTGAACAACCCGTGCAACGCCTACAACCCGACCCCGGCGCAGATCCTCATCTGGGACTGACCACCGCGGCGCTGTAAGGCCAGTGCGGGGACGGCCCCGGCACTGCGTTGAAACCCTGCGGGACGGCCCGCAACCCAGCCGAGGCGGGCACAGCCGGCCTCTGGGGAACTGCCATGTTTAGCACCCTGTTGATTGCCAACCGCGGCGCCATTGCCTGCCGCATCCTGCGTACCCTGCGTGAACTGCAGGTCAACGGCGTGGCGGTGTACGCCGACGCCGACATCGCCAGCCGCCATGTGCTCGAGGCCGAGCAGGCCATCAGCCTGGGCGAGGGCGCCGCCGCCGCGACCTACCTCGCGGTCGATAAGATCCTCGCCGCCGCCCGCGCCAGTGGCGCCCAGGCGATCCACCCCGGGTATGGGTTTCTCTCGGAAAACGCCGCCTTCGCCGAAGCCTGCGAGCAGGCCGGGATCGCCTTTGTCGGCCCCACCCCGGAGCAACTGCGGGTGTTTGGCCTGAAACACACCGCCCGCGCCCTGGCCCGGGCCCAGGGCGTGCCGCTGCTCGAAGGCACCGAGCTGCTCGACAGCCTCGACCACGCGCTGAGCGCGGCCACCGAGGTGGGCTACCCGGTGATGCTGAAAAGCACCGCCGGCGGGGGAGGGATCGGCATGCGCGTGTGCCGCGACGCCGAGCAACTGAGCGAGGCCTTCGACGCGGTCAAGCGCCTGGGGCAGAACAACTTCAGCGACGCTGGGGTGTTTATCGAGAAATACATCGAGCGCGCCCGCCACCTCGAGGTGCAGGTGTTTGGCGATGGCCAGGGCGAGGTGCTGGCGCTGGGCGTGCGCGATTGCTCGGTGCAGCGGCGCAACCAGAAGGTGCTCGAGGAAACCCCGGCGCCGAACCTGCCCGCCGGCATGGCCGAGGCCCTCTGCGCCGCGGCGCTGAAGCTGGCCAAGGCGGTGAACTACCGCAGCGCCGGCACGGTGGAATTCGTGTTCGACAGCGCCGCCGAGCAGTTTTACTTCCTTGAGGTGAACACCCGCCTACAGGTGGAGCACGGGGTGACCGAGCAGGTGTGGAACGTCGACCTGGTGCGCTGGATGGTCGAACTGGCCGCCGGCACCCTGGCGCCGCTGGCCGAGCTGCGCGCGCGATTGGCGCCGGAGGGCCACGCGGTGCAGGCGCGGCTGTACGCCGAAGACCCGGGCAAGGATTTTCAACCCAGCCCCGGCTTGCTCACCGCCGTGGCCTTCCCCGCGGCCGAGGGCCGCGCCCGGCGCATCGACACCTGGGTCGAGGCCGGCTGCGAAATCCCGCCGTACTTCGACCCGATGATCGCCAAGCTGATCAGTTGGGCGCCCAGCCGCGAGCAGGCGCGCCTGCAACTCGACGCCATGCTCGGCGCCAGCGAGCTGTATGGCGTGCAAACCAACCGCGGCTACCTGCGGCAGATCCTCGCCGATGCGCCGTTCGCCAGCGGCCAGCCCTGGACCCGCTGCCTCGAAGGGCTCGCCTACCAGGCGCACACCTTCGAAGTGCTCAGCGGCGGCACCCAGACCACCGTGCAAGACTACCCCGGGCGCCTCGGCTACTGGGCGGTGGGGGTGCCGCCGTCGGGGCCGATGGACAGCCGCGCGCTGCGCCTGGGCAACCACCTGCTGGGCAACCCCGCCGGCAGCGCCGGGCTGGAAATCACCATGAGCGGGCCGGCGTTGCGCTTCAATGCCGAAGCGGTGGTGGCAGTCACCGGCGCCGCGCTGCCGGTGACCCTCAACGGCGCCGCGGTGCCGATGAACACCGCCGTGCGCATTCCGGCCGGTGGCCTGCTCAGCCTGGGCACGATCAGCGGCGCCGGCGCGCGCAGCTACCTGCTGCTGCGTGGCGGCGTGCAGGTGCCGGATTACCTCGGCAGCAAAAGCACCTTCACCCTCGGCCAGTTTGGCGGCCACGGCGGCCGCGCCCTGCGCGCCGGCGATGTGCTGCAACTGGCGCCGCTGCTCGACGCTGCCGCCGGCGCCGAACTGCCGGCGCAACCGGCGTTGCCGGCGCTGCGGCACATCCGGGTGATCTACGGCCCCCATGGCGCCCCGGAATACTTCACCGAGGGTTACATGGGCAGCTTCTTCAGCACCGACTGGGAAGTGCACTTCAACTCCAGCCGCACCGGCGTGCGGCTGATCGGGCCCAAGCCTGAATGGGTGCGCAGCGACGGCCGCGAAGCCGGCCTTCACCCCTCGAACATCCATGACAACCCCTACGCCATCGGCGCGGTGGATTTTACCGGCGACATGCCGGTGATCCTTGGCCCCGACGGCCCGAGCCTGGGCGGCTTCGTGTGCCCGGTCACGGTGATCGAAGCCGACCTCTGGCAACTGGGCCAGCTCAAGGCCGGTGACCGCCTGCGGTTTGTTCCGGTCGGCCTGGCCGAGGCCCGCCAGTTGGCCACCGCGCCATTGCTGGGCACGCCCGCCACGGTGCCCACCGCGCAGCCGTTGCCCTCGCCGGTCGTGCTCGACCTCGGCGCGGGCGACACCCGGCTGGTCGCCCGGGTGGCCGGAGACACCCACCTGCTGCTGGAAATCGGCGCGGCCGAACTCGACCTGGTGCTGCGCTTTCGCGCCCATGCGCTGATGCAGGCGCTGCAAGCCAAGGCCCTGCCCGGGGTGATCGACCTGACCCCAGGCATTCGCTCGCTGCAGGTGCACTACCAGCCCGAACAACTGCCGCTGGCCAAGCTGCTCGCGGTGCTGGCCGGGGAGTGGGATGCAGTGTGCGCCGCCGGCGACCTGCAGGTGCCGTCGCGCATCGTGCATTTGCCGTTGTCCTGGGATGACCCAGCCTGCCAACTGGCCATCGAAAAGTACATGACCACCGTGCGCAAGGACGCCCCCTGGTGCCCGAGCAATCTGGAGTTCATCCGCCGCATCAACGCCTTGCCCAACCTCGATGAGGTGCAGCGCACAGTGTTCGAGGCCAGCTACCTGGTGATGGGCCTGGGCGATGTGTACCTCGGCGCGCCGGTGGCCACCCCGCTGGACCCACGCCACCGCCTGGTGACCACCAAGTACAACCCGGCGCGCACCTGGACCGCCGAGAACTCGGTGGGCATCGGCGGCGCCTACCTCTGCGTGTACGGCATGGAAGGCCCTGGCGGCTACCAGTTCGTGGGCCGCACCCTGCAGATGTGGAACCGCTACCGTGAGGTCGAGGCGTTCGCCGGCAAGCCCTGGCTGCTGCGGTTTTTCGACCAGATCCGCTTCTACCCGGTCACGGCGGATGAACTACAGCGCATCCGCCGTGATTTCCCCCTGGGCCGCTTCGCCCTGAACATCGAGCACAGCCAGCTGCGCTTGGCCGACTACCAGCGCTTCCTCGCGCAGGAGGCCGAGGGGATCGCGGCGTTCCGCGGCCAGCAGCAGGCGGCCTTCGAGGCCGAGCGGCAGCGCTGGATCGCCAGTGGCCAGGCGCACTTTGAAAGCGAAGAAGCCGCCACTGACAACGCCGAGGAGGCGCCGCTGTTGCCGGCACACACCGGGGTCGACAGCCCGATCGCCGGCAACCTCTGGCAGGTGCAGGTGGCGGTGGGTGACGCCGTCGAGGCGGGTGCGCCGCTGGTGGTGCTGGAGTCGATGAAAATGGAAATACCGGTGCTGGCGCCCTGCGCCGGGACCGTGCGCGAGGTGCGCGTGCAGCCTGGCTCGGCGGTACGCGCCGGCCAGCGAGTGGTGGTTCTGGGCCCCCTGGGCGAAGGAGAAACAGCATGAAGATCGATCTGCAACTGGGCGCGCTGCGCGATTATTACCTGAGCGGCGAAGGCACCCCGCGCAGCCTGATCAGCGCGCTGCGGGCTGAGGCCGAGGCGCTGAACCCGGCGTTCAAGCTGTTCATTCACCTGCTCAGCGAGGCGGAGCTGGCGCCGTACTTCAGCGCCCTCGACGGGCACAGCCCGGCCAGCCTGCCGCTGTACGGCGTGCCGTTCGCCATCAAAGACAACATCGACCTGGCCGGCATCCCCACCAGTGCCGCCTGCCCGGCCTTTGCCTACACCCCGGAGCGCTCGGCCACGGTGGTGCAGCGCTTGATCGAGCTGGGCGCGGTGCCGCTCGGCAAGACCAACCTCGATCAGTTCGCCACCGGCCTCAACGGCACCCGCTCGCCCTATGGGGCGTGCCGCAACAGCGTGCTCGCCGAGTACCCCTCGGGCGGCTCCAGCGCTGGCTCGCCGTTGGCGGTGGCGCTGGGCCTGGCCAGCTTTGCGCTGGGCACCGACACCGCCGGCTCCGGGCGGGTGCCGGCGGCGCTGAACAACCTGGTCGGGCTGAAGGCCAGCAAGGGCCTGGTGCCCACCGCCGGGGTGGTGCCGGCCTGCCGCACGCTGGACTGCGTGACCACCTTCAGCCACAGCGCCGCCGACGCCAGCCGCCTGCTGGCACTGCTGGCGCAGTTCGACCCGCGCGATGAGTACAGCCGCGCCAACCCCAGTTGGAACGACGCCAGCGCCTTTGGCCAGGTGCGGCCGTTCCGCTTTGGCGTGCCGCGCCCGCAGGACTTGGAATTCTTTGGCTGCAGCGAGGGCCCGGGCCTGTTCGCCGCTGCCGTGGCGCGCTTGCAAGGCTTGGGCGGCGAGGCGGTTACGCTTGACCTGTCGCCGTTCCTCGAAGCGGCCCGGCTGCTCTACGACGGCCCTTGGGTGGCCGAGCGCTACAGCGTGGTCGGCGAACTGGCCCAGGCCCAGCCCGAGGCGCTGCTGCCGGTGATCCACGCGGTGCTGCACAAGGCGCCGCAGGTCACTGCAGTGCAGACCTTCCGCGCCCAATACCGGCTGCAGGTGCTCAAGGCCGAATGCGACCGCCTGCTGGCCGGGCTCGATTGCGTGCTTACGCCCACTATCGGCCGCCCGGTGACCCTCGCCGAACTGGCCGAAGAGCCGGTGCTGCGCAACGCCGAGCTGGGCTATTACACCAACTTCATGAACCTGCTCGACTACGCCGCGGTGGCAGTGCCCAGCGGTTTCATGGCCAACGGCCTGCCCTGGGGCGTGACGCTGTTCGGCCGGGCCTTCACCGACCAGTACCTGCTCAGCCTGGCCAACGCCTACCAGGGCGGGCCAGCCCCGGCGCAACCGGCGCGGCATGACCGCGCCCGGCTGGTGGTGTGCGGCGCGCACCTCGACGGCCTGGCCCTCAACGGGCAATTGCAGCAGCGCGGCGCGCGCTTGCTGCAGGCCACCCACAGCGCACCGCACTACCGCCTGTACGCCCTCGCCGGCGGCGGAGTAAAGCGCCCAGGCATGGTGCGGGTCGCCGAGCAGGGCGCGGCGATCGCTGTGGAAGTGTGGGAACTGCCCAGCCTGGAACTGGGCTCGTTCCTCAACGGCATCCCCGCGCCGCTGGGGCTGGGCAAGGTGGAGCTGGCCGACGGCAGTTGGGAGACCGGGTTTATCTGCGAGGGCTATGGCCTGGCCGGGGCGGTGGACATCACCGAGTGGGGCGGCTGGCGGGCGTGGTTGGCGGGGGCTTGAGGCGGGCTTGACTGGCCCCTCGCCCGGCACAGCCGGCCTCCCACCAGATTTGTGTAAGTCCTTGATTGACTGTGCAACACAGAACCCGTGGGAGGCCGGCTGTGCCGGGCGAAGGGCCCTGAAGGTCATGCACGGAATCAGCAGTGCTCACAGTGGCCTCACACGCTCCGCCACTGCCGCGGGCTGACCCCGAACCAGCGGCGGAACGCCCGGGAAAACGCGCTGGTTTCCGAATAGCCCAACAGCGGCGCCAGCTCGCTGATGCTCAGGCTTTGCTCGCGCAGGTGCCGCAGCGCCAGCGCCTGGCGCACCTGCTCGACCAGTTGGCTGAAGCTCAGGCCGTGCTCGCGCAAGCGCCGTTGCAGGGTTGCCTCGCCGATCTGCAAGGCGCAGGCGATGCGCTCCAGGTTCGGTTCACCCAGGTGCAGGTGGTCACGCACCGCCGCCTGGGCGCGGCCGAGCAGGTCGGGCTGGGCCGGGGCTTCGCCGAGTTGGCGCAGGGTGTCTTTGACCAGCATTAGCAGCATCGGGTCGGCACCCGGCATGGCCACGCCGGCCAGGTCACGCTTGGGGATCAGCAGGCTGTTGCAGGCCTGGCCAAAGTGCACCGGGGCCTGGAACGCCTCGCGGTGGGCCTGCCAGTCGGCCGGGCGGGCGTGTTCGAAGTGCACCTCGCGCGGCGCCCAGTGGGGGCCCAGGGCGTGGCGCACAAGGTTCAGCGCCATGCCCAGGGTCAGCTCGGCATCCTGGCGGCACTGGCCGATGGCAGCGTGGCGCACCTGGTAATCGAAGCGGTAGCACTCGCCTTGGTCTTGCAGGGCGATCAGGGTGTCGTGCTGGTGCAGCGGGAAGGCTTCGGCAAAGTTGACCAGGGCCTCTTCCAGGGTGCCCGAGCACAGCCCCACATAGCCCAGCAGGCCCAGCGCCTGCGGGGTGAACTGCTGGCCGTAGCGCAGGCCGAAGTTGTCACAGCCGGTTTGCCGGGCGGCTTCCTCGAGCACCTGGCAATAGTTGGGCAAGGCCAGCGACAGGGTAGGGTGGCGCAGTTGCTCGGGGTCGATCCCGGCGTGGCCGAATACCCGGTCGAGGTCGCCACCGTGGCCGAGGATGAACCGGTCCAGGCCGCTGGCGGCAGCCGACAGTACGCCCTGGTTGGCGCCACGGGGCAGGGAAGCGGAGAGGGGCTGGGCCGAGTTTTGCAACATGTAGCAGGTTCGCCAGGTAATTTGTATGAAACTGTTTCAAGCAAACCCCGTACCTGTTTCATATTCAAGGCGTTGTGGCGCTTTGCGCCATGCCAACCATAATCAAAAAAGCCCGGTTCTGGTGCAGGGGCAGGCATTTCGCCCCAGGCTGGAACACCCCGGTAAAACTTGACCGCAGCGCGCCAAACGCGGTTTTTACGGTCAAGTCTTGCGGGTTTCCCGTGGTTATTCTGCCGCCATGCCAATTTCCGGCTTCCCTTGCGAGGTGTGACATGACCGCGACAAAACTCAAGCCCACATTGGGCACTTTGCACCTGTGGGGCCTGGCCGTGGGCCTGGTGATTTCCGGTGAATACTTTGGCTGGAGCTACGGCTGGGGCACCGCCGGTACCCTGGGCTTTCTGGTCTCGACGCTGCTGGTGGCGGTGATGTACACCTGCTTTATCTTCAGCTACACCGAGCTGACCACCGCCATCCCCCACGCCGGCGGCCCGTTCGCCTACAGCCTGCGCGCCTTCGGCCCCGGCGGCGCTACCGTGGCCGGCATCGCCACGCTGATCGAATTCGTTTTCGCCCCACCGGCGATCGCCATGGCCATTGGTGCCTACCTCAATGTGCAGTTCCCCGAGCTGAACCCCAACGTCGCGGCCGTGGGCGCCTACCTGGTGTTCATGGGCCTGAACATCATTGGCGTGAACATCGCCGCCACCTTCGAGCTGGTGGTCACCGTGCTGGCGGTGCTCGAGCTGCTGGTGTTCATGGGCGTGGTCGCCCCGGGCTTCAGCTTCAGCAACTTCGTGCTGGGCGGCTGGGCTGGCTCAGACACCTTCAGCCCGGCGGCGATCAGCGGCATCTTCGCGGCCATCCCGTTCGCCATCTGGTTCTTCCTGGCCATCGAAGGCGCCGCCATGGCCGCCGAAGAAGCCAAAGACCCGAAACGCACCATCCCGCGCGCCTACATCGCCGGCATCCTCACCCTGGTGGTGCTGGCCCTGGGCGTGATGATTTTCGCCGGGGGCGTGGGTGACTGGCGCGCGTTGTCGAACATCAACGACCCGCTGCCGCAAGCGATGAAAACCGTAGTGGGCAACAACTCGGCGTGGATGCACATGCTGGTGTGGATCGGCCTGTTCGGCCTGGTGGCGAGCTTCCACGGGATCATCCTCGGTTACTCGCGGCAGTTCTTCGCCCTGGCCCGCGCCGGCTTCCTGCCGCCGAGCCTGGCCAAGCTGTCGCGCTTCCAGACCCCGCACCGGGCGATCATCGCCGGCGGCGTGGTGGGCATCGCCGCGGTGCTGAGCGACGGCGCGGTCAACCTGCAAGGCATGACCCTGACCGCCGCGATGATCACCATGTCGGTGTTCGGCGCCATCGTGATGTACATCATGAGCATGCTCAGCCTGTTCAAGCTGCGCCGCAGCGAGCCGCATCTGGAGCGGACCTACCGCGCCCCGGGCTACCCGCTGATCCCGGGCATCGCCCTGGCGCTGGCGGTGGTGTGCCTGATCGCGATGGTCTGGTTCAACCCGCTGATCACGGTGATCTTCGCGGTGCTGATGGCCCTGGGCATGGGCTTCTCGAAACTGGTCCGTGGCCGCAACGCCATCGACCCGCAACTGGCAACGGAGGTTTAACCGATGGCAGGCTTCGCCCATATAGTCGCCGGCACCACCTGGCGTTTCGAGAACCTGCGCGAGCTGATGGCCAAGGCCAGCCCGGCGCGGTCCGGTGACTATCTGGCCGAGGTCGCCGCCGCTTCCGACGCCGAGCGCGCAGCGGCGCAGATGGCCCTGGCCGACGTGCCGCTCAAGCGCTTCCTTGAAGAGGCGTTGATCCCCTACGAGGCCGACGAGGTCACCCGGCTGATCATCGACAGCCACGACCGCGCCGCCTTCGCCCCGGTCAGCCACCTGACCGTGGGCGGCTTTCGTGACTGGCTGCTGGGCGACCAGGCCACCGAGCAGAGCTTGCGCGCGCTGGCCCCGGGGCTGACCCCGGAGATGGCCGCGGCGGTGTCGAAGATCATGCGCATCCAGGACCTGGTGCTGGTGGCGCAGAAGATCCGCGTGGTCACTGCCTTTCGCAATACCGTGGGCCTGCGCGGGCGCATGAGCACCCGGCTGCAGCCCAACCACCCGACCGACGCCGCCGCCGGCATCGCTGCCAGCGTGCTCGACGGCCTGCTGTACGGCAACGGCGATGCCATGATCGGCATCAACCCGGCCACCGACAGCCTTGGCGCGATCAGCGAACTGCTGAAGATGCTCGACGGGGTGATCCAGCGTTACGAGATCCCTACCCAATCCTGTGTGCTGACCCACGTGACCTCTTCGATCGCCGCGATCGAGCGCGGGCTGCCGCTGGACCTGGTGTTCCAGTCCATCGCCGGCACCCAGGCCGCCAACGAGAGCTTCGGCATCAGCCTCAAGCTGCTGCAGGAGGGCTACGAGGCCGGGCTGAGCCTGAAGCGCGGCAGCGTCGGGCAGAACCTCATGTACTTCGAAACCGGCCAGGGCAGCGCGCTGTCGGCCAACGCCCACCATGGCGTCGACCAGCAAACCTGCGAAGTCCGCGCCTACGGCGTGGCCCGGCATTTCAAGCCGTTTCTGGTCAACACCGTGGTCGGCTTCATCGGCCCGGAGTACCTGTACAACGGCAAGCAGATCATCCGCGCCGGCCTCGAAGACCACTTCTGCGGCAAGCTGCTCGGCGTGCCGATGGGCTGCGACATCTGCTACACCAACCATGCCGAAGCCGACCAGGACGACATGGACATGCTGCTCACCCTGTTGGGCGTGGCCGGCATCAATTTCATCATGGGCATCCCGGGCTCGGACGACGTGATGCTCAACTACCAGACCACCTCGTTCCACGACGCGCTGTACGCGCGCCAAGCCCTCGGCCTGAAGCCGGCGCCGGAGTTCGAGGCGTGGCTGGCGCGTACCGGCATCCTCCAGCAGAACGGTGGCCAGTTGCGCCTGGGCCGCGAAGTGCCGGCGGCGTTCCGCCAGGCCCTGGCGCAGCTGACCTGAGGTAACCATGCACGACGAACACGACTGCAGCCCCGCCCAGCCCGATCCCTGGCACGCCTTGCGCCAGCTGACCCCAGCGCGGATCGCCCTGGGCCGCGCCGGTACCAGCTTGCCAACCCGCGCCCAGCTCGACTTTCAGTACGCCCACGCCCAGGCCCGCGACGCGGTGCACCTGCCGCTGGACGCCGCGGCGATGGGCCAACTGCTGCGCGAACAGGGCCATCAGGTACTAGACCTGCACAGCGCCGCGCCCGACCGCCACACCTACCTGCAACGCCCTGACCTCGGCCGCCGGCTCGACGCCGCCAGTGGCGAGCAGCTCGACGCCTGGGCCGCCGAGCACCCCGAGGGCTATGACCTGGCGCTGGTGCTGGCCGATGGTTTGTCGTCGCTGGCGGTGGAGCGCCACGGGCCGCTGATGGTCGAGCGCATCGCCGAACTGGCCGGTGCCGAAGGCTGGCGCCTGGCGCCGGTGAGCGTGGTGCGGCAAAGCCGCGTGGCCCTGGCCGACGAAGTGGCGCAACGGCTGAAGGCGAAGATGGTGGTGATCCTCATCGGCGAACGGCCGGGCCTGAGCTCGCCCGACAGCCTGGGGCTGTACTTCACCTATGCGCCGCGGGTGGGGCTGACCGACGCCGCGCGCAACTGTATCTCCAACGTGCGCCTCGAAGGCATGAGCTACGCCATGGCCAGCCACACCTTGTTGTACCTGATGCGCCAGGCCTGGCAGCGGCAGTTGTCGGGGGTCAACCTCAAGGACGAGGCCCAGGTGCCGGTGCTTGATGGGCCGGCGGCGCGGGTGGGGAATTTTCTCTTGCCGGAGTGATGGCGGGGCCTCTCGAACTGCGGCTACTCAAGCACCTTCAGGGCTTCTTTGAGGCGATTAACCTGTGAGCTCTGCTAATTCCGTGCATGAGTTCCAGGGCCCATCGCCCGGCACAGCCGGCCTCCCACCAGATTTGTGTAAGTACTTGATCTATTTGGCAACACAGAACCCGTGGGAGGCCGGCTGCGCCGGGCGATGGGCCCTGAAGCTCATGCCGAAATCAGCAGGGCTCACAGATCGATCCCCTCCATGAAGCCCTGAAATGGCTTAAGTGAACAGCACTCCGGCTGTGCCGGGCGATGGGCCCTCAAGCCCTGCCCAGCATGGCCGCCCCGATCACCGCCTCGCCACGGTCCAGCAGTGCCTGCGCGGCCCCGGCGATGTCCGCCGCGGCCTTGTTCTGCCCCAGCTTGAACTTGCCTTGCAGATCACGGATCGGGATGCTGATGCCGACGATGGCCGCGGCCATCTGCTCGAGGTAATCCCGCGGCGCGTCGCTCATCTTCCACGGTTTTGGCTGGCTGGCTTCGTGCTGGCGCGTGAGCTTGGCCACCAGGCCGCGCACGTAGCGGGCATCGTCGTGTACCCGCAGCGGGCCGCGGGCGTGGACCACACGGTAGTTCCAGGTGGGTACCTGGCGGTGGGTTTCATGCTTGCTGGGGTAGCTGTTGGGGGTGATGTAGGCATCGCCGCCGCGAAACACCACCAACACCTCGGCGCCCTCGGCCAGCGCCTGCCACAGCGGGTTGGCCCGGGCCACGTGGGCGTGCAGGGTGCCCAGCGGGCCTTCGCCGGCTTCGAGCACGAACGGCAGGTGGTCGGCGTCGAGCCCCTCTGGCCCCTGGTGCATCAGGGTGGCGAAGGGGAACTCGCGGATCAGCCCGTGCAGGCGGTCTAGGTCGTTCACGGCAAACGCGGTGGGCAGGTACATGGCGCCTCCTGGGGTCGATGGGGCCATTCTCACCCGGCCAATGGCCCCCGTGAAGAGCCATTGGCCTGCGCTTTTACCGGGCCATTAGCTGAAGTCTTCTTCGTAGAACTCCAGCGGGCCGCGCTGGCCCACGGCGCAGCGGCCGGCTTCGAGCTGGCGCAGCTCGACCCGCCGCACCTTGCCGGAAATCGTTTTCGGCAGCTCGCTGACGAACTCCAGCCGGCGCACCCGCTTGTACGGCGCCAGGTGCTCGCGGGCGAACGCCAGCAAGGTCGCGGCGGTGTCGCCATCGCCGCGGGCGCCATGGGCCAGCACGAGGAACGCCTTGGGCACCGCCAGGCGCACGGGGTCGGGGCTGGGCACCACCGCCGCCTCAAGCACCGCCGGGTGCTCGATCAGCGCGCTTTCCAGCTCGAACGGGCTGATGCGGTAGTCCGAGGACTTGAACACATCGTCGGCGCGGCCAATGAAGGTGATGTAACCGTCGCCGTCGCGCTGGGCGGTGTCGCCGGTGCGGTAATACCCGCCCTGCAGGGCCTCGGCGGTTTGCTCCGGGCTGCCTTCGTAGCCGAGCATCAGCCCCAGCGGCCGCTCGGCCAACGGCAAGGCCAGCTCACCCACCTCGCCGGGTTGGCCGTCGGCATCCAGCAGGCTGACCGGGTAGCCCGGCAGCGGCCGGCCCATCGAGCCGGGCTTGAGGCGCTGGCCAGGGCTGTTACCGACCATCGCGGTGGTCTCCGATTGGCCGAAGCCGTCGCGCAGCCACAGGCCCCAGGCGGCGTGCACCTGCTCGATGATCTCCGGGTTCAACGGCTCGCCCGCGCCCACCAGCTCGCGCAGTTGCAGGCGGCCGCGGTAGTGCGCGAGGTTGTGCTTGATCAACAGCCGCCACACCGTGGCCGGCGCGCACAGGCTGGTGATGCCATACCGCTCGAGCACCGCCAGCAGGCCTTCGGCGCTGAACCGCGCGGTGTTGTGGATGAACACACAGGCGCCGGCGTTCCACGGCGCGAACACGGAGCTCCAAGCGTGCTTGGCCCAGCCTGGGGAGGAGATATTCAGGTGCACGTCGCCCGGTTGCAGGCCGATCCAGTACAGCGTCGAGAGGTGGCCCACCGGGTAGCTCTGGTGGCTGTGCAGGACCATCTTCGGCTTGGAGGTGGTGCCGGAGGTGAAGTACAGCAGCAGGGGGTCGCTGGCCTGGGTGGGGCCGTCGGGGTGGAAGCTGTGCGGGTACTCCAGCGCTGCCTCGTGGCGCACCCAGCCAGGCACCTGGGCGCCTACGCTGATGCGTGTGCAACCGCCGGCCAGGCCGTCGAATTTACCCGTGTGGGCGGCGTCGGCCACCAGGTGCCGCACCTGGCCACGGGCGATGCGGTCGGCCAGGTCTTCGGCGGTGAGCAGCGGCGTGGCCGGGATCACCACCGCGCCAAGCTTGAACGCCGCCAGCAGGGTTTCCCACAGCGCCAGGTCGTTGCCGAGCATCAACAGGATGCGTTCGCCGCGGCGCACGCCCAGCGCCCGCAGGTGGTTGGCCACCCGGTTGGAGCGCTCGCTGAGGGCCTGGAAGCTGTAGCGCTGTTCGCTGCCGTCTTCCTCGACGATCCACAATGCCGGGGCGCTGTTGCCCTCGGCCAGGCTGTCGAAGTAGTCCAGCGCCCAGTTGAAAGTGCCGAGCACTGGCCAGCGGAACTCGCGCAGGGCGCTGGCGTAGTCGGTGCGGTGGGTGAGCAGCAGGTCGCGGGCAGCCACGAAGGCTTGGCAGTCGGGGGTCATGATGAGGCCCGTTTTTGTTGTTATGGGTGCGGGGCAGTATAGGCGGCGTGGGCGGGGGTGCCGAGGCGGGGGATATGCGGGTCGGACAGGCGAAAATGTGATGGGGGCAGGCATCGGGGGCCCTGCGCCCGGCGGTGCCAGGCGAAGGGCCAGCCAGGCTTAAACCGGGAACAGTTCGCTGAGCTTCATCGCCAGCATCATGTCGCCCTCGGTGCGCAGCTTGCCGCCCATGAAGGCCTGCATGCCGTCGGTTTCACCACTGACGATGCCCTTGAGGGTGTCGCTGTCGGTGACCAGGGTGACGTTGGCGTCGGGGTTTTCGCCCTCCTGCAGCTCGCAGGTGCCGTTCTTGACGATCAGGTTGAAGTGTTTTTCTTCATCGATGCGAAAGCCGAAGATCAGGTCCAGGCCGCTGGCGGCGGCGGGGTTGAACTTGGCTTTCATGGCGGCGATGGCGGCGGAGACGTCGGTCATGGAGGTGTCCTGTGAACGGTGGCGGAAGGCACTCGCCCAGCGAGCGATGAGGGCAGGTTAGGAAAAACTTCCCGCGGCTGTCAATGGCATTTCATACGATCGTTTCAAAAGGTTGTTTAATCACGTAACAGTCGATCGCTGGCCGGCCGCCGAGCGCGCCGGTATGCTGCCTGCATCGCCGCGCCTGGCACGGGCGCACCAGCCGTTTCAAAGGAGACACCGTGGAGTTTTTCACCGATTACCTGGGCTTTCTCGCCAAGACCGCCACCCTGGTCATAGCCATCCTGATCGTGCTCGCGGCCGTGGCCTCGCTGCGTGGCAAGGGCCGGCGCAAGGGCGGCCAGTTGCAGGTGCACAAGCTCAACGATTTCTACAAGCAGCTGCGCGAGCGCCTCGAGGCCAGCCTGGTCGACAAAGACGGCCTCAAGCGCCTGCGCAAGCAGCAGGCCAAGGCGGCCAAGGCGAAAAAGAAAAACAAGGACAGCGGCGAGCGGGTGTTCGTGCTCGACTTCGACGGCGACATCAAGGCCTCGGCCACCGAAAGCCTGCGCCAGGAAATCACCGCGCTGCTCACCGTCGCCACCCCCAAGGATGAAGTGGTGGTGCGCCTCGAGAGCGGCGGCGGGCTGGTGCACAGCTACGGCCTGGCCTCCTCGCAGCTGGCGCGCATTCGCCAGGCCGGGGTACCGCTCACCGTGTGCATCGACAAGGTCGCCGCCAGCGGCGGCTACATGATGGCCTGCATCGGCGAAAAAATCCTCTGCGCGCCGTTCGCCGTGGTCGGTTCCATCGGCGTGGTCGCGCAGTTGCCGAACATCCACCGGCTGCTGCGCAAGCACGACATCGACGTTGAAATGCACACCGCCGGCGAGTTCAAGCGCACCCTCACGGTGATCGGCGAAAACACCGAAAAAGGCCGGGAGAAGTTTCAGGAAGACCTGGAAATCACCCACCGCCTGTTCAAGAACTTCGTGGTGCACTACCGCCCGCAGCTCAATATCGAAACCGTCGCCACCGGCGAAGTGTGGCTGGGCGTGAGCGCGCTAGACATGAAACTGGTCGACGAAATCAAGACCAGCGACGAGTACCTCGGCGAGCGGGCCAAGGTCGCCGAGGTGTTCCACCTGCACTTTGCCGAGCGCAAGTCGCTGCAAGAGCGGGTCGGCCTGGCCGCCAGCCATGGCGCCGAACATGTGTTCAGCCGCGTGTGGGGCAGCCTGGCGCAACGCCACTGGTGGTAAACCCTTAACACCGGTGCGGCGGCGGGCGAGGGCAGGGTAGCCACCCTTTCCTTGAACGAGGCCGCACCCGATGGAACACCTGCTTCCCCACTCCGCCGTATTCAAGGCGCGCCTGCCGAGCTGGTTGCTGCAGGCCAGCGCCGAGGCGCGTGACACCCTCAAGGCGCTGACGCTGCACGCCCAGCGCTGCACCGATGCGCTCAACAGCCCACTCAGCGCCCTGCCGGCCATCCGAACCTTTGCCCTGGAACAACTGCAGCCGGGCCTGAGCACAACCTTCGGCATGGCCCTGGACGCCGAGGCCACTGTGTTGGCGCGCAGCTATCGGGTGCAGTGCGTACCGCCGCAATCGGACCTCGACCCAAACAAGTCGGTTGGCGACCTGATCTCGCTGTTTTGCCCCACGGATACCGTGCGCAACACCTTATTGCACGCGGCGCTGGGCAACTACCCCACCGCGGTGGGCTTCAACGTGCCCGAAGAAGCCTTCAGCCTTGAAGGCCACCCAAGCCTGGACGCCAGCCGTTTCGTGGCGCTGGTGTACCAACTGGACATCGGCAGCGCCTACCAGGCGCGCTTGGCGGAACTGCTGCCGGAACCCGCGGAGCCTGCTTCGGGCGTGCAGGCGGCCTACAGCGCTTGGGCCGCCGCGGCGCTGGCGGTAGCGGCGTTCGAGGCGCAGTTGCAGGGCACCCTGAGCGCCGCTGAGGTGGCCCAGCTCAACGCCGGCCTGCCGGTGCACGGCGTAGAGCTGTTCGGTAAACCCTTGCACGGGCTGTGGGCTTGCCCCTTGGGTGAGCAATGGTTGTTGTACCAACCCACCGCCATGGGCGAGGTACTCAAGGGCTACGCCAGCGAGCAGGCGCTGCAGGATGACCTGGTCAACCGCCTCAAACAGCCCAAGGGCCGGGCGGCCCTGCTGCGCTGCGCCGCGCTGGCCGCCCAGCCGCACCTGGCCGACCAATTGAACGCTAACCTCGGCCCGGCCACGCCTGGCGCTGCCGAGGCGCCGCCCAGCGACGCCGAACGCAGCGTGCTGCAATGGGCCGCGGCCACCCAGCCCAGCGCGAGTGACGCCTACGGCGCCTGGCGCGGGCTGTTGCTGGCCAACGCCGCCACCGTGGCGGTGCCGGCCAGTGATCTGCGGCAGCAGGCCCATGAGCGTTTCATCGCCCGGTTGGTCAACGACGCCGAGCAGGTACTGTTCACCGCCGCCATGCTGGTGCCCGGCTGCCAGCCCTTGGGCCTGGCAGCATTGGCGGTGTTCGTGCACGGCATCGCCGACCAGGTGTACGAGGGTTACCACGCCTGGCAGTTGGGGGATCGCGAGCAGGCCACCGAGCTGCTGTTCAATACGGCCGCCAACCTCGCCGCCGGGGTGCTGGCGCAGCGCCTGAGCAGCCGTTTCGCCGGCCAGTTGCAGGTGCTGGGCGACGCTGCCGAAGCGCGCCTGTGGAAACCCGAGCCCGCCGCCTATGGTGCGCCGGCCGACGTGACCGGCGAGCCAGATACCGACGGCCTGTATAGCGCTGCCGGGCGCCGCTGGCTTGCGCTGGAGGGCCAAGCGTACCCGGTAACGGGGGAGGGTACCGAGCTGCAACTGGCGGTGCCGGCCAACCAAGTGGCGGCCGCGCCAGAACTCGAGCCGGCGCTGGCCGGGGGGTGGCAATGGGCACACAACGAACCCTTGGGGTGGCAGGGGATTCACCTGCTGCGCCAGTTCAGTGAGTTGGCCGATACCCCCAGCGATGCGCTGGCACTGCGCGCCTGGCGGCTGTCTCAGGTGCCAGAGCCTGAGCTGCGCTATGCCCGCGCCAACGACCAACCTTTGCCCGCTGCCCTGGCCTATTGGTTACGCCGGGCGGGCTTGCGCCAGGCGCTGGGCGAGTGGGCCATGGCCCTGGAAGCGCACGGGCAGGCACCGGTCAATGAGCCTGAGGCGTTGATCCAGTTGTTGAGCGTGCCGCAGTGGCCTGCCCGGGTGGGCCTCGACTGGCAGTTGGGGGAAGCCCAAGGCCAGCTTGGCGACAGCGCCGAGGTATTTGTTACGGTCGATGCCAGCAACCTTCAGGATGGCCGCTGGCACGCCGAGCTGCTGGCAGCGATGAGCCCCGCCGAGCGCCAGGCGCTGGCCGGCGAGGGCGATAGCGCCGAACAGGGCGCGGCGCTCGCGCGGCAGTGGGCCACGCAACTGCGCGCCCATTTGCCGCAAGTGCTCGAGCGCGCCTTGCGTGGCGATTCGTTGTATGAGCGCGGCGTGGTGGTGCTGCGGGCGTTCCCGGGGCTGCCGACCGAGTACGCGCAAGCGTTGGTGGAGGGCGCCGATAGCGCCGAGCGCACGGCGCTGGCGGCCGGTAAAGTGCCCCAGGTCATGGCCGAGCAGGCCGTGCGTGCCCTGCGCCGCCTACGCGTGGCGCGCGCCTTGGAAGCGCTGGACGCCGGCGAGCCTGGTGACGACCGCGACCGGCTGTTCATGGCCAACCTGGCGCGCTTGCCGAACTGGCCAGCGACCTTGCGCCTGCGCCTGACCAGCAACTCGTACGTGCGCACCGCGTTGGGCGATGCCGGCCCCGAGGCGGCGCCCCTGCAGCACATTTGCCGTTTCGAGGGCGTTTATCGGCGCGAACTGGGCGGTGAGTTCGGCCCACCGCTGCCCCTGGAACAGGCCGTGTACGAAAGCCTGCCGGCCGATACCCAAGCCGCCTGGGCGGGCAGTGAAGGCGTTACCCGGTTGAGCCAGCGGGTGCAGGCGCTGGCCTGGGAGGACCTGCCCCGGGCCCGCGCCGACCTGGCCATCCAGCCAGAGCAGGCCGCGACCGCCAACCTGCCGCGGCGCCTGAACGGCGGCATCGGCTATGCGCTGTCCGGCCGCCCGCGCATGCCTTACCCGGCGGGCCACTCGCCGCTGCTCTGGCGGCTGGGGCGGTTGTACCCAGGGTTGGGCCGGGCAGCGCTGAGCGAGCTGCAGCAACAGCTGCAGCTTAGCCAGCCGCGGCCGTTGACCGAGATCGTCAGCCGCCTCGAGGCGCAATGGACCACGCTGGACCGTGGCCTGCGCGATTGGCAGCGCAACCCCGCGAATAACATGGCACAGCCCGCGCTACGTGAGGCCCAGCAGATACTCCGCCAACGCATGGCTGAGGCGTTGCGCGCCTGTTGGCGGCGTGAAAGCCTGTTGGCCGGGCACAACGCCGAACTGGCCGTGGGCCTCGACCTTTCGTTTTTCGACATAGGCGAATTGCCGCCGCTGGCGGTGGATCTCAGCCACGTGCAGATCCTGCGCTTGTCCGGCCTGGGTTTGAACGACGGGTTCGAGGCGTTCCTCAGCACGTTTACCGGTGCGCGCGAAGTGTCGCTGGATTACAACCTGTTCACCCGCCTGCCTTCGGCGCTCGGCCGCATGCCGAACCTGGAGTGGCTGAACGTGGCCAATACCGCGTTGGAGGGCAGCGATACGCTGTTCGATGGCTTGGTGGCGGGCGCGCCGAACCTGGCCACCCTGGACGTATCAGGGGTGCCGAGCTTGCCCGAGGCCGCGCTGCGGCGCTTGGGCGAGTTGGCGCACCTGCAGGTGCTGCGTTGGGACCGTGCCGCCGGGGTTGACGACGCTCAGCTCGCGGCCATCGGCCAGTTGACCGCGCTGCGCCGGCTCAGCCTGGAGCAGAGCGGTATTCGCTTGAGCGCTGCCAGCCAGGGTTTCCTGCGCCCCTTGCAACATCTCAAGGTGCTGAACCTGAACGGTAACCCGCTGGGCCTGGCGCCCGACCTCACCGGCCTGGCCGAGCTCAGCGAGCTGCAACTCGACGGTACCTTGTTGGAGCAGCCGCCCGAGGGCCTGGTGGGGGTCCTGGCGGCGCGCCCACCGCAGTTGTACCGCATTGATCTGAGCAATAATCAGATCCGCCAATTGGGCGAGCTGTTGCCGGCGCTCGAGGGGTGCGCGCGCGACGGCTATACGATCACCGTGGAACTGGACGAGAACCCGGTGCAGGCCGCCGAGGTAGCCGCCTTGGAGGCTATCGACGTGGTCATCAGCCACCACGCCGACCAGTGGATCGCGCCCGCGTCAGCAGTACAACGCGCGGTGCGCCAAGTGCGCGGGGTGACCCTGGGCGCTGCGTTTCTCGACTGGATCAGCGCGCTTGCCAGCCGTAATTTCGCGACCAAGCGGCGCTGGACGGCGTTCTTGGGTGAGCTGCTCGACAGCAACCAGCAGTTCGCCAGTGAACGGGCATCGATCGCGACTTTCGAGCAACGCCTGAGGGCCTTCCAGCATCGATTGTTCGCGCAGATCTACGACCCGATCCCGCCCACCTTGCGCGGCTTCGAGCGCCAGTTGGCGGCGTTTCGCGCAGCCCAGCAGATTGACATCGTGCAGGGCGACGACCCGTACGACGCGCTGCTGCGCCACCTCTACGACCTTTGGCAAGGCCTGCTGCGCGAGCGGTATGGCGCCGAAGGCGTGCAGCCGCGCACCCAGCGCGGGGCCTTCGTTGAATTTTTGCTCGAGCGCCAGGACGAGCTCAGCCAGATCGACCTGGAGCCGAGTATTGCCGAGCAGGATTGGCGCCCTTACCTCAACCTGATCGACCCGCGCTGGACCACCGAGGCCGAGCGTTGGGACGCCGCCTTGGGCGTGCTCGAAGACGCCGCGAGCGAGCCGGTGGACGCCGGGCAACTGCCGGTGGAATTACTTGAGCAGTTGCAGGCGCCGAGTGAGCAGCTACCGCGCGCCTGGCTTGGGCTGGGGGCGCCGGCCGATGTGGTCGAGCCGGTCGACGATGTGGCCTGGCGCGTCGACGGCGTGGCGCAAACCGTGCAACTCACTGAAGACCAGTACCGCCGCGCCGCGCAGATTTACCGGCGTACGCGGTTGTGGCTGCAGGAGCGCCTGGCGCGGGAGATCACCGAGGCGGCGGTAACGCCGTGGTGGGAGCCGGTCGAGGAGTAACGCCGTGGCGGCCTATCGCCCGGCACAGCAGGAGTGCTGTTCATTTAAGCAATCAGAGCGCTAAATTGAGGGTGAAAAGCCCTGGTTTCTCCCGAGGGTTTTATCGAGCGCATGACCTGACTGGCCCCTCGCCCGGTACAGCCGGCCTCCCACGGGTTCCATGTTGCCTCGCAAATCAAGTACTTACACAAAACTGGTGGGAGGCCGTGGTCCGGCACTCCGGCTGTGCCGGGCGAGGGGCCCTGAATCCCACCCTCACTGGGCCTGCGCGTTGCGCGCATGGCGGTACTCGCTGACCGCGTCGTACACCGCCCGGCGCAGGCGGTTGATGCCGCCTACCGGGCGGTGCGCGTCGATGCCGTGCCAGGGGCTGAACGAGAGGTTGTCGCACGCCAGGTTTTGCGCCGGGGTGTCGAAGTCCTGGGCCGGCACGCGGATGTGCGCCACGGTCTGGAACGCCGAATCGCTTTCCTTCCACAGCACGCTGGTGTCTTCCAGCGGCATGTAGCGGCGCGCGTCCTGCAGTTGTACCTGCAAGGCGAAGCACGCCGGCACCCGGTCGGCGGAGAGCTGCTGGTACAGCGCCGCGCGCAAGAAGTTGGGCTCGTCGCGGTTCTGCGCCGGCAGGCTGTAGCTGGGGCAGGCGCTGGGCTCGGGCACCACGCGGAACTTGGCGTTGGCGCTGCCGTACTTGTACGGCGACACCGAGTAGTAGCTGGCCTCGACCGGGCTGGCCGGAGCGTCGGCGAGGGTTTGCAGGGCGATCAGCAAGTGCCGCACCTGCCAGGTGCGCGGGTCCCAGCCAGGGAAGAACGCCAGCACCTTTTTCCCCGCGGCCTGGGCGGCGAAGTTCTGCTGGTACTCGGCCACGTCGCTGACGAAAAAGTTCGGGTGGTTGAACATCACGAAGTCCTGCTCGCGGCGTGCCTGCTGGCTGGGCATCAGCTGCGTGCCGGGGACCTCGAGCAGTTTCAGCGCCATGCCGCGGGCGTCTTGCAGGTTGTCGAATTGCGGGTAGGCGTTGCCGTTGGACAGCCGCATCCAGGCCTGCCAGGTCTTGCCCGGCTCGCTGAACACGCCCTGGCGCAGCGGCGCGGGCAGGCCGGCGGCCACGCTCACTTCGGCCTGTACGCAGCCATGCGCCTTGGCGTGGGCATCGCGCAGGTAGCGGGTGTTGTCGCGGTGCTGGTCAACGATGCGAATCGCGGTCTGGATGATGCTCTGGGTCATCGCCGCCTCGCCAGGCGGGATCACCTCCTGCGCCGCCACCGGCCCGGAGAACTTCCACGCGTACCAGGCGCTGGCGCCGCCCCACACGGCCAGCGCCAACAGGCCGCCCCAGAGCAACAGGCGGCCAAGCAGCCGGCCCAGGCGCAGCCACAGCCGCGCCAACAGGCCCAGGGGTTTGCCGCCGGTAAAGAGGATGCGATCGTTCATGGCAGTTGTTTCTCCAGCGGGCCGCCGAGGACTTTAAGGTATTCGATCAGCGCCCAGCGCTGTTCCGGTTGCAGCAGGGGGCCGATCACCCCGCGGCCGAGGGGCCCGGCGCGGAATTCATGGCCGCTGTTATGGTTGCCGGTCACCCGCGTGTCGTACCGGAAGCCACCGCTGAAGGCCTCGGTGCGGTAGCCCACGTGGCGTGGGTCGAACTCGAGGTTGCCACGGTAGAAGGTGCTGTCGCGTTCGTCCTGCGGCGACAGCAACTGGTAGAGGTTCGGCACCGAGCCGTTGTGCAGGAACGGCGCGGTGGCCCAGGCGCCGGCCAGCGGGCGGGCCTTGTACACGCGCTGTTCGAGCACGCTGATCGGCAGGTTGAAGCCGTTCATGGCGCCTTGCTCGGCGGGGGCGATGGCGGCGTCCTGGTAGGCGCGTTTTTCCACGAACGCGGTGATCCAGGCCAGCCCCATGGCCACCGACACGTTGTGCAGGTCAGGGTTTTGCACCTTCGGCTCAACGTTCAGCGCGTTGAGCTCCTCGGGCGCCCACTGCAGGGCGCTGACGTCATAGCGGTGGTCGGCGATGTTATCGGCAGCGGTCGGGTCGGTGCCGATCACGCTGGTGGGGATCAAATGCAACAGCGCCTCGGGGCGGCCATCGGCCCATTTCACCTCGGGCACGTGGCACATCTGGCAGTGCTGTTGGAACAGCGCGCGGCCCTGGGCGGCGCGGGCCAGGTCGACCTTGCCCAGCGCCGCTTCCGGCCAGGCCGGCGGTTGCAGCTTTTGCAAGGTGGTTTCGATCCGGTAGAGGTCTTCGAGGCGCACGCTGGAGGGGTAGCGGGCGTCGCCGGCCAGCGGTTGGCCGTTGTGGTCGAACAGGCTCAGGGTGGCGCCTACGCCGAGCGATTCGCCGATGTTGCGCGCCATTGGCTGGCGCGCCGAGCCGTTCCACTGCACCCAGTCGAAGGTCCAGATGTCCCACAGTTGCGGGTAATCCACCGGGGCGTTGCCGGGGCGGTAGTTGCTCGCGCTCAGGGCATCACCAAAGGTGGCGTTGGCGATGCGGCCAAAGGCGTCGGTGCGGCCGGGGCCTTCCTGGGTGGGGTAGAGGCCGCGGTGGGTGTCGTTCCAGGCGGCGTGCAGGAAGCGGTCAAGGGAGGTTTTCAGCTCGCCACGCAGGTTGGCCTTGCTCGCCTCGTTGTAGCCGCTGCCGAGCACTTGCTGGGCAAAGCGGTCGAACTTCCACGGCAGGTAATAGGTGGCCGCCAGGCTCGCCACCAGTGCCTGGCCGAAGCTGCCGCCACGCAGGGTCGGCACGGTGGAGGGCAGCACGTGCTGGGCGCTGCCGCCGTCGATGCGCACGGCGGTGCCATTGAAGCGCAGCTCGCCGGTGTGGCAGGCGGCGCAGGTGATGTCCAGATAGCGCTGGCCGTCTTCACGGCTGACGTGCTGGGTGAAGCCCACCGGCAGGTTGCCAGGGTTCTGCGCGCTGGGCTGCTGGTTGGGCTCGAGCAAAAAGCCGAAGCGCCCGAGGTTATCCGGCGCGGCGAAGCGGGCGCTGGAAAACGGCTGCTCCAGCGCGGTGAACCAGCCGTAGCGCAAGCCCTTCACCTGGGTACCCTGGGGGGTGAAGTAATACAGCTGGCGCTCGGACGCGCTCCATTGGTCGAGGTACACCAGGCTCTGCGCCGGCTGGTAGGCGGGCAGGTTGGGCCGGGCGATGAAATACAGCACCACGCCGATGGCGGCGATGGCCAACAGCAGCAGGCACCCCAGGGCTTTGAGCAACAGGCGCATCAGGCACTTCCTTGGCGATGAAGCCGCCCGTTATGCCTGAAGCGCGCGGTAGTGGCAAGTGGCTTTAGCTGTGGACGAAATCCCCGGCCTGGAGGGTTTTGACGCCGGTCAGCTGAACCTCGAATTCAGCGCTGGCATCGGCGTTGGTACTGCCGTACAGCACGCCGTTTTCAAAGCGCAACTGGCCGCTGGCGTCGGTGCTGCTGAAGGCCTGGCTGCCGATGAAGGTGGTGGCGCCCAGGCCGCTGAAATCGAGCTGGTCATGCTCGGCGCTTTTGAAGCCGACAATCACATCCCGCGCCGCGCCCAGGCCCATATCGGCCAGGCTGTTGAACACGTAGGTGTCAGCGCCACTGCCGCCGGTCAGGGTGTCTGCCCCAGCGCCGCCAACCAGCCGGTCATCGCCGGCACCGCCGATCAGCGCGTCGTTGCCGGCGCCGCCCTCGAGCACGTTGTTGCCACTGCTGCCGGTAAGCTGGTCGGCGAAGGCGCTGCCGATCAGGTTCTCGAAGTATTTCACCGTGTCGGTGCCCGAACCACCCGTGGCCTGGGCCTTGGTGGTGGCCAAGGCGAGGGTGATGCCGGCGCTGGCGTTGGCATAGGACAGCGTATCGACGCCGCTGCGGCCATCCATCAGGTTATCGCCGCTGCCGGCAAGGACCAGGTTGTCGAGGGCGTTGCCGGTGCCGTTGGCGGCCAGGCTGCTGTCGATCACCAGGATCTCGGTGTTGCTGGGCAGGGTATAGGCGGCCAGGCGGCTGTACACCGTGTCGATGCCGCCGCTGGCGGCGTCGCTGTTGGTTTCGATCACCGCGTCGTCGAGGTTATCGACCACGTAGATGTCCGAACCATCGCCGCCGGTCATGCTGTCGGCGCCACCGCCGCCGTCGATCAGGTTGGCCGCGGCGTTGCCGGTGATGAAGTTGCGCAGGTCGTTGCCCATGCCATTGATCGCCGACACGCCGGTGAGCTCCAGGTGTTCGAGGTTGGCGCCCAGCACCCAACTGACCGAGCTTTTTACCGTGTCGACCTGCTTGAGGTCCGGGTTGGTTTCAATCACCTGGTCACCGGCGTTGTCGACGATGTAGGTGTCTTTGCCGTCGCCGCCGATCAGCACATCGGCGCCGAGGTCGCCGTCGAGGGTGTCGTTGGCATCGGTGCCGACCAGGGTGTCGGGCTCATCGGTGCCCTGGATAAAGTGCCCCTCGTGGCTGGCCGCTTCATCGAAAATGCTTTGTATGCTGTTGTTGTCGCTGGGGTCGCCTTGATAGCCCAGGTCGTTGGCGATGTAGTCGGCCAGGCGCTGGCCAACGATCTCGTCGCTTTCTTCATGCAGGTGCCAAACGTCGTCGGGGTACACCACCGGGTCGACGTCATAGCGCAGCGGCAGGTCGGCGTAATCCACCGCCAGCGCCACATCGCCGCGCTCGGCGGCCATTTGTTCCTGGGCGGCGCGCACCGCCAGCACGCCGTTTTCGATGCTGCTGATCTTCGCCGCGTCATAGCCGCGCGCGGCGGCGGCTTCGGCCTGGTAGTTGCCGGTTTCCATCAGGTACACCTTGAAGTCTCCCACCTGGCTGTGCAGGTAGTCGAACACCTTCAGGGTGGAGGCCTTGTACAGCGCGGTGGCGGCGGCTTTGTCCGCCGCCCGGGCGATCTCCTGGGCGCCTTGCTCGCCCTGGCCCCAGACGATACCCATCGTCACCTGGTCAAGGGCCTTGAGCGAAGCCAGTTGCGCCTGCAGCAGGCCAACGGCGCGCAGCAACAGCGGGCCAGGCTGGTTGGTGTCGGTCAGCCACCAGCTCAGGCGCAGCGCTTCGTCGTCGCTGGTGGACAACCCGCACACGGTGCTGCCGCCAATGGCGATGTCGATGGCATTGCCGTCGGCGTCGGTAAACTGGCTGCGCACATCGTAGGGGGTGTAGTGAGTCAAACCCTTAACCATTTCAGTGATGCCCGACTGGTCATCGTCTTCGGTCATGCGCATCAGCCGGGCGTTGGACTGCCCCAGGGTGGGCAGGTACAGGATCGGCTGCGCGGGGCGATCGGCAAACAAGAAGTCCGAGGCGTTCAGGGTGGCGCTGAGGTCGCCTAGCAGGGCCACTTCGAAGCGGTGGCCATTGGCGTCGGCGTCGGCGCTTTTGATGTAGGTTTTGCCGCCGCTGGCGGTGATGTACAGGGTGTGCGCGTGGCCGTCGCCCAGGCCGGTGATGCCCAGGGCGCGGACGTCGAGCTTGTCTTGGCCGGGGGTGAAGTCGTACAGGGTGTCGCTGGCGGTGGCGCCGCCGGGGTTGTAGTCGCGGTAGCTGTCGTCTACCTGGGTGTAGCGGAAGGTGTCGGCCCCGGCTTCGCCGTAGAGGGCGTCGCGGCCCAGGCCGCCGTCCAGTACGTCATTGCCAGCGCCACCCTTGAGGGTGTCGTCGCCGGCCAGGCCGAGCATCAGGTCGCTGGCGCTGGTGCCGGCCAAGGTGTCGTTGCCGGCGGTGCCGGGTACGCTGTTGGCCGGGGCGTCGGCCACGCTCAGGGTGAACAGGTCGCTGACCGAGGCGCCGCTGGGGTCGGTGGCGGTCACCGCCAGGCTGTAGCCGCCGGCGGCGTTGGCGTCGGGGGTGCCGCTGAAGGTGCGGCTGGCGGCGTCGAAGCTGAGCCAGGCGGGCAGCGCGGCGCCGCCTTCGAGGCTGGCGCTGTAGCTCAGGCGGTCGCCGTCCGGGTCGCTGAAGGCCGTGGCCGGCACGCTGTAGCTGAACGCCACCTGCTCGCTGGCCTGGGCGTCGCTCAGCGGCTGGGCCAGCACCGGGGCCTGGTTGGCCGGCGCCGCGCCGGCGAACACGAAGTGGCTGGCGTTCAGCGCCAGGTTGCCAGCCAGCGCCACTTCGAAGCGATTGCCGGCGGCGTCGGCTTGCAGGTCTTTGAGGTAGGTGCGGCCGGTGCTGGCGTTGTACAGCACCTGCAGGGTGCCGTTGCGGCCGTTGCCCAGGCCGGTGTAGCCCAGCGCGGACACATCGAGTTGGTCAGTGGCCGGGTCGAAATCCAGGATCACATCGCTGAAGGCCTGGGTGGCGTTGCGATAGCTGTCGGTGACCGCCTCGAAGGTAAAGGTGTCGTGGCCACCGCCGCCGGTCAAGCGGTCGGCCCCGCCGGCGCCGATCAGGGTTTCATCGGCGGCGGTGCCGGTGAGCTTGTCGTTGGCCTGGGTACCGCGCAGCACGGTCTTGGAGGCGGGCGCCAGGGCGGCGGGAGTGCTGTAAAGGGTGGCGAACGCCTCGCTCAGGGTGCTGCCGGGGGAATCGCTGAGTAAATCATCTGCCTTGAAAATCATTGGGTTACCTTCACGGCTTCGCTTCGTGGCCAATGGCCGCCAAACTGCCGGCGGGCTCAACTAGGGGCAGATATCCCACGAAACGTACCGAGCGAGGCGCCCGTATGTCAGTTTTCAGGCGGTTTTTGGACGGAAGGTCGTAAGGTACGTTGAGTATGGCGGTTTGTTGACGAGGGCGAGGATTGTTGCACGGAAGGCAAAAGATTTTCTCATGCTGATAGATAGCTAACTATCAAAGTAGGGCGTACAGTTCAGAACGTCGAGCTGCCCAACGGCTCGAACATTCCCCCCGCGTAAAGGGCCAGGCACTGTTTAGGTTGAGCCTGGCTTTTTTTTGCCTGGCGTTTGGGGCCTTCGCCCGGCAGTGCCGGGATGCTGTTTACTTAAGCAATCAGAGCGCTAGATTGAGGGTAAAAAGCCCTGACCTCTCCCGAGGTTTTACCAAGCGCATGACCGGACTGGCCCATCGCCCGGCACAGCCGGCCTCCCACCAGATTTGTGTAACTACTTGATTTATCGGGCAACACAGAACCCGTGGGAGGCCGTGGTCCGGCACTCCGGCTGTGCCGGGCGAAGGGCCCTCAAGGGCAATCGATCACCGCCCCGGCATCACTGAAATAGCAGTACTGCTTGCGGGTGGTGTCGTACCGGTAGTTGGGCCCCAACGGCTGGACCGCCGCGCGGTCGCGCACCACCTGGTTGAGCTGGTCGCAGGCCGGCGTGCCATTGTTGGCGCGGAACATCGAGGCTTTTTGCTGTTCGCATTTTTGCCGCAGGCCTTGGGTCACCACCTGGGTGCGCGCCTCGTAGTCGCTGTAGATCTTCGCCAGCTTGTCGCAACTGGGCGTGCCGTTGTTGGCGCGGAATATCGAGGTTTTTTCCTGTTCGCACTTCTGGTTGAGCACATCGACCTGGCTGCCGGCGGCCATGGCCATGGCAGGGCCGCACAGCGCGGCCAGTGAAAAAAGCACCTTGTACACGGTGGGCGTCCTTAGCTGCGTTCGCTGCTGATTTCTACCACACGCCCATCGATAAAGCGCACCTGCTGGTAAAAGCCTTTGGCCGGCCCGTACACCCAACGCTCGACCGCCACCGGCCCGGCACCCGGGGCGGGGCCGCGGCGCAGTAACGCGGGGGGCATCAGCCGGCGCACGCCGGGTTCGCCGCAGTGTTCGAGCACATCCTGGCGGCTGGCGCCTTCTTCGATCAGGCCCTGGGCGCACTGCAACGTTTCAGCCTGGGCGGCGGTGGCGAGGGTAAATACAGCGGTGGCGGCGCAAAGCAGTTTCAGCATCAGTGCAGCTCTCCTTGCAAAAACCGCAGGATAGACCACTGGCGGCAAAACGTTGGGATCCTTTTTGAACGTTGCGCGTTGGGCCCGGTCACCTGCCAAAGACCTCTGAGCATTCTGGAGCAGGCCCATGGACGTGTACCGCATCAAACCTTCGGAAAATGGCTGGGCGTTGTTCGAGAACGGCCAGCCCGAGCCGGTGCTCGAGGCCAGCGCCTTGCATGAGGTGATGGGCCTGGCCGAGCGGGTGATCGGTGAGCGGCGTATGTCGGTGCAGATCCACTACCGCCACGGCGCGCCCCATGAGTTCCAGCTCGACGCCGCCAGCGACCCGGCCGATTAACCCTCCAGGCGCAGCCGCCAGTGGCCGTGGCGGCTCAGCTGCAGCGCCGCCCAAGGGGCCACGTCCAGGCGATTGAAGCAAGCCGGCGGTAGCGCCAGGGCGCTGATCAGCAGCGCGCGGATCACCGCCGGGTGGGTAACCGCGGTGTAGCTGCCCGGGCCCAGGGTGGCCAGCCAGGCACCCAGCCGTTCACCCAGTTGCAGCAGGCTTTCGCCGCCCGGCGGGGTGAACGCCGGCTCCACCAGCCACTGGCCGAGGGCAGCTGGCTGGTGTTGTTCGAGGGTGCTGAGCCGCCGGCCCGCCCACTCGCCCAGGTTCACATCCCGCAGTGCCTCGCACTGTTCAGCCTGGCCCAGCCCGGCGGCGCTGGCCTGGGCGCGGGGTTCGGGGGCGCAGAGCAGGGTGCCAGCGGCGCGCCAGGTGGGCGGCGCGGTGCCCAGGGGCAGGTCCGCGGCACGGGCCAGGCGGCCCTCGCGCTGGCTCGCGGTAGGGCCGTGGCACAGCAGCAACAAGCGGGTGGCTTTCAAACGTTTCATCCTTTGGTGGGTCAGAAGCGGGCACGCTGTGTGTTGGCGCAGCAGTCTAATCCCGATCGAGAGACCTTTGCATGAAGCCGTTGTTCGCTGCCGTGTTGATGTTGTGCTGCGCCTTTGCCCAGGCGCAGCCGGTGCTGCAAACCGACCTGCCACTGAAATACCTGGTGCAGACCAGCGCCCAGCCCGAAGGCCAGCCGTTGGTGATCTTCCTGCACGGTTACGGCGCCAATGAGGAAGACCTGTTCACCCTCAAGCAGATGCTGCCCGTGGATTACACCTACATCTCGGTGCGCGCGCCGCTGGAAATGAGCAACGGCGGCTACAAGTGGTTCACCCGCCTGCCGGGCAACGGTGAGTACGACGCGGTACCCGCCGAACTGGCCGCCAGCGAGCAGCGTTTGACCGCGTTCATCCAGCAGGCCCAGCGCAAGTACCACGCCGATGCGGCGCACACGGTGCTGGTGGGCTTTAGCCAAGGGGCGATCCTCAGTTACCAACTGGCCCTGGGTGACCCGCGCCTGGTCGGTGGCTTTGCCGCGCTCAGTGGCAAGGTGCTGCCAGCGTTGCGCGGCAGTGCCCAGGCCCAGCCGGGCCTGGATCAGGTGAAGGTGTTCATTGCCCATGGCACGGCGGATTCAGTGCTGCCCTATAGCAACGCGCCGGCGGCGGACGCGCTGCTCAAGCGCTTGGGCAATACGCCGCAATTCCATGCCTATCCGGGGATGGACCATACCGTGAACATGCAGGAGGCCAGTGATCTGGCCGGGTGGTTGCAGCAGGCGGTGAGGTAGGCCTGGGGCGGCCCATCGCCCGGCACAGCCGGAGTGCCGGGCGAGGGGCCAGCCAGATCATGCGCTCGGTAAAACCACCGGGAGAATCAGGGCTTTCAGGGTTTTTTCAGCGGCTGGCGCGGCAGCCGCGTGCGCGGCTTGGCCGCCCTGCGTTCGGGAGGTTCGTCGCTGTCGGCGGCCACGCTGGCGGCCGGTTCCGCGGGTGCCGGGCGCATGGCCAGGGCACTGGCGACGATTTGCACGGGGTTGAGAATCTTCGACATCGGGTAACCTTCGTTTTCGAACGTCTTGCGTTCGAAACGCAAAACCGGGCTTTGTTCCCCGCCACGGCTCAACTCCGCCCAGCGGCACCCGGGCCCCGCGGCTGCCAGTGGGCCACGGCCAGCACGCCCAAGCCCAGCAGCAAGGCGCCGGCGGCGTAGTGGCCGAAGCGTGCCAGCCACGGCAACAGGGCGTCGCCCAGCCAGGCGCCGAGCAGCAGCGCCGAGCCCACCCACAGCGCCGAGCCGGCCACCGAATATTTCAGGAAGCGGCCAAACGGCGTGGCCTGGCTGCCCGCGGCCAGGGTGACCCAGGCGCCGGCGCCGGGCACGAACTTGGCCAGCAGCAGTGCCTGGGCGCTGACCCGGCGTGGGGTACCCCGCGGCGCACCGAACAGGCGGCCGCGGGCGCGCTGAATCCACCCGGCGTAGCGCCGCGCGGCCCAGTACCAACTGGCGTCGGCCAGGGTACAGGCCAACACCCCCAGGCCCCAGAGTGCGGCAAACAGGGCTGGGTCACGCAGCGCCAGGGCGCCGCTGACCACCAGCGTCGGGTAGGCGGGCAGGGGCAGGCCGAGCTGTTCGAGCAGTACATTGAGAAACACCAGAAGCACGGCGCCGGTGTTGTCCAGAGGTTGCAGGCTGTCCATGGCGGGATACCGGCGGTGGGTGGCGATGGGGCTATGATCCCCGCGCCCCTGCCGCGGTACCACTTACGATGGCTGATAGTGATTATCAGCGCCGCGCTTAGCCGGCGAGGTGCTTCCAGGCCTTGTTGGCCTCAGCGGCCAGTTCGCGGGTGTCGATGCCGATCAGCAGCCCGCCGCGCTTGATCACCCGGCCGTCGGCGATCACCGTGTCGACGTCACTCGGGCTGGCCGCCTGCACCACCGCGGCGGCGGGGTCGGTGAGCGGCAGCAAGCCCAGGCGGCGGCTGTCGATCAGCACCAGGTCGGCGCGCTTGCCGGGGGTGATCGAGCCCACCTTGCCGCCCAGCCCCAGGCTGTCGGCGCCGCCCTGGGTCATCCAGTACAGCACCTGCTGTGGGCTCAGGGCCATTTCATCCTCGGCCAGGCCGGTGGCCAGGCCCAGAGTGGCCTGCATCACCTGGTAAGGGTTGGCATTACCGGCGAGGGTCAGCGTGTCGATGCCCAGGCTCAGCGGCACCTTGGCCGCGAGCAGCCGCGGCAGCGGTGCCAGGCCATAGCCCACGCGCAGTTCGGTGAGCGGCGTGAGGCACAGGCTGGCGCCGCTTCCAGCCACCGCGCGGAGGTCTTCATCGCTAAGGTGGGTGCCGTGCACCAACTGCACGTCGGCGCCCAGGCCATTGGCCTGGGCTAATTGCTGCAGGCCCTGCTTGGCCTGGGCCTGGGCGGTCACGCCGATGTGGGTCGAGATCGGCAACCGGTGCTGGCGGGCGAAGGCCCATTCGGCCTGCCAGATGCCCGCCGGGGTGCGCTCCGGGCCGCGCGCGGCGAGGCCGAAATCCAGCAAGCCGTTGGCCTGGCCCAGGCGCCGTTCGAGGTCGGCGTAGTCCATCGGCGCATCGGCGGGTAAATCCTGCCGGTAGCCGTACCAGAAGCGCCCGCGCAGGCCGCTTTCGGCCATGGCGTTGAGTTCGGCGCTGGCGTGTTCCGGGCTGCGCAGGTTATGCGCCCAGTTGTTCACCGTGGTGATCCCGGCCTCGGCGGCCTGGGCCAGGCCGATGCGCACGCCAAGGTAGCTCAGCGCCGGGGTAAAGCGCTGGCTCACCGCCGCCATGGCCTTGAAGTACGGCTGGCGCTCGGCGGTGGGCGCGTAGTTGCGCAGGCCGCTGTTCCATAAATGCCAGTGGGCATCGACCAGCCCGGGAATCAGCAACATGCCACGGGCGTCGATGATCTGCGCCCCCGCGGCGCTGTGGTGGGCGGCCACCGCGATGATCTGGCCGTCGCGTACTTCCACATCGCCCTGGCTGAGGGTACCGAGGCGGGCATCCATGGTCAGCAGCGTGGCGTTGCGGATCAACAAGTGCGGGCGCACCCCGGTGGCGGTGGCCGGGTGCACCCGGGCGCTGGCGCCGCCACTGGCGAGCAGCGCGCCGAGCCAGGCGGCGCCCTTGAGCAGGTGGCGGCGGTCGAAGGAGCAGGGCGTACGCATACAAGGCTCTCCCATCGGGCGTTGAGGTGGGCTTCGGCGTTGGAGGCAGCGCGCGCGGCGATGGTTCCGGGCGCAGCGGCGCGCTGACCGCTTGTCGGCTCGCCAAGCGCAACCTGCGAATTAAACGCCTCAGGTGTTGACGAACCCCATAAGTGAGGCAGCAAACCTTCAAATGCAAAAAATCAGGAAATAAATCAAATGGCTGGCGCAATCTTCAAAGAAACGGAATTACTGGGTGGCATCCACGAGGCGCGCCGGGTACTGGTGGTCGAAGACGAGCCGATCATCCGCGAATTCGTGTGCGAATTGCTGGCCGGCGAAGGCTATGAGGCCGAAGCCTGCGAAAACGCGGACCTGGCCATGGCCAGCCTGCTGGACCACGCCGACCGCTTCAACCTGATGATCACCGACATCCGCATGCCGGGCTCGATCGACGGCGCCGAATTGACCAACCGCGTGCTCAGCCAATGGCCGAACATCCCGGTGATCGTGATGAGCGGCCACGAAACCCCGGAAACCGCCGGGATTGCCAACCAGGTGGCGTTCTTGCCCAAACCCTGGAGCATTGGCCAACTGATCGACAGCGTGAACAAGGTGACCTGCGAGCCGGCCCGCCACTGAGCCGGGTTATTCGCGGGCGCGCATGAAAAAGCCCGCGACGTACTTGCAGAACGTGTCGATGCTTTTGAAATCCGCCAGGCGCTTGAAGGTGTCTGACTGGGGTTCCGGCCCCCGTGGCTGGCCCAGCAGCGAAACGGCCAGCACCCGGTCGCCGGCGGCGCTGAGCAGCAGTTCGTCTTCCCCATGCCCCCCCAGCACGGGCCGGCGCAAGGTGACCTGAACACCTTTGCCGGCCATCCACTCGATTAGCCGGACCAACGCATGCAGTGGCTCGCGCTCTTCGGCGCGGAACACCGGGAACAAGTGCTGGCGCGACAGCACCGGCAGGCTGGCGATGTGGATCAGTTCATAAAACTGGCTGCCCGGCACCGCCGGTGAATACAGCGCCATCGCCAGCAGCGGCCCGCCACTGTGGGCGCCACCCCAGAGGCTGTGGTGGCCCTGGAAGTCGAAGCCGGCGCTGCTGCGCTCACTGTACACCTTACGCCCACGCACTTCGTTCACGCAGTCGAGCAGCAGCCCATGGCGGCGGTGCCGGCCAAAGGCGCTAGAGGCCTGCAGCCGCGCCTTGAGCATCATCAGGTGTTTCATGTCCAGGCGGGTTTCGAGGTAGTGGCTGGCCGGTACCCGTTCGATCAGCGGGTAGCGCGCCGCGACGTCGCGCAGGGCGGAAAATTGCTCCGTCAGGCTGCGCTTGTGGCTGGGCACGAAGGTGTTCAGGCCCGCGGCCTCGAGCCAGGTGAGCAACAGGTTGAGTAGCATCGCGCGGTGTTTGCCGCGTTCCGGGTCGTTGAAGTCGGCCAGCAGCTTGAGCGGTGCGTCTGGCGCCAGCCAAGCCGCCGGCAAGGAGGGCTCGCCGCCTTCCTCGGCGCGGGCCTGGTGGGCGAACGGGCATTGTGCGGCGTGGTCGGGGGTGCCCGGGTTGTTTTTCAGGAACAGCGTGCCGGTGTGGCCGTTGAGGGTGACGTTGAGCATCGGCCAGGCGCCGGCCTGGCAATCGCAGGCCAGCCAGTGCCCGGCGGCGCGTACGCCGAGCAGCCATTGGTTGGCCTGCAATTGTTCACGGCCCTGCAGGCGCGCCAGGGCAAAGCCTTCGAGCAGCGCTTGCTCGGCGGCGGTGAGGCTGCGCAGCAGTGCGCCGTGTTTGTCGACCAGGCGCATCACCATGCTCGGGCCTCCACGCAGTGGGTTGATAAGGGCTGTATCTATATACAGTCGGCGCGCTAAAAATGCAAACCCGCCCCGGCGCAACCCGGCCAAGGCGGCCATACTGCCCCGGTACCCCATGTTGTAAAGGAGGCCCCCATGCCTGATCGCCCGCAGGTAGAAGCGTTTTTCGACTCGGTTACCTCGACCTTCAGCTATCTGGTGCTCGACCCCGCCACGGGTGACTGCGCGCTGATCGACAGCGTGCTGGACTATGAACCGCGCTCGGCGCGCACCGGCACCGAGTCGGCCGACCGCCTGGCCGCGCGGGTGCGCGAGCTGGGCGCCACCGTGCGCTGGATTCTCGACACCCACG
Source organism: Pseudomonas sp. NPDC007930 (assembly GCF_042958985.1). Taxonomy (NCBI): domain Bacteria; kingdom Pseudomonadati; phylum Pseudomonadota; class Gammaproteobacteria; order Pseudomonadales; family Pseudomonadaceae; genus Pseudomonas; species Pseudomonas sp. NPDC007930. Next base: position 48,393 of record NZ_JBIBKC010000002.1, read on the forward strand.
TGCACGCCGACCACCTCTCGGCAGCGTTGTACCTCAAGGGCGAGGTGGGCGGGCAGGTCGGTATCGGCCAGGGTGTGTGCCAGGTGCAGGCGGTGTTTGCCCATTGGTTCGACCTGGGCCGCTACCCGGCCGGCAGCGGCCAACCCTTCGACCTGCTGCTCGACGACGGCGCCACCCTGGCGCTGGGCAACCTGGCCCTGCGGGTGCTGCACACCCCCGGGCACACCCCGGCCTGCGTGACCTACGTGCTGGAAGTGGGCGGCGAGCCCTGCGCGGCGTTTGTTGGCGACACCCTGTTCAGCCCGGACTACGGCACCGCCCGCTGTGACTTCCCGGGCGGCGATGCAGGCCAGTTGTACCGCTCGATCCAGCGCATCCTAGCGTTGCCGCCGGCCACCGCGCTGTACCTGTGCCACGACTACCAACCCGAAGGCCGCCCGCTGCAGTGGGTGCACAGCGTGGCCGAACACCGCCAGGCCAACCTGCATGTGCATGAGGGCAGTGACGAGGCGAGTTTCGTGGCGATGCGCAAGGCCCGCGATGCCGGGCTCGAACTGCCGCTGCTGATGCTGCCGGCGGTGCAGTTGAACCTGCACGCGGGGCAGTTACCGGCAGCCGAAGCCGGTGGGGTGCGTTATTTGAAGATCCCGATGAATGTGTTTTGACCGGCCCTTCGCCCGGCACAGCCGGCCTCCCACGGGTTATGTATTGCCTGGTAAATCATGGGCTTACACAAATCTGGTGGGAGGCCGGCAACCCCTACAACACCACCCGATCCGGCGGCACTTCCCCTCGCAACCCCGCCAGCAGGTTTTCCACCGCGCAGGCCGCCATCGCCTCGCGGGTTTCATGGGTGGCCGAGCCGATGTGCGGGGTGGGCACCACGTTGGCCATCGTCAACAAGGGTGAATCCGGCGCCACCGGCTCCTGGCTGAACACATCCAGCCCGGCGCCGCGCAAGCGGCCGCCGCGCAGCGCATCGATGAGCGCCGCTTCGTCCAGCACCGGGCCGCGGGCGATGTTCACCAGGATCGCCCCCGGCTTCATCAGCCCCAGCTCGCGGGCGCCGATCAGGCCTTCGGTGGCGGCGGTGAGGGGCACCGTCAGGCACACGAAATCACTCTCGCGCAGCAGTTCATCCAGGCTGCAATGGCGCGCGCCAAAGCGCGCGTCGACCTCCGGCTTGGCGCTGTGGGTGTGGTACAGCACCGGCATGTCGAAGCCGAAATGCCCGCGCTGGGCGAGGGCCTGGCCAATGCGGCCCATGCCAACGATACCCAGGGTTTTGTGGTGCACATCGGTGCCGAATTCGCTGGGGCCGACGCTTTCCTTCCACTGCCCGGCGCGCACCTTGGCGGCCAGCTCCACCACCCGCCGGGCGGTGGCCATCAGCAGGGCAAAGCCGGTATCGGCGGTGGTGTCGGTGAGTACATTGGGCGTGTGGGTCAGGGTCACGCCACGGCGCTTGAAGGCTGCCAGGTCGTACTTGTCGACCCCCACCGACACGCTGGCCACCACCTCCAGTTGGGGCGCCAGTGCCAGTAGTTCATCCCCCACCCGCAGGCTGGCGCCGAGCAGGCCATGGGCGCTGGGCAGGGCCTGCAGCAAGCGCGCCTGGCCCTCGGGGCTTTTCGGGTCTTCGATGTAGGTCACCTCGGTGGCCGCTTCGAGCTGGGCGAGCAGGGCCGGCGAGAGGCTTTTATAGAGCACCACGTGCTTTTTCATGGGCGGTCCTTATACGTGTGCGTGGCGCGCGCGGCGCTCAGCAGAGGGGGCGGGTTCACGGTGTTTGCGCAGGCCCAGGATGAGCAGTGCCGAAGCCAGCAAGGCGCCGCTCATCAGCAGGTACGACGCGCTCAAGCTGCCGGTGGTGCCGTTGAGGTAGCCGACCAGGTAAGCCCCGGCGAACGAGCCCAGCGCGCCCATGCTGTTGATCAGCGCCATGGCGCCACCGGCCACGTTGCCTGGGAGGATTTCCGGCACGATCGCGAAGAACGGCCCGTAGGGCGCATACATGCAGGCGCCGGCGATCACCAGCAGCGCGTACGACCACCAGAAGTGCGTGGTGCCCAGCGCGTAGGAGAGGTAGAACGCCACCGCGGCCAGCAGCAGCGGCGGCCACACAAAGGCTTTGCGCGCTTGCAGTTTGTCTGAGCCCCAGGAGCACACCAGCATGCCCACCGCCGCGGCCAGGTACGGCAGCGATGACAACCAGCCGGCCTCGACCATGTCCATCTGCTGGCCCTGCTTGAGGATCGACGGCAGCCAGATCACGAAGCCGTACACGCCGATGCTCCAGCAGAAGTATTGCAGCGACAGCAGGATCACCTTCGGCGAACGGAACGCTTCGGCGTAGTTCTTCACCGGCTTGATGCCTTTTTGTTCCTCCCGCAGCGCGTGCTCCAGGTCAGCCTTTTGCTGCGCACTGAGCCAGCCGGCCTGGGCCGGGCGGTCATCGGCCAGGCGCCACCAGACGAACGCCCAGATGATCGCCGGCAGGCCCTCGATAATGAACATCCAGCGCCAACTGAAGTGGTACACCAGGTAGCCCGACACCACCGACATCCACAGCATCGTCACCGGGTTGCCGAGGATCAGAAAAGTGTTGGCCCGCGAGCGCTCGGCCTTGGTGAACCAGTGGCACAAATACACCAGCATGGCCGGCATCACCACCGCCTCGACCACCCCAAGCAAGAAGCGGATGGCGATCAGCCAATAGGCGTTGGAGACCACCCCGGTCAGGCTGGCCAGCGCGCCCCAGACGATCAGGCTGGCGAAAATCAGCTTCTTCACGCTCTGGCGTTCGGCGTACAAGGCGCCCGGCACCTGGAAGAAAAAGTAACCCAGAAAGAACAACGCCCCGAGCAACGAGCTCATGCCCGGGGTGATATGCAGGTCGTCGGCCATCCCGGAGGCGGCGGCGAAGCCGTAGTTGGCGCGGTCCAGGTAGGCCAGGCTGTAGGTGATGAACACCACTGGCATCAGGAACCACCAGCGTTTGGCGGCGAGTTTGAGTGCGGTCATGGCGGGTACCTCACAGGGCTTTATTGTTATCACTCGGTTGACGGCGCGCGCCTCAGGCGGTTCGCGCCCATTCGGCGGCTTGCAGGGCGGCGCGGGTCGGCAAGCCTTCGCTGTCGCCCACGCTTTGCACGGCCAGGCTGCCGACCCAGTTGCCGCGCCGGGTGGCCTCGGCAAAGCCCTGGCCCTCCAGCAAGGCGCTGATCAGCCCGACGGCAAAGCCATCGCCCGCGCCCACGGTGTCGACCACCTCGGCCACCGCGAAGCCCGGCACCGTGGCCTCGGCATGGGCGGTGCGAAAGTACGCGCCTTCCGGGCCCAGCTTGATCACTACCGCGTCCACGCCCTTGTCGAGGTAGAACGCGGCGATGTCGGCCGGCTCGCGCTGGCCGCTCAGCAGGCGGCCCTCGGCCAGCCCCGGCAGCACCCAGTGGGCCTTGGCCGCCAGGGCGTTGATGCTGTCGATCATCACCTGCTCGCTGGGCCACAGGCTGGGCCGCAGGTTAGGGTCGAATGACACGCTGCGGCCCAGTTGGCGCATGCGCTCCATCAAGTGCGTGGCCAGCGCGTGGGCGCTGGCCGAGAGCGCCGGCGGGATGCCGGTGGCATGCAGGTGGCGGGCCTCGAGCAGGCCCTCGGCGACATCGCTCACGCTCAGGTGGCTGGCCGCCGAGTTGCGCCGGAAGTACTCCACCGCCGGGTCGCGGCCATCGGCCTCGCGGCCCTTGAGCTGAAAGCCGGTGGGGTGGTGGGGGCACACCGCCACGTGGCTGCAGTCCAGGCCCTCGGCACGCAGCGTGTCGACCACGAAGCGGCCGAACGAATCGTTGCCCACCCGGCTCAGCCAGGCCACGTTGAAGCCCAGCCGCGCCAGGCCGATGGCGACGTTACTGTCGGCCCCGGCGATACGCTTGTGAAAGTCCCGCGCGGCGGCCAGGTCGCCACATTCGTTGGCCACGAACATGGCCATGGTCTCGCCGAACGACAACACATCCAGTGCGCTCATGCTCAGGCCTCCTGTGCCACGGCCAACGGCTGGCCCAGCGCGGCCAGGCGCGCCACCTCGGCGCGGGTCAGCGCCAGTAGGTCGTCGCCTTGCAGCGGGTATTCGATGGCGCGCAACTGGGCATTGGGCATGCGCTGCAACAGGCGCGGCCATTGGTTCAGCTCGATCAGGCTGGGCGCCACCGCCACCAGCTTTCCGCTGCTGGCCAGGCGCACGCCCTTGCAGTGCACGTAGCGCACGTACTGGCCCAGCTGCGCCGCGGCGCCCAGCGCCGACTGCGCCTGCCATTGCCAGTTGCCAATGTCGAAGGTCATTGCCACCGGCACCTGGCGCACCCCCGCGGCAGTGAAAAACTGCACCAGCGGCTCGACCCGGCCGCCCTGGGCGGTCTGGTCGTTTTCCACCAGCAGTTGCACCGGCTGCTCGGCCAGCAAGGCCGCCAGGGCCTTGAGGTCGGCATTGGGGGTGTAGTGGCCGAGCGACACCTTCAACCATTGGGCGCCGCAGGCCTGGGCCTGGGCCAGGGTGTGCGCCAAGGCCAGCGCCGGCGCGTTGCTGCCGGCCTGCCACAGCTCCAGCGGCGAGGAGTACACGCAACCCAGGCCCAGCGCGGCAATGGCTTGGCCCAGGGCCGGCAGGTTGGGCGCCTCGGGCAGGAGTTCTTCGCGCACTTCGAAGGTGCTGGCGCCGGCGCGGGCGGCCAGCTCGGCAAAGGGCTGATGGCCCTGCTGGCGGATCAGGTCGGCGCCGAAGCTGGAGGCGCTGATGGAAACGGGGGTGAGCGACATTGTTATTGTTCCTCTGAAACCGGTTTCATTTGTAGATACGACGGTGCGCCGCGCGGGGGAGTTCCCCGGTGGCGCCTACGTTCGGTCGGGCGTGGAGCCGCGCACGATCAGCGCGGCCGGCAGGTTCACGCTGCGCGGTGGGCATTGCTCGCCCTGCAGCCGTTGCAACAGGCAGGCAAACGCCTGTTCGCCAATCGCCTGGGTGGGTTGCGCCAACGCGGTGATCCCGGCACCCACCAGCGGGTACCAGTCGAGGTCGTCCAGGGCCAGCAGGCCCACCTCATCGAACAGCCCCAGGCCTTGCTCGCGCAGCGCCAGGGTGGTGGCCAGCGCCGCCACGCCGTTGGCGCAAAACACCGCGTGCGGGCCCTCGCCCTGGGCGCGCCAGGCGGCCAGGCGCGGGCCCAGTTGCTCGCCGGTTTCGAGCACCTGGCCACGCAGCCCGGGGTGGGCCGCCAGCCACTGCTCGAAGGCTGCCGCGCGCTCGCGGCGGGAACTGGTGTTCTGCACCGGCTCACTGACCAACAGCAACTCGCGGTAGCCGCGCGCGGCCAGGTGCTCCAGCGCCAGGCCGACCGCCTCGGTGTTGGCCAAGCCCACCAGGTCAGTGCCCAGGCCGTCGACCTTGCGGTCGACCAGCACGATCGGCAGCTCATGCTGCAGCTCGCGCAACTGCGCCACATGCTGGCCCAGGGTGTTCACGATCAAGCCTTCGACGTTGTACGAGCGCAGCGCCGCCAGCTGGCGGTTTTCCTGTTCGGGGTCGCGGTCGGTGTTGCACACCACCAGGCTGTAGCCGTGCTGCCGGCAGGCGGTTTCGACGCCGTGCATCACCGCGATGGAGTAGGGGTTGCGGATGTCTGCCACGAGCATGCCGATCAGCCGCGTACGGCCGTGCTTGAGCGCGCGGGCCATTTGGTTGGGGCGGTAGCCCAGGGTGGCGATGGCCTGCTCGATGCGCTGGGCGATCGCCTCGCTGAGCAGCCCGCGGCCCTCGCCGATAAAGCGCGACACACTGGCCTTGGACACGCCGGCATGGCGGGCGACGTCTTCCATGGTCACGCGGGAAGGGGGCAGGGCGTTGCTGCTCATGGGGGCCTGTTCCTTGTTGTGGCTGTTGTGTACGCCAGGCGGGCGTTGAAAACGGTTTCAGGAAAGCGTATTTGCGGGTTGGGCGTCAAGAGGGGCTTTGCTGGGGGGCGTGAAAGGCTTGCAATAGAAGGGTTGAGAGTTGAAGTAAAAATTCCTACAGAGGCTTCGGAATCGTCTTATTTCGTGGCGGTGGGGGGATGGTTAAGCTCGGTTCCGGGGTGAGTGGCTGGCCTTAAAGGATCGGGATAGAAACATCCCTAACCTTGGTGGTCGCGTTGAAGCTAATAAGGTGGGAGGGTGAGCGTTGGCAATGGACCCGAATGATGGGCATGAGATGGATGTGCCGCCTGTACTCGAACCGACGTGGGGGGCGCTCCTCTGGGATACGGTCAAATTGGGAGCGACGGGCCTGGCGGTATGCCTGGTGGCCATGCTGTTGTGTGCCTATGCACTGATGGCTGCGCTTTTTCACGGCCTCACATGGCTTGTACTGAAAGACCTGTTTTGGATGTTTCTCGTGTGATCAGTAGGTGGCGTGGGGCGCAACGTTCCGGCAGTCACGCGGCCAAGATGACCACTGGCAAGCACCGCCCACCTCACCGAACGCTAACCGCCAACAAACCGCCACAAAAAAACCACCTGGATCCCAACAGTTAGCGTCCCTTCGTCGGATACCGGCCCATTGCCGTCAACGAAACGGCGAACCCTGCGGTCTCACCACCTTCGCAGTGGACCGACACGTACGTTAAGGAGCACGGCATGACCCAGGTTTTCGACATTAGGGCCTACGGCGCCAAGGGCGATGGGGTTACGGACGACACGGCAGCGATCCAGAAGGCGATCAACGCCGCCAGTGCCGCCGGTGGCGGCCAGGTGGTGGTGCCCAAGGGCACGTTCATCGTGGCGGACGCCGATGGCGACGGCAGCGCGCTGGTGCTCAAAAGCGGCGTAGAACTCACGGGCAGTGGCGCCGCGCAGAGCACCCTGGCCCTGGCCGAGGGCGCCAAGGGCAAGCTGGCGTTGCTGGCGGTCACCTCCAGCAGCAGCCACGACCTGGGCGTGAGCAACCTCAACCTCGACGGCAACGCTGCTGCCAGCAGCGCCACGGTGACCGGCGTGCGCGTGCAGGGCAGCAACGTCACCCTCGACGGCGTGAGCGTGCGCGATGCCAGCGCGGTGGGCATCGATGCCAGCCAGGACGCCAGTGGGCTGGTGCTGCGCAACAACCTGGCCGAGCACAACGGCCTGGATGGCTTCGCCCTCGGCGCGTTGGTCAATGCCACCGTGCAAGACAACCGCGCCGTCGATAACGGCCGCCATGGCTTCGACGTGGCCGTGGGCAGCAAGGCGCTGACCCTGGCCGACAACGACGCCCAAGGCAACGCCGGCGACGGCCTGTACCTGCACAGCAATGGCGGCGGCAACGGTTTTATCAACGTGATCGGCGGTGAGCTGCAGGGCAATGGCGGCGACGGCGTGCGCGTGCGCGGCGTCGAGTACGGCGGGGTGAACCGCGTCACCGCCCACGATAACCAGGGCTCGGCGGTGGAGCTGCAAGGCAGCAGCTACGTCAATGTGGCGTCCAACGAGCTGTACGGCAATGCCCTCGGCGGCAGCGCGGCGGAGGTGAGCATCCGCGCCGTGGACGGCCAGCCGGCGGTGCAGAACCTGGTCTACGACAACCTCATCACCGGCAGCGCGCAGTCCACCTACGGCGTGGCCGAGATCGACGGCCAGGTCAGCGGCACGCTGGCCTTTGGCAACGTGATCAACGGCACCCAGTTGGGCGACCTGCAGGTGACCAGCGCCGGCAGCCAGGTGAACAACAACCCGGCCGGGTTGATCGTGCAGGGCACCGCGGCGGCAGACACCCTCGACGGTGGGCGCTGGAGCGAACTGCTGATGGGCGGCGCCGGCAACGACCAACTGGCCGGGGGTGGCGGCGACGATGTGCTGGTCGGCGGCGCCGGCGCGGATGCACTCAGCGGCGGCAGCGGCAACGATGTGTTCCGCTTCGACCGGGTCAGCGACAGCTATGCCGGCGGCCACAGCGACCTGATCAGCGACTTCGACGTGGCCCACGACACCCTCGACGCCGCCAGCCTCGGCTACGGCCAACTGGGCGACGGCCACGGCGGCACCTTGCGCCTGCGCTATGACAGCTTGGCCAACGTCACCTACCTCGAAAGCCTCGACGCCGGCAGCAATGGCCAGCGCTTCCAGGTGGGGCTCAGCGGGGACTACCGCGGCAGCTTCAGCGACAGCAACCTGCAGCCGCTGGTCAGCGGCACCTCCCACGCCGATGTGCTGGCCGGCAGCGGCGCCGACGAAACCTTCAAGGCCGGTGCCGGCCGCGACAGCGTCGACGGCGGCGCTGGCGATGACCGGCTGATCGGCGGTGCCGGTGGCGACACCCTCACCGGTGGCGCCGGCGCCGACACCTTCGTCTACACCCAGCGCAGCGACAGCTACCGCAACGATGCCAGCAATAGCTACGCCGGGCGTGACCTGATCACCGACTTCAACGGCAACGCCCACGACACCATCGATGTGTCTGCCCTGGGCTATACCGGCCTGGGCAACGGCTACGATGGCACCCTCAAGGTGGTGCTGAACCAGGCCGGCGATGCCACCGCGTTGAAGTCCCTCGAGCCCGACGCCAACGGCAACCGCTTCGAAATCCTCCTGGCCGGCGACCACACCAACGAGCTCAACGCCTACAGCGTGCTGTTCGCGCCAGCGCCGGGGGCGACAGAGGTGAGCTCGTCGCAGCCGCTGACGTCGCTGCACCTCAGCGGCGGCGCCGAGGCCAACAGCCTTTACGGCGACTGGGGCAACGATTACCTCAGCGGCGGCGCCGGCAACGACACCCTTGACGGCAATGCCGGCGACGACGTACTGGTCGGCGGCCTGGGCGCCGACACCCTGACCGGCGGCGCCGGCAGCGACCGCTTCGTGTTCCAGAGCAGTGCCGACAGCTACGTGGGCAGCGCCGATGTGATCACCGACTTTACCGTGGGCGTGGACACACTCGACGTCGCGGCGCTGGGCTTCACCGGCCTGGGCAACGGCCGTGATGGCACGCTGAGCCTGGCCTACAATGCAGGCAGCGACCGCACCTACCTGCGCAGCAACGAGGCGGGTGCCGACGGCCACCGCTTTCAGGTGACCCTGGCGGGGGACTACACGCAAACCCTGAGCGAGGCAGACCTGGTGTTGGCCGATGCGGCGGAGGTGGCGGTGGTGGGGCACGGGGCGCCGGAGCATACTGGGTAGGGCACTTGGTCGGCCGAAACGTTTAAGTGATCCAACCCGGCACCACAATTGCACCCTTTAGCGCGGTGAACGCCGCCGCGCCGGTCCCTTGGCGGATGTTCATCTTCGCCAGGGAACAGCCACCCTGGTGGCAGCGTCTAGTACAGTAAGGCCCCAATGATCGTGGAGAGCGCTTGTGATCCCTAACGCAGAATTGCGCCGTATCGTTGAAACCAGCTTCCGCCCCCTGGCCTGCAGCTGCCAGATGCACCCGGGCGGGACCATGACCGTGGAAGTGTGGGACCCCGCCACCGGGCAGGTCGACCTGCTGGCGGTGGGCGTGCCGATTGGCGAGCTGACCAGCGTGCGCGCGGTCAATAATCTGATCGCCGAACTGCGCAGCGAACTGAAAGCCAACCAGGAATGGTTCGAGCGCACCCACCCCCAGGACGGCAAACCCAGCAGCCTGCTGGGCGGTCAGGCCTGATCGGCGAGCAGCGCCAGCACCGCCTTGGTCACGTTCTGGCCCGCCAGCTCCTGCACACTGAACCAGCGGCAGTCGGCGATTTCATTCAGCGGCTGGGCCTGCTGGGTGGTATCCACCACGGTTTCGAACACATGATGGCGGGTGCGCGCCAACTCGCGCAGGGTCACGTAGCCGAGCATGGTCGGCGCCAGCCCGGTTTCTTCGCTCAACTCACGCAGCGCGGCTTGCGCCGGGGTCTCGTCGGCCTCGACCTTGCCGCCAGGCAGGTTCCACTTGGCGGTATGTTTGGCCTTGCGCACAAACAGGATTTTTTCATCCTGCCGGCAAATGATGGTTGCGCGTTGCTTGATCGGTTTTGCCATGTTCCACCGCCTAGCGCCTTTCGCTGAACGAAAAAAGCGCGGTTGTCATATTACTGTAACAAATGACAAGCAGGAACGATGCCAGTCGCCATCCTTGATCAGCGCCCCTGGCTCAACAGCTTGGGGATAGCCCCTTCGGCCTTGAGTGCATTGAACGCCGCTGTCACTCTGACAACCACGTCATCGGGTGTGTTCCGGCTCAGGGCGATATAAAGCCCCGCGGTGATTTCATCCAGCGAAAGCACCGGCTGGAATTGGTCGCACGGCACCTGCTCGAGGTCACATCGGCGTTGAATTTCCCGTGGGCTCATGGCGGCGATCTGCACTTGCCCGCAGAGCAGGCGGCGAAAGGTTTCGGCGTTGTTGACCGTTTCCACCAAACGGGTAAAGCCATTGGCCATTAAATAGTGCTCGCGGATGTCATCACGCACCACGGCGATGCTGTAGTCGCGCGCATCGGCCAGGTTGGCCACCTGGATCAACCCGCTGCTGCGCAGGCGGTACAGGGTGGGCACGGTCCGCTCGAACTCGCCGACCCAATGGAACGAGCCTTCCCGCGCCGGGGTGCGGATGATCGGGAAGATGATCACGTTGGGCTCACCCAGGGCTAGGTCATAGGCCCGCGCCCAGGGGTATACCGCTAGCTGGTAGTCGGCAAGGCCGGCGCGGGCCAGCACCGCCTTGACCACATTGACCGCCGGCCCGCGCACCTCGCCGTCTTGCATGAACGAGTACGACGACTCTTCGGTGACCCCGAGCAGGGGCGCACCGTTGGCCAGGGCCGGGGCGGCCAGCAGGGCACAGCACAGCCAGGCGAGAACTTGGCGCATAGCCACCTCAGTTGGGCCACTGGCCGACCCGGTCCCGGCCGTCGCTCTTGGCGCGGTACAGGGCCTGGTCGGCGCGTTGCAGCAGTTGGTCGAAACAGGACAGCCCCGCGTCGAATTCGGCGATGCCCACCGACAGCGTGACCCACGGTGAAATCGGCGAGCCGACATGGTGCAGGCGCAGCTCGGCCAGGCCGTTGCGCAAGCGCTCGGCGAGCAGCCGGGCATCGCTGGCGGGGGTGGCCGGCAGCAACACGGCGAATTCCTCGCCACCCAGGCGCGCCACCACCTCGCCCGGGCGCGAGAAGGTTTGCCCGAGCAGGTGCGCGACCTGGCGCAGGCAGTCGTCGCCGCGGGCGTGGCCGTAGCTGTCGTTGTAGCGTTTGAAGTAGTCCACATCGCACATCAGCACGCTCAGCGGCTGGCCGATGCGCAGCGCGCGGCGAAACTCCTGTTCTTTGATTTCATCGAACTGCCGGCGGTTGGCCAGGCCGGTGAGCGGGTCGCTGCGCGAGAGGTGCTCCAGGCGCTGGTTGGCTTCCTGCAGTTGGGCGGTGCGCTGGGCCACCTGGGCGGCCAGTTGGTCGCGGCTTTCGGCCAGGGCGTGCTCGGCCAGGCGGTGGCGCTCGAGGTAGGTGGCCATGTTGCCCTGCAGGGCGTTGATACGGCCCTCGAGCAGTTGCAGTTCATCGTTGCGCGGCTTTGGCCGCTGCAGGCGCAGGCGCAGCGCCAGGTTGTGCGGGCCCAACTGGCCGAGGTGGCGGGCGATGTGCTGTACGTGCACGGTGACCAGCCGGTTGAACATCGCCATGATCAACCCGGCCAGCGCCAGCGACTGCACCAGTTGGGTCACCAGGATGCTCGCCAGCTCCCGCCACAGGCGCTGCCAGAGCACCGCCGGGTCGCCTTCGAGGGTCAGCGTGCCGACCACCTCGCGGGCACCGGGGTAGGGCGCGATGGTCAGGTCGCGTTGCAGCACCGGCGCCGGGCCGGCGCCCTGGAAGCCCTCATGGCGGCGCTCGACGAGTTCGTCGGCGCGCCCGGGCCGCGGGATGCGCAGCACCAGCCGGCCGACTGGCGCGGCCTGGGCGGCGCTGTCGAGCTGGGTGTCGAGGTTGTCGTGGTCCAGCTCCCAGATGGCCTTGGCCAGCGGGCCCTGGAACACCTGGTCGATCAGCGCCAGCTCGGAGTTCATGATCGCCTGGCCATTGGCCCAGGCGTGCCAACTGCGCACCGCCACCGTGGCCAGGCTGAACAACAGGCAAAAGCACAGGGTGGCCAGCACCAGGCGCCGGCCAAGTGGCTGGCCGGGGGCGACGGGCGGGAACAGCGGCCGGTTGTTCAAGGGCTACAGCCACTTGCGCGCGATGGCGGCATAGGTACCGTCTTGGTGCAGGGCATCCAGGGCAGTGCGAAAACGCTCGACGGTGGCCGCCGGGGTGCCCAGGCTGAAGGCCATGTACAAGCCGTCGCCACCGCCCAGCTCGGGCAGCGCCAGCGCCGGGGTGATCGCCCTGGCGGGGTCATCGCCGAGCTGGCGGACGATGTAGTTGGCGTTCAGCTCGTTGGAAATCCACAAATCGACATGGCCGCGCTTGAGCTTCTGGTAGTCCAGTTCGTAGCGGGTACTCGATTGCAGCGCCTGGCCGACGCTAAAGCCGTGGCTGGCCAGGTACTGCTCGCCGACGTCCTGATTGACCGTGGCGATCTGGTAGCGCTTGGCGTCGTCGAGGCTGCGCAGGCTGATCGGGTTTTGCGCGGAGGCGTACAGGTACCAGCGGGTAGGGGCGATGCTGCCGACCCACTGAAAAAGTTTTTCACGTTGCGCGGTGCGGGCGATCGAGTAGATCAGCACGTTGGCCTGGTGCTGGGCGATGTCGTAGGCGCGCGCCCAGGGCATCACCTGGATCGGCACCTGCAGCTTCAGGCGCGCCAGTACGGCCTGGACCACTTCGGTGCTCATGCCGGTGACCTTGCCGTCCACGGTCATGTTGTAGGGCGGCAGTTCTTCGGTGACCACTTGCAGTTCGGCCGCGCGGGCCAGGCTCGCGCCCAACCCGGCCGCCAACAGCGCCAGGGCAACAACGGTACGCTTGAACAGCTCTGGCATGGTCGTGACTCCCAGGCGATGCCACTGCAGGCCCACCCCGGCCTGCTATCGGTGTATCGGCCCGCAGCGCCGGCGCTTGAGGCGGAGCATGGCAAATCACTGAAGCTTTTAGAAGCAAATGTGCAGCCAATATGGAGATTTCTTCCGCCGGCTTGTCAGGCCGGGGCACAAAGGGGCCAAATACCCACCAGCCACCGCCCGAGTTCACCATGACCGTCAGTTTGTCGCGCAAAGTGTTTTTCGCCGTCCAGGCCCTGTGCACCGTTGTGGTGCTGGCCATGGGGGTGGCGGCGTACCTGTCGTTCAACCTGGGTTTTCTGGGCTACCTCAACGAGCAGGCGGTGGCGCGGATGATGCAAAGCCTGCCGCGCTTCGAGCAAGCCTACGCCGAGCATGGCAGCTGGGCGTTTCTCAATGATGAACAACCCAGCGCCTGGTTCCACCTGATGCGCCCGCCCGACACCGACAGCGGCCAACGCCCCGAGCCCGGCCACCCGCCGGTGTCGGACCTGACCGGGGCGTTCCTGCGCATCAGCCTGCTCGACGCCCAGCAGCAGTACCTGGCCGGCTATGTGGAATTCGGCCCGGCGCCGGTGCTGCGCCCGGTGCAGGTGCACGGCCAGGTGGTCGGCTGGCTGGCGATGACCCCGTTCGAAACCGTCAGCACCGTGGGTGACCAGCGCTTCCAGGCCAGCCAGGTGCGCTCGGGGCTGCTGGTGGGCCTGCTATGCGTGCTGGTCTCGGCGGTGATCGCCGGCTGGTTGACGCGCACCTTGCTGCGCCCGGTGCGGCGGGTGGCAGAAGCCACCCGGCAACTGGCCGAGGGCGACCTCACGGTGCGGGTGCCCGCCGCGGGCAACGACGAGGTGGCGCAGTTGGGCCGGGACTTCAACCACATGGCCCAGGCCCTGGCGCGCAACGAGCAACAACGGCGCGACTTCATGGCGGATATTTCCCACGAGCTGCGCACCCCGCTGGCGGTGCTGCGCGGCGAGCTGGAAGCGATGGAAGACGGCATCCGCCCGGTCAATGCCGGTGCGGTGGCCTCGCTGCAGGGCGAGGTGGGCGCGTTGACCAAGCTGGTCGATGACCTCTACGAACTGTCGCTGGCCGAGGTCGGCGGCCCCAGCTACCGGCAAGACCCACTCGACCTCGGCGCCCTGGCCACCGACGCCGCCGAGGCCTTTCGCGGGCGCCTGGCCGAGCGCGGCCTGGGCCTGGAACTGAGCCTGCAGGCGCTGCCGGTGCGTGGCGATGAGCGGCGCCTGAGCCAGGTGCTGTACAACCTGCTGGAAAACAGCCTGCGCTACACCGATGCCGGTGGCCAGGTGCGCTGGCGCGCCTACCGCGAGGGTGGCTGGGCCTGCCTGGCATGCGAAGATGCCGCCCCCGGCGTGCCGGCCGCCGAGCAAGAGCGGCTGTTCGAGCGTTTTTACCGGGTCGAGGCGTCGCGTAACCGCGCCAGCGGCGGCGCCGGCCTGGGCCTGGCGATCTGCCGGGCAATCATCGAGGTGCACGGCGGCCGCCTGCGCGCTTGGCCCTCCGGGCTGGGCGGGCTGGGCCTGACCCTGCAATTGCCCCTGGAGGCCCAGCCATGAGCGGCCAACACGTACTGGTGGTCGAAGACGAGCCCAAGCTCGCCTCGCTGCTGGTCGATTACCTGCAAGCCGCCGGCTACCGCGCCGAGCACGTGGCCAACGGCCTGGCGGTGGTGCCGGCGTTTCGCCGCGGCCAGCATGATCTGATCCTGCTCGACCTGATGCTCCCCGGCCAGGATGGCGTGCAGGTGTGCCGCGAGCTGCGCGCCTTCAGCCAGGTGCCGGTGATCATGGTCACCGCGCGGGTCGATGAAGTCGACCGCCTGCTGGGGCTGGAGATCGGCGCCGACGATTACATCTGCAAACCCTTCAGCCCCCGCGAAGTGGTGGCCCGGGCCAAGGCGGTGCTGCGCCGCCTGGCGCCGCTGCCCGAACCGCCGCAAGGCTTGCAGCTTGACCGCGCCGGCTACCGCGCCAGCTTCGACAGCCTGGCGCTGGACCTCACCCCGGTCGAGTTCCGCCTGCTCGCGGCACTGGCGGCGCGGCCGGGCCAGGTGCTGTCGCGCGACCAACTGATGAACTACCTCTACGACGACCACCGGGTGGTCACCGACCGCACCGTCGACAGCCACGTCAAGAACCTGCGGCGCAAGCTCGAGCTGGCCGCGCCGGGGCGCGACCTGGTGCGCTCGATCTATGGCGTGGGTTACTGCCTGGAGTTGTGAACCAGGCTCACCCGCTGCGGCTCGCGGCGCATGATCACCTCGCCGTGGCGGATCGACAGCAGCGCCTTAGCCTGGCGCCGCACCGCTTCGTAGTCGTCTGGCGCCTCGAGCAGCACCAGGTTGGCCGGGCGGCCCACCGCGATGCCGTAGCCTTCGCCCAGGTTCAGGGTGCGCGCGCTGTGCTCGGTGACCAGGTCGAGGCAACGGCGCAGGTCGTCGTAGCCCATCATGTGGCAGATGTGCAGGCCGGCGTCGAGGATGCGCAAAATGTTGCCGTTGCCCAGCGGGTACCACGGGTCTTGCAGGGAATCCTGGCCAAAGCACACGTTCAGCCCGGCGCGGTCGAGCTCGCCGACGCGGGTCACCCCGCGGCGTTTGGGGAAGCTGTCGAAGCGCCCTTGCAGGTGGATGCTCTCGGTCGGGCATGAAACGAAATTCAGCCCGGCGGCCTTGAGCAGGCGGAACAGCTTCGAGCAGTAGGCATTGTCGTAGCTGCCCATCGCGGTGGTGTGGCTGGCCGTGACCCGGCTGCCCATGCCGCGCACCCGTGCTTGCTCGGCGAGCACTTCGAGAAACCGCGAGTGCGGGTCGTCGGTTTCGTCGCAGTGCACATCCACCAGCAGGCCGCGCTGTTCGGCCAGGTCCATGAGGAAGTGCAGCGAACTCACGCCTTGCTCGCGGGTATTCTCGAAGTGCGGGATGCCGCCGACCACGTCGGCGCCCATGTCCAGTGCGCGAACCATCAGCTCGCGGCCAGCGGGGTAAGACTCGATACCCTCCTGGGGGAAGGCAACGATCTGCAGGTCGATCAACGCGCGGGCTTCTTCGCGCACTTCGAGCAACGCCTTGAGCGCGCCAAGGGTGGGGTCGGTGACGTCGACGTGGGTGCGCACGTGCTGGATGCCGTGCTCGGCAAGCATGCGGATGCCGGCGTGGGCGCGCTGCTTGGTGTCTTCGTGGGTGATGGTCGCCTTGCGCTGGCCCCAGCGCTCGATGCCTTCGAACAGCGTGCCGCTTTTGTTCCACTCCGGCTGGCCGGCGGTGGCCACCGCGTCGAGGTGGATGTGCGGCTCGACCAGCGGCGGTATCAGCAGGTTGCCGGCGGCGTCGAGCACCCCGGCGCTGGCCGTTTGGGCCTCGGCCTGGGGCGCCACCTCGGTGATCCGCGCGCCGCTGCAGGCGACCCGGTACAGGCCGGTTTTTCCGCGCAGGCGCGCATTGATGATGTGCATCGCAACTCCTCCATGCCTTCGGCGGTCGCGAGCATTGTGCCGTGCAAAGGCCTAGCGGCGAAAGTCCGCGTACTCGGCGCGGCGGCGGCCGGCGCGCTTGGCGATGTAGAGCAGTTCATCGACCTTTTCGACGAACGCCAGCGCCGCGCCGTTGCTGCTCGGCACGGTGGTGCCCACGCCCAGGCTCAGGCCGAGGGTGGCGCTGATCGGCGAGGCCTCGTGGGGGATCTGCTGCTGGCGCACCAGGTGCAGGCACCGCTCGGCGATCTGCCGGGCGGCGGCGGGGTCGGTGTCGGGCAGTACCCAGGCGAACTCCTCGCCGCCCAGCCGGGCGATGAAATCCCGCGGGCGGTTGGCCGCCACGCTGAGGGTGCGGGCCACGTGCTTGAGGCATTCGTCGCCCTTGATATGGCCGTAGTGGTCGTTGAATTGCTTGAAGTGGTCGATGTCGATCACGATCAACGACAGCGGCTGCTGGGTGCGCTGGGCATCGGCCCACTCGCGTTCGAGCACGCTGTCGAACATGCGCCGGTTGGCGATGCCGGTCAGGCCGTCCTGGTAGGAGTATTCCTCCAGCTGCTTTTGCAGGCGGGCCAGGTGTTCCTCGGTTTTTTTCCGTTCGCTGATGTCGAACATGAAGCCCACCAGGGCCTGTACCTGGCCCTGTGCGTCGCGCACCACGTGGACCACGTCGCGGATCCACACATAGCCGCCGCTGGCGGTGAGGGCGCGGTAGTCGGCTTCGTGGTCACTGCCGGCTTTGGATTGGCTGACGCAAAAGTTGACCACGTAGTCGCGGTCGTCGGGGTGCATGCGCTCGACCCAGTCATTGATGCCCACCCAACTGTGTTGCGGCCAGCCGAGCAGGGTTTCGATCTGCGGGCCGATGTAACTGAAGCTCATGCTCGCCCAGTCGATGCGCCACGGGATCGCCCGGGTGGATTCCAGCAGGGTTTTGTAAACGGCTGGGTCCTGGTCCATGGCGGGGGTGAGGGTGGGCATGCGGCAGGCTCCTGGGCGGCGTGAATGGGCGCCATCATGCCACTGCGCGGCGGTTGCCCACACGCGCCTTGACCAACGGCAGCTGCGGCGCACAATACCCCGGTTTGTTTACCGTTCAAGGAGTGCCCATGGCGCGTATCTACCTGGCGGGTTACGACGTGTTCCGCGCTGACGCCGTGGCCCACGGCGCCTACCTGCGCCAGTTGTGCCACAGCCACGGCCTGGAAGGGCTGTACCCGCTGGATAACCAACTGCCCGCGGGCCTGGCCGGGCCCGCTGCGGCGCGCTGGATCTGCGAGCAAAACCTGGCGATGCTGCGCGGCTGCGACGCCGTGCTGGCCAACCTCGGCGCGTTCCGCGGGCTGGAGCCGGATTCCGGCACGGTGTTCGAGGTGGGCATGGCGGTGGCCCTGGGCAAGCCGGTGTGGGCCTACGGGGTGGCGCCAGCAACCCTACGCGAGCAGGTGCCCCACGGCGCCGATGGCTGTTGCGCCGGCGGCTACCAGGTCGAAGACTTCGGCCTGCCGCGCAACCTGATGCTGGCCTGCACCTGGGCCGGTTGCAGCGCCAGCGCCGAGGCTGGTGTGGCGCGCCTGGCGGCGTGGCTTACGGCAGCGGGTTGCCGCCGGTAACGCCGAAGATCTCGCCGGTGATGTAGCTCGACTCCTGCGACGCCAGCAGCACGTACAGCGGCGCGCATTCGGCCGGCTGGCCGGGGCGCTTCATCGGCACCTGCTCACCGAAGTGCGGGATTTTCGCCTGGGGCTGGCCGCCACTGGGCTGCAGTACCGTCCATACCGGCCCCGGGGCCACGGCATTGACGCGGATACCGCGCTCGATCACCTGCTTGGCCAAGGCCTGGGTAAAGGCGACGATGCCGGCCTTGGTGGTGGCGTAGTCGAGCAGGGTGGCGGAGGGGATGTACGACTGGATCGACGCGGTATTGATGATCGTCGCCCCGGCGGGCATCAGCGGCACCGCCGCCTTGCTCAGCCAGAACAGCGCGTAGAGGTTGGTTTTCAGGGTGGCGTCGAACTGCTCGGTGCTCAGCTCGCCAATGCTGTGCTGGGCAACCTGCTTGCCCGCCACGTTGACCAGAATGTCCAACCCACCCAAGGCCTCGTGGGCCTGGCTGACCAACTGCTGGCAAAACTGCTCGTTTTTCAGGTCGCCCGGCAGCGCCACCGCGCGGCGGCCTTCGGCTTCGATCAGGCCCACTACTTCGCGGGCGTCACGTTCTTCGACCGGCAGGTAGTTGAGCACGATGTCGGCGCCTTCGCGGGCAAAGGCGATCGCCACCGCCCGGCCAATGCCGGAGTCGGCGCCGGTGATCAGCGCCTTGCGCCCCTTGAGGCGGCCAAAGCCCTGGTAGCTGTGCTCACCGTGGTCGGGTTTGGGGTTCATGTGCGCGTCCAGCCCCGGCGCGGCCTGGGGTTGTTCGGCAAAGGGCGGGGCCGGGTACTGGGTCAACGGGTTCTGCATCGCGTACTGGTTTCGAACCTTGCTCATGGTGGCTCCTTGGTAGATGAAAAGATTCAGCTAACTTGGAAGATTCGAAACAGCGGGGCGAGGAAGGTTTAAATAAGCTGAAAGTTCTACGACCAACGGCGCTTGTATAACTTAGCGGCGTCTCGCTTGTTGTCGTAATATTTTCACACTAAATATTTATGCAGCTAATTCAATGGCTTATACGCCATTAAATTTGATTGACCTGGGGCAATTGCGGGGTGCCGCCGGGGGGTATATACCAGTAAGGCACACCACAACAGGAGGCTTGCCATGAAGACCGTCGGCCTATGCCCGCTGGAACTGCGCGGCATTATTGAACATGCATTCTTACCGCTGCACTGCGTGTGCGAGCAGGTGGAGGATGGCACCCTGCGCATTCGCATCGAAGACCCGGCCAATGGCCAGGCAGTGCTGGAAGAGCGGGGGATTTCCACCGACCGCTTCGCCAGCAGCCGGGAGATCAGTGACCTGGTAGCGCAGTTGCGCCAGCAGTTGCAGGCGCCGGCGCGGCAGGCCAGGCATTTTGCTTAGGTAGGGCTTCAGGGCCCTTCGCCCGGCACAGCCGGAGTGCCGGACCACGGCCTCCCACCAGTTCTGTGTAAGCCATTGATTTTGGGCTCAACACAGACCCCGTGGGAGGCCGGCTGTGCCGGGCGAAGGGCCAGCCAGGCCATGCGCTGGGTAAAACCCCCTGAAGAAATCAAGGCGCTTCGCCGCGCAAGGCGCGCTCAAGCCTTACGCAGTCTGCTGATGGTGGTCCACCCCAACGGTCGTCACCTCGGCATCCGCCACCACTGCCGCGGCGGTCGCGGTGGTTTGCACCACCGCGGTGCTCGCCGCTGGGGCGCTGGCGGCGAAGGTGAACTGGGCGGCGCCCAGGTCGGCCACATGGTTGCCCGCCAAGGCCAGTTCGAAGCGGTTGCCGCTGGCGTCGGCATCGAGGTCCTTGAGGTAGGTTTTGTCGGTGCTGGCGTTGTACACCACCTGCAAGGTGTTGTTGTGCCCGTCACCCAGGCCGGTGAAGCCGAGTTTCGACACGTCGATCTTGTCGTCGCTGGAGAAATCCAGGATCAGGTCGCTCTTGCTCGCCGTGGCGGTGCGATAGCTGTCGGTCAAGGCGTCGAAGCGGAAGGTGTCGGCGCCGCCGCCACCGCTGAGCTTGTCGGCCCCGGCGCCACCGACCAGTACATCGCTGCCGCTGGTGCCGACCAGGGTGTCGCTGGCGCTGGTGCCCTTGATCACGTTGCCGGCGCTGGCAAAGATGAAGTTCGCCGCGCTGAGGTCGTTCATGTGGTTGCCGTCCAGGGCGATCTCGAAGCGGTTGCCGTTGGCGTCTTCGTCGCGGCTTTTCAGGTAGGTCTTGGTCCCGGCGGCGTTCAGCACCAGTTGCAGGGTGCCGTCGTGGCCGTTGCCCAGGCCGGTGAAGCCCAGCGCGGAGAGGTCGATCTTGTCGGAGCTGGCGTTGAAGTCGGTGATGTCATCGCCGTTGTCGGTGCCACCGGTGTTGTAGTTGCGGTAGCTGTCTTGCAGCGAGCTGTACACGTAGGTGTCGCGCCCGGCGCCACCGGTGAGGGTGTCGGCGCCGGTGCCGCCGTAGATCACGTCGTCGCCGCCGCCGGCGATGATGGTGTCGGCGCCCGCGCCGCCGTAGATCGTTTCGGCACTGTCGGTGCCGATCAGGCTGTCGTTGCCGGCGGTGCCGACGATCACGTGCTCGAAGATGAAGTTGTTCGCCGTCAGCGTGCTGGTGAGGTTGCCCTTGAGCGCCAGCTCGAAGCGGTTGCCGCTGGCGTCGGCGTCGAGGTCCTTGAGGTAGGTTTTGTCGGTGCTGGCGTTGTACACCACCTGCAGCGTGCCGTCCTTGCCGTTGCCCAGGCCGGTGAAGCCCAGCCCGGCGAGGTCGATCTTGTCCTTGCTGGCGTCGAAGTCGGTGATGGTGTCGGCAAAGCTGGTGCTGGCGGTGCGATAGCTGTCGGTCAGCGCATCGAAGCGAAACACATCGGCGCCGCTGCCGCCGGTGAGGGTATCGGCCCCGGCGCCGCCCACCAATACGTCGTTGCCAGCGCCACCGCTGAGGGTGTCTTTGCCGGCGCCGCCGACGATCAAATCAGCCGCCGAGGTGCCCAGCAGGGTGTCGTTGCCGGCGGTGCCCTGGACCAGGTGCAGCGGGATGCTGTCGCTCACGTAACTGCCGTCACCGTACAGCAGGGTCGAGCCCTTGGTGGTGCTGGTGATGGTGTTGCCGAGGATGGCGTTGCGGTCGGTGCCGTCTTCGTTGCGCTCGGCCACGCCGTAGGTCGACTGGCTGCCGCCGGTGATAGTGTTGCCTTCGACGGTGTTGTCCGAGCCGTAGTAGTACTTGCCGGATACGCCCTGGGTGTCGTCGTAGCTCTGGATGATCACCTCAGGCACCGGGTTGGTCTGGGCGTTGTGGGTCAGGGTGTTGTTTTCCACCGTCACGTTATTGCTGCCGTACAGGCGGATGCCGGCGGTGCCGTTGTCGTGGATGTTCACGCCGTCGACCGTGACCTGGTCGCTCATCTTGATCAGCACGCCCTCGGCGGCGTTGCCGTATACCTCGCCGCCGGTGATGGTGATGTTAGTGGGCGAGGGGATGTTCTCGCTGCCGCGCTGCACCACGATGCCGCCGCCACCGTTGTCGTAGGCGGTGTTGTTCTCGAGGGTGAAGTCGTGGGTGCTGGTGACGATGTTGAAGCCGTGGCGGTCGTTGTCGTAGGCCACGTTGTTGCGGAACACGCTGTCGGAGAGGTAGTCGGCGACAAAACCATCGAGGCCGTTGCCATGGGACACCGAGTTCTCGATGACCATGTTCTCGGTCTGCTCGTGGGGGTCGAAGCCGTAGCCGGAGCAGTTCATGATCTCCACGCCGCTGAGGGTCACGTTGGAATCGTGGCCGTCCTGCTCGGGAATGTAGCCGTTGAACCAGCCGTCGATCTTGCCGCTGGTGTTGGCGCGGTTGCCGTCGAGGGTCATGTCGGCCAGGCCGAAGTCGTGGGTTTCTTCGCCGTAGGCCGAGCGCACGATGCCGGTGATCGATTGGTCCCAGCCGTCGGCGACCTTCAGGGTGGTGGCGCCCATGCCGTCGCCGTACATCGACACGTTGCTCTTGAGCATGATGCAGCCATCGGAAGGCTCTTCGCCGCCCGACACGATATAGGTGCCGCTGGGCACGTAGACCTGGCCACCTCCCGCCGCGGCGGCGGCGTCCACGGCGGCCTGGATGGCCGCGGTGTCATCGGTTACGCCATCGCCCACTGCGCCGTAGTCTTTTACATTGAAGATCATCGCGTGCTCCGTCATCCATTCGGGCCGGCCTGGCCTGTATCAGGCCAAATACGGCGTGCGTCAAAAAGTGGGCGCCTACGCCGAAAAAACCTAGCGAGGCGGCCCAACTGTCTGACACAGGAAGAGGAATTTTGTTTTAGCCGTTGGTCAGCGGGCTAAAGTGGCGGGATGCTGGCGGGGCGGCAGCAGGTTGCCGGCCCTTCGCCCGGCACAGCCGGAGTGCCGGACCACGGCCTCCCACCAGATTTGTGTAAACCCTTGACTGGCAACGCAACACAGAACCCGTGGGAGGCCGGCTGTGCCGGGCGAAGCGCCCTTCAGGCTTGCTCAAGGGCAACCCACACCCGGGTTGGCGCTAAACGCCCGCGCGGCCGAGGCCATGGCCTTGGCCAACTGCCCGATCGCCTGCTGGTGCGCCTGCACCACGCTGGCCAGTTCGGCGCCGGCCGGCACCCGCAGGGTGCTGCTGCAGGTCAGGCTGCGGCGGTTATCGCCCGAGAGGCTCAGGCTCCATACCGCATCCACCAAGGCGTATTGCCCCGGCAGCGAGTCGAAGCGGCGCACGTCGGCGCGCAGGGTCACCAGTGCGCCCGGGCCCTTCGGCATGCCGGCCAGGTCACGGCTGCCCATTTCCTGCTCCAGCCGCGCGGCAAGGGCGTCGTGGAACTCATCGGCGAGCGGCGCGCCCCAGCGCTCGTTTTCGAGGATGGCGAGGTTGCCGCGGTCCTGGCGCACCACCAGCGCCGGCTGGTCGACCTGCACCGGAATGCGCACCGCCTGCAGCTGGAACTGCGGCCCTGGGGCGCTGGCCGCCACGGCGGGGCCGGCAGGGGCCATCAGCGTGTAGTAGTGGGTAGGCACCGAACTGCAGGCCGCCAGGCCAAGGCTGGCGCACAACGCAAAAGGACGCAGGTTCATGGCGGTTACTCCGGTTCGGTTTCACGAGAGGTCGAAGACGACGAGCGATAGGCGTCGGGTTGCCCCTGCTGGGTACGCCCGCGGATCAACGCCTCGGGGTGGCGGCCGAGGAAGTCGGTCAGGGCCCGTACCGAGCGCGCGGTGCGCGAGAGGTCTTGCATGGCGTCGCTGATCTGCTGGCGCTGTGGCGAATCCTCGCCCAGCGCCTGGCCGGCGTCGCCGAGGGTTTTTTGCGCCTGGGCCAGGGTTTTGTTCAGCTCCGGCAAGGTGTTGGCGTTCACCTGGCCCAGGGTTTTGTTCAACTGGCCAAGGCTGGCGTTGAGGTTGTCGCCGATTTCGTTGAGCGGCAGCTTGCTCAGCTTGTCGACCATCGCCTGCAGTTGCTCCTGGAGTTTGTCCAGGCTGCCCGGCACGGTGGGAATCTCCAGCGGCCGCGCGGCCATGTTGAACTTCACCGGCGCCGCGTTGGGCATGAAGTCCAGCGAAATCATCAACTGGCCGGTGATCAGGTTGGCGCTGCGGGCCTGGGCGCGCAGGCCCTGCTTGACGAACGCGGCCATCAGCGTGGCGCCGCGGGCGTCGTCTTCGCCGCCCATCTGGCTGAGGATCTTCTTGTAGGCGTTGCCCAGGCGGGCCGGGTAGATCACCGCGCCGACCATGGTCGGGAAGGTCTTGTTGTCTTCGTCGTAGTCGAGGTCTACCGACACCACGCGGCCGAAGTTCACCCCGTGGAATTCCACCTGGGCGCCCACCGCCAGCCCGCGCAGCGACTGGTTGAAGCGCATGCGGATGTAGCGCGCCTCGCCGTCTGGCGGGGCCAGCGCGGTTTCCTGATCGGCGAACAGGTCGAAGGCGTGGTACTGCTCGGCCGGCTTGGCGTCGGGGCTGTACTTGGGCTCGACGAAGGCCACGCCGCCGGAGAGGATCGCCGACATCGACTGGGTGTTGACCTTCAGCCCCGAGGCGCCAAGGCTCACGTCGACACCGCTGGCGTTCCAGAAGCGGCTGTCGTCGGTAACGTATTTATCGTGGGGGGCGTTGACGAAAATCTGCACGTCAACGCCCTTGCCGTCGTCCGAGAGGCGGTAGCTGATCACCTGGCCCACCTGGATGCGCCGGTAATACACCGGCGAGCCGATGTCGAGTGAGCCGAGGTCGTCGGTGTGCAGGGTAAAGCGCCGGCCCTGCTGGCCATAGGTGATCGGCGGCGGGGTTTCCAGGCCGGTGAAGTCACGCCGGGTTTTTTCCGAGCGGCCCGGGTCGGCGCCGATGAACGAGCCCGACAGCAGCGTGTCGACGCCACTGATGCCTTGGGCGCCAATGCGCGGGCGCACCACCCAGAATTGCGAATCCTCGGCGGTGAAGGCCAGTGCCGAGCCGTTCAGCGCCACGGTGGCGGTGACCCGGCTGCGGTCCTTGGCCAGGTTGATGTCGGTGACCCGGCCGATCACCACATTCTTGTACTTGACCTGGGTTTTGTTCGCTTCCAGGCCTTCGGCGGTCTGGAAGTCGATGGTGATCTGCGGCCCGGCCGAGAGCGCGTTGTGCACCAGCATCGAGATGCCCACCAGCGCGGCGGCGATCGGCACCAGCCAGACCAGCGAAACGTTCAGGCGCCGGCGCCGGACGTGGGGCGTGGAAGGGGTGGGTTGGTCAGTCATCTGCTACCTCTGCGTCCCAGATCAGGCGGGGCTCGAAACTCATGGCGGCAAGCATCGTCAGCACCACCACCAGGCCGAAAAACAGGATGCCGGGCAGCGGGTCGACCGTGCTCAGCGAACGGAACTGCACCAGCGCCGCGACCAGCGCGACCACCAGCACATCGAGCATCGACCAGTAGCCGATCAGCTCGATGAAACGAAACAGCTTGGCGCGTTGCGGCATCGCCCAGGTGCTGCGCGCCTGGCAGGTGACCAGCAGCAGGCCAAGGGCGAAGAATTTCAGGCACGGCACCACGATGCTGGCGAAGAAGATCAGCAGGGCGATGTCCCACGAGCCGCCTTTCCAGAACTCGATCACCCCGCTCATGATGGTGTTTTCGGCGCTGCTGCCAAACATCTGGGTGCGCATCACCGGCAGGGTGTTGGCCGGGATGTAGAAAATCAGCGCGGCGATCAACAGCGCCCAGGTGCGGCTCAGGGCCTGGGGTTTGCGTGCATGCAGCGGGCTGTCGCAGCGCGGGCAGCGTTCGGCCTCGGCGGCGCAGGCCTTGGCGCAGGTGTGGCAGAGCACCAGGGCGTGGTCGCGGGCGAACGGCAGGCGGCTCATGAACGGCCCTCGTACAGCGCCCACAACTGCTGCACGTGCTTGCCGGTGAGCAGGATGACCAGCACCGCCAGCATCGCCAGCGCCCACAGGCCAAAACCAGGGGCCACGCTGAGCATGCCGCCGAGCTTGATGATCGCCACCAGAATCCCCAGCAGGCACACCTCGAGCATGCTCCACGGCCGTACCTGCTCGAGGGTGCGCATGCACAGGCGAAAGCCCGGGGCCACGCGCCCGGCGCAGGCATGCCCGAGCAGCCAGAGCAGCAGGCAGATTTGCAGCAGCGGCGCCAAGATCACCGTGAGGCCCATCACCGCCGCCATCGGGGTGATTTCGCCACGGGCCAGGGCCTGCACCGACTGGCCAAGGGTGGCGGCGTTGGCCAGGCCCTCGAAGCGGATGGTGATCACCGGGAAGGCATTGGCCATCAGGAACAGCAGCGCGGCGGTGACCGCCAGCGCCAATTGCTGCTGCAACCCCAGCCGAGGCTGGCGCCAGAGCACCGCGCCGCAGCGTTGGCACAGGGCCGTTTGCCCGGGCAGCATGGCGGCGGGCCGGTACAGCGTGTCGCAGTGTTCGCAGATGATCCAGTCGGGCGCGATCGTCATGTTCGGGGTGTTGGCGGCGGCGAGCCGGCACAGTGTCCTTGGGATGGGGGAGCATTCTGGGCAATCGGGCGGGCAGTGTCCATGGGGGCTGCACTGCCTTTGATTGCATAACGCTGGTATTTATCCCTGGCGGCCAGGGTGCCTGCTGAAATACATTGTTTCAGTGCCGAAACCAGGAGTGCCTGCGTGTTCGAAGTCCTGGGCATCACTGCCCCTATTTTCATCCTGATCGGCCTGGGGTTTCTCGGCCGCCGCTTTGGCTGGCTGAGCCAGGAGCAGGTGCGCGGCCTGGGCGTGTTCGTGATCAACCTGGCGCTGCCGGCGCTGGTGATCGAGGCGCTGGGCCAGCGGCCCATCCGCGAAGTGCTCAACCCTCACTACCTGGCGGCCTACGCTTTGGGCTCGCTGGCGGCCTATGGCGCGGGCTTCTGGTTGTTTCGCAAGCGCCACCAGGCTGGGCTCACCGACAGCGCCATCGCCGCGCTGGGGATGGCGGTGTCCAACAGTGCTTTTATCGGCTACCCGGTCGCGGCGATCATCGCCGGGCCCGAGGCGGTGGTCGGCATGGCCCTGGGCATGCTGGTGGAGAACCTGCTGATGACGCCCCTGGCGCTGGTGCTGGGCGAAGTGGGCCGTGGCCAGGGTGGCTCGATCGGCCAGGTGGCCTGGCAAACCGCCAAGCGCGTGGCGCGCAACCCGCTGATCATCGGCATCAGCGTGGGGGTGCTGTTGTCGTCGCTGGAAATCCGCATTCCGGCGGCGCCGCTGAAGGTGGTGCAGATGCTCGCCCACGCCGCGGCGCCGGTGGCGCTGTTCGTGATCGGCGCGGTGCTGTACGGCACCCCGGTGCGCGGGCAACTGGCGCCGATCGTGCAAATCGGCCTGGGCAAGTTGGTGCTGCACCCGCTGCTGGTGGGGCTGGGCTTCTGGTTGATCGGGGGCTTGCCGATGGGCCTGATGCTGGCCGGGCTGGTGTTCGCCAGCGCGCCAATGATGAGCGTGTACCCGGTGATCGGCCAGCGCTTTGCCTTGGAAGGCCGCTGCGCGGCGGCGCTGGTGCTGACCACCTTGCTGTCGTTCTTTACCATCAGCGCGCTGTTGATGGCGCTGCGCGCCTGATCAGCCGCGGCGCAACTGGCGCAGCAGGTGGCGCAGGCCTTCGAGGATCAACACCAGCACCGCCAGCCAGATAAACCCGTAGGTGGGCCATTGGTCACGGCCGATGTGCTCGCCCAGCAGCAGCGCCACCACCACCAGCAGGGCCGGCTCCACGTAGCTGAGCAGGCCGAACAGCGAGAACGGCAACGTGCGGCTGGCCAGCACGTAGCTGACCAGCGCCGCCGCGCTGATCGCTCCCAGCAGCGGGATCAACCCATACAACGCCGGGCGCGCGGCGAGGTCAGCGGCGCTCAGCGGGCCGGTGATCACGAAGTACAGCGCCGCCGGCATCTGCAGCAGCATGTCGGTCCACAGCCCGCCGAGGTGGTCGTTGCGGCAGCGCCGGCGAATGATGAAGTACACCGGGTAGCCCAGCGCCACCAGCAGCGTCTCCCAGGCAAAGCTGCCATGGCGCAGCAGCTCGTGGCCCACGCCGATGGCGGCGAACAGCACCGCCACGGTTTGCGGCGCGGAGAGTTTCTCGTGCCACAGCAGCTTGCCGGTAAGCACCATGGTCAGCGGCAAGAGGAAGTAGCCCATCGACACCTCCAGGCTGCGCCCGTGCAGCGGTGCCCAGAGAAACAGCCACAACTGCACGCCCATCAGCGCCGAGGTGGCCATGCAGCCGGCCAGCAGCAGCGGCTGGGCGCGGATCCGCCGCAGCACGCCCACGGCCAGGTGCCAGTCCTTGGTCAGGACCAGGAACAGGGTGACGCACGGCAGCGTCAGCAGCATGCGCCAGCCGAACACCTCCTCGCCGCTCAGCGGGCTGAGCAGCGAGGTGTAGTAATACATGAGCGCGAACAGCATCGATGCGCACACCGATGCAAGGATACCTCTGGACAAAGCGGCCTCGAGTGGCAAGGGAAACGGCGCGCACCTTAACCCAGCGGCGCCGGGGCGGCCAGTGGCCAGTTCGCCGCGTGGCCGCTAGACTCCCGTTACGATAACAACAATTCAGGCGGCCACGATGCGTATGCAGGCGTTCAAGGTCTTGCTGGGTGCCTTCCTGGCGCGCAGCACCCGGGGCATTCCCGGCGCGCCGCCGGAGGTTCGTGGGTCACGGCAGTGCCTTCCCCGAACCTGACAGGAGCCAAGCAATGGCCGACCTCTACGACAACCCCATGGGCCTGATGGGCTTTGAATTCATTGAACTGGCCGCGCCCACCGCCGGCGTGCTGGAACCCGTGCTGCAGATGATGGGCTTTAGCCACGTTGCCCGGCATCGCTCCAAGGCGGTGCAACTGTACCGCCAGGGCGAGATCAACCTGATCGTCAACCAGGAGCCGCGCAGCCAGGCCGCCTATTTTGCCGCCGAGCATGGCCCCAGTGTGTGTGGCATGGGCTTTCGCGTGGCCAACGCCCACCAGGCCTACGCCCGCGCGCTGGAACTGGGCGCGCAGCCGGTGGACATCCCCACCGGCCCCATGGAATTGCGCCTGCCGGCGATCAAGGGCATCGGCGGCGCGCCGCTGTACCTGATCGACCGCTTTGGCCCGGGCAGTTCTATCTACGACATCGACTTCCACTGGCTCGACGGCGCCGAGCGCCACCCGGCGGGTGCCGGCCTCAAGCTGATCGACCACCTCACCCACAACGTGTACCGCGGGCGCATGGCCTACTGGGCCGGCTTCTACGAGCGGCTGTTCAATTTCCGCGAGCTGCGTTACTTCGACATCAGCGGCGAATACACCGGCCTGACCTCGCGGGCGATGACCGCCCCGGATGGCTTGATTCGCATCCCGCTGAACGAGGAATCATCCCGTGGGGCAGGGCAGATCGAAGAGTTCCTGATGCAGTTCAACGGCGAAGGCATCCAGCACGTGGCGTTTCTGACCGACGATTTGCTCGCCACCTGGGACCGCCTCAAGGCGCTGGGGATGCGCTTCATGACCCCGCCACCGGCCACGTATTACGAAATGCTGGCCACGCGCCTGCCCAACCATGGCGAACCGGTCGAGGCGTTGCAGGCGCGGGGGATCCTCCTCGATGGCAGCCAGGGCGAAGGCCCGCAGCGCCTACTGTTGCAGATTTTCAGCGAAACGCTGCTGGGGCCGGTGTTTTTCGAGTTCATCCAGCGCAAGGGTGACGAGGGCTTTGGCGAAGGTAACTTCAAGGCGTTGTTCGAGTCGATCGAGCGTGACCAGCTTCGCCGCGGGGTGCTCAACGCCGAACGTTGAGCGGGCCGCTCAACTGCGTGGCCGGGTCATCGCCCAGTGGCACAGCCCCGCGCAAATCGCCGCCAGGGCGCAGAGCTTGAGCAACATGGCCAGCAGTTCCCGGCCGATGGTGTCGAGCACGTCGTTGCTGGAGAGGGTGGCGCGAACCTGATAAGGCCAGCGCTCGGAGGTGGCGCTGGCGACCCATCGCGGGGTGTCGCTGGAATCCCCCATCAGCAGCGCGCCGTCGTCCCAGAGGATGGCACCGCCGGCGTGCAGGGTGAGGTAGGTGTCGCCACTGATCAGCTTCATCCAGCGGGTGATCGAACGGTTATCCAGCACCACTTGAATATAGCGGTCGCTGTAGCCCCAGTTCAGCCGCAGCGCGCCGTTGCGGGTGAACAACGGGTCATGCGCCTCAAGGCTCAGCGAGGTGCTGATTTCGCCCTGCGGCGGTTCGCCGCCAGGCCGCTCGCAGTCGCCCCGCACCAGCCGCAGCACGCCGTCGTTGACCTGCGGCAGCGCGTCGTTGCCAAGGCTGTCGCAGCGCGCATCGAGCCAGGGCCTGGCCAGTTCGGCCGAGGCGGCGAGGCTGTCGAACAGTTCATCGAAATACACCCGCGCGGCGTCGGCGACCTTGTGGTTCTGCCGGTCGAGGCTGTGCTGGATCACGAAAATGCTCACGGCCATACCGACCACCAGCGGTGCCAGCGCGGCGAGGATCGTGGCCAGCAGTACAGGCCTACGGGTTACGGGGTTGAACGGGCTAGCCATGGTCCACCTCTGTCCTTGTGGGGTGCAGGAAAAGGTGGGCACAGTACGGGCTGGGGCGCGTGAGCGGTGCGCGCCAGTGTGTAGGAAAACGCAGCGCGAACGGTAGGGTTTTGGCTTATACCGTTCGCCGCGGTGGCGGTTCGGCGGGCGGCCCCTCGGCTGCGTCGCTGCCCGGCAGGGCGTGGCTGATCACCCGCCGTTCCAGCAGCAGGTAACCCACGCAGGCGATCGCCAGGGGGAGTAAAAAATACAGCGCACGGTAGGCGATCAGCGACGCCAGCAGCGTGGCTTTGCTGTAATCACCGTGCACCAGGGTGATGAACACCGTTTCGAGCACGCCCAGCCCGGCCGGAATGTGCGCGATCACCCCGGCGATGCTGCTGATCAGCAAGATGGCCAGCACACTGGGGTAATCCACCCCTTGCGGCAGCAGCAGGTACATCAGGCTGCCCATCAACGCCCAGTTCAGTGCGCCAACGGCGACCTGCAACAGCGCCATGGAAAAACTCGGCAAGGTGATTTCATGGCCCTTGAGCCGCCAGCCACGGCGCTTCGAGAAGCGGCAGGCGAGCAGGTAGCCCAGCCCCGCCAGCACCATCGCCACGCCAATCAGGCGCAGGCCGGTTTCGCCGATCTTCAAACTGGGCGGCAGGCTGGGCAAGCCGAGGGCGAACAGGCTACCGGCGAGCAACAGGTAGCCACACCAGTTGGTCAGCAGGCCCAGGCTAAGGATGCGGGTGACCGTGGCCACCTTCACCCCACGCTTGCCGTACAGCCGGTAACGCAGGGCGATGCCGCCTACCCAGGAGCTCAGGTTGAGGTTGAACGCGTAGCACACGAAGGCGATGGGCAGCACTTGGCGGCTGGGCAGTGGGTGGCCGGTATAGCGCTTGCCGATCAGGTCGAAGGCGCTGAACACCCCATAGCTGGCCAAGGCGATCAGCGCGCCCAGGGCCAGAGTCGGCCAGGAGTAGGTGCGCAGGCCCTTGCCCACCTGGGCCCATTCGATGTTGCGCAGCAGCAGATACAGCAGCACCGGCACCAGAATCAGGCACGCCCAGTTAAGGATGCGCCGGGCCCAGGCCCAGCGTTTGGCTGATCGCTCGCTCATGCGCGGCCCTCGCCTGGCAGGCCGGCGCCGGCGGCGGCCTGGTCGTTGGCCGCCGGCCAGGGCTTGAGCGTCGGCGAGTGGGCGGGCAGCAGGCCGATCCATGCCGGGAAGTGGCGCAAAAAGTGAAAGCACAGGAAGATCAACGGCGCCCGCCACCAGTACCCGCGCAGCACCCGCTCCAGCGTGATGGGTTTGCTGTGCTCGCGCAACAGTTCGTCGAGGTGTTCGGCCAGCCGGGCGTTGAAGGCGGCGTCGTCGATGAACAGGTTGGCTTCGAGGTTTAGCGACAAACTCAGCGGGTCAAGGTTGCTCGAGCCCACCGTGGCCCAGCGCTGGTCGATCAGCGCGACCTTGCCGTGCAACGGGCGTT
This sequence comes from Pseudomonas sp. NPDC007930, assembly GCF_042958985.1. Lineage (NCBI taxonomy): Bacteria > Pseudomonadati > Pseudomonadota > Gammaproteobacteria > Pseudomonadales > Pseudomonadaceae > Pseudomonas > Pseudomonas sp. NPDC007930. The sequence goes on from NZ_JBIBKC010000002.1 coordinate 80,016, forward strand.
GGGTGTATTCGCGGATGTTCACCCCATCGCGCAGCAGGTAGTTGTACAGCAACCGCGAACACAGCCGCACCAGCGGCATGTCGGGCATGCCTTGTAGCAGCAGGGTGACGGCCACGCCGCGCCGCGCCGCTTCGCGCAGGGCGCGCAGCAGGCGGTAGCTGGGGAAGAAGTACGCATTGGCGATCACCACCCGCTCCTGGGCCTGGTCGATGGCCGCCAGGTATTGCTCTTCGATGTCGTCGCGGTGGCGCTGGTTGTCGCGGATCGCCAGCTGGATCCGCGCGCTGGCGCTGTCGGCCTGCAGCGGCACCCGTTTCAGCCACGGCGCCAGTGGCGCGAGCGGGCGGCCATGGGCGTTCATCAGCGCCAGGCTGGCCTGGTGCAGGTCGCTGGCGATCGGCCCGCTCACCTGCACGGCGTAGTCCTGCTTGGCCATCGGGCCGTGGTCGAGGTAATGGTCGGCGCAGAAGTTGATACCGCCCACGAACCCCAGTTGGCCGTCGACCACCAGCAGCTTGCGGTGCAGGCGGCGGAACAGGTTGGTGCGCACCCCCAGCAACTTCGGCCGTGGGTCGAAGGCCAGCAGGCGCACCCCGGCTTCGGCCAGCGCGGCAATGAACGCCGGGCTGAGCTGGTCGGTGCCGTAGCCATCGACCAACACCTCCACCCGCACCCCGCGTTCCGCGGCGGCGATCAACCGGGTGTGCAGTTCACGGCCGGCGGCGTCGTCGCGCCATATAAAGGTTTCGATCAGCACTTCTTCGCGGGCCGCGTCGATGGCGCTGAAGGCCCGTGGGAAGAACTCGTCGCCGTTGATCAACAGCTCGATGTGGTTGCCGCTGCGCCAGGGGGTGTTGTTCACAGTTGCACCTCCAGCGCCAGCGGCACGTGGTCCGAGAGGTGCGACCACGGCTTGCGCGACAACGCCCGCGGCGCCATCGCGGTAGCGCCGCGCAGGTAGATGCGGTCCAGCCGCAGCCACGGCCAACGCGCCGGGAAGCTGCGCGCCGGGGCGCCGTAGGCCTGCACAAAGGCCTCGACCAGGCCGCTGCGTTCGAGCACTGCGTCGGCGCGTTGGCGCCAATCGTTGAAGTCGCCGGCCACGATCACCGGTTGCGCCGGGTCGAGGTTATCCAGCAGCCGGCAGAGCAGGCGCAACTGCTGCTGGCGCTGGCCCTCGCGCAGGCCCAAGTGCACGCACACGGTGTGCACTTCGCCTTGGCCGGGCACTGCCAGCACCGAGTGCAGCAGGCCGCGTTCTTCATGGCCGTGCACGGTCACGTCGAGGTTTTCAAAGCGCAGGATGGGGAATTTCGACAGCAAGGCGTTGCCGTGGTCGCCGTCGGGGTACACCGCGTTACGGCCATAGGCGAACACCGGCCACATGCTGTCGGCGAGAAACTCGTACTGCGGCACGTCGCTCCAGTTGTCGTAGCGTTGGCCGTGCTGGCGGTGGGTGCCCAGCACCTCTTGCAGGAACACCACGTCGGCGCCCACGGTGCGTACCGCGTCGCGCAGCTCAGGCAGCACGAAGCGCCGGTTCAGCGGGCTGAAACCCTTGTGGGTGTTGACCGTCAGCAGCGTCAGGCGGTGCACCGCCGGCGCTTGCTCGGGCAGCACCTGGGCGGCGGTCAGGGGCACGGCGGGCTCGATCATGGGCAGGCAGTTCCCTAGGGCGGTGGTAAACGTCCGACCCAGGGCCCTTGGCGAAAGTTTCAGCGCCGTGACCGGCCGCCGTCAGGGCCTAGGCCAGCAGCGCCACCGCTTTGATCTGCGCCCACACCCGGCTGCCTGGCTGCAGCCCGAGGTGCTCGGCCGAGTAGCGGGTGATCCGCGCCAGCAGGCGGGTGCCGGCGCAGTCGAGGGCCAGCAGCACGTGGGCGGGGTTATCGGCCGCGACCCGTTCGCGCACCACCGCCGGCAGGCGGTTGAGGATGCTGCTGTGGTTCTCGTAGTTGAGGCTGACGCTGACGTCGCGGGCGAGGATCTTCACCCGCAGCGGCGTGCCGACCGCGCGCGGGCCCTGGGCGATGCGCAGCTCCGCGCTGCCGTCGGGCAGCGCCAGGCTCAGCAGTTGATACTGCGCATCGAAGCGCAGCACCGGCGCCTGCAGCACCACACCGGCTTCCTGGCCCTGGGCCAGGGGCAGGTCGAGGCGCGCCAGGGTCTCGCCGATCGGCCCGCTGGCGATTGCCTCGCCGCGCTCGAGCAGGGTCAGGTGGTCGGCCAGCCGGGCGACTTCATCCTGGGCATGGCTGACGTACACCACCGGGATGTCCAGCTCATCGTGCAAGCGCTCCAGGTACGGCAGGATTTCCTGCTTGCGGGCGGCGTCCAGTGCCGCCAGGGGTTCGTCCATCAGCAGCAACCGCGGGCTGGTCAGCAGGGCGCGGGCAATGCCCACGCGCTGGCGCTCGCCGCCCGACAGGTGCTGCGGCGCGCGGCCGAGCAGGTGCTCGATGCCGAGCATCGCGCACACCGCCGCCTGCGGCACCCGCCGCTGCGCTGGCGCGACCCGGCGCTGGCCGTAGTCAAGGTTCTGTTGCACCGACAAATGCGGGAACAGGCTGGCTTCCTGGAACACGTAGCCCACCGCGCGCCGGTGGGGCGGCAGGAACAGCCGGCGGGCGCTGTCTTGCCACACCTCGCCGGCCACCTCGATGTAGGCGTCCGGGGCTTTTTCCAGGCCGGCCAGGCAACGTAGCAGGGTGGTTTTGCCCGAGCCCGATGGCCCGTACAGCGCGCTTACGCCAGTGCCGGGCAGGCTGAGGTTGGCTTGCAGGTGAAAATCGCGCCGGGCCAGGGCCACGCGCAGTTGAATCGGCGAAGGCATGTTCAACTCCACACCGGCTTTTGGCCGCGGCCCGAATACAGTGCCAGCAGCACCAGGAAGGAAAACACCACCATCGCCCCGGCCAGCCAATGGGCCTGGGCATATTCCAGTGCTTCGACGTGGTCGAAGATCTGCACCGACACCACCCGGGTTTTTTCCGGGATGTTGCCGCCGATCATCAGCACCACGCCAAACTCACCCACGGTGTGGGCAAAGCCGAGAATCGCCGCGGTGATGAACCCCGGCCGCGCCAGGGGCAGCACCACGGTCACGAAACAGTCCAGTGGCGAGGCGCGCAGGGTGGCCGCCACCTCCAGCGGGCGTGGCCCGATGGCGGTGAAGGCGTTCTGCAGCGGTTGCACCACGAAGGGCAGGGAATAGGTGACCGACCCGATCACCAACCCGGCAAAGCTGAACACCACGGTGCCCAGGCCGAGTGCCTGGGTGGCTTGGCCCACCCAGCCGTGGGGGCCGAGCACCAGCAGCAGGTAGAAGCCGATCACCGTGGGCGGTAGCACCAGCGGCAGCGCCACCACCGCGCCGACCACCCCGCGCAGCCGCGAGCGGGTGTGGGCCAGCCACCACGCCAGCGGCGTGCCGAGCAGCAACAGCAGCACGGTGGTCAGGCTGGCCAGCTCCAACGTCAGGCGAATGGCCGCCAGGTCGTTACTGTCGAGTGGCATCAGAGCTCATAGCCGAACGATTTGATGATCGCCGCGGCTTTCGGGCCCTTGAGGTACTCCACCAGCGCCTTGGCGGCGGCGTTGTCCTTGCCTTTGTTGAGGATCACCGCGTCTTGCTTGATCGGCTCGTAGAGGTTGGCTGGAACGATCCACGCCGAACCGCTGGTGACCTTGCCGTCTTTATAGATTTGCGACAGCGCGACAAAGCCCAGCTCGGCGTTGCCGGTCGAGACGAACTGATACGCCTGGGAAATGTTCTGGCCTTCGACGATCTTGCCCTTGGTGGCCTCGGTCAGGCCGAGCTTCGCGAGGGTCTGGGTCGCGGCCAGGCCATACGGGGCGGCCTTGGGGTTGGCGATGGACAGGTGCTGGTAGTCGTTCTTCTTCAGCACGTCGCCCTTGGCGTCGACGTAGCCTTCTTTGGCTGACCACAGCGCCAGGGTGCCGATGGCGTAGGTGAAGCGTGAGCCTTTGACGGTGTCGCCTTCGCTTTCGAGCTTGGCCGGGGTGCTGTCGTCGGCGGCCAGGAACACCTCGAACGGCGCGCCGTTCTTGATCTGGGTGTAGAACTGCCCGGTCGCGCCGTAGGCGGCGACCAGCTTGTGGCCGGTGTCTTTCTCGAAACTGCTGGCGATCGCCTGGATCGGCGCGGTGAAGTTAGCGGCCACGGCCACCTGCACTTCATCGGCGTGGGCGCTGAAGGCGAGGGTGGCCAGTACCAGGCCGGCCAGGCGAGGGGTGAAAGCGGTCATGCACAGCTCCTTGATGAATTATCGTTATGGCCGGAGGTATATAGCGGAGAGCGGGTGCTGGCCGCAAGGGGGAAGGGTGGCTTGGGCTATTCGCCGGGTGAGGTTGCATCCGGCGCTTCGAAGGCTGAGCGCATCTGCCGTGTTGGCGGCGCGAAAACGTTAACGGTTGGGGGAAAGAACGCGAAAACAGTAACGGCTGGATCAAAACGCTAGCGCGGCGGGCGAAATCGCCCCGCCGGGCTGCCACGCGCTGCGCTGTGGCCGGCTCAAGGTAAAAACTCCCCCGTGCCAAAGTTTGCCACTTTGCGCGGCGCACACGGCCTCAAAGAAAGTTGCAATGACGCCAATTTGGCGCGGGTTGCAATCTGCTATGTAACTTTGGCGCCAATTATTCTGCTTTTCTCTGCCTTTTATTCGGCGCGCCCTTCAGGGGAAAAAGTCCTTTATTTTCATCAGCCAACGTTTCGATAGTGGCTCTAGGCCACGCCCGGCGAGGGCTCTGGCCCAGCGGCGCACCGCGCTGCCGCCGCGGTAGGTTGCCGGCGGTTAAAAAATTTCAAAGATCCTGTAGACAAAAGTTATCGCCTCACGCGTATGCTCAAGGCGTTTTCACGCGGTTCCCGTGTGCGTTGTTGTACTGAACGCAGGGCCTTTTGTTGCCGGAATAAACAGCCTGTTAGTGCAACATTTTGACCTGAATGGATTCAACTCAACTTAATAAAGGCATCACTTATGGCGATTCAGCTTTTCGTACCGAAGTTCCGTGTGGATGAGTGCCTCCTGGCCATTCGTGAGTGCCTTGAAAAAGGCTGGACCGGCCTGGGCTTCAAGACCGAAACCATGGAAGCCGACTGGAAGGCCTACACCGGCCTGCCCCATGCGCATTTTTTGAGCTCCAACACCGTGGGCCTGCACCTGGCCATCGAGCTGTTCAAGAAAAAACACGGCTGGGCCGATGACGACGAAGTGATCACCACGCCACTGACCTTCGTGTCGAGCAACCACGCCATTCTCTACGCCGGCATGCAGCCGGTGTTCGCCGACGTCGACCAGTACCTGTGCCTGGACCCTGCCAGCGTGGAGCAGCGCATTACCGCGAAAACCCGCGCCGTGCTGTTCGTGGGCATCGGTGGCAATACCGGCCAGTACGAGAAAATCGCCGCGCTGTGCCAGGCCCGTGGGCTGAAGTTGATCCTCGATGCCGCGCACATGGCGGGCAGCCGCCTGCACGGTAAACACGTGGGCTTCGACGCCGACTGCACGGTGTTCAGCTTCCAGGCGGTGAAAAACCTGCCCACGGCGGACTCCGGGATGATCTGCTTCCGCGACGCCGAAGACGACGCCCGCGTGCGCAAGCTGACCTGGCTCGGCATCAACAAGGACACCTTCGCCCGCACCGCCGCCCAAGGCGCCTACAAGTGGATGTACGAGGTCGAGGAGCTGGGCTACAAGTACCACGGCAACTCGATCATGGCCGCCATCGGCATCGTGCAATTGAAGTACCTCGACCAGGACAACGCCTATCGCCGCCAGGTCGCCAGTTGGTACCGCGCCGGGTTGGCCGGGCAGGCAGACATCCATATCGTCGACGTGGCGCCAGGGTGTGAGTCTTCGACCCACCTGCTGCAGATCCGCGTGAAAGACCGCAACGCGCTGCTGACCGCGCTCAACAGCCATGAGGTGTACCCGGGCGTGCACTACCGCGACAACACCGAATATGACCTGTACGCGTTCGGCGCCGGCACCTGCCCGGCGGCGAAACAGGCCAGCGAGGAGATCGTTTCGCTGCCGCTGCACATGAGCCTGACCAAGGCGGATGTCGACACCGTGTGCGAGCTGTTGATCCGGTTGTCCGGGCAGTACCGCGGCAGCGTGGCGCCGGTGCCAGAGGTCGAGCGGCTGATCACCGCGCTGGCTTGAGGGTTTACAGGTTGAGGGCCCTTCGCCCGGCTGTGCCGTAATGCTGTTCACTTAAGCAATCAAAGCGCTAAATCGGGGGTTAAAAAGCCCTGATTTCTTCAAATGGTTTTACTGAGCGCATGACCTGACTGGCCCTTCGCCCGGCACAGCCGGCCTCCCACGGGGTCTGTGTTTCGCCTAAAATCAATGGCTTACACAAATCTGGTGGGAGGCCGGCTGTGCCGGGCGAAGGGCCCTCAACCCTCACACCTCCAGCTGCGGCACCGCGCTGTTGCCCACCCGCCGCCCCAGCATCAGCACGGTGGCGAAACCACAGCCGACCAGCGCCGTGGCCAGGCTCAGCAGCACCGCGCTGCCCATCTGGTCGACGATCCGCCCGCCAAAGAACGAGCCCAGCGCGATGATCACCTGGAACAACGCCACGAACAGCGGCATGCCGCGTTCTACATCCTTGGGCGCGACCACGAACATCCAGATGCTGGCGCAGGCCGGGAAGGCGCCAAAGGCAAAGCCCCACAGCGCGATCAGCAGCGCCGCGCCGGCCAACCCGGTGGCGAAATAGGGGAACAGCGCGGTGCTGGTGCCGATCATCAGCGCCACCAGCAGCAGCGTGTAGCGCACGCTGCGGTTGGCGGCAAAACCGGCGAACAGGTTGCCCAACACCCCGGCCACACCGTACAGCAGCAACAGCGAGCCAATGGTCGGCCCGTCGAAGCCGGCGCTGTGCTTGAAGAACGGCGCCACATAGGTGTAAGCGGCAAAGTGCGCGAGGCCGATCAGCAGCACCGCGATCAGCCCCACCCGCGCTTGCGGGTTGATGAACAGCGCCGGCAAGTCGCTCACCCGAATGGCTTTTTCCGGCGCCAGCCGTGGCAGCAGGAACGCCTGGGCCAAAAGCACCGGCAGGCCTACCAGGGCGGTGGCGAGGAAGGTCATGCGCCAGCCCATCAGGCCGCTGAGCCAGGTACCGACCGGCACCCCGAGCACGGTGGCGAGGGTGACCCCGACCATGATGATCGAAGTGGCCTGGGCCACGCCCACACCCTTCGGCGCCAGCCGCCCACTCAACGCGATGGCCGTGGCCCAGAAGCCACCGATGCTGATGCCCAGCAGCACGCGGCCAAACAACAGCAGGCCGAAGCCGCTGGCGAAGGCCACCACCGCGTTGGCGATGATCATGATCAGGGTCAGGGCGAGCAACAGGTAGCGGCGGTCCATGGCGCCGATGCTCACGCTCAATAGCGGGGCGGCGAGGGCGGCCATGATCCCCGGCAGGGTGACCATCAGCCCGGCGTGGCCGGCACTGATGCCCAGGTCGCTGGCCACATCGTTGAGCACGCCCACCGGCAGGAACTCACTGGTGACCAGGGCGAATGCGCCCACCGCGACCGACAGGATCGCCAGCCACTGTTGCAGTACGCTGCGTGCGATGGGTTCAGGGCGGCCGCGAGGGGCCTGAGGGGTACTGGGCATGGGCTGGGGTTCCGCAAGAAGGGGGGAGCCGCCTGTGGCAGGGCGGGAGGAAACGAACTGGCGGCGATTATAGGAACCGCCGGCGGCGCCTCGACAGGCGCGCGGTTCGATAGTAATCATCAGTGTAATCAATGGGATGGGTTGGGCAGGTTGAGGGAGGACTGGGTGGGGCCTCGCACGGCGGCACTGCAGTGAACCCGGCAGCTGCGCGGCGCTCGAGTCATAGCCTGTCTGTCTGTCTGTCTGTCTGTCTGTCTGTCTGTCGGTACTCTGCCACTCTCAAGCAGCAGTGTGGCGCGCAGTGGAGCCTGAGGGATTTTCGTCGTCGACTCGCGCATAGACGCCCCATGGAGCCAACGGTCGGTCGCCATTCCTGTTACCCAGCGCTCATCAACGGTCTCAAGTCAGGCTTTCTGCGCCTATAAGATTTTACTCTGGCTTGGTGTAAAATATAGTTTTTCTTCGGCTGCTATAGGAATCTCTGCATGCGGCAACACATCGAGCGAGCTGGGTACAGCTGGCTGATCAACGCTCTCGATCTTCACTGTGCGCCGCTTGATCATGAGTGTGTCATAGGCTCACGCCCTACACTCTCACAGTCTGCTGGGGGAGCGCGAATAGAGGTCTTCACCAAGGCCTACGCGAGAGAGCCTCGGGCCATTGATCAGATGCTATTTGCACTGTCGTATGAGGGGGTGAACCTAGGAGTCTTGGAGCGAGCCTTCCAAATCGCCGATGTACGAAGTGACCTAACCGCTGCGGTCCTCGAAAAGCCAGCAAGCGGCTACCTGCGCCGGCTCTGGTACATCTGCGAGAGCGTTGCAGGCCATCAGCTGCCACTTCCCGATACCGCACAAAATGTACCCTATGAGCACTTGCTTCCGCCGGACAAATACTTTACTGGGCCGGAGGAGATGTCACGCAGGCACCGGGTTCGGATGAACCTTCTGGGAACGCCTCAGCTCTCCGCGCTGATTTCCCGTAAGTGCTGGGAAGACGACAGCCTGTTGGACGCGCAAATAATCGAGCGTATGCACGACCAGATGGTTGATTTTTCGGTCACGGAGATTGCCAGGGCTGCACAGTACTTGCTGACGAGCGAAACTCGCAGCTCGTACGAGATTGAGCATGAGCGTCCAGCGCCGGATCGAGTATTACGCTTTGTGCGAGTACTCGAGCAGGCGGGACAGCGCGTACTGGATGAGGAGTTTCTATTCGAAATTCACCGGATAGCTCTGGGTACAGGTCGCCCCGACCCGTCCATTGGCGCCTACCGGTATCTGCAGAACTGGCTCGGCCGTGGGGATTATATTCATCTCATCCCCCCATCGCCTGAAACAGTTCCGGAGATGATGGATAAGTGGTTCGGCATGCGGGAGCGCATTATGCACAGTGATGCCCCAGCGCTGGTGAAGCTGAATGCGATCGCGCACAGCTTTATCTACATCCATCCCTTCATGGATGGTAATGGTCGTTTATCCCGTTTCATCATGCAGGACATTTTGGCCAACGAAGGCCTCAAGCTACAGGGCATCATCCTGCCTATCTCTTCCGGCCTACTGGTCAATCTGGACAGTTACATCGGCATGCTCGATTCGCTGTCGAGGCGGTTGCTGAACGCTACCCAGTACCACCGATGGGACCTGGCCAGTGACCCGGTGCTTGATGAGCCTCATGAGCATCTGTTTGCTCACCTGGACTTTACTGACCTGCAAATTGAGGTCAACAAAAGCGCTGCCCAGGTTCTGGATGGACTGATGCGTGATGAGGTAAACCATCTCGTGCGCCGTGATCGATTCAAGGAGCAACTGGACCGTGAGTTGGATCTGTCCAACAGGGATCTTGAGCTGCTAATCGCTGTGATCTATGAGAACAGTGGACGGATCTCAAAGCGTAAACGCGCAGGTTTGTTCCAGCATCTGACCGATGAAGATATTGCGGTCGCAGAGAGTATCTACGCTGAGCTACATGTGCCACCTACGCCGGAGAGTGCGGAGGTTCAACAACCCTCGCAATAACAGCCGGTGTAGCTCACGCCCACGGAGATTTCCCCGGGGCGAGCAGCGCCGACATCAGGATGTAGTGGGTGCGCGGCACCACCAGCGCGATGTCCGGCCCCTACTCAACGCGCTTGAGTAACAACCTGTCCCAATAGATAATAAGAACGTTTACTATTCGGATGCGTTCTTATGCCTTCCAGCCCTCCACCGGCCCATGCTGCGCTGGGTGCTCTCTACCGTACGCACCACAGTTGGCTGCGGGGCTGGCTGCGGCAGCGCTTGGGCAACCCCTGCGATGCGGCAGACCTGGCCCAGGATACCTTCGTCAAAATCCTCAAAGCCCACTGCGTGGAGCAGATCGAGCAGCCCCGGCGTTACCTCTCAGTGGTCGCGAAAGGCTTGATGGTTGACCTGTTTCGCCGCCGCTCGCTTGAGCACGCCTACCTCGACACCTTGGCGCAATTACCCGGCGACCAGCAACCGTGCCTGGAGCAGCAGGCCATCCTGCTGGAAACCCTGCACGCGGTCGACGCCATGCTGGCTGGGCTCGGCGCCAAGGTGCGCCTGGCGTTTCTGTTGTCGCAGCTCGACGGCCTGACCTACCCACAGATTGCCGAGCAGTTGGGCATCAGTGTGCGCAGCGTGAACAACTATGTGGCCAAGGCCATGGCGCATTGTTGCCTGATGCAGTGGGCCGAGACGCCATGAGCCCCAGCCCCGAGCAGGTTCAGGCCGTGCAACAAGCCGCGCGTTGGTATGCCCGGCTGCAGGCCAACCCTGCCGAGCCGCGCCTGCAACAGCAGTGGTTACAGTGGTGCGAGGCCAGCGAGCTGAACCGCCAGGCCTGGCAGCGCGTGCAGGCCGTGAGCAGCCACTTGGCCGGCTTGCCCGCGCGAGTCGCCAGCCCGGCCTTGCGCGCTGCCGGCCAGGGCCGGCGCCAGGTACTGCTGGGGGTGGCTTGGCTGGCGGCGGCCGGTGGCCTGGCCAGCCTGGCCTGGCGCAGCGAGCCCGCCCGAGCCTACCGCGCCGATTACCGCACCGGGGTGGGAGAGCAGGCGCGGTTTACCCTGGCCGACGGCAGCGAACTGCTGCTCGACACCGACAGCGCCGTGGACGTGCGCTTTGATGGCAGCCAGCGCCTGCTGCTGCTGCGCCGCGGCCAGGTGCTCGCCAGCACCGCCAGTGAGCGCCTGCAAAGGCCATTCAGTGTGCGCACCCGCGATGGCGAGGTTCTGGCGCTGGGTACGCGTTTCAGTGTGCGAGTGGCGGCGCAAGGCAGCGAAGCCTGCGTGCTGGAAAAAGCCGTGCAGGTGACCACGCGCCAGGGCTCAACCCAACGTGTAGAGGCCGGGCAAAGCATCAGCTTTGCTCAGGCGGGCATCGGGCCGGTGCGGCGCAACCCGGCCGGCGCGGGCCTCTGGGCGCAGGGCCACTTGGTGGTGGTCGACCAGCCATTGGCCCAGGTGCTCGCCGAGCTTGGCCGCTATCGCCCGGGTGTGCTGCGCTGCTCCCCGGAGGTGGCGGCGCTGCGGGTATCGGGCACCTATCCCGTGCACGATACCGACCTGGCGTTGGTCGCGCTGAGCAGTGCTTTTGCGTTGGAGGCGGTGTACTTCACCCGCTACTGGGTCAGGGTGCAACGGCGCTGTTGAACTATTTTCATTCAGCTTTGCACTTTTCGCGCGGCTCAAACGGCAACCCCCCGAACTTGATCAGACTGTTCTCGGGGAGAGCACGCGATGCGCAGTAAAACGACACCCTACGCCCGCCTGGCTGTGGCCATTCACCTGGCCTTGGCCCCGGCTTGGCTGTTGCCGGCCACTGGCCAGGCCGCGCCCGGCAGCGCGCATGCCTACCACGTGCCGGCGGGCCCGCTGGCCAACAGCCTGGCACGCTTTGCCAGCGAGGCCGGAGTGGTGCTGAGCTTCGATGCCGCCAGCACTCAAGGCAAAACCGCCCCAGCGCTGGAGGGCAACTACAGTGTCGAGGCAGGGTTCGCCACACTGCTGGCCGGCAGCCAATTGCAGGTGGCGCGCCAGCCCAGTGGCGTGTATTTGCTGCTGCCGGCCCTGGAAGGCGAGGGTGTGATACCGCTGGGTGTGAGCCAAATCTCCGGCACCGGGCTGGGCGAGGTGACCGAGCAAACCGGCTCTTACACCACCGGCGCCGTCAGCGTGGGCAAAACCCGCCAGAGCATCAAAGAGCTGCCGCAAACCGTGAGCGTGATCACCCGCCAGCGCCTGGAAGACCAGCAGCTCACCACGGTGAACCAGGCGATGGCGCAAACCACCGGCATCAGCCTGTTCGAAGGCAGCATGACCTCCACCCGCTACCTGTCGCGCGGTTTTGAAATCACCAACTTTCGCATCGACGGGGGCGCCTCGATCGCCAACGGCGTGTGGAAGAACACCGACACCGCGATTTACGACCATATCGAGGTGCTGCGCGGCGCCGATGGCCTTTACGCAGGTGCCGGCGAGCCCGGCGGCACGCTGAACTTCGTGCGCAAACGGCCAACGCTGCAGCCGCAGGCGAGCATCACCACCTCGGCCGGGCGCTGGGACGACTACCGCACCGAACTGGACGCCAGCGGCCCGCTGGCCTTCGACGGCAAGCTGCGCGGGCGGGCGGTGGTGGTCAGCCAGAACAAGCAGTCGTTCATCGACTATGCCGGCTCCAACCACGACCTGTTCTACGGGGTGCTGGAGGCTGACCTGACCGACAGTACCAACCTGTTCGTGGGCCTGAACCACGACCGCTACCGCGACAGCGACCAAGCCTACGGCCTGCCGCGCTACAGCAATGGCGATGACCTCAAGCTGCCGCGAAGTACCTTCCTGGCCGGGGCCAACGACTACATCACCCAGCGTGACGACACCTACTTCGCCACCCTCAAGCAGCAGTTGGGCGAGCAGTGGAGCCTGAACGTCGATACCCTGTACACCCGCAACCGCACCCTGCGTGACTACTACAACTTCAACGGCGCGGTAGACCCTGCCACCGGCGCGGGTGTAAGCGCCGAATGGGGTGGCCAGGATGCCGTCTCCTATGAGAAATCGGTGGATGTTTCGGTGCGCGGCAACTTCGAGGGGTGGGGCTTGCAGCACAACCTGGTGGCCGGCTGGATGTGGCACAACTACCAATCGACACTGCCGCTGTACTCCGGTGGTACGGTGACGGTGCCGAATATCTTCAGCTTCAGCCCGGCGGATTACCCCAGCCTGAAAGGCCAGGCCTACCAGGTCGCTGACCTTTCGGAAAGCCGCCGCAGCGATGGGGTTTACGCCAACCTGCGCCTGCAACTGGCCGAACCGCTGCACTGGATCATCGGCGCGAGCCTCACCAACTACCGTTATGACTACAGCAACCTCGCCCCCGATGGCAGTGGTTCGGTGTCTAAATACAACGACAGCGATGTACTGGTGCCCTATACCGGCCTGACCTACGCGCTGACCCCTGAATGGACGGCCTACGCCAGCGTCAGTGAGATCTACAAATCCCAAGCCGACCGCCTGGCGGGGCCGGCGCCGAGCACCCGCCCCCTCGACCCGATTACCGGGCGTAACTATGAGGTGGGCCTGAAGGGCTCGCTGTGGGGTGGGCGGGTCAATACCTACGCCGCGCTGTATTACGTCAAACGTGAAGGCGATGCCGTGCGCGATCCGGCGTACCCGACGTCGACCACCTCTGCCACCGGCGCCAGTTGCTGTTATTTGCGTGAAGGCCAGGTGCTGAGCAAGGGCCTGGACGTTGAAGTCAGTGGTGAGCTGTGGCCGCGCGTGCAGGCGACCCTGGGTTACACCTACAACCAGATCGACAAGCGCAGCAGCGCGCTGGACTACACCTCGCTGACACCCAAGCATTTGGCCAAGCTGTATGCCAGCTATCAACTGCCCGGGGCCTGGCAGGCGCTTAAAGTGGGGGGCGGGGCCACGCTACAAAGCGCGAGTTACGTCGAAGGCAGTACCACCGAGCAGGCCACCTACAGCTTTAGCCAGGCCGGCTACAGCCTATGGAATGCCTTTGCCCATTACGACCTGGATGACCACTGGGGGCTGGCGTTGAACATCGAGAACCTGTTCGACAAACACTATTACTCGACCATTGGTTATTCGAACTACGCCAACTTCTATGGTGAGCCGCGGCGTTATGTGTTCAGCCTTAGTGGTAGGTTTTGAGGGGCGAGGTCGCCTTTGATCAAAAGGCTCAAAGCTCGACCTCGCCGTCAATGTCTTCGTCCAGGTTCACAGGGTGCTGTGCGTGGGCGAGCATGGCCTGTGCCAGGTCGTGTGGAAGCGTGGTGATGTTTCGCTCGCGGCGAACATCATCGTCCAACAGGTTTAGGAACGCGCCAGTGGCAGGCATGGGTGTTCTCCTGGCTGCATAGGAGGGCGGTAAGGAACAATCATTACGGGGGCAATGCAACAGCCATTCACGGGTTCCAGCCCACCTCAAAGACTATCCAGATACCCAAACAACATTTTGACAATCAGAGGAATCAAGAAGTTATTAATGAAAAAATAAATCTGTACCCCCAAATGTACCCGCGCTCGCAACGATTGGACTGAGGAACATGAATCGCGATTTCGGACACTGGATTTCGCTGTGCTGCGCTGGTCTTTAGTGAACCGCAAGGCGGCGATGCTGCCGACGGACTGGTGCCAGAGCGGGGAGCGGACTGACAACCAGCCTGCTGTTTCACAGGCGGCGTTTGAGAGGGTGATGGCGGGTAGTCGATGCGGTCAATGCGCGGTGGAGAAGGAGGAACGATGCTCACGGCCTCAACGCCGTTGGCGCCGGACTGAGGAATGCGTCGGAAGCTGATGAGCCAGAGCTATACGACGAGGTTGGATCAGTTGATGGAGGTCACCTGAGCCCGGCTAGGAGATTTTACAGGTAGGCGCCCGGTTGAGATCGAAATGCGTGACATCTATTAAGCGTTATAAACCCGGGGCGCTCATGGCCCCGGGCTGCACGGGTTACTTAGCCGCTCGCGCCTGATCGCGAAGCGCCTTGATCTGGTCGTGATTGCGAAGCACGCCATCGTATTGTTTCTGAATTACGGCGCGCACATCCGGGGTCAGATGCTGATTTTCCAGCGCCTTGCTGTAGCTCTTTTTGGCGACATCCTCACCGCGCTCGGCCTCATTCAGCAGTGCAGCATCGTCTTTGCCGGTGATCGCAGCTTTGAGGTCGATCCAGCGGCGATGCAGATCGCCACTGACACTGGTCGAGGTTTCCGGCTTTCCACCGAGGGTGACGACCAACGCCTGGAGCTCAGAAGCGGCAGCGCCGGTTTCGGAGGCTCGCTTCAGAAAAACACTGCGCAGCGGTTCGTGCTTGGTGTGCTCAGCCAAGTCTTTGAAGCCGGCCTCACCGTCCTTCGAGGTTTCGATCAGGTCGTTCAGTTCCTTGATGTTCTCTTTGATGATATCAGTCATTTAGTACGCTCCATAATGGTCGGCCAGAGGCCTTAAAAGGCAGCCAAACAAATCGCTTCGTCGCGCTGAAAGGTTAGGGCGTTCGGTCTGGAGCAAGGTTCAAGAATTTTCAACAGGTCGATGCTGTCTTTCAGGCGGGCGGGTTGGGAAGGTTGCGCTAGCCTTTGAGCTATCGGTGCATGCCAACTCGGAGTAAGCCAGGAGACAGTCACCCGGCTGCCGTCCATCTGAGCGGGAGTGTTCATGGAGGCCAAGCAGTGGCCCGGTGCTCCGCGCTTCAGCGTATGCCAAGCGCGTGCCGAGGGCGGGTTTGAGTAGAACAGGTTGAAGTTCTATACAAAGATCGTATGGATCTTCGGCCTGGTGCTGTTTGCCGATATGACACGTGCGGATGAAGCGCCCGGACTGGAGGTTGTGACCGAAGAATTGCCTCCTTACAACATGACCGAGAAGGGGCGTGTCACCGGCCTGAGCACAGATGTCGTCAAGGCGCTCATGCTACAGGCGGGCGTGTCGGCGAACAGTCAGGTTGTGCGGTGGGCACGTGCTTATGATCGTGCCCAACGTGTTGATCTATTCAATCGTCAGGACTTGAGAACGCGAGAAATTATTCCAGTGGATTGAGCCCTTCGCGCCCACTCGTTGGTTTCTGTATAGCCTGGCCGAGCGCCCTGTCAGGCTGTCACGTCTGGAGAACACGCGAGGTTATCACATCGTGACGGTCAACAAGGACGTAGGCCAGGAGCAATGGAACATCGCCCAGTCGGTTGGCAAGTTTCGTGATACGTTGGCGACCATTCGGAGAAATGGCACTTATGACTCAATCTGGAAACGCTGGCTGGGCAGCGCCCATGAAGCGGGACCTCAACCTTGAGACGCATCCGATCTATTGTCGTTACTGGTGCGCCCGCGCCGGCAACGCTCCGAGCAGTACTGCACCTTGTCCCAGCAGCGTTCCCACTTCTTGCGCCAGGTAAAAGGGCGCCCGCAAACCTTGCAGGTCTTTGCAGGCAGTTCGGCTTTCTTCACTGCAGTCACCTACCTGGGTCAACCCTGACGTGAATAATAGGCGAGGATCTCACAGCCCTTGCCGACAGGAACATGCGCCAGTGTGCGTTGGTGCTGAATATCGACGACGCTGACGGTGGCATCGTTTTCATTCGCCACCAGCATGTACTCCATGCCAGTGGTGAAACAACCGTCCAGGGGCTTGTCACCCAGTTCAGCATCGAACAGCCACTGCAGGTTTTGGTCAGAAGAAGCTGACCACCGGCTCGAAATCCCCGAGCACCGCGAGCAGGCGGCCGTCGGGCTGAAACGAACCACCTGTTCGGGCCGTTGCCGGCCGGGTAGCTCGAGGGTGCGCAGCAAGCGGCGCTGTACCGTGTCCATGACGTAGATCACCGGGCGCTGTGCATCGAATGCGACTATCCACGGGTGCAGCGGCGAGGCATCGATGCCGTTGAGAGGGCCCGGCATGATCAGGTTCGCGGCGAGCTCGCCAGTGCCGGCGTGCAGGTCGATCGCGAACAGTTGCCTATCCTCTTCGCTCTCCGCCCGTAGCTAAGCGGCGTAGGGTATGGATCGGGTCGTTCGTCAAGGATCTGGATGCCGAGTTCACGATACGCAATACGCTCAAGGGCACAGAGGCTGTGGTTCGCTTTCCGCCCGGTTAGGCGGGTACCCCGCCAGGCCTCAGTTCTGCACGCTTTGCACCGAGCCGCCGTCTACCCGCAGGTTGCTGCCATTGATGAACGATGCGCGTTCGGATACCAGCAAGGCGATGGCCGCAGCGACTTCCTCGGGCTGGCCACGGCGCTGCTGCACGATGCCGGGACGTTCTTCCTTGAGAAAGCTCTTCACCGCGTCTTCGATACTTTCACCCCGCTCCTCGGCACGTTGCTTCATCATGCCGTCGGTCATGCCAGTTTCGATGAAGGCGGGGGACACAGTATTGCACAGCACGCCACTGGCCGCTTCCTTGTACGACAGGTTCTTGATGAAGGCGGCCAGCGCGGCCTTGGCGACGTTATATACGGCTTCTTCCCAGTACGGCTGTACCGCGTTCTCGGAGGTGATGCACACAAACCGCCCCCAGCCACGCCGGCGCATCGCCGGCAACGTGGTGCGGGCGATGCGCACCGCGCTGAAGAAGTCGGTGTGCCAGGCTTCCAGGTAGTCGTCATCGCTGAGCGCTAGCGGGTCGCCTTTGGCACCGGTCACTCCCGCGGTATGCACCACGATGTCGATGCCACCCACCTCGGCCTCAACATTTCGCACCAGTGCATCAACCGCGGCTTGATCGGTCATGTCGCAGGCTAACGCCATAGGCTTTCTGGAGAACGCCTTGCACGCATCGTCCAGCGCCTGCTGATCAAGGTCGGTGAGCACCAGCTTCACGCCTTCCTCATTCAGCAGTCGCGCGGTGGCCAAGCCAATGCCGCCGCTGGCGCCGGTGATCAATGCGACACGGTTGCGTATGCCTAAGTCCATGGGGCAGTCTCCTTTGAGTTGGGCTTTGAGTTCGTCAGCGAAGCCAAGCATGTGCCTGGCCAAGGCCTGTGGGGTCTGCAGCGGCATCAGGTGGCCGGCACTCTCGATGACCGCAACACGGTGTTGGGGGAAATGGCGCAGGGTCAGGCGCTGCTGCTCTTGAGCCCCCGGCACCTGTTGGTCGTCGGCACCGCATACGAGCAAAACAGGGTAAGGCATCTCCGGCAACTGCTCGCTCCAGTCCTCGGTGCTACCGTGGTCGACCCAGGCGCGCCAGGCGTCGAGGTCCACGTGCTGGGCGTCAGCGATGGCGAACTCGCGCAGCGCATCGGGCAAGCGCACGTGGCTGGCTTCATCGACAAAGGGTTCGGCCTGCTTGCGGGAGGCGTCATAGGCCCGCTGGCGATCGCGGTCTGCTTCGCTCATGGGCTGCGGCCCGGGCGGCGAAGGGGCGACCAGCACCAGCGCGCTGAGGTAATCCGGCTGCCGCGCTGCCAGGCACATGGCGACCTTCCCGGTCATGGAGTGGCCTACCAGAATGCAGCGGCGAATCTTCAGCGCACGTATGCGCTCATCGAAGTAGTCGGCCATCTGCGCAACGCTGTAGCCCTCGACATCAACGGCATCACCGAAGCCGGGGGTGTCCAGTGTAACGCAGGGGTAATGACGATCCAGGTAGGGCACCGTGGGTGCCCAAGTACGATGGGAGCCGCCTAGAAAGTGCAGCAACACAAAGGTGATCGGGCCCTCGCCCTGCAAACTTTGCCCCAGCATGAAATGCGCCTCGCGGTGTTTCTACATGGAGAGCGCCAAGGCGGGTGGGGTTTCATTTATTTCCAGGGGTATTTGAGTCTGAGCAGCCTATGTGTGCGTACCATTGGGCGTAGCAGGTATGGGCGACAGCACGCTGATTAAGGTCGGGGGCGCCGTCTGCCCACCACACCGGGCCTCGCTCGCCCAAGGCGACCTTGCATGCATTCACCTGCTGCCGCGCGTTGCTCAGGGCGGTGGGGTCGTCAGCGGCTTTGGCGGCTTTGACCTGGCGTCGGGCGGCCATCAATCCGCGTACGAGCACGTCTCGCGCCTCGCTGTCGAGGGCCGGATTGCTGCAGCGCCACAGCCGGCCTTTTACCACGAAGTAACGGCCGTCCGGCGTGACCGGGTAGCTGGCCATCAGGCGACGCCGTTCGGGCCGTCCAGCACCTGACGCACCTTGCGTGCCAAGTCATGGGGCATACAAGGCTTGGAGATAACATCGAACTCGGTGCCGCCGATGTCTGTACGCTCCAGGGAGTTCTCCGCGTAACCGGTGGTCAATAGCACCTTCACCCGCGGATAACGCCGCCGTACTTCGCGAGCGAGCATCACGCCGTTCATGCCACCGGGCATGATCAGGTCTGTGAACAGTAGGTCGTACGAGTGGCCTGCCTCGAAGCGTTTCAACGCTTCGCGGGCATTGAGCACCATGTCGGCGTGATAGCCGTAGTCTTCCAGCACCATCTTTGCGAGTTCCGCCACGTCCGGGCGGTCTTCCACGATCAGGATACGCTCGCTCCCAGCTTTCTGGTCATTTGCCCGGGTCGGCTCTTGATGAACCACGCCGGCGGTGTCCACCGGAAAGTACAGCCGCAGCGTGGTGCCCACTCCCTCCTCGGTGTAGATGCGCGCCGCGCCGCCGGATTGCTTGGCGAAACCGTATACCATCGACAACCCCAGGCCTGAGCCTTTGCCTTCTTCCTTGGTGGTGAAGAACGGGTCCATGACTCGGTCGCGGATGCCCACCGGCATACCAATACCGTTATCGGTGATGGCGATACTGACGTAGTTGCCGGGCAGCAAGCCGTCATAGTTACCGCTGGCCAAATCCTTCACTGCGATGTTGCGGGTTTCGATGAAGATCCTCGGATCGTCGCGGCCGATCAGGGCATCGCGGCTATTGATCAGAATGTTGAGCAGCGCAACCTCTGCCTGGGTAGGGTCAATGCGGCAGTTGTTGAGGATGGGCTCAAGGTCGTAGTCGATGGACACCTCGGGGCCAAAGGTACGCTCTATCAGCGGCTCGATGTTGGAGACCATCTGGTTCAGGTTCAGCACACGGCCCTGGAGCTTCTGCTTGCGGGCAAACGCCAGTAGTTGCTTGGTCAGCGTACTGGCACGGTCCACAGCTGATTGGGCATGCTCGACACTGCGTTTGACCCGTTCGACGTCAATGCTGCTTTTGCCCATCGCCGAGGCAATCAAACCCAGGTAACCGCCCATCACCTGCAACAGGTTATTGAAGTCATGCGCGATACCGCCAGTCAGTTGCCCAAGCGCCTCCATCTTCTGCGCCTGACGCAGGGCGTCTTCGGCATCACGGCGGCGGCTGACGTCCAGCTGCGACGCGAAGAAGTAGATCAGATCGCCGTTGTCGTTGAGGATGGGCGAGATGAACAAGGCGTTCCAGAAACTGGAGCCATCCTTCTTGTAGTTGAGGATTTCGGTGGCGATGTCGTGCTGGTTGGCGATGGCCTCGCGCACGCTGCTGACCACCTCGCGATCGGTGTCCGGGCCCTGCAGGAACCGGCAGTTATGGCCGATGATTTCGTCTGCTGTGTAGCCGGTCATTTCCAAGAAGGCGTGGTTGGCAAAAATGATCGGGTTATCCGGCTTGTTCGGATCGGTCACGATCATCGGCATGCGTGTGGTTTCCACAGCTGCGAAGAAAATATCTTTGTGGGGTTGGTTGATGTCGGCTCCGGCGGCGTTATCAACACGGACTTTATCGATCACTGAGCAGGCTCCAGAACAGGCAATCAACATTGATCGGATGTGCGTAGGATCATCCCGGAGCGAAATCGTTTAGCGGCAAACATGGCCGCGCCCTGTTGCATTGGCACCGCGGCGGTATTGCGTGACTGCCCGGTCACATTTATTGAATTCGTGCGCGCAAGGGCCGGTCTTTACCAGGTCAGCTACGTGCCATGGAGCGCTCAGTGCCTACACTTCAACTCTACATCATCGATTACCGCCTTCACGGCGCGCGCAGAAGCTTTGTCATCAGGCACCCCGGTCTGTCGGAAACAGAAGCGTGGCATTGGGCAAGTTGCGATGTGGGGTTTGGCCATATTCCACGAAGTGCAAACGATCGGACGCGGAAGACCACGCGCAGCATGGCTGAGCGCTATGGGATCAGTGAAGTGGCTTGGCGCTTGTCGGGGGCACCGCCCCGGCAGTTGCATGGGCATTTGCCACACCATGGCCTGTGATTGTTGCTGAAAGCAGAATGTGTACATAGCCAACAACACCCGGTTGCGCGGCTCGCCATACACGCCGTTCTCCGTGATGGGGGCGTAGTACTTGCGGTCAAAGAGGTTCTTCGCAGTAAGCACGGCTGACCAGTGAGGGTTGAGCTCATAACGGGCCATGGCGTTGAACAGCACCTAGTCCTGCTGTACCGGGTAGCCCTCACCTTCATGGCCGTACTTGCTTTTCCAGATGAAGCCACCGCGCACCGTCAACGCCTCTAATGGCCCCTGCAGGCGATACGTGGTGAATGCCTTGACGCTGTAGCGGGGGGGAGGCGGCTCATGGCGCGCTGGCCATCGGCATCTTCGCTCAAGCTGAAGGCATAGCCGCGGCTAATGTTCCAGCCTTCGGCGACGGCGCCGTTGAGTTTGAACTCGGCGCCGCGGGTGGTATTGCTCGCTGACTGCTCGTGCCGGCCGAGGCCATGATCCTCCTGCCGAACAATGCCTCGGCTGGGACTAGGAACTGACCACACTGTTCAGCATCAATGCAGTATTGAGCAGAAAGCATGATGGACAGATTTAGCCGTATAGCGGAATGGATCTGGAGGGCGGTCAGTAGAATTTCGAATCCCTACGCCTCCGCCATCATTTAGACATTAAAGCCTTGATTATTCAGGGCTTTTTTGTTTTCAGGATTTCTCAGCCCATACTTTGGCGGCTGGTTTTGGGTGGATGAGGCTGGACCTGACTGACTAGTGGTTGGGCTGGCAACGTCTGGTTTTGCCCCAGCGCGTTGCCAGGGCAGTGCGCCAAGTGTCTCGTAGGCGTGCATCAAGATATCTCTTATCGGTGCTTGATGGCATGATGAGGCCCATCACTTCCATCGTTCATGCTTTGAATGATGATTGTCGCAATAGCTGAGCAGGGAATGCCCGTTTGATGTTGCCACTTCCTCAACCCAAAGGCCTGATTTTCGATCTTGAGGTAGTACCGCCCAAGAGCAATGAATCTGCTCAGATCATGATGGTCGGCGCCCTTCGGCCTGACTCGGGGGCGGAGTTGGAGCTGAAAGTTTCTGGAAATCCGTCCCTAGCCTTGCAGCAGTTGGATGCACTGTCCGAGGGGGCGAGCTTCGTACTCGGACACAATGTTATCGACCACGACCTGCCTATTTTGCGCGAGCATATGCCCGGCATGGCTTTGCATGCTCTGCCGGTCATCGATACTCTGCGTTTGTCGCCACTGGCGTTTCCACAAAACCCGTATCACCGGCTGATCAAGGATTACAAGCTTGTCCGTGACAGTTTGAACTCGCCGTTGTCCGACTGCCGCTCGACGTTGGTACTATTTCAGGATCAACGCCAGGCCTTCACGCGGTTGAACGAGACCAACCAGATGGAGCTTCTCTGTTATCAGGCGCTGCTAACGCCGAGTATGAGGGGAGACTTGGGAGCCTTCTTCGCATCCTTGACTGGGCAGTTACCGGTATCTGCATCCGAGCTCAAAATGCTGGTTCCGCAATTGCTGCAAGAGACGGACCCTTCGCAACCGCGGGATTTAAAGGTATGCCGGGCACGACTGGAACAATTGCTCAACGACGATCTTCAACGGGAAGAATTGCATTGGTCAATGGCCTATGTGTTGGCCTGGCTCCGGGTATCTGGCGGCAACTCGGTGTTAGCGCCTTGGGTCCGACACCAGTTTCCAGAGGTTGGGCGGCTAATCTCCGAACTACGTGATGTGCCGTGTGAGCGCGAGGATTGTCAGTACTGCCAGATGACACATGACCCACGCCACGAATTGAAGCGTTACTTTGGCTTCCCTGATTTTCGCTACGACCGGCCAGGGGAGAGTCTTCAGCACGATATCGTGCTGGCCGGCATGCGTGGCCAGCACGTATTGGCCATCTTGGCGACCGGTGGAGGCAAGTCGCTGTGTTATCAATTGCCGGCATTGAACCGGTTCCATCGTAACGGCAGTCTTAGCGTCATCGTTTCGCCGTTGCAGTCACTGATGAAGGATCAGGTCGACGGACTGCTGGAGCGCAACGTCCAGTGCGCCGCAGCCCTGAATGGCCTGCTCACTATGCCGGAGCGCGCGGAGGTACTGGAGAAGATCCAGATGGGCGACGTCGGCATTTTGCTGGTGTCGCCCGAGCAGTTCCGCAACAAGGCTTTTCGGCGAGCGATCCGTCAGCGTCAGGTTGGTGCGTGGATTTTCGATGAGGCGCATTGCTTGTCGAAATGGGGCAGCGACTTTCGCCCAGACTACCTTTATGTGTCCCGTTTTATCCGCGAGTACACCGATGACCAACCGCTGGCGCAGATCGGCTGTTTTACCGCAACGGCCAAGCCCGATGTGCTTGCGGATATTCAGAGCCACTTCAGGGAAAGCCTGGACATTGAATTTGAAGTCTTCCTTGGAGGGCACGAGCGAAGCAATCTGCATTTTGACGTGCTGCCCTGCACCCAGGCAGAAAAGTGGTCGCGTACGGATGGGTTGCTGCGTGAGCACCTAGACGCTCAGGAGGGCGGTGCAGCCGTCTTCGTTTCAAGTCGCAAGCGTGCTGAAGAGCTGTCCGATTTCCTGATTGGCCAAGGCTGGGCTTGCAAACACTTCCATGCCGGCCTTGAACCCAACACCAAAACGGATATTCAGGACGATTTCAAGGCTGGGCAATTGAAAATTATCGTTGCCACCAACGCTTTCGGGATGGGCGTGGACAAGGCAGATATCCGTCTCGTTGTTCATGCCGACATACCCGGCTCGCTGGAGAACTACCTGCAGGAGGCGGGCAGGGCTGGGCGAGATCAGGGCGCAGCGCGTTGTGTGCTGTTGTACGACCCACAAGACATCGAAACCCAGTTCGGCATGAGCGAGCGCTCGAAGCTCAGCATCCGTGACATCCAGCAGATCCTGCGCAAGTTGCGTAACGAGAGCAGTCGACGCAAGGGGGGCAAGCTGATCATCACGGCGGGCGAAATCCTGTTAGACGATAACGTTGAAACCAGCTTCTCCGCGGATGAACGTGATGCAGAAACCAAGGTCGTTACGGCGGTTGCTTGGCTGGAGCGTGGTAATTACCTCAAACGTGAAGAAAACCATACGCAGATTTTCCCAGCCCGGCTGGATGTCAGCGAGGAAGAGGCCGAGAAACGTCTGCTGAGGGCCGAATTGCCGCAACGTCGGTTGGCTGAGTTCAGGTCTATTCTGCGCTTTCTCTACGGCGCCGATCCTGATGAGCGGGTGAACACGGACCAATTGATGCAGTTGACCAGCCTGGAATCGGAGGAGGTTGCCAGCGCCCTCAAGCAGTTGGAGGAGATGGGACTGCTGGTTAATGACTCGCAGATAACGCTGTATGTGCGCCATGGTGTGACGGGGGCTTCCAGTCAGCGCCTGCAGAACACCCTGCAGTTGGAAAAGGCCTTGCTGCGTTGTTTGCCTGAGGAGGCGCCGGACGCCGAACAGGGCGGTTGGCAGGATTTGAACCTGCCGTCACTGACCGCTGAACTAAAGGCCATGACTGGGCTGGAAGAGCTGCTCCCGCTGCATGTGCTTCGGCTGTTGCGCAGCCTGGCACAGGATCATGATGCGGATGATCAGCAGCGCAGTAGCTTTGAGCTCAGACAACTCAATCGTGACTATCTCAAACTGCGCATCAAGGGTGGTCATTCCTGGGCAAAGATCGTTGGTTTTGGTGACGTGCGGCGAGTATTGGCGAGCAAGTTCCTGGAACTGTTGGTCGGTAAGCTACCGGCAGGATTACGTGGCGCGGATCTGCTGGTCGAAACGAGCTTTGGCGAATTGCTCCAGGTGATCGAAAGTGACCTCGAACTGCCACATCTGATTCCGCCGACCCGGCGCCGTAAGGTGATTGAGCATGTTCTGCTTTACTTGCATCGGCAGGACATTTTGACCCTCAACCACGGCATGACGGTCATGCGCCGGGCTATGACCATCGAGGTCAAGAAGGAAGACAAGCGCAAGACCTTCCTCAAGGAGGACTACTTGCGACTCGACGAGCACTACCGCGAGAAGCGTATTCAGGTTCATGTAATGCGTGAGTATGCGGAAGTGGCGCTGAAGGAAATGGCTGAGGCGTTGCGCCTCGTGCTGGATTACTTCACCGACTCCAAGCAGGCGTTCATCAAGCAGCATTTCAATGGGCGGGAGGAGGTACTCAAGCTGGCGACCAGCGAGGATTCATGGAAATCGATCATTGAGTCGCTGAGCACCACTCAGAAACTGATTGTCGCCGACGATGATGACATCAATAGGCTAGTGCTGGCAGGACCGGGCTCCGGCAAGACACGTGTGATCGTACATCGCATCGCTTACCTGCTGCGAGTGCGGCGAGTACCAGCGACCAGCATTGTGGCGTTGACCTTCAACCGCCATGCGGCGAACGAGATCCGCAAACGGCTGTTGGCCCTGGTCGGGGGCGATGCCTATGGCGTTAGCGTTCTGACTTATCACAGCATGGCCATGCGTTTGACCGGAACCCGTTTCGGACGAGGCGCGACGGTCGAGGAGCGCGCTCTCAGGCAGGTTTTAAGCGATGCCGTCGAGTTGCTGGAAGGTAGGCACAGTATTGAGGGCGAGAACGACCTCCGCGAGCAGTTACTGCGCGGATACCGTTATATCCTGGTCGACGAATATCAGGATATCGATGATCTGCAATACCGCCTGGTCAGTGCTCTAGCCGGGCGGCACGCGGAAGAGGATGGCCGCTTGTGCATCCTGGCGGTAGGCGATGATGACCAGAACATCTATGCCTGGCGCGATACCAACAATCGTTATATCGAACGCTTCCGCGAAGACTATGAGGCGTCTACCAGCTTCTTGGTCGATAACTACCGTTCTTCCCTCCGCATTATTGAGGCGGCCAACCAGCTCATTGGCCAGAACTCGGCTCGACTAAAAGAAGCCAACCCCATCCGGATCGACAAGGCTCGGCAGGGGCTGCCTGCCGGCGGGCTTTGGGAAGAGCAAGATGAGCAACGCAAAGGCCGAGTACTGAGATTGCTGATCGACCCGAGCGACCGTGAGCGCGGTAATCTGCAGGCTCAGGCGTCCATGGTGGAGTTGGAGCGGATAGTGAAGCTTGAGCCAGGGAGTTGGACCGGCTGTGCGGTTCTAGCTCGGACGCACCGCTATCTGTGGCCAATCCAGGCTTGGTGCGAGCAGCACGATATTCCTTATTTCCTGGCGGCAGACAAGGAAACGGCGTTACCCATTACTCGGCAGCGCAGCTTTGTTACTGCAACTGACTCTCTGCGAGAGATCAAAGGCGCTGTGTGCGCTGCTGACGCATGGCAGCGTTTGTCGAGTAGTAATCAACTGGTGGAAGCCGAGTGGAAGCGTTTTTTCCAGACGGCCTTTGAGCAAATGCGAGGAGAGTTGGGCGACTGCCAACTTGGCAGTGGTGCAATGATCGACTGGCTGTACGACTACGCCCGTGAATTGCGCCAGCAGCCGAAGGAAGGCCTCTGTCTTGGCACTGTGCACTCGGCCAAAGGGCTGGAGTTCCGCCATGTCGTTCTGCTGGATGGCGGTTGGAGCGCTCAGGTCGATACCCTCGCCGATGAGCGACGTTTGTATTACGTTGGGATGACGCGAGCTGAACAGACCCTGACCTTGTGTGAATTCGCTGACGGCAATCCATTTAGTCTCAGCCTGATGAGGCATATTCAGCAGCAGGAATTTCAGGGGCAACCTATTGCGGAGTTCGACGTGCGCTTTCAGCAACTCACGCTGAAGGAAATCGATATTGGTTTCGCCGGTCGCCAGTCACCGCATGCCCGGATACACACGGCGGTTACGGCGCTTCGCGAGGGAGATCCCCTGACGCTGAAGGAAGAGGCTGGTCGCTATCAGCTAGTCGACAGCCAAGGCAATGTGGTAGGGCGAACCGCCAAGTCATTCCAACCACAGATCGGCTTCGATCAATGCGAAGTCGCTGCCGTCGTGGTGCGGTTTGCCGAGGATGGTGAAGAGCAATTTAGGGATTTGAATAAGTGTGATCGCTGGGAAGTGGTCGTGCCGAGAGGGAGATGGTAGTTGGGGTTTCAACGAACGAGAATCTTCGGTTGGGGCATCCTTTTCAAACCAGCCAAAGCATGCCCTTAAATATGTCCAAAATGTCGCAATTAGCTGGGAGTCAATAGCGATTCGAGGGTAGAAAAACGCAGAAATGCTCAGCTACCACGCATGCGCGAAGCCTCTAAAGGCTGTCCGGATCCCCAAAAAACATCTGCAACCGCGACCGCAACCAACGCTCCGCCGGGTCGTTATCCTGCGAGCCGCGCCAGGCCATGTGCATCTCGAAGGTGCGCACCGGCACCGGCACGTCCTGGGCGCGCAGGCCGCCGGCGGCGATCAGGCTTTCGGCGGTGTAGTCGGGCACGGTGGCGATGATGTCGGTGCCGGCGAGCAGGGTGCCGAGGCCGTTGAACTGCGGCACGGCCAGCACCACGTGGCGCTGGCGGCCGATTTTTTCCAGTTCTTCGTCGATGAACCCGGAGAGGTCGCCAGCGAACGACACCAGCGCGTGGGGGCGGCTGCAGAAATCATCGAGGCCGATGCTGCCAGGGATGCTGTCGGCGCGCAGCAGCACCGGCTTGGAGCGGCGCAGCACCTTGCGCTTGGCGTTGGCTGGCAGTTCGGCGGTGTAGCTCACGCCCACGGAAATTTCCCCGGAGGCGAGCAGCGCCGGCATCAGGATGTAGTTGGTGCGGCGCACCACCAGCACGATGCCCGGCGCCTCGGCGCGCAGGCGCTTGAGCAACTGCGGCAGCAGGGCGAACTCAACGTCGTCAGACAGCCCGATGCGGAACACCGCGGTGCTGGTGGCCGGGTCGAATTCCGCGGCGCGGCTCACGGCGGTGGAGATCGAGTCCAGCGCTGGCGACAGCAGCTGGCCGATTTCCATGGCGCGGGCGGTGGGCTCCATGCTGCGCCCGGTGCGCACGAAGAGCGGGTCATCGAACAGCGTGCGCAGGCGCGACAACGCCGCGCTGATCGCCGGCTGGCCGAGAAAGAGTTTTTCCGCGGCGCGGGTCACGCTGCGTTCGTGCATCAGCGTTTCGAATACGATCAGCAGGTTGAGGTCGACGCGGCGCAGGTCATTGCGGTTCATCGGGGGCTCTGGCGTGGTGGTAAGGGCTGGGCCGTCGAATAGTAAGGCCAAAAGCTGTTAACCTGCACAACAATATCGCCACGCCGGCCGATCAATGCCAGGCATGGTGACTATTAATAGCCCCCCATGGTGCTACCGGCAAAGCCCGGATAATCTGCAAGTCATTAGAGGTCATTAAACGAGGTTCGTGATGTCCCGCACAATTCGGTTCCATAAGTTCGGCCCGGCCGAAGTCCTCAAATGCGAAGAGCATGAGGCTCCGTTGCCTGCGCCCGGCGAGGTGCAGGTGCGGGTAGAAGCCATCGGCGTGACCTGGTTCGACGTACTCTGGCGGCAGAACCTGGCGCCGTCGCAAGCGCGCCTGCCGGCCGGCCTGGGCCATGAAATGGCCGGCGTGGTCAGCGCGGTGGGCGAGGGCGTGAGCGCCTTCAAGGCCGGCGACAAGGTCGCCAGCTTCCCGGCCAGCAGCGCCAACGAGCACCCGGTCTACGGTGAAGTGATCGTGCTGCCCGAGGCGTGCCTGACCCGCTACCCCGACATCCTCACCCCCGAACAGGCGGCGGTGCACTACACCCCGCTGATGATGGCCTGGTTCGGCTACACCGAGCTGGCCCGTGCCCAGGCCGGCCAAGTGGCGCTGGTGACCTGCGCGGCCTACTGCGCCGGCCCGGCCTTCGTGCAAATGGGCAAGGCCCTCGGGGTCAAGGTCATCGCCCTGGCCAAAGACGCCTCCCAGCGCGACGCCGTGGCCGCCCTGGGCGCCGACAAGGTGATCGTCACCGAAGAGCAAGACCTGGTCAGCCAGGTGGCCAAGTACACCGACGGCCGTGGCGTGAACATGGTCTTCGACGGCCTCGGCGGCCCGCAAATGGCGGTGCTGGGCGACGTCATGGCGCCGCGCGGCAGCCTGGTGCTGTACGGCGGCCTGCAAGGCGGTAACCAAACCGCGCTGCCCGCCTGCGCGGCCTTCCAGAAAAGCCTGCAGTTGCACCTGCATTGCCTGTGCAACTTCACCGGCAAGCCAGAGCTGGGCATCCCGCAAGACACCGCGGCGGTGCAAAAGGCCCTGGTGCAGATCAACCAGCTCACCGCCGACCGCGTTTTGTCGCCGTCTACCCCGAGGGTTTTCGGTTTCGACCAGGTGGTCGAGGCGCACCGCTACATGGACGAATGCCCCTGCGTGGGCCGGGTGGCGTTGCAAGTCTGACGGGTTTTCGCCGGTTTAACGGCGCTGCTGAAAGTGCCTGAAATATGGCGTCAATGGGCTGTGTGCCGCAAGGGCCCACCGATTATTGACGCCATTTGCGTTTTTGATTAACTCATTGTTTTAAAATGCTTTTTACCCGCCTTCAAGGGCCTTGAAATTATTTTATCGGCCCCCTTGCACAGCCCCTTGCTGCCTTTCGCTTCCTCCACCAGTATCGCCCTTGGTTGCCACCGCCGCATCAGAGCGGTGCAATGACAATCGGGCGGCGCGGCTGCCCGAACTTCTCCAGGGCCGCCCCTTGCGGCCCGGCCTGGTGCGTTGCCTGCCCAGGTTGCTGGCTGAAAGACTTGTTTCCACATTCCACGTTGCGTCCTCAAGAAGCTCACGCCAAATCTTGGGGCGGTAGCGTGCCCAGGGGCTACCTGCCCCAGACGGCTATACCCGCCTAAACGCCAATGGAAAGAAGAGCGTTGCGGAGGTTGTCGTTCACCCCACGGATCTCTGGAGCCTTATATGAAAGCGATCGTGACCGGCATCACCGGCCAAGACGGCGCGTACCTGACGCAATTGCTCTTGGAAAAGGGCTACACCGTTTACGGCACCTACCGCCGTACCAGTTCGGTGAACTTCTGGCGCCTCGAAGAACTGGGCGTGGCCAACCACCCCAACCTCGAGCTGGTCGAATATGACCTGACCGACCTCTCGGCCAGCATTCGCCTGCTGCAGAACACCGGCGCCACCGAGGTGTACAACCTGGCGGCGCAAAGTTTCGTTGGCGTGTCGTTCGATCAACCGATCGCCACCGCCGAGATCACCGGCATTGGCGCGGTCAACCTGTTGGAAGCGATCCGCATCGTCAACCCCAAGGTGCGCTTCTACCAGGCGTCGACCTCGGAGATGTTCGGCAAGGTGCAGGCCATCCCGCAAACCGAGACCACGCCGTTCTACCCGCGCAGCCCCTATGGCGTGGCCAAGTTGTACGCCCACTGGATGACCATCAACTACCGCGAATCCTATGGGCTGTTCGCCACCAGCGGCATCCTCTTCAACCACGAGTCGCCGCTGCGCGGCCGTGAGTTCGTGACCCGCAAGATCACCGACAGCGTGGCCAAGATCAAACTCGGCAAGCTCGAGGTGCTCGAGCTGGGCAACCTCGACGCCAAGCGCGACTGGGGCTTTGCCCAGGAATATGTAGAAGGCATGTGGCGCATGCTGCAGGCCGACGCGCCCGACACCTTCGTGCTGGCCACCAACCGCACCGAGACCGTGCGTGACTTTGTCACCATGGCCTTCAAGGCCGCCGGCATTGCCCTGGAGTGGGCTGGCAAGGACGAACAGGAGCAGGGCCGCTGCGCCAGCACCGGCAAGGTGCTGGTGAAGATCAACCCGAAATTCTATCGCCCGGCGGAAGTCGAGCTGCTCATCGGCGACCCGGCCAAGGCCCGTGAAGTGCTGGGCTGGGAACCGAAAACCTCGCTGGAAAGTCTATGCGCGATGATGGTCGAAGCTGACCTGCGCCGAAACGACAAGGGGTTCTCGTTCTGATGGCACACTCACAACCGCGCGTGTTGATTACCGGTATCCAGGGCTTTACCGGCCGCTACATGGCCCAGGAAATGGCCGCGCACGGTTACCAGGTGTTCGGGCTGAGCAGCCGCGGCGGCGATGGCCAGCAGGTGCTGCAGGCGGATTTGCTCGATGCCGCGAGCCTGCGCGAAGCGGTGGCGCAGGTCAGCCCGCAGGTGGTGATCCACCTTGCGGCCCAGGCTTTTGTCGGCCATGGCGACCCGGCCAGTTTCTACCAGGTCAACCTGATCGGCACCCGCTACCTGCTCGAGGCCTTGGCCAGCGCCGCGCAGCCGCCACGCTGTGTGCTGCTGGCCAGCAGCGCCAACGTGTACGGCAACGCCCAGGAAGGGCTGCTCGATGAGCACAGCCCGGTGCAGCCGGCCAACGACTACGCGGTGAGCAAGCTTGCCGGCGAGTACGTGGCGGGGCTGTTCACCTCGCGCTTGCCGCTGGTGATCACCCGGCCGTTCAATTACACCGGGGTAGGGCAGGGCGAGCAGTTCCTGCTGCCGAAGATCGTCGCCCATGTGCGCCAGCGCGCCGAGCTGATCGAACTGGGCAACCTGGATGTGGCCCGGGACTTTTCCGATGTGCGCGCGGTGGTGGCGGCTTACCGGCACCTGGTCGCGCAGTGCCCGGCCGGGCACACGGTGAACGTCAGCTCCGGGCAAAGCCACACGCTGCGCCAGGTGCTGGCGCTGTGCGAGGCGTTGAGTGGGCACCGCATGGAAGTGCGGGTCAACCCGGCCTTTGTACGCGCCAACGAGGTGAAAACCCTCACCGGCGACAACCGCAAGCTGCTGGGCCTGGCGCCCGGCTGGAGCACGCCGCCGCTGCGCGACACCTTGCAGTGGATGCTCGGTACCGACCTTTGATGTAGCCCAGGCGTTATAGCCGCGGTGCCGGGCGCGCGAGTTGCGCGCCCGGTGCTCGGCTGTGGGCCCTTTTCGCCACTTTGGCACTCTCGACCACCGCAGTGGGACACCTATGACCAAGAATTGGATGACCTGGCTGGCGCTCACGCCCTGGCCGCTAAGCGCGTGGGCCGTCGACGCGCAAAAGATGGAACTGGGCCCAGTGGACTTCACCCCCACCCTGGAAGTCGGCGAGCGCTATGACGACAACTTCCGCGCACTAGACCGCGACAAGGACTCGGCCTGGATCACCTCGATCAAGCCGACCTTCCTGTTCACCCGCGAAAGCCGCAACAGCGCCTACCAGCTGGAATATTCCGCCGACAGCCAGACCTACCTGGGTGCCAGCAACGCCAACCACATCGACCATGACGCCGTGGGCCGCGCGGCCTGGGCGTTCGATTCGCGCAACCGCCTCGACGCGTCGCTGAACTACCGCCGCGCCGAAGAAACCGCCGACACCGCCAGCCCCGACGAAAACGACAAGTACACCCAGCGCGGTGGCCGCTTGAAGTACGCCTTCGGTGCCCTCAGCGCGGCGAACCAGCTGGAATTGGCCACCTCGTACCAGCAAACCCGCTACCGCAACGGCGGCGGCCTGAACGATGACAAGGACCGCAACACCAGCGTGGTCACCGGCACCTGGTTCCACCGCATCGGTGGCAGCACCCGCGGCCTGGTCGAGGCCAGCTACGGCGACTACGACTACCTCGACGACAACCTGCGCAACAGCAAGAGCCAACGCCTGCTGGTGGGTATCGACCGCGACGTCAGCGCCAAGCTCAGCGGCACCGCGCGGGTGGGCTACGAGCGCAAGGACTTCGACAGCTCGGCCAGCAACGACTACGGCAGCGGCACCTGGGAAGTGGGCATGGACTACAAGCCACGCACCTACTCGGTGTTCTCGGTCAACCTGCGGCGCAGCTTCGACGAGGGCGACGACGGCGCCAGCACCGTGCACGTGACCAGCAGCCGCTTGGGCTGGCGGCACACCTGGTCGGCGTTCTTCGCCACCGACGTCAGCTACCGCCACGCCAGCCGCGACTACCTCGGCACCGGCGGGCGCGAAGACCGCCTCAACGTGGCCGGCGCGGAGTTGATCTACACCGCCACGCGCTGGGCCGACGTGACCCTGGGTTACCAGCGTTGGGACAACGATTCCAACGTCAACACTGAAGACTACACCCGCAACATTTACCTGCTCAGCCTCAAGCTGAGCCTTTGATACGTGCGAAGGAGATGCGGCCATGGCGATGCGCACATTGGTGTTCCTGCTGCTTATGTTCGGTGCCCTGCAGGTGCAGGCCGAACCCCAGTACCGGCTCAATTCCGGGGATGTGATCAAGATCTACGTGCTCGGTGAGCCCGACCTGACCGATGACCAGGTCAAGCTCAACGACGCCGGTACGTTCTCGTTCCCGTTCCTGGGCAGCATCGATGCCCTGGGGCGTACCCCGGCGGAAATCGAGCGGCAGATCACCGCGGGGCTCAGCAACGGCTACCTGAAAGACCCGAAAGTCAGCGTCAGCGTGGCCGAGTACCGGCCGTTCTACATCGCCGGCGAGGTCAAGCTGCCAGGCGGCTACCCGTACAAGCCGGGGCTGACCATGGACCGCGCCATCGCCCTGGCCGGCGGGCTCACCGAGCGTGCCTCGACCAAGCGCATCACCATCAACCGTGGCGGCCACCAGGCCCCCGCGCAACTCGGCACGCCGGTCGAGCCGGGCGACACCATTACCATCGAGCAGGGGTTCTTTTGACATGAACGAGCTCACCATTCGCAACAACAGCGGCCACCTCGCCCCGTGGCAGGCGATGCCGCTGGAAGAACGCGACGCGCTGGATTCGCGCAAGCTGTGGCGCACCCTCTGGCAGCGCAAGGGGATGATCCTCGCCCTGGTGCTGGTCGGCGCCACGCTGGCTTCGTTGTACGCGCTGAGCATGACCCCGGCCTACAAGGCGGTCACCACCCTGGTGATCGAGCCCAAGGGCAACACGGTGATCACCTTCCAGCAAACCCCAGACGCGCCAGACCCGAACAGCGACTACCTGCAAACCCAGATGGGCTTGATCCAGAGCCGCGAAGTGGCCGAACGCGCCGTGCGCGAACTGAACCTGGCGACCCACCCGGAGCTGGACCCGCGGCAGATCCACTCGCGCTTCGCCAGCATCAAGGCGCAGTTGGCCGACTGGCACCCGACCTGGTTCCCCAGCACCTGGCAGCAACAGCTGAACTACACCGACCAGGAAGCCTTCGACAGCGCGGTGATGACCCTGCGTGGGCACACCAGCGTGACCGTGGTTGGCAAAAGCCACCTGGTCAGCATCGGCGTGACCCTTGCCGACCGCGAAACCGCCGCGCGCGCCGCCAACGCCTTGGCCCAGGGCTACCTCGACAGCCGCCAGCAGGCTTCCGAGCAAGACTCGATCACCGCCTCGCGCTGGATGAACACGCGCATGGTCGAGCTGCGCACCCAACTGCAGCAGTCTGAAAGCAAGCTGCAGGCCTACCGCGACGGCCAGGGCCTGGTCGACGTGGGCGGGGTGACCACCATCACCGCCAATGAACTGGCGCGCACCAGCGACCGCCTGGTCGACGCCCGCCGTGAGCGCGCCGACGCCCAGAGCCAGTACCGCCAAGTGCAGGGCTTGCTGGCCAAGGGCGGCGCGCTGGACCTCTCCAGCGTGCCGGCGGTGATCAACAACCCGGTGATCCAGCAGTTCCAGGGCGTGGTCGCCACTGCCCAGGCGCAGGTAGACGAACTCAGCCAGCGCTATGGGCCCAAGCACCCGAAACTGGTCGCCGCCCGCTCCGAGCTGGCCGCGGCGCAGTCGAGCCTGCGCACCCAGGTGAGCCAGGTGGTCGCCGGCTTGCAGCACAACTACCAGTTGGCGCAAGACAACGAGAACGCCCTGCGCGCCTCGTTCAACAGCAACAAGCAAGAGATCCAGGACATCTCGCGCAAGGAATTCACCCTGCGTGAGCTGCAGCGCGACGTCGACAGCAACCGTGAGGTGTACAACACCTTCATGACCAAGCTGCGCGAAACCATGGCCACCGCCGACCTTGCCGCCGGTAACGCGCGCATCGTCGACCCGGCCATCGCCCCGCTGCACCCGAACACCCCGCGCAAGGCGGTGCTGGTGGCCCTGGCGACCTTCCTCGCGCTGGTCGCCGGTTGCGCCCTGGCGCTGGCCCGCGAAGCGTTCAACAACAGCTTCAAGAGCAGCCTGGATGTGGAACGCCAGCTGCAAATGCCGGTGCTCAGCGTGGTGCCGCTGCTCAAGCGGCGCAACCGCGCGCGGATCCACCGCCAGTACGAGCGCAACGACGACGCGGCGTTCAGCGAAGCAGTGCGTACCCTGCGCACCAGTGTGTTGCTGAACGACGAACCGCAGCGGCGCAAAGTGCTGCTGATGACCTCGACCACCCCGGCCGAAGGCAAGACCACCCTGGCGATCAACCTCGCTGGCGCGCTGGCGCGGATGGAGCGGGTGCTGCTGATCGAAGCCGACCTGCGCCGGCCGAAAGTGGCCCACAACCTTGGGCTGGATGCTCACCACCCAGGGCTGGCCGAGCTGCTCGCCGACCGCGCCGGGGTCAGTGCCTGCATCCAGAGCCTTGGCGCGCTGGACGTGGTGTGCGCCGGTACCGTGCCGTACAACCCGCAGGAACTGCTGGCTGGCGCGCGCATGCAAAGCTTCCTGCAATGGGCCGGCCAGCACTACGACCGGGTGATCCTCGATTCTCCGGCCAGCCAGTCGGTGAGTGACGCCGCGCTGCTGTGCAGCTCGGCCGACTCGGTGATCTACGTGGTCAAGTCCGAGGCCACCAGCCTGCCGCAGGTGCGCAAGACCCTCGGCCAACTGATGCAGGCCGGCGCGCCGGTGGTGGGTGTGGTGCTCAACCAGGTCGCCCGCCCGGAGCCTGGCCAGCGCCGCGACCACTACTACGACTACCTGCCGGCAGCGCCGGCGCAATAAGCCCTTCGTAACGCCTTCCGGCTTCTCGCCCGGCACGGCCGGCCTCCCACCCAACCTCTGGGGGGAAGCCGGCCCCGCCAGGCGTAGGGCCGGCCTTGCCGTGCCTGCCTTTCTTCCATGCCGTACCCGCCCTGCGGAGGGACCCCCCATGATCGCGCCTCGTTTGCACCCGATGGTCAACCGTCGGGGCCTGACCTTCTGGGCCATGTGGCTTGCCGGTAGCGTGCTCTCCGGCTTGCTGCTGTGGAGCCTGTTGTACGCTCACTTCGGCGGCGTGCCGCCGGAGTACCGGGTGTTGATGTTGATCGGTGTGCTGGCCTCGGTGCCGGTGTACAGCTTCTTGCACGTGTACCACAAACGCCTGGACTACCTGCCTGGGCTGATGCGCCTGTTCACCGGCTGGATGGCCTTGGTCTGCGCCCTGGCGATCGTGGTGTTGATCACCGGCAGCCCGGCCAACATCGAGTTCGACCTGGCCTTGCAGGCGGCGCTGTTCGGCTACCTGGCCCAGGCCGCGGCGTTCGTGCCGCTGCGCTATGCGCTGAACCGCCACACCCAGCGCCTGAAAAAAGACCGCAAGGCGCTGATCATCGGCAACGGTGAACTGGTCGGCAAGCTGGCCCGCCAGCTCAAGCCGCGGGTGCCGGTACTCGGCGTGGTCGCCCCGGATGCCGCCAGCCTGGCCGAGGCCGAGGGCAGCATCGCCGGCGAGCCGGTGCTTGGCAGCCTGGCCGACCTGCGCGGCATCGTGCAGCGCGAGCAGGTGCGGCGGGTGTACATCACCCTGTCGCTGGAGCGCATGGTGCAGATCGAGTCGATCTACGTCGACTTGCTCGACCTGGCGGTCGACGTGGTCTGGGTGCCGGACTTCGGCAGCATGATGCTGCTGAACCAGTCGATCTCGCAGATCGAGCAGTTCCCGGCCATCTACCTCAACGAAACCCCGCTCAGCTCGCACCCGGCGGCGGCCTTCGGCAAAGACATGATCGACCGCAGCCTGGCGCTGCTGGCGATCCTGGCGTTGTCGCCGGTGCTGATCGCCGCAGCCATCGCGGTGAAGTTGTCCTCGCCCGGGCCGGTGTTCTTTCGCCAGGGCCGCGACGGCTGCAACGGCCAGGTGATCCAGGTGTACAAGTTCCGCTCGATGCGCGTGCACAACGACCAGGACGTCAAACAAGCCACCCGCAACGATTCGCGGGTGACCAAGGTTGGCGCGTTCCTGCGGCGCACCTCGCTCGACGAACTGCCGCAACTGATCAACGTGCTGCGTGGCGAAATGGCCCTGGTGGGCCCACGCCCGCATGCCATTGCCCACAACCACTACTACTGCGACAAGCTGATGGCCTACATGGCCCGCCACCGGATCAAACCGGGCATTACCGGGCTGGCGCAGGTGAGTGGCTTTCGCGGTGAAACCGACACCCTCGACAAGATGCAGGGGCGCCTGGAGCGTGACCTGGCCTACATCAACCATTGGTCGTTGTGGCTGGATATCAAAATCCTCATCAAGACGCCGTTCACGCTGTTTTCTCGCGACATTTATTAAGCCGCGGAGGCTGTGATGGAACACCCTTTGACCCCGGAAATGCCCCAGGGGCTGTTGGCGCAATTGCGCCAGAGCCGGCTGGTGCGCAACCTGCTGACGGCCGTCAGCGGCACCGCCGGCGCGCAGTTGATCAACCTCGCGCTGATCCCGGTGATCATGCGCATCTATGGCCCGGAAGCGTTCGGCGTGGTCGGCACCTTCCTCAGCCTGACGATCATCC
This sequence comes from Pseudomonas sp. NPDC007930, assembly GCF_042958985.1. Taxonomy (NCBI): domain Bacteria; kingdom Pseudomonadati; phylum Pseudomonadota; class Gammaproteobacteria; order Pseudomonadales; family Pseudomonadaceae; genus Pseudomonas; species Pseudomonas sp. NPDC007930. The sequence continues at coordinate 117,422 of NZ_JBIBKC010000002.1, forward strand.
TGATCCCGGCCTGCGCGCTGACCTGGTCGATGGCGATCGTGCTGCCGTTGCGCCACAGCGATGCCCAGGGCCTGGCCCGGCTGGCGTTGTGGGTGGCGCTGGCGGTGTCGTTGTTGGTCACCGCGGTGCTGCTGCTGTGGGGCCCGGCGTTGGCGCGGCAATGGAACCTCGAACTGCTTACGCCGTACCTGCTGCTGTTGCCGGTGGTGATGTTCAGCTCGGCGCTGCTCGAGGTGCTGCAGCAGTGGCTGTACCGCCACGGCCGCTACGCCCTCACCGCGCGCGCGGCCACCTGCCACGCGCTGGTGTACAACGGCATGCGCAGTGTCGGCGGCTGGTTTCAGAACAGCGCGACCATGCTGGTGGTGACCACCGCGCTGTACTACGTGGTGCACAGCCTGATGCTGTTGATCGGCATGGCGCTGGGCAAGCGCCCGGCCCCGGAAGCGGCGGCGCCGCGCAAAACCCTGCGCGAACTGGCCAGCGAATACCGCGACTTCCCGCTGTTCCGCGCGCCGCAGCAGTTGATCAACGCGCTGTCGGTGCACATGCCCACGCTGGTGCTGGCGTCGTTGTTCGGCGCCTTGCCGGCCGGCTACTTCGCCCTGTGCCTGCAGGTGCTGGCGATGCCCAGCAACTTCATCGGCAAGGCGGTGGGCAGCGTGTACTACCCGCGCATCACCGAGGCGATCCACGCCCGCGAGGCGGTCACCGGGCTGCTGTTGCGCGGGGTGGGCGCGATGGCCGCGGTCGGCTCGCTGGCCTTTGGCGCGATCGTCGTGGCCGGGCCCTGGCTGTTCAGCCTGGCGTTCGGCCAGGCCTGGGTCGAGGCGGGCGAGTACGCCCGCTGGCTGGCGCTGTCGGAGCTGGCGTATTTCGTCGCCTTGCCCTGCCAGGTGGCGATCCCGGCGCTGCGCCTGCAAGGGTTGTTTCTGGGTTTTGAAGTGCTGGCCACGGTACTGCGCATCAGCGCGGTGGCCTTTGGCGCGCTGTGGATAGGCAACGCACTGGCGGTGGTGATTGCCATCTGCGTGGTGAACATAGTCATTTACCTGGCGATGCTGGTGATCGTCGTGCTCAAGGCCAATGCCTGGCACGCCACCCAGCCGTCTTTGGCACAGGAGGCCTGAGGCCATGAGCAACAGCACTGATGTATGCGCGATCATCCTCAACTGGAACGGTGCCGACGCCACCATCGACTGCATCCGCGCGCTGGACGCGCACTGCAACATCCCCATGGTGGTGGTCGACAACGGCTCGGCCGACGACAGCCTGGCACGCCTGGAGCAGTTCCTGCGGGACTCGGCCGGGCAGGATGTACAAGTGTTCGACGAAGACGGCGTGGCCCGCTATGCCCAGCGCCATGAGCGGGTTTTGATCGCCAACAAGGGCAACTATGGCTATGCCGGCGGTAACAACGTTGGCATCGAGTACGCCCGGCGCGCCGGCTACGGCGCGGTGTGGCTGCTGAACAACGACCTGATGGTCGAGGCCGGCTGCCTCGAGGCGCTGCAGGCGGTGTTCGCCGAAGACCCGAAATGCGGCTTCACCGCCTCGGTGCTGGTGTATTCCGACCGGCCCGAGGTGGTGCAGTGCATCGGCGGCGGGCAGTTGTTCCCGTGGCTGGGCAAGTCGCGCCTGGCCGGCAAGAACCTGCCACGCTCGCAGGTGGTCAACGGCCAACTGCCGCCGATGAACTACCTGATGGGCGCCTGCATGCTGGTGCGCACGGCGATGATCGACGACGTCGGCGAGATGGAGCACCGCTACTTCATGTACTCCGAAGAGGTGGACTGGCAACGCCGCGCCGAAGCCAAGGGCTGGACCTACAAGGTCGCCACCCAGAGCTTCGCCCGCCACGGCGACAGCGGCAGCACCCGCGGGCGCAGCCACATGTTCCACTATTACCGCAACCGCGCGGCGATCATGTACAACCGGCGCTTCCATTCGCTGGCCTGCACCTGGTTCTCGGCGGCGGCGCTGGCGGCGATCACCGTGCTGCAGAACCGCCACAGCGGCAAGAACATCCGCTACGGCATCAAAGGGATTACCGAAGGCCTGGCGTTCCAGTGGCGCTGAGGTCGTAGTTTTGGTCCAGGAGGTCATGACGATGCAAAAGGCGCTGATCCAACCCCGCACGCTGCTGTGCCTGCTGGTGGTGGCCAACTCCGGCTGCGTGTTTCTCACTGACAACAAACTGGCCGGGGTGCCGTACCTGCGCGAGCTGTTCCTGGCGCTGGTGGTAGCCAGCGCTTTGTGGCTGCTGGCGGCCTGGCCGCGGCCGTGGCAGTCGCGGGCCAGCCTGTGGGTGCTGTTCATGGGCCTGGCGATGCCGCTGATGTCGGCCCTGGGCGCGCTCTGGCACTTCGGCCAGCCGCTGGGCTTTGGCCTGCTCGAAGAGCGCCGCTGCTTTTTGTACCTGTTGTTCTTCCCGATGCTCTACCTGCTGACCCGTGCCCAGCCGAGCCAGGCGCAACTGGAGCGGTGGATGCTCTACGGCGCGCTGGCCTGCGTGGTGGTGGGGTTTGGCTACTACAGCAAGCTGATCCCGGAGAACGCCTCGGTGGGCTTCAACGTGGACGAAAAAGACTACGGCTTCAACCCGCTGCGCCCCGACCGCTACAGCATTGGCATCAGCTATGTGTCGATCTGCGCGATGATGCTGATGTACCGCCTGCGCCAGCGCGTCGAGGTGGTCTCGCTGCTGCTGTTGGGGGTGTTCGCCGCCTACCTGTGGCTGGTGCTGCAAACCCGCAACATCATGCTGGTCTGGGCCTTGGCGGCGCTGTGGGTGTTCCGCGCGCGCCTGGGCAACCTGGCCAAGCTCGGCCTGGTGGCGCTGGTGGTGGGGGTGGTTGCGTACCTGCTGGTGCCCAGCGTGTTCGATGAACAGTACTACCGGCTGATGGCGCTGATCGAAGAAGCCAGCGAACCGGGCGGGGTACGCGCCGACACCACGGCGATCATCCTGCGCGACAGCGCGGCCAATTGGTACGTGGGCATGGGCGCGTTGTCGCTGCAGTGGGAGGGCGGTTTCGCGCGCTTCTACAGCAGCTACTTCTACCTCTCCGACGTGGGCATTCTCGGGGTGCTGTACCGCTACGGGTTGATCACCCCGCTGATCATGCTGGTGTACTTCGTGGGCTATTGGCGCATTGCCCGCCAGTGCCGGCACAAGGGGCCGTTGCTCAGCGCCTTTGCCCTGGACATGGCGTTCAACTTCATCAACCTGTTCTTCTCCAGCTCGATCATGTACGGCGGCGACATCGCCGGGGTTGCCCTGGCGGCGTTCGTGTACTTCGGCCGCGCCAGTGCAACGGTGCAAGCATCGCGCCAGCCGCCGCTGCCACAGGGGGCCAGGCCCCCCGCGGCATTGGCCCTCAGGGGCCGTTAGCGGTGCACTTGGAGTAGGTCAGGTACTTCTGCAGCACGGCCCATTGCGGCCGCGCCACGCCGTTGGTGGGCTCGATCGCCAGGCTGTAGTCGCCCCAGTAAGGGCCCGACGACCAGTACGCCAACGGCACGCAGTTGTTGCGCAGGTAGGTCAGCAACTTGGCCGTGGCGGCCAGCCAGCGCGGGTCGTTGTCGGGCACCCCGTGCTCGCCGATCTGGCCCTTCTTGCCGTTGGCCTTGAGCCATTCGATAAACGGCGTGGCGCGCTGCACGCCGATGTTGTCGTTCCAGGTGGCGCTGTTGATCGGGTACACGTACTGGCCGCTGGCATCGGGGTCGAGGTACAGGTGGGCGGAGTAGATCAGGTTGTTTTGCGGGTCTTTCAGGCTCGCCAGCTCGGCGCTGGAGGTTTGCCAGCGCGCGGCGCTGGCCCATGAACGGCCCTCGATGATGATCTTGTGCTTTTTGTCGATGGCGCGCACCGCGTCGATGCCGGCCTGGGCGGCGCCCAGCCACATGGCGTCGGAATCGTCATGGGGTTCGTTCATCAGGTCGTAGCCCTCCAGCGCCGAATAGCCGTACCAACGCTGCGCCACTTTGCTGATGAGGTCTTTGTAGGCCGACACCGGCACCCCCGAGGTACCGATCACCTGGCCGCGGTAACGGCCGTAGTTGTGGATGTCGAGGATCACCGTTACGCCCGCCGAAGCGGCCTGCACCAGCATTTTGTCGACCAGGCCGGCGTAGGTAGGGTCCAGCGGGCCGTTGAGGGTCGGCTGCAGGCGTTCCCAGACCATCGGGAAACGCACCGAGCGGATGCCACGGCCCTTCCAGGCGAGGAAGAAGCCCTCTTGCGGGAAGAAGTAGTTGGTGCCGACCGAACCGGGGAAGACCCCTTCGGAGAATTCGGCGCCAGACACATTAAGTAACACCATCGGAATCTTATCGCTGGCGGCCAGGGCGCCGCCGGCACTGAACAACAACAACAGCCCGGCCAACGTAGCCGGGCGTAACGGCAAAGCCGCCTTGTGAGCCTTGAATGGGCGCCTGAGGCGCATCGTGCGCGTGTGCGAAGCCAACCATCTGATCATCGGCTCATCCTCTGGATGAAAAGAAGCATGGAATTGCTGTGCTTCAGACGAGAACGCCGACTCCGTCGAAGCGGCCCGCAGCCTTACTGCGTTGCTGCCCATATTGCATTGTAGTGCTCTGATTCGGGACTTCGCTGTCGATGTGCGCGCTGCTGGCCAAAAAGCCTGCGCGTTAGCCGCCATCCAGCAGGGCCGCCGTTGCGCCTGCACGCCGCGCCCTGCCTGAGTTCGCCCGGCTCCGCGACACCACCCACAGGATGCCCTCAGGATGAAAGTTTTTGGTATCGATTTCTATACAGGTGACCAGGCCCAACTGATCGGCGCGCTCACCCAGCGCGTGGTTGGCCCGTTCAACTACGTGGTGACCACCAATGTGAACCACGTGGTGATGCTCGAACACGACACCGCCTTCAAGCAGGCCTACCTCGGCGCCGGCCATCGCATCTGCGACAGCCGCGTGCTGATGCCGGTGCTGCGCAAGTTGGGCGCTGGCGTGCCGGAGGCGATCCCCGGGAGCACCCTGACCGCCGCGATGATCAACCAGGCCCAGCGCCTTGGCTGGACGGTCACGGTGATCGGCTCGACGGTGGACGTGCTGCAGGTGCTAGCCGAGCGCTACCCGGGCATCGAGTTCCAGCACTACGACCCGCCCATGGGCTTTATCAACAAGCCCGAGGAGGTGGAGGCGACCATGCGCTTCATCGAAGAGCACCCGGCGCAGTTGATCGTGTTCTCGGTAGGCTCGCCGCGCCAGGAATTGCTGTGCCTGCAACTCGCCCAGCGCGGCGGTGCCCGCGGCGTGGCGCTGTGCACCGGGGCGGCGCTGAACTTTCTCTCCGGCAAGGTGCAGCGCGCGCCGATGTGGGTGCAGAAACTCTCGCTGGAATGGCTGCACCGGATCCTCAGCGAACCGCGCCGGCTGGCGGGGCGCTACTGGCATGATGGGCGGCGGATATTGCCGATCATCCTGCGCCAGTTCAGTGAGCAGAAGCGGCGCTCTTGAGGCAAAGGAGGCCTTCAAGGCCGGCACCCATGACCAACGGCCCTTGCCAGCCCAGGCCCCTGCAATATACTGTATAAAAAATCAGTGTATGCGTGCCTGCCATGGAATTGATCGACAAACTCAGCATCCTCGCCGATGCCGCCAAGTACGACGCCTCCTGCGCCAGCAGCGGGGCGCCGAAGCGCAGCTCCCAGGGCAAGGACGGCCTGGGCGCCAGCAATGGCATGGGCATCTGCCACAGCTACACCCCCGACGGGCGCTGTGTGTCGTTGCTCAAGGTGCTGCTCACCAACTTCTGCCTGTACGACTGCCAGTACTGCGTGAACCGCCGTTCCAGCGACGTGCCGCGGGCGCGCTTCAGCCCCGAGGAAGTGGTCCGCCTGACCCTCGACTTCTACCGCCGCAATTGCGTCAGCGGCCTGTTTCTCAGCTCCGGGATCATCCGCTCGCCGGACTACACCATGGAGCAACTGGTGCGCGTGGCCAAGCTGCTGCGCGAAACCCACCAGTTCCGCGGTTACATTCACCTCAAAACCATCCCCGAAGCAGACCCAGCACTGATCGAGGAAGCCGGCCTGTACGCCGACCGCCTGAGCGTGAACATCGAGCTGCCCAGCGAAATCAGCCTGCGCGCGCTGGCCCCGGAAAAACACGGGCATAGCATTCGCGCCGCCATGGGCACGATCCAGCGCGGCCAACAGGCCGTGGCCGGTGAACGCCGCGCGCCGGCCTTCGTCCCGGCCGGGCAGAGCACGCAGATGATCATCGGCGCCGACAGCAGCGACGACAGCACCATCCTGCACAACGCCCAGGCGTTGTACCAAGGCTTCAAGCTGCGCCGGGTGTATTACTCGGCGTTCAGCCCCATCCCCGCCAGCCCCGCCAGCGTGCCGTTGGCGCCACCACCGTTGCTGCGCGAGCACCGCCTGTACCAGGCGGACTTCCTCTTGCGCGGCTACGGCTACACCGCCAGCGAACTGCTCGCCGGCCCCGGCGACCTGGCCCTGGACATCGACCCCAAGCTGGCCTGGGCGTTGGCCAACCGCGAGACCTTCCCCCTTGACTTGAACCGCGCCGAACCCCTGCAGATTGCCCGGGTGCCCGGTATCGGTTTGCGCAGCGCCCAGCGCCTGGTTGAACTGCGCCGGCAGCGGCGGATTCGCTACGACGACCTGGTGCGCCTGCGCTGCGTGGTGGCCAAGGCCGGGCCGTTCATCATCACCAGCGACTACCACCCGCGCCAAGCCGGCGCCACCAGCCAGGCGTTGCGCCGGCAATGGCAACAGCCGCCACAGCAGATGGGCCTGTTCGGGTGATCAGCCTCGAGTGTGGTGATTGCTTCGACACCTGGCGCGCCCAGGCCCGGCAGTTGCTGGGCCACGGTATCGACCCGAGCACGGTGAGCTGGAACGGCGCCGCCGACCTGTTCGGCGCCGGCGCCGAGCTGCCCGTGGGCCCGGGGCCGTACCGGCCCAAGGTGCCGCCGGAATTGCCCGAGCTGCTGCGCCAAGCGGCTGGCTACCGCGGCCCGCAGCGCTGGAGCGTGCTGTATGAAGTGCTCTGGCGGGTGGCCCATGGTGACCGCACGGCCATGCTGGCTGGCGAGGCATTGGGCAGTGAGCTGCAGCGGCGGGTCAAGCACGTACGCCGCGAGACCCACCACCTGCATGCGTTCCTGCGCTTCGTGCCGCTACCGGCGGCGCGCCAGGGGCCGGAATTCGTGGCCTGGTACGAACCGGCCCACGATGTACTGCGCGCCGGCTGCGAGCACTTCATTGGGCGCATGGGCAAGGCCAGCTGGTTGATCGCCACGCCCAGCGACGGCGCCTGGTTCGACGGCGCAACCCTCAACTACCAACGGCCTTGCCCGCCGGCCTGGCAAGCCCTGGCCCGTGCCGGCGAAGACCCGGGCGGTGAGTTGTGGCTGGCGTATTACCGGCACCTGTTCAACCCGGCGCGGCTGAACCCCAAGGTGATGCAAGGGCACATGCCCGGGCGCTTCTGGAAACACCTGCCGGAGGGGCCGTTGATCCCGGCGTTGGTCAGCGACGCGCAACTGGGCAAGCGCCGCGACGGCCAGGCCCGCGGGGTGGGCCTGCGCAAGGGCAAGCAGGTGGCTATGGCCGTTGCCAAACCCCCTGGCCCGGCAGCTTCGCCCGGTCGTGCGGGCGACTGAAGTCCAACTGCGGGCCTTTGGGCACCAGGCCGTTGGGGTTGATGGTCGGGTGGCTACCGTAGTAGTGGCGCTTGATGTGGTTGAAGTCCACCGTGGCGGCCACGCCCGGCCACTGGTACAGCTCGCGCAGCCAGTGGCTGAGGTTCGGGTACTCCTCCAGCCGGCGCAGGTTGCACTTGAAGTGGCCGTGGTACACCGCGTCGAAGCGCACCAGGGTGGTGAACAGGCGCACGTCGGCTTCGGTCAGGTACTCACCGGCCAGGTAACGCTGGCGGCCCAGCAGTGCCTCAAGGGTATCCAACTCGCTGAACAGCTCATCGAAGGCCGCCTCGTAGGCGCTTTGGCGGGTGGCGAAACCGGCGCGGTACACGCCGTTGTTCACCCGCGGGTAAATCCGCTCGTTGAGCGCGTCGATCTCGCCGCGCAGCGGGGCAGGGTAGAGGTCCAGGCGGTTACCGGTGAGGCCATCGAACGCCTCGTTGAACATCCGCAGGATCTCCGCCGACTCGTTGTTGACGATGCACTGGCGCTCGCGGTCCCACAGCACCGGCACGGTGACCCGGCCGGTGTAGTCGGCGGCGTCCTGGGTGTACAACTGGTGCAAGTAGGTGTGGCCAAACAGCGCATCGCCGCTGGCGCCGAGCTCGGTGTTGAAGGCCCAGCCCTGTTCGCCCATCAACCAGCTGACCACGCTCACGCCGATGTGCGCCTGCAGGCCCTTGAGCTCACGCACGATCAGCGTGCGGTGGGCCCAAGGGCAGGCCAGCGACACGTACAGGTGGTAGCGCCCGCTGGCAGCCGGGAACGGCGCGCCCTCGGCTGGGCTGACCCACTGGCGGCGCTGCGACGGCTGGCGCTCGAACGCGCCGCCCTCGCTGTTCTGGTACCAGCGGTCTTGCCATTGCCCTTCGACGAGTAAGCCCATGCCCTCAACTCCTGTGCGTAATGCTGAATTGGAGGGCAGTGTACGGGGCAAAGTTTTGCCGCAGTAGGGGGTAAGCGGTGTAGTGACTATCAGCAAAGCTGATGCGGGGTGGTTCGGCCGCGCAGGCCGGGCTGGCCCTTACAGCGCCGCCCGGTCGCGCCCCTGCCACAGCGCCGCGGCCTCGGCAAACGCCGCCTCCCGCGCGCGCCCCAAGCCACGCAGGGCCAGGGCCAGGGTGGCCAGCACGGCTTTTTCGCCATAGCTGTCTTCAGCCTCGCCACGCCATACCTCGAGCAACTGCTCGGGTTCCAGGGTGGCGGGCTTCACATGGCGCTGGGCGGCCAGCGCCGGCCATTCTTCATCCCAGTTCAGCCCAGCGGCGGTGCCATACAGGTGGCAGGGGCTGTCGGGGTTGGCCTCGATCTCGCCGCCGTCGCCCTTGATCACGATCGCTGTGTCACCGAGCAACTGGCTGGCCTCGCGGTGCACCGCCTGGTAACCCGGGTGGAAGATACTCTGCAGGCCCAGCCGCGCGCCCAGCGGGTTGAGGATCCGCGCCAGGGAGTGGATGGGCGAGCGCAGGCCCAGGGTGTTGCGCAGGTCGATCATCCGTTGCAGCGCTGGCGCCCAGTCGCCCAATGGCATAAAGGCCAGGCCGCCGTTGGCCAGCGCGTGCTCGGCTTGTGCCCAGTCACGGCACAGGGGGATGCCCAGCGGCCCGAGCAATTGCTCGGTGTACAGGCGCCCGGCGGTGTGCGCGCCGCCGCCGTGCATGAACACCTTCAGGCCACTGGCCGCCAGGCACTTGGCCGCCAGCAGGAACCACGGCAGGTGGCGCTTTTTACCGGCGTAGCTTGGCCAGTCGATGTCGACCGCCAGCGCCGGCGCGCGCAGCCGCTCACGCAGCGCTTCGGTGAAACCGGCCAACTCTTCGGGGCTTTCTTCCTTGTGCCGCAGCAGCATCAGGAAGGCGCCGAGCTGGGTGTCTTCGACCCGGCCATCGAGCAGCATGCCCATGGCTTCGCGGGCTTCCTCGCGGGTGAGGGCGCGCGCGCCGCGCTTGCCCTTGCCGAGAATGCGCACGAATTGGGCGAAGGGGTGTTCTTCAGGCGTTTGCAGGGTGAGCGGGGTCATATGCAATTGGTCGGTTTGGGCAGGCCAGCCAACTTGGCCGCAAGCTTGGCGGGGGTGCCGTTGAACAAACGGTTGAGGGTAGCGCTGTTGCCGACGTCCGCGCCCAGCCGCGTGGCGGTGTACTTCACCAACGGGCGGGTGGCCGGCGACAGCTGAAATTCCTGGTAAAAATCCCGCAGGGCGTGCAGCACGGCCCAGTGGCTGTCGCCCAGCGCGATGCCTTCACGGGCGGCCAGCTCGCCGGCCACCGCGGGGGACCAGTCCTCCAACTGCTGCAGGAAGCCGTCTTTGTCCAGGGCGATTTCGCGCCCGTCGGCGTGCAGGGTATTCATAGCCAACTGTTCACCTTGCTATACGCCAGGCTCAGGGCCACGAAGCCGGGGTAATCAACCGCGGTCACCGGCAAGGTGCTGCGCACCTGGCGGGCGGCGAGGTCTTCCTCCAGCGCGTACAGCCGCGCAGGGGGCAGCGGCAGGTCCGAGGCCAGCGCGTACACGGCGTCACCGCACAGCAGCACGCCGTCTTCGGCGCCCAGCACCCGCAGGCAACTGGCCATGCGGCCGTCGGTAAAGGGGGAGTGGGAGAGCACGTGCAAGGTTGCCATCAGAGGGTGATCACCTGGTCAAAACGGTTGAACAACGCCGCGATCGCTTGTGCGTCGAGCGGCTCGGCCGGCACCGCCAGGGCCTCGGCGGCCAGGCCCCGGGCGGCCAGGCTGTGGGCGCAGGCATAGCATTCATCCACCCCGAACAGCGGCAAGGCCTTGAGGTTGGCGCCAAGGTCTTTCTGTTCCAGCGAGGCGGGGCGCTGCCCGGCCTGCAACTGGAATACGCCATCATCGAGAAACAGCATGGCCAGCGGCAGGTCGAAGGCCCCGCCGGCCAGCGCCAGGTCCAGGGCCTCGCGGGCCGACGGCCCGGCCCAGGGCGCCTGGCGGGTCACGATCAACATCGATTTAGCCATGTTCATGCCCCTCCAAAGCTGACCAGCCGGTCGGCCATCTGCGCCGCCTCGTGCAACTGGCCCAGCCCCGACAACTGCCACGGCGCCGGCAGGTTGGCCGCCGGCCGGCTGTAGCGCTCTGCCTCGCGCGCATCCAGCACGCCACGGCGCAGGGCGGCGGCAATGCACACCACCGCATCCAGCTGCTGCTGGGCGATGAACGCGCGCCATTGCTGGGCGATGTCGGTTTCATCCTGAGGAAACACCACGTTGGCCGAGGCGCTGTGCACGCCATCCTGGTAGAAAAACAGGCGCACAATTTCATGCCCTTCGGCCAACACGGCCTCGGCAAAGCGCAACGCCCGCCGGGAGGCAGGCGCGTGGGCGGGGGCGAACACGGCAATGGCGAACTTCATGGGGCTCTCTTGAACAGTACTGCTGGCGATTCTAAACCTTCAGGCCTGAAAAAACACAAACCCCCGCACAAGGGCGGGGGTTTGCAAGGGCCATGTAGCGGGCTGCGATCAGTCGTCGCTGCTCATGATGCCGAACAGTTGCAGCAGGCTGATGAACAGGTTGTAGATCGACACGTACAGGCTGATCGTGGCCATGATGTAGTTACGCTCGCCACCGTGGATGATCGCGCTCGTTTGGAACAGGATGCACACCGACGAGAACAGCACGAAACCGGCGCTGATTGCCAGCTGCAGGCCGCTGATCTGGAAGAAGAAGCTGGCCAGCGTGGCACCCAGCAGCACGAAGAAGCCCGCGGTGATGAAGCCGCTGAGGAAGCTCATGTCTTTGCGGGTGACCAGCACGTAGGCCGACAGGCCGCAGAACACCAGTGCCGTCATCGCGAACGCCGCGCTGACCACTTCCGCACCGCCCTGCATGCCCAGGTAGCGGTTGAGGATCGGGCCGAGGATGAACCCCATGAAGCCGGTGAGGGCGAAGGTGGAGACGATGCCCCAGGCCGAATCACGCAGCTTGGCGGTGAGGAAGAACAGACCGTAGAAGCCGATCAGCACCACGAACACGTTCGGGTAGCGGAAGTGCATCTGCTGCGAGACGAAGGCCATGACGCCACTGAACGCCAGGGTAAGCGCCAGCAGGCCATAGGTGTTGCGCAGAACGCGGCCGACTTCGGACTGGGCCACCTCCGCGCGGTTGATGCTGTAATCCTGTTCGCGCATGGCGAGACTCCTGTTGAGTGGATGCAACGATTGAACCAAGCTTAGCGGCTGGCGGCAAGTGAGAAAGGGTTTATGGAAATACTCCGTTGCAAATCAACGGGGCAAGGGGCCGGGTTTTCAGGGAAAAGGTTGATTTGACAAGGGGTTGGATTGAGGTATCATGGCGCCCGCAAAACGAGGAGGTGTGGCCGAGTGGTTTAAGGCAGCGGTCTTGAAAACCGCCGATGGGCAACTATCCTAGAGTTCGAATCTCTACGCCTCCGCCATATTCAAAGCCCTGATCAGTCAGGGCTTTTTGCTTTCTGGAATGTTGTCTGGCTGGTCAGGGTTTTAGCAGGCGTTCCATGATAGAAATGGAACCGCTCCAGAACTCGGCTTAGTTTGGACGGCTTCGCAGTCACGCCCACGCGGCGGTAGACCCTCATCGCCGCCTTAGCATGGGCGCTGACATTCGTTTGCCGTGCTTGCTGATCAGCAGGTATTGCGAAGGATGGGCAGCGTTGCGCTTCTCGATCATCGGGACCAGTCGCCCCAGGCCGTTCAGCGAGCCATCCTCGGCCCTCATCATGATGGGCAGCTTTTGCGTGGTTTTATTTTGTTGCACCAGTAAGAAGTCGAGCTGTAGAGCGGGAGGCGTCGTGCTGTGGATTGCCCGATGCCTTGCCGCGCTCGCGGGAATGACTCTGGCGGCAGGGCGAGGCCTGCAGCAGGTCATGCGCCGGAACCTGATCCCTGCGCGCCTGGTAGTCATTTGGGCCAACCGCGAGCCCGCAACGGGCTCGGGTCTTCATCATCTGATTAGATAAAGTCGAAGTAGTAAAGAACTGCCGCCAGAAGCAACGAGTGTGCCCAGCGATAGCAGCACCGGTTCGGCGAACTACCGTGCCGATCCGGAGGCGTTCTATCAGCGCATGGATGCGGCCGGGCTGGACACCCTATGGTTCGCAGTCGGGCGAGCAGTTCTGCTCGCGGACGAGCATTCAGCCGGCGGGTGGTGTGGATATGGTGGCGATGACAATTGTGTCAGCACATAGCAGCAAATAGCAGTCATCGATGCTGGCGTTAAGCCGCTTTCTTGTTTTTAGGCGTAGCTGTACTATCCGCCGCCATAAATCCGCCAATCAGCAGGGATTGCTTGACGTGTCTACCCCCAAACTCCGTACCGCCAGTTTATTCACTTGCTTGTGCTTAACGCTTTCACTGTTCCCACCAACATCCCATGCCGATACCGATGACATTGATGGCCCAGGTTGGGACGCTCATTTAAAAGTCATGGGTGACGCTATGACGCGGTTCAATAAGGGTGAGAAGGCCGTCATAAATAGTGCTGTCCTCGCCAACGCCTATAAGCAGAATGAAGTCTCAGCCGACAATATGTTCAAGGGGAAATACTGGTTCATCGTAGGGCCCGTGGAGCGCGTATTTCGGGCAAGGAACGGTGAGCCGACCCTTTGGATTTCAGGAACCCCGACCAGCCATATTCTGATAAGGCCATATGCTGTTACACCGTATCCCAAGGATGCCCAAAGCTTCTTTCCGCTAAAGACGTCAAAGCTATACGGCACGATCAGCAAGGGCGAGCAGATGGTCTCATTTTGCCGAGGTGCTGGAGGCGACTCCATGGAAATTGTCGTAGACGATTGCATGGTCATGACATATGACGACTTCGAGGGTATGTTCCTTCATGGCAACAAAGGCCCAAGCAACTGAAGGATCATGTGCTTTGTTTACGCAAAACAGCCGTTAGGTCGCGCCATGGAAACTCCACAGCCGGCCTGGCTGCCTCACATCCCTCCCGGTGCTCGGATGGGCGCCGCGCCTCCGTCACTGGTTAACCAGCCCCGCAGCAACTGCACACCACTCGATCCACTTGAAAATCCCACCGTTTCAAGAAGCTTTTCCCTGCCACTATGCGCCCATCCTATTCTGTCAGCGGCAGCACAAGCTGTGGCCCTTGGTTTCTAACATTACCCACTGCCTTGCCCACCGGGTACCACTTGAACGCTTCAGTACCGGTACCGCCGCTGCGCACAATCTCCTCCGCCCGCGCTGCCGGCGTTTCAGGGTCGGCCCATTCCGCCGCCAGGCCAGGCTCGAGTACCACCGGCCGGCGGTCGTGCACGTCCACCATCCCACCCTCTGAGTCCGCTGTGATGATTACGAATCCCTCATGGGTGCCTATCCCGGCAAAGAACATCGGCTCCCCTGACTTCAAGTGGATGAAGTAGGGCTGCTTGCGCTTCGCGTCTTCCGGGTCGGCCACCCATTCATACCAGCCCGTGGCGGGGACCAGCAGCCGATGCGGCCAGGCGTCCTTGAAGAAGCGGTTGGTCGCCACCGTTTCCACCCGCGCGTTGATCGGCGGCGGCCGCTTGCCGGTAGCCCAGTGCGGTTGCCAGCCCCATTTGATGGCGGAGATCAGAAGCCCCGCGCCGCGGTTCTGCAGCACGCTCACCTGGGCAGTCGGCGCGATATTGAAGCGCTCGAGCGCAATGGCGTCATAGCCGCCAATCGGCCTTACGCCAAGCCAGTCCACATAGTCAGCCAAGCTTCGGTCCTGCACAAACCTTCCACACATGGTGGCCACCTATCATCTGTCGCACTCACGATTATTGACCACACCGTGCCGCAAAGGGTTAGCTGTATATATAACCAGTAAAGCAGTATTCAAGCATGGTCTCAATCATCGGGCCGCTCGCGGCCAGCTCGGCGTGCGTGCCGGTCTACTCATTCCGGGTGCCGGCGGGTTTCCCATCGCCGGCTACCGATCATCTCGAACAGGCGATTTCCCTGGACGAGCTCCTGGGCTTGCGTGCGCCGCACATCTACCTGGTGCGGATCGAGGGTGACAGCATGCAGGGCGCCGGGATCTTCGACGGTGACCTGGTGGTGGTCGATCGCTCCGCCGAGCCGGCCCACGGGGACATCGTGATCGCCGCGGTGAATGGAGAGCCGCTGTGCAAGCGCCTGCATCGAAAAGAGGGCGAGGTCGCACTGCTGTCGGAGAACAAGCGCTTCCCGCCCCGCTACATCCTCGACGGTGATGAGCTGCAAATCTGGGGCGTGGTCACCTTCAGTGTGCGCAGCCATGACCCCAAAGCCTGAACCGGCCTTCGCGCTGATCGACTGCAACAGCTTCTATGCCAGCTGCGAGCGGGTATTCCGCCCAGACCTGGCCCGCACGCCCATTGTGGTCCTGAGCAACAACGATGGCTGCGTGATCTCCCGCTCAGCGTGCGCCAAGCCGTTTGTGAAGATGGGCCAGCCGTACTTCCAGATCCGTGACGTGCTGCGCCGCCAGGGCATCCTGGCATTCAGTAGCAACTATGCGCTGTACGGTGAAATGAGCGAGCGGGTGATGACCGTCATCGAGGGCATGGTCCCGCGCCTCGAGGTGTACAGCATTGACGAAGCCTTCGTGGACCTCGCCGGCGTGCCTGGCAGCCTGGAACAGTTGGGTCGGAGCATTCGCGCGCGCGTGCGGCAATGGACGGGCATCCCGGTGGGCGTAGGCATCGCCGGTACCAAAACGCTTTCCAAGCTGGCCAACCACGCTGCCAAGACCTGGCAGCAGCAGACCGGCGGAGTGGTCGACCTGCGCCCCGCCCACGCCCGCGACTGGGTGCTCAAGCACTGCGACGTGGGCGACGTGTGGGGCATCGGCCGGAGGATGAAGGCCCACCTGGGAACGCTGGGTATCAAAACGGCGTGGGACCTGGCGCAGGCTGACGCCCGGCAGTTGGGCCTGCAGTTCAGCGTGGTGCTGGAGAAGACCATTCGCGAGTTGGCCGGCACGCCATGCCTGGATGTAGACGAGGTGGACCCGCCGCGGCAGGAAATCTGCTGCAGCCGCATGTTCGGCGAGCGCCTTAACGACTTGGCACCCATCCGCGAGGCAGTGGCCAGTTACACCTTGCGCGCCGCCGAGAAGCTGCGTGGCCAGCGGTCGCTGTGCAAGAAAATGCGCATCTCGATCCGCACCGGCATGTTCAACCCAGACGAGGCCAAGTACGCCCAGGGCGTGGTGGTGGAGTTGCCGTACCCCACCGATGACGTACGGCTGATGACCAAGGCAGCCTGCGAGGCGCTCGAGCGGGTTTACCGGCTGGGCTATCGCTACAGCAAGGCCGAGGTGCTGCTGATGGATCTGTGCCAGCGCGGCGAGTACACAGACGACCTGTTCGCAGTGTCGCAGCCGGCGGCTTCGGAGCGGGTTATGGAGGTGTTGGACGCAATCAACGGGAGGTGGGTGAAGGGGAACGCTGCGAACAGCGTCGACTCCGTTGGCCCCGGACTGGGGCATGCGTAGGGAACTGATGAGCCAGAGTTACACAACTAGGCTGGATCAGCTTATGACCGTGCGATGAGATGGGAAAGGTAGGATGGAGTGAGTGCGTTCTTGAATGGACGTCATTCGGGTCGGATACCCCGGCATTTTGGATAAGCGCTACATCCAAAAAATGCTCGGCCGGCATACCGTCCTCGTTTAGCGAAACGCCTCTGCATTGCCTTTCCGCATTGCGGGCAAAGCTTCGAGTCAGTGCGAGCCTCATCACCCAGCACCCTAGGCAGCGTTCGCTCAGCGGGCTTTTGGAGTGGCGGTGCAGACTCTGAAACCTGGTTTGTCTTGGGCTTTTTCTTGCGGCCGAAAATGGCGGAAGCGCCCCACCACATAACGCCGATGGCAAGCACGATCCCGATGAACGCAGCCCCGCCAGAGCCACCGGACCTACCACCACGCCCCCAGCTTCTGCCGCCGCCATGCCCGCCCCCGCGACCGCCACGGGCAACCGCCAAATCGCTAAGCGCTAAAACAGCCAGAACTAAAAGAGCTCGGCGCTTTACATTTTTGTGCTGCATAGCCGCTTCCTGCAGATGTAGGCTTTCGCCGCCTTGGGTTCGCTCCCTATCCGTGGAAAGGTACACGAGATCATCGCGGGCGCGAAAGTGGCTGCGCTGCGCAGGCACTCAGGCCGACAGATAACAATATTGGATAGGGCATACCACCGAGAATAGATAGGGTCTGGCAGTGCATCGGGGAGGGCAAAAACCTGTTCCATAACTCAAAAGGAAAGCCCAGCAAATACAGGCCTTTCAGGGTCTTTGAGAGATCAAGTTTATGGAACGGAAAACACAATGCAGGTCGCGCCATTTGGGCGTTTCGCTAGCGGTCTTGAAACCGCCGATGGGCAACTATCCTAGCGTTCGAATCTCTACGCCCCCGCCATACCCAAACCCCTGATCAGTCAGAGCTTTTTGCTTTCTGCTGTGCCCACCCCCAACATCGCCAGCACAGGCCTGGCAGCCCCCTCCAACACCTCCCGCCCAGCATTGGCCCGGGCCAATACCCGAACCCCCAGCAACACACTCAACAACAGCCGGCCGAGGTCTTGCGCGGGCAGCGCGCAAGCGATACTGCCGTCAGCCTGGCCCGCCTCAACGTTACGGCGAAAAAACGCCTCGGCCCGCGCCAGAAAGTCATCAATAACCCCCTGGGCCTCCGGTGCGCCGGGTACTGCCTCCAGCGCTGAGTTGACCATCAGGCAGCCTCGGTGCTGGGCGTCGGCGACCGAGCGGCCGATCACTTCAGCGAAAAACTGCTCGATGGCCTGGCGCGCCGGCAGGGTGCTCTCCAGGCGCCGGACGCGCTCGCCAAAGCTGCTTTCGAGGTAGTGCGCCAGGGCCCTGCGGTACAGCGCGCGCTTATCGCCGAACGCGTTGTATACGCTGGCGCTGGTGATGCCCATGCAGTCGATCAGGTCGCGCATTGACGTGGCTTCGAAGCCCTTTTGCCAAAAACACTGGATCGCCGCTTCGAGCACTGCGGTTTCGTCGAATTCTCTGGGCCGTGCCATGACCGGTGCCTCACGCGGAGCGTTTGAAGTTGCGCCTCGCGGCGCGGATCGCCTAATCTAGATCAGTCGTTCTAAAACGCAAGCGTTAGTTTGCCCGAGCCTGCCAGCGAGAGAAGCCCGATGATCCGTTTCTATTTCCACCCCACACCCAACCCGGCGAAGGTCGCGCTGTTTCTGGAGGAAGCCAACCTCGAATACGAACTGGTACCGGTCGACACCAGCAAGGGCGAGCAACATCTGCCAGCGTTTCGCGCCGTCAACCCTAACGGCAAAGTGCCGGCGATCATCGACAGCGAGGGGCCGGGCGGCGTGCCGGCGCGGGTGTTCGACTCAACCGCCATCTTGCTCTACCTCGCGGAAAAAACCGGGCGCTTTATGGGGGCGCCGCAAGACAAACCCGAGCTGTTGTCGTGGTTGGCGTTCATTGCCTCCGGCCTGGGCCCATTCTCGGGCCAGGCGGTGCATTTTCAGTACGCCGCGCCGGAGGGCAACGACTACGCGGTCAACCGCTACCGGCGGGAGATCGAGCGCCATTACGAGGTGCTTGACCAGCATCTGGCGGGGCGGCAATACCTGGTGGGTGATAGCTACACCATCGCCGATATGGCTACCTGGGGCTGGCTGATCCGTGCCCCGCGGGTGATGAAAGGCACGCCCGATGCGTTGGCGGCCTACCCTCATCTGAAAAGCTGGTTCGAGCGGGTTGACGCGCGCCCAGCGGCGGCAAGGGCACGTGAAGTGGGCAAGGAACACAGCTTCAAGAAGGACCTGGACGAA
This sequence comes from Pseudomonas sp. NPDC007930, assembly GCF_042958985.1. Classification (NCBI taxonomy): domain Bacteria; kingdom Pseudomonadati; phylum Pseudomonadota; class Gammaproteobacteria; order Pseudomonadales; family Pseudomonadaceae; genus Pseudomonas; species Pseudomonas sp. NPDC007930. Next base: position 135,911 of record NZ_JBIBKC010000002.1, read on the forward strand.
GCGGCGCGGCGGGCGCTGTTCCCGTCCAATTATCCGAAGTAGAGCGGGCGGGCAGGGTGCGGGTTATTGAAGCCTGGCAGTGCCCAGCGAGCCTTGAGCAAACCCCTTGGCGCGATGGGCGGGAATCCCCCGCTCAGCCGCCAAGCCCCGCCACTTCTCGCCAAACACCTTCTCGAGCCACGCCTTGGCATACACCTGGCGCCCCTCGACCTTGAGCCAGGCCTGCTCGCCCGGCACCGCGCGGTAGGTGCGGATGCTCACCCGGTTGTCTTTGCCGATCACCGCCACGCGCAGTTTCATCCGTGGCTGGAAGGCCGAGAGTTTGTAGGCGAAGGCTTGCTCGCCGTGGGCGTCCTGGTGCAGCAGCGCCTGCAGCCGCAGCGCCGACGCGCGTACCGCGCGGGCATGCAGCAGGCTGGCGCGCACCGCGGGGAAGGTTCGCGCCAGCAGCAGCGCAACGATGGCGCAGGCGGCCCAGAGCAGAGAGCTTTGCAAGCCGGGGAGGAAGTTGGCGGCGGTGAGTGCGCTGGTGCCGAACATCAGCGCCAGGTGCCAGCGGGCCTTGCGCCGCGCCCGCCGGGAGGCGTAGCGCAGATCAAGCGCCGAGGTGATGTTCACCCCTTTGGCGAGTTCGAGGGTGCTGAGAATGCCGGTTCTGCTCATCTGTGTGCCAGGTGGCCAGTGGCCCCCAGCCAATCCATGTGGCTACGATGGCCACAGGTATATCGCAAAGGGCCAGCGGGCGCCAGCGCAAGGCGCTGGCTGGCGTATTTCAGCGCGGCGCCAGCGCCCCATAGTGGTAGGCCGCGGTCACCCCGCCGTCCATCAGGATGTCGCTGCCGGTGATGAACGTGCCTTCTGGCCCCATCAGCAGCGCGGCCACGGCGGCCACTTCATCGGCGGTGCCTGCGCGGCGCGCTGGGCAGAGGTCGATCATGCGCCGGTAGCCTTCGCCGCGCGGCCCGCTGAGTTCGTCATTGGCCAGCGGGGTGATGATGATCCCCGGGCTGATGGCGTTGACCCGCGCGCCGCGTTCACCCCAGCGCAGTGCTTCAGCGGCCACGCGCAAGGCATTGCCGCGCTTGGCCAACTGGTACGCATGCAGGGGGTCGCTGACCTGCCCCGGCTGGAGGAAATCCAGGCCCAGCAGCTCATCGGCTGGGGTCAGCGCCAGGGCCTGGTTATGCGCCGCTGGCAGCACGGGTAGGCGGTGGCCGGATTGTGACGCGATGACGACCGCCGAACCGCCTGGGGCGATCAACCCGCCGAACACCTCGAGCACCAGGGCGGTGCCGTACAGGTCTACCGCGAGGATCACCGGCGCGGGCGCCTGCGACGGCGAAACCCCGGCGGCGTGCACCGCAGCGGTGACCGTGCCCAGGCCGGCCGCGTGCTCGGCCAGGGCTTGCACAGACGCGCGGGAAGCCACATCGACGCTGGCCGCGCTGGCCTCATACCCGGCGTTATGCAGCGTAAGCCGTGCCGCCTCGGCGTTTTCCTGGCGCAGGTCGGCCAGCAGTACATGCTTGCCGATGCCCACGCGGCGGGCGATGGCCTGGCCGATGGCGCCAGGGCCCAACACTACGACTACCTCTTTCATCTTGATGCCTCGTACCGGTTTGATGGCCGAGGCACATCTTATGGATGGCCACCCGGCTGCGGTAGCGCCCAGGCCGGCAAGGGGTTGTGACGGTTTTTCAGCAATGGGCCGAGTGGCCACGATTAGTGAATATCGCTCACTAGGCTTTGCAGGTTTCAGTGGTCCGCGCCTGCCGCTGAACAGGCTAAAGTGCCCGTTGAATCCAAGCTGGCAGTTCAATACCGTATCCTGCCTAGGCACACCGCAGCGAGCAGGGTACCCCCCATGAGCCGAGCCGGCCTGTCCGAACTCAATGCCTTTCTGGCCGTTGCTGAAAAACAAAGCTTCAGCGGCGCCGCGAAAATCCTCGGTGTCTCGCCTTCGGCGCTGAGCCATTCGATGCGCAACCTCGAGGCGCGCCTGCAACTGCGCCTGTTCAACCGCACCACTCGTTCGGTGGCGTTGACCGAAGCCGGCGAGCAACTGTTCAAACGCCTCAGGCCGGTGATGCTGGAGCTTGAAGAGGCGGTCAATGAAGTCACCGCCCTGCAGAACCAGCCCGCCGGCACGGTGCGAATCAGCGCGTCGGAATCTTCGCTGAAATGGTTGATTACCCACGTGGTGCCGGGTTTTGTGCGCGAGTACCCCCAGGTGCACCTGGATTTTGTCGCTGACAGCCGCCTGGTGGACATTGTTGCCGACGGCTTCGATGCGGGTATCCGGGTGCACGATGACATCCCCCAAGACATGATCGCCGTGCGCTTCGGGCCAGACATCCGCATGCGCGCGGTGGCGGCGCCGGCGTACCTCGCCGAACACCCTGCGCCGCAGGTGCCGGACGACCTCAAGCAGCACCGCTGCATCCGTTTTCGTTTTGCCAGTGGTTCGTTGTTTCGCTGGGAGTTCGAAAAGCGCGATAAAAGCCTGAACCTCGATGTGCAAGGCCCGATGACCCTCGACAACATTGGCCTGATGCTAGAGGCCGCGCTGGCCGGCGTGGGGATCGCCTGGGTGCCGGAGTACGTGGCGGCCGAACACATTGCCCGCGGCGCGTTGGTCAGCCTGCTGGAGCCGTGGTGCCCGACCTACCCGGGCGTGTCTTTGTATTACCCCGCCAACCGCCACCCACCGCAAGCCCTGATGCTGTTTGCCCGCGCCGTGCGTGACTGGGCGCAGCGGCAACGGGCCAATGACCCGCCCTACAGCTTGGGCGAGGGGCCGATTTTGTGATCTTTTGTTACCGCAGGGCCACCGGCGCTCAGCGGTTTGCCCGTTGAATCAAGGGCCTACGGGCGCCCCTGCGCATTGATGAGCCGCGATCACAAGGGCTATGCGCGCAGGGCACTATGTCCGCCGGGGTGAGGCCGTTAGCGTTCAGGCCATGCGCTAATCAACCGCCTCAAGGACCTTGCCATGACTATTCGCGCCATTTTCACACTTCGCCTAAGTCGCACCCATGAATGTTCTGACGAGGCCCTCGCGGCCTTCGTGGAGGGTGTCGAAGCCCTGCCGGCGTGCCTGGGGTGTGCGTTGAACGCAGCCGGCCCGGCCGGCGCCGAGCGGGTGCTGTGCACACTCTGGGCTGACGCCCAGTACCCCGCGGTGTTTTTTGCCAGCGAAGCGGGCCTCGCGTTGCTGGCGGGCCTGATGTTCTCGGGCGCCAGTGTGACCTTCGACCGCTTCTACCCCGCGGTGCCGGAAGAGGCCGGGCAATGATCGACGAACAGGTGTTCAGCGGCATCGACCTCAACTCCGTGCTGACCCTGCTGGTGCTGGAGCGCGAACGCAATGTCAGCCGGGCGGCGCGGTTCATGGGCGTGAAGCAGCCGGCCATGAGCAACCATTTGGCCAAGTTGCGGCGTTACTTCGCCGACCCGCTGTTCGTGCGCAAGGGCCGCGGGGTGGTGCCCACGGCCAAGGCGCAGGCCCTGGCGAGCGCGCTGGCGCCGGCCTATCTGCAGTTGCAGGGGGTGTTGCGCCAGGCCTGTGGCCAGGCGCCTGGCGCTACTCCCAACCACCCCCCAGCGCCTTGTACAGGTTCACCTCCGCCTGCAACTGCGCCAGCCGATCACTGATCAGCGTTTGCTGATTGCTGAACAGCGAGCGCTGGGCGTCGAGGAAGGTCAGGTTGCTGTCCACCCCAATGCGGTAGCGGCGCTCGGCCAGGCGGTAGTAGTCCTGGCTGGCCTTGACCAGGTCGTTCTGCGCCTGCAACTGGTCGACGTAGGTTTTACGCGCGCTCAGGCCGTCGGCCACTTCCTGGAAGGCGGTCTGGATGGCCTTTTCGTAGTTGGCCACGCCGATGTCTTTTTGCAGCTTGGAGTAGTCCAGGCTGGCCTTCAGCGAGCCGGCGTTGAAGATCGGCAGGTTGATCGTCGGGGTGAACACCCAACTGCCCGAGCCGCCCTTGAACAGCCCGTCGAGGCTGGCACTGGAGGTGCCGGCGTTGGCGGTCAGGCTGATGCTCGGGAAGAACGCCGCGCGCGCCGCGCCGATGTTGGCGTTGGAGGCTTTGAGCGAGTGTTCGGCCTGGAGGATGTCGGGCCGCCGGGTGAGCAGGTCGGACGGCAAGCCGGCCGGCACTTCGGCGAGCATCGGGTTGGCCAGCGGTTGCGGCTGCGGCAGGTTGCCCGGCACGCCGGTGCCGAGCAGCAGCACCAGGGCGTTTTCGTCCTGGGCGACCTGGCGCTGGTAGGTCGCCAGGCTGGCGCGGGCGCCTTCCACCGAGGTGCGCGCTTGCGACAGGTCCAGCGCCGAGGCCACGCCCACCTGGTTGCTGCGGGTGGTCAGGCGCAGGCTTTCTTCGTAGGCCCCGAGGGTGTCTTGGGTCAGCTTGAGCAGCTCGCGGTCGGCCTGCCAGGTGAGGTAGGCGTTGGCCACGCTGGCGACCAGGCTGATCTGCGTCGAACGGCGCGCTTCTTCGCCGGCGAAGTAGGTTTCCAGGGCCTGCTGGCTGAGGCTGCGAATGCGCCCGAAGAGGTCGAGTTCATACGAGCTGATGCCCAGGTTGACCCCATACTGGCTGGAAATCCGCGCCTCGCCGGAGGTGGAGAGGTCCGCCGGGGTGCGCTGGCGCGTGCCGCTGGCATTGGCGCTCACCGCCGGGAACAGGTCGGCGCGCTGGATGCGGTACTGCGCGCGGTAGGCCTCGACGTTCAACGCCGCGACCTTGAGGTCGCGGTTGTTGGCCAGCGAGGTTTGAATCAACTGCTGCAGCGCCGGGTCGCGGAAAAACTCGCGCCAGCCCTGTTCGGCGGCGGCCTGCGCCGGCGCCTGGGCCGCCGAGTAGGCCGGCCCTTGGGGGTACTGCGCGGCCACCGGGGCGGCCGGGCGGTTGTACTCGGGGATCAGCGAGCAGCCGCTGAGCACGGCCGCGGCGACCGCGAGGGAGATTAACGACTTGCTCATTGGCCAGCCTCATCGCGAGAAGGGGCTTCGTCTTGCTTCATGCGGTTACCCTTGAACAGAGACGAAACGGTAACGAAGAACATCGGCACCCAGAAGATCGCCAGCACCGTGGCGGTGATCATACCGCCGATCACCCCGGTGCCAATGGCGTGCTGGCTGCCGGAGCCGGCGCCGGTGGAGATCGTCAGCGGTACCACCCCGAGCACGAACGCCATCGAGGTCATGATGATTGGCCGCAGGCGCATGCGGCAGGCTTCCACGGCTGCCTCGAGCAGGGTTTTGCCTTGCTCGTGCAACTCTTTGGCGAACTCCACGATGAGGATGGCGTTCTTCGCCGCCAAGCCCACCGTCACCAACAGGCCCACCTGGAAGAACACGTCGTTGGAGAGCCCGCGCAAACTGGTGGCCATCAACGCACCGATTACCCCCAGTGGTACCACCAGGATCACCGCGATCGGGATCGACCAGCTCTCGTACAAGGCCGCCAGGCAGAGGAACACCACCAGGATCGACAGCGCGTACAGCGCCGGGGCCTGGGAACCAGACAAGCGCTCCTCGAAAGACAGCCCCGTGAAGGAAATCCCCACCCCCGGTGGCAGCTCGGCGGCGATCCGCTCCACTTCGGCCATGGCCTGCCCAGAGCTATAGCCCGGGGCCGGTGTGCCGAGGATTTCTTCGGCCGACACGCCGTTGTAGCGCGACAGCTTCGGCGAGCCATACACCCACTCACCGTGGGCGAACGCCGAGAACGGCACCATCGCCCCGGTACTGCTGCGCACGAACCACTTGCCGAGGTCTTCGACGCGCATGCGCGAATCGGCCTGGCCCTGCACGTACACCCGCTTGACCCGGCCACGGTCGATGAAGTCGTTCACGTAGCGGCTGCCGTAAGCCACCGACAGCGTGGTGTTCACATCGTCCAGCGCCAGGCCCAGGGCCCGGGCGCGCTCGTCGTCGATGGTCAGGTGGTACTGCGGCTGGTCGTTCAGGCCGTTGGGGCGCACCCCTGCCAGCACCGGGCTTTGCGCGGCCAGTTCGAGGAACTTGCCGCGGGCTTCCATGAGTTTTTCATGGCCGACGCCGGCCTGGTCCTGCAGGAAGAAGTCGAACCCGGTGGCGTTGCCCAGTTCCAGCACCGACGGTGGCACGATGGCAAACACCATCGCGTCACGGTACTTGAAGAACGCCTGCTGGGCGCGCTGGGCGATGGCGAATACGCTGTGCTCGCTGTCGCGCTCATCCCACGGCTTGAGCAGCACGAAGGCGATGCCGGAGTTCTGCCCGCGGCCGGCGAAGTTGAAGCCGTTGACGGTGAACACCGAACTCACCGCGCGGCCTTCGCCGTGCTCTTTGTCGAGCAGGTACTGGGTCATGCGGTCGAGCACCTTCTGGGTGGTTTCGGCCGAGCTGTTGTTCGGCGTTTGCACCTGGGTGAAGATCACCCCCTGGTCTTCTTCGGGCAGGAACGAGGTGGGGATGCGGGTGAACAGAACCATCATCCCGGCCACGATCAACAGGTACGCCACGAACGCCGGCAGCTTGTGCCGCACCATGTGGCCCACGCCGCGCTCATAGCTACGGGCGCTGGCGTCGAAGCCGCGGTTGAACCAACCAAAAAAGCCTTTTTTCGGCTGCCCGTGCAGGGCCGGGTCCAGCGGCTTGAGAAAGGTCGCGCACAGCGCTGGGGTGAACACCAGTGCCACGAACACCGACAACGCCATGGCCGAGACGATGGTGATCGAGAACTGCCGGTAGATCACCCCGGTGGAACCGCCGAAGAACGCCATTGGCAGCAGCACCGCGGTCAACACCAGGGCGATGCCCACCAGCGCGCCCTGGATCTGCCCCATGGATTTGCGCGTGGCTTGCTTGGGCGACAGGTGCTCCTCGTGCATCACCCGCTCGACGTTCTCCACCACCACGATGGCGTCGTCGACCAGCAGGCCGATGGCCAGGATCATCCCGAACATGGTCAGGGTGTTGATGGTAAAGCCGGCGGCGGCGAGGATGCCGAAGGTGCCGAGCAGCACCACCGGCACGGTCAGGGTGGTGATGATCGTGGCGCGCAGGTTTTGCAGGAACAACAGCATCACCAGGAACACCAGCACCACCGCCTCGCCGAGGGTGTGCAGCACGCCCTTGATCGACTCGGTGACCACCGGCGTGGTGTCGTACGGGTACACTGCCTCCACCCCCGGCGGGAAGAACGGCTTGAGCTTGTCGACCGTGGCGCGGATCGCCTTGGCGGTGTCCAGCGCGTTGGCCCCAGTGGCCAGGCGGATGGCGATACCCGAAGCCGGCTTGCCGTTGGCCTGGGCGTCGATGCTGTAGTTTTCACCGCCCAGGCCAAGGGTGGCGACATCCCGCAGGCGCACCTGGGAGCCGTCGGGGTTGACCTTCAGCAAGATGTCGCCGAACTGCTCGGAGGTCTGCAGGCGGGTCTTGCCGATGATGGTGGCGTTGAACACCGTGCCCTTGACCGCCGGCAGGCCGCCGAGCATGCCCGAGGAAATCTGCACGTTCTGCTCGCTGATCGCCGTGGTCACGTCGACTGGGGTCAGTTGAAACTGGTTGAGCCTGGCCGGGTCAAGCCATACGCGCATGGCGTACTGGGTGCCCCACACCTGGAAGTCGCCCACCCCGGAGGTCCGCGACAGCGGGTCTTGCAGGTTCGACACGATGTAGTTGGAGAGGTCTTCCTTGCTCTGCTTGCCGTCGGTAGACACCAACCCCACGAACATCATGAAGTTCTGCTGAAACTTGGTCACCCGCAGGCCTTGCTGCTGCACCTCTTGCGGCAGCAGCGGGGTGGCCAGGCTGAGCTTGTTCTGCACCTGCACCTGGGCGATGTCCGGGCTGGTGCCCTGGTTGAATGTGACGATAATGCGCATGCTGCCGTCGGCGTTACTCTCCGACGAGATATAGCGCAGGTTGTCGATGCCATTCATTTGTTGCTCGATCACCTGCACCACGGTGTCTTGCACGGTTTGCGCCGAGGCGCCGGGGTAGCTGACCTGAATGGCGATCGCCGGCGGGGCGATGTTGGGGTACTGGTTGATCGGCAGCTTGAGGATCGATAACGCCCCCACCAGCATGATCACCAGCGCCAGCACCCAGGCAAAGATGGGCCTGTCGATAAAAAACCTGGACATGAATTACTCCGCTGTGTCGGCCGCGCTGGCGACGGTGCTGGCTTGCGCCTCGTGGGGTTCGACGGTCACGCCGGGCTTGACGAACTGCAGGCCCTCGACGATCAGCCTGTCGCCGGCCTGGAGGCCGCCCTCGACCAGCCAACTGCCGCCGATGCTGCGGCCGGTCTTGAGCTGGCGCAGTTCGACCTTGTTATCCGCGGCCACCACCATCGCCGTGGGGGTGCCCTTGAGGTCACGGGTCACGCCCACCTGCGGCGCCAGAATGGCTTGCTGGGCGATGCCCTCGGGCAGCTTGGCGTGCACGAACATGCCCGGCAGCAGCAGGTGGTCCGGGTTGGGGAACACCGCCCGCAGGGTCACCGAGCCGGTGGCTTCATCCACCGACACCTCGGAGAATTCCAGGGTGCCGGGCAGGGCGTAGGGGCTGCCGTCTTCCAGCGTCAGGCTGACCTGCGCGGCGTTGTCTCCAGCCTTTTGCAACTGGCCACTGCCCAGCGCGCGGCGCAGCTTGAGCACATTGGCGTAGGGCTGGGTCACATCCACGTAAATGGGGTCGAGCTGTTGGATGGTTGCCAGGGCGGTGCTTTGCCCATTGGCCACCAGCGCGCCTTCAGTCACCGCCGAGCGGCCGACCCGGCCGCTGATCGGCGCCAGCACCTGGGTGTAGCGCAGGTTGATCTGCGCGGTTTTCACCTGGGCGTCGGCCTGCAGTTGCTGGGCGTGGGCCGTGTCGTATTCCTGGCGGCTGACCGCCTGCTCATCGATCAACTGCCGGTAGCGCCCAGCCAGCGAGCGGTACTGCTCGGCGCTGGCCTGGGCGTTGGCCAGGGTTGCCTCGTAGCTGGCCGGGTCGATCTGATACAGCTGCTGGCCGGCTTTGATGTCGGCGCCTTCCTTGAACAACCGCTTGAGAATGATGCCATCGACCTGCGGCCGCACTTCGGCGACCCGGTAGGCACTGGTGCGCCCCGGCAGGTCACTGGCCAGGCCAACGTTTTGCGGGCGCAGGGTGACCACACCCACTTGGGGCGTTGGCGCGGCGGCGGGGGCGGCGGGTTCCTGGTGGCAACCGCTCAACACACCGGTAAATAGGGCGCAGCGCACCCCTAACGAAAGTGCGGTTCTTGCTTGCATATAAGGCCTCGGGCAGGCGCAGGTGCACTTGAAACAGCGGGTGTGGTTAACGTTATTGTTGTGAGGGCAGGTTCAAGTGCTGCGACGGGGAATTGGACGTTTCAAGGCCAGCGGGCACTGGCGATGGGGGCTGAGTTAAAGGCGGGAGAATGCTAACAGCCGAGCGGTAGCGCTATTACCGGGGCAAAGGCGAATGCGCTTGTGAGGATAATTCACAGGCGGTGGGGCAGTGGGCTCAGGGCTGGTTTTACTGCGCGCATGACCTGACCGGCCCATCGCCCGGCACAGCCGGCCTCCCACCAGTTCTGTGTTGCCACGTAAATCAAGTACTTACACAAATCTGGTGGGAGGCCGGCTGTGCCGGGCGATGGGCCCTGACGCTCATGCACGGAGCCCAGGCCGGTGCCTACCTGTTCGCCTACCAGGCCATCGCTGTGATCGCCAAGTGGGGGAATAAACCCCACGCCCAGGCGTCTTGCTGATGCGCACCCTTCGCGCACCCGAAAACAACGACAAGGACTTGCCATGAAACTCAATACCCTGCTGGCTGTACTGGCCCTGACCTGCGCCGGCGCCGCCAGCGCCGCGTCGATGCCCGCCATGGAAAAAGACGGCATGCTCGTCGACGCCAAAGGCATGACCCTCTACACCTACGATAAAGACACCGCCAACATGTCGGCCTGCAACGGCCAGTGCGCGGAGAACTGGCCGCCGTTGATGGCCGAGAGCGGCGCGATGGCGATGCAGAAGTGGACGGTGGTCAAGCGCCAGGACGGCGCCATGCAGTGGGCCTATGATGGCCACCCGCTGTACACCTTCGCCAAGGACACCGCCCCCGGGCAGATGACCGGCGACGGCAAGGGTGGGGTGTGGAAGATGGCCAAGCCCTGAGGCTTAGGCCCGGCAGGCCATGGGCGGTCAGCCCTTGGCCGCCATCGCCGTGACCTCGACTTTCATCCCTTCAACGGCCAGCGCCGCCACGCCCACGGCGGCGCGCACCGGCCAGGGTTTGGCGAAGAAGCGCTGGTACACCGCGTTGAACGCCGGGCGGTCGGCCATGTCGGTGAGGTAGATGGTCAGGTGCAGCACGCGGTCCAGCGAGCTGCCGGCCCGCTCCAGCGCCACTTTCAGCGCCTGCAGGGTGCATTCGCTTTGCTCGGTGATCCCGCCCAGCTCCAGGCTGCCGTCGGCGTGGGTGGGGATTTGCGTGCTCACCAGCAGGCCGTTGAATTCGGCCACGTCGCTGGAGATGGAGTCGGCGTCCGGGTCGGGCAGGAAGGTGATGTCGGCGTGTGCCATGGGGGCCTCGTGCGGCGTGAGAGTAGGGTGGGGCACCTTGCAAGATTTGCCCGGGGCTGTCCAGCCTCGGGCTACAGGCTGGCCCCCCAGGGGTACTCGATGATCAGGTACAGCCGGTCCAGGGCGCTGCCGCCCTGGGCCGCGTTGGCCCGGTGCGACACCTGCGCCAGGCTCAGCGCCAGGCCCTTGAAGGTGCCGCCTTGCACCGTGTAGCCAAGATCGAAGTCACGCTCCCAGTGGCGCCCATCCGCGCCCTGGGCGCCGGCATAGGCGCCGCCCGCCGGGGCGTGGCTGCCGTCGATGCCGGCGCCGCGCACATAGCGCAACGAGGCCGCCAAGCCCGGCAGCCCCAGCGCGCGGCCGTTCCATTGGTAGCGTGCCTGCCAACTGTGCTCGCCGGGGCCATTGAAGTCGGCGTACTTCACCGAGTTGGCGAGGTAGATCGAGTCGCCGCCGACGAAGTCGAACGGCGTGTTGCCCTGCACCTTCTGGTAGGCCAGGGTGAACCGGTGGCTGCCGAGGGTGGCGCTGCCGGCCAGGCTCCAGGCCAGGGTGTCGATGGCGCCGGCCTGTTCCGCGCCGGTGCTGCGCGTGCGGTAGGCGTTGCCGTCGAGCCCCCAGCGGCCCCAACTGCCGCCGAGGTTGGCGTACAGTTGGCGCCAGGTGTCGTCCAGTTGCCCGGCGTACAGCGCCGCGCTGTAGGGCGTGCCGGGGCCGGCCCAGCTCAGCCCGGCCAGGCTGATGCCGCCGTGCCGGGTGCTGGCGCCGTAGCCGGCAAAATCATCGTCGCTGTTGCTCGAGGCCTGGTTGCTGAACGCGGTAAAGCGCCCCGCCTGCAACTGCAGGCCGCTGGCCGGTTGGCTGCTGAGCAGGGCGCCGCTGGCGTACTCGGGGCGCAGGCGTTTGTCGGCGGTGTCGAACACCGGGGTTTGCACGGTCATCTCGCCCACCTGCAATTGCGTGGCGCCGAGCTTGAGCTTTAGCGCCGCGCCGGCGCTGCTGTAGCCTGCCGCGCTGCGCCCGTCGCTGTCTTGCGGCAACAGGCCGGTACCGGCATGGCCACGGCCGCCGTCGAGCTTGAAGCCGGCAAAGGCGTGTACGTCCAGCCCCACCCCCAGGGTGCCGGGGGTAAAGGCCGACTCGGCATTGAAGAGAAACCCCTGGGCGCCTTCACGGCGGTCGGCCGCGCCCTGCTGGCCATCGGTGCCGAGCCAATAGCTGCGCGACAGCAGCGCCACCTGCCCAAGGCTGGCCGGGCTATCGGCCAGGGCCTGCCCGGCGCTGGCCACGAGCAGCAGCACGGTGGCTGCGTGGCGCCTCATGGCCGCGGCCGCCGGCGCAGCACCCAGGGCCCGGGCCCGGTAATCAACAAACCGCCGCCGAGGATGATCAACAGCCAGGCGAATTGCCCTTGTTCCAACGACCACTCCGGGTGCACCAGCGCCACCGCCACGAACAGCACCGCCAACAGCGGCAGGCACGCCAGGCGGGCGTATATACCGAGGATCAACAGCAGCGGGCACAGTACTTCGGCGAACACCGCCAGGCCCAGGGTCAGTGGGCCGCCCAGGCCGAAGGGGTCTTCGATCAGCCTGGCCTGCTCGGGCCAATGCAGCAGCTTGGGCAGCCCGTGCACGTACAGCACCAGCATCGCGGTGCTCACCCGCAGGAACAACAAACCGCCCGCCAGGGTGGCGGGCAGTGGGGCGGGCGGGGCCAAGGGCAAGGGCATGGGTAAACTCCTTCTTCAAGGTGCGGCACTATCGCCGCTCGGCCGCTGCCCGTTCTTGCACCGCTGTGCTTACAATGGCGCCGCCTCCGTACACCGCTTGCATCAAGGAACCGCCGCCCGTGACCTCCCAAACCATTGCCGTGGTGCTCTACGACGATGTGCTGCTGCTGGATGTAGCCGGCCCGATCGAAGTGTTTTCAGTCGCCAACCGCTACCTGCCCGTGGCCCACCATTACCAGGTGCGCACCTATGCCCCAGGCGGGCGCCCGGTGCGCAGCTCGTGCGGGCTGGTGCTGCAGGCCGACGCCGCGCTGCCGCAGGTGCCCGAGGCCGCCGCCCTGTTGCTGGTGCCCGGCGGCCCCGGTGCCTATGCCCGCCAGCAGCCGGAGCTGGCCACCTGGCTGGCGGCCCATGCGCGCCAGGCACGGCGCTGGGGCGCGGTGTGCACCGGGGCCTTTTTGCTCGGCGCCGCCGGCTTGCTCGACGGCCACCGCTGCACCACCCACTGGAACTACCAGGCGCGGCTGGCCAGCGAATACCCAGCCACGCGGGTCGAGCCGGACCAGATTTACGTGGCCGATGGCGCCCTGTTAACCACCGGCGGGGTCACCGCCGGGATCGACATGGCGCTGGCGGTGGTCGCCCAGGACCACGGCAAGGAAACCGCCCTTGAGGTGGCCAAGGTGCTGATGGTGGTGATGCGCCGCCAGGGCGGCCAGGCCCCTTATGCGCCGCTGCTGGCCGCGGTGCTGCGCGACGACTCGGCGATTGCCCGGGTTCAAGCCTATGTGGTCGATCACATCGACCAGGCCTTCAGCGTGGCGCGGCTGGCCGAGATGGCCACGATGAGCGCGCGCAACTTCGCCCGCGCGTTTGCCCGCGAAGTGGGCATCACGCCGATGGAATACGTGCAGAACGCGCGCATCGACCACGCCCGCAAGCTGCTCGAAAGCACCGACCTGCCGCTCAAGCAGGTGGCCTGCCGGGCAGGCTTTGGCAGTGCCCGGCACATGCGCCTGGTGTTCGCCGAGCGCATGGGCCTGACGCCCAGCCAGTACCGCTTGCAGTTCAGCTACACCTGACCGTGCTCGGCCCTTTTATGGCAGCATCCGGCCCCCTGTGGCGGTTGCGCGCCACGCCCCAGCCTAGACAATAAGCGTTATCGTTCACACAGAGGCGCCCTTGGCCGCGTAAGCCAGCCTGGGCGTGATAGCGCATGCACCTTTTAGCCCCCGCGGCGGCCGAGCCAGCCCTGTGCTTCGGCCCGTTCCAGTTCCACCCCCACAGCCGCCAGTTGCTGCGTGAGCAGCGCCCGGTGCGCATCGGCAGCCGCGCGCTGAGCATCCTCGAGGTGCTGGTGCGCCAGCCGGGGCAGATCATCCCCAAGGAGCAGATCATCGCCCAGGTGTGGGGCGCCACGGTGGTCGAAGAAGCCAACCTGCGGGTGCACATCAATGCCCTGCGCCGGGCGCTGGGCGAGGGCAGCAGTGGCGAGCGCTACATCGCCAACGTGCCGTTGCGCGGCTATGGCTTTGTTGGTGTGGTCGACACGCTGTTGGTGGAGGCGCCGGCGTTGCCCGCTGCCGCTCAGTTGGGCCTGCCGGTGCAGCTCAACACCCTGGTGGGGCGCGAGCCGCTGCTGCAGGGCTTGATGCTGCAACTGCCGCGGGCGCGCCTGCTGGCCCTGGTCGGCCCGGGTGGCATCGGCAAAACCAGCGTGGCCATTCGCCTGGCCGAGCGCCTGGCCGGCCACTACGGCCAGGTAGCGTTCATTGACCTCACCGCCAGCGCCGGGCCGCCCCAGCCACCGGCCGAGGGCTTGCTGGTGCTCGACAACTGCGAGCACCGCCTGGCCGAATGTGCCCAGTGGGTCGAAGGCTGGCTGCGTGAGTACCCGGGCTTGAGCGTGCTGGCCACCAGCCGCGAGCCGCTGCACGCCGAGGGCGAGCACGTGGTGCGGGTGCCACCACTGGAACTGCCGCCGCCCGGCGAAGTGCCGGCGGCCCAGGCGTTGGCCTGCGCGGCGCTGCGGTTGTTCATCGAGCGCGCCGGCGAAGCCAGCCCCGGGCTGGCGCTGGGCGAGGCGCAGGTACGCACCGTGGCGCACATTTGCCAGCAGCTCGACGGCGTACCGCTGGCCATCGAGACCGCCGCGCGGCAAGTGGCGGTGCTTGGCCTGGCGGCGCTGGCCGACCCGCGCGGGCATTTGGTGATCCCGGGCCGGCGTTCAGCGCCGGCGCGCCACCAGGACCTGCGTGCCAACCACCAGTGGAGCCTGGCCCTGCTTGCCCCGCGCGAGCTGCGCTGCCTGTGCCTGCTGGCCCGGGCGGGTGGTGAGTTCAGCCTGGAACGGGCGCTGGCGGTGCTGGCCGCGACCCGGCTGTGCCGCGAGTGCCTGGTCGACAGCCTGCGCCAATTGGCCGACAAATCCCTGCTGCACACCCAGGCGCGGCACGAACAGGTGCACTACCGGCTGTTCGCCACGCTGCGCACCTGCCTGCTCGGCAGCCCTAGCTGAGCGCAGCGCTGCGCTGGCGCCAGCCTTTGGGGCTGACCCCTTCGAAACGGCTGAAGATCCGGCAAAAGTGCGCCTGGTCGAAAAACCCGCATTCCATGCTGATCTGCGCCAGGGGCTGGCGGGGGTCTTCGAGCAGTTGCTTGGCTTTTTCCACCCGCGCGTGGCGCAACCACTGGTGCGGCGAGCGGCCGCTGCTGGCCTTGAACTTGCGGCTGAAGTCGCTGCGCGACAAGCCGCACGCCACCGCCAGTTGGGTCACGCTGATGCCTTCGTCCAAGTGTTCGCACAGCAGCGTGGTGGCCCGGCGCAATTGCCAGGGCAGCAGGCCGCGCGGGGCGCTGCAAGGGGGCTGGCTCATGGGAGGTTCCTGTAGGGAGAGGCCTGCGCCATTGTTCGCGGCGGGCCGGCGCCGGCGCGAGTTAAGCCTGGTTAAACCTGGTTAACCGCCGGCTTGCCCCGGTGTGCCCGGCGCATGCAGCACAGCCGTGCAATTCTTTCGCCGCCGCTGCGCCGATAGTGGGCCCTGTCCTCACTCGCACAGGCCACGCCATGAGCTCGCCGATCGACCTGAACAAGGTGGTCACCCTGGTCATCCACCACAAGGTGCGCCCCAGCGCACTGGCGCAATACGAAACCTGGCTCAGGCACACCGTGCTGGCGGCCAAGGCCCAGCCGGGCCACCTCGGGGTGAACGTGATCCGCCCCGACAGCGGCGGAACGATGTTCACCACCGTGGTGCGCTTCGCCGAGGCAGAGCAATTGCAACACTGGATCGACTCGGCCGAACGCGCCGCGTTGATCAAGGAGGTGGCGCCGTTGCTCGAAGAGGGCGACCACCCGCTGGTGCACGCCGACGCCGAATTCTGGTTCACCCCGCCGCGCGCCGACAGCCCGCAGCCACCGAAGTGGAAGCAGGCAGTGCTCACCTACCTGGTGATCTGCCCGCTGACGATGGTCATCCCGGCGCTGTGGCGGCCGCTGTTCGAACGCGTTCCCGCTCTCGGCGGGATCATCCCCAGCAACCTGTTGATCACCCTGTGCATCGTGGTGCCGGTGGTGTTCGTGATCATGCCGCAGGTCACCCGCTGGTGTTCCCACTGGCTCAGCGCCCGCTGAGCCTTTTGCTATCCCGACAGGAGTTAACCATGAGCACTTTCGTCACCGCCGATGGCACCGAGATCTACTACAAGGATTGGGGCACCGGTAAACCGGTGCTGTTCAGCCACGGCTGGCCGCTGGACGCCGACATGTGGGAATACCAGATGCACTTCCTGGCCAGCCGCGGCTACCGCGCGATCGCCTTCGACCGCCGCGGCTTTGGCCGTTCCAGCCAGCCGTGGGAAGGCTACGACTACGACACCTTCGCCGATGACATCGCCGGGCTGATCGAGCACCTGCAACTGAGCGAGGTGACCCTGGTCGGCTTCAGCATGGGCGGCGGCGACGTGACCCGCTACATCGCCCGCCATGGCCACGCGCGGGTGGCCAAGCTGGCCCTGCTCGGCGCGGTCACGCCGATCTTCGGCCAGATCAACGGCTACGGCGCCGGCGTGCCGATGGAGGTATTCAGCGGCATCCGCGACGGCCTGCTCAAGGACCGCGCGCAGTTCATCGCCGATTTCGCCACGCCGTTCTACGGCATCAACCAGGGCCAGGTGGTGTCCGAGGGCGCGCTGACGCAAACCCTCAACGTGGCCCTGCTGGCCTCGCTCAAGGGCACGGTGGACTGCGTGACGGCGTTCTCCGAAACCGACTTCCGCCCAGACATGGCCAAGATCAACGTGCCGACCCTGGTGATCCACGGCGACGCCGACCAGATCGTGCCGTTCGAAACCACCGGCAAGCTGGCCGCCGAGCTGATCGAAGGCGCGCAATTGAAGGTGTACCCCGGCGCCCCCCATGGCTTTGCCGTGACCCACGGTGAGCAATTGAACCAAGACCTGCTGGCCTTCCTGGCCGGTTGAGGAGCTGACGTATGAACCACGCCGACCTGATCCTGTTCAACGGCAAGCTGCACACCGTTGACCCGGAGCAACCCTATGCCACTGCCGTGGCCATCGCCGAGGGCAAGTTCCTCGCGGTGGGCACCGATGCCGAGATCATGCGCCACCGAGGGGCTGGCACGCAGATGATCGACCTGCAGCGGCGCACGGCCATTCCAGGCCTGAACGACTCGCACCTGCACCTGATCCGTGGCGGGCTGAACTACAACCTGGAACTGCGTTGGGAAGGCGTGCCGTCGTTGGCCGATGCCCTGGAGATGCTGCGCGTGCAGGCGCAGCGTACCCCCACCCCGCAATGGGTGCGGGTGGTCGGTGGCTGGAACGAATTCCAGTTCGCCGAAAAACGCCTGCCCACACTGGAAGAACTCAACAAGGCCGCGCCCGACACCCCGGTGTTCGTGCTGCACCTGTACGACCGCGCGCTGCTCAACAAGGCCGCGCTGCGCGTGGTCGGCTATACCAAGGACACGCCCAACCCGCCGGGCGGGGAGATCCAGCGCGACGCCAACGGCGAGCCCACCGGCATGCTGATCGCCCGGCCCAATGCGATGATCCTCTACGCCACCCTGGCCAAGGGGCCGAAGCTGCCGCTGGAATACCAGGTGAACTCCACCCGGCAGTTCATGCGGGAGCTCAACCGCCTCGGCCTGACCAGCGTGATCGACGCCGGTGGCGGCTTCCAGAACTACCCCGACGACTACGAAGTGGTACAGCAACTGGCCGACGCCGGCCAACTGACCGTGCGCATCGCCTATAACCTGTTTACCCAGAAGCCCAAGGAAGAACTCGCCGACTTCCAGCACTGGACGCGCACCGTGACCTACCAGCAAGGCACGGATTATTTCCGCCATAACGGGGCAGGGGAGATGCTGGTGTTCTCTGCCGCCGACTTCGAAGACTTCCTCGAGCCGCGCCCGGAACTGGCCGCGAGCATGGAGGCCGAGCTGGAACCGGTGGTGCGCCACCTGGTCGAGCACCGTTGGCCGTTCCGCCTGCACGCCACCTATGACGAGTCGATTTCGCGCATGCTCGATGTGTTCGAGCGGGTCGATCGCGACATCCCGTTCAACGGCCTGCCGTGGTTCTTCGACCACGCCGAGACCATCACCCCGCGCAACATCGAGCGGGTGCGGGCCCTGGGCGGCGGCATCGCCATCCAGGACCGCATGGCCTTCCAGGGCGAATACTTCGTTGACCGCTACGGCAGCCACGCCGCGGAGCACACCCCGCCGATCCAGCGCATGCTCGCCGAAGGCGTGCCGGTCGGTGCCGGCACCGACGCCACGCGGGTGTCGAGCTACAACCCCTGGACCTCCCTCTACTGGCTGGTCAGCGGCAAAACCGTCGGCGGCTTGGCGCTGTACCCCGAGGGCCTGCCGCGCGCTACCGCGTTGCAGTTGTTCACCCAGGGCAGCGCGTGGTTCTCGTCCGAACAGGGCAAGAAGGGCCAGATCAAAGAAGGCCAACTGGCCGACCTGGCAGTACTCAGCGAAGACTTCTTCAGCGTTGAAGAAGACGCCATCAAAACCATCGAGTCGGTGCTGACGGTGGTCGGCGGCAAGGTGGTGTATGGCGCTGATCGCTTCCGCGACCTGGGCCCGGCGCCGCTGCCGGTGGTGCCGGAATGGTCGCCGGTGGCGCTGGTCCCCGGCCACTGGCGGCCACAGAACGCCCCGCTGCAGCAGCAGGTGCACCACTGCGTGGGCAGTTGCGGGGTGCACGGCCACAGCCATGAAAAGGCCCGCCTGAGCAGCGTGCCGGTGGCGGACTTCAGCGGCTTCTGGGGCGCCTTTGGCTGCTCCTGCTTCAGCTTCTGAACAGGCGGCTTGAGATGAGTACCCCCGCACACGCCGCCAGCGCCTCGCCCTGGCACCCGCTGACGGTCAGCACCTTCCGCTGGCTGTGGCTGGCCAGCATCGCCTCGAACATCGGCACCTGGATGCACGAGGTGGGCGCCGGCTGGTTGATGACCTCGCTCTCGGCCAGCCCGCTGGCGGTGGCCCTGGTGCAGGTGGCCGGGGCGCTGCCGGTGTTCCTGCTGGCGCTGCCAGCCGGGGCCCTGGCGGACATCGTCGACAAACGCCTGCACCTGCTGCGGGTGCAGGTGTGGATGGCCGCGGTCGCGGCGCTGTTGGCGCTGTTGACCCTGCTCGGGCAGATGAGCGCGCCCTTGTTGCTGGCGCTGACCTTCGCCATGGCCTGCGGGACCGCGCTGATGATGCCGGCCTGGTCGGCGCTGGCGCCTGAGTTGGTGGGCCGCGAGGCTTTGCCGGCGGCGGTGGCGCTGTCCAGCCTGGGGGTGAACGTGGCGCGCGCCATCGGCCCGGCGATCGCCGGGGTCCTGGTGAGCCTGGCCGGGCCCTGGCTG
Source organism: Pseudomonas sp. NPDC007930 (assembly GCF_042958985.1). Classification (NCBI taxonomy): domain Bacteria; kingdom Pseudomonadati; phylum Pseudomonadota; class Gammaproteobacteria; order Pseudomonadales; family Pseudomonadaceae; genus Pseudomonas; species Pseudomonas sp. NPDC007930. The sequence goes on from NZ_JBIBKC010000002.1 coordinate 155,104, forward strand.
ACCTTCGCCTTGAACGCGGTGTCGTTCCTGGCGGTGATCGGCGCGCTCTGGGCCTGGCAGCGCACGCCCACCAGCAGTGTATTGCCGGCCGAACGCCTGTGGGGGGCTATCCGTAACGGCGCGCGCTATGCCCGCAGCGCCCGGCCGCTGCAAGCGGTGCTGGTGCGTACCGCGGTGTTTTTCCTCGGCGCGGCGCCGGGCATGGCCTTGCTGCCACTGCTGGTGCGCCGCGAGCTGGGCGGCACGGCCGCCGACTACGGTGTGCTGTTGGGCTGCGTGGGCATCGGCGCGATTGCCGGGGCCATGCTGCTGCCGCGGCTGCGGGCGCGGCTGCACCCCGATGCGCTGATGTTCGGCGCCACCCTGCTGTACGCGGCCGTGCTGCTCGGGCTGGCCTGGGTGCGCGCGTTCGGCGCCCTGGCGCCGCTGATGCTGCTCAGCGGCGCGGCCTGGATCGCCGTGCTCTCCAGCCTGCAACTGGCGGCGCAAACCGCGGTGCCGGCGTGGGTGCGGGCGAGGGCGCTGGCGGTGTACATCCTGGTGTACTTCGGCTGCTCGGCGCTCGGCGCGGCGCTCTGGGGCGCGGTGGCCAGCCACGGCTCGATGGCCACGGCCTTCAGCGGCGGCGCGCTGCTGTTGGTGGTCGGCTTGGTCGCGCGCTGGCGCTACCCGCTGCCGACCACCGCGGCCGAAGACCTCGCGCCGTCACTGCACTGGCCGGCGCCGCTGCTCGACCCGGCCCTCGAACAAGAGCGCGGCCCGGTGCTGGTCACCCTCGAATACCGCATCGCCGCGGCCGATGCCGCGCCGTTCCAGCAGGCCATGCAGGCGGTAAAACGCATGCGCCAGCGCAACGGCGCGTTCTCCTGGGGGCTGGTGCAAGACGCCGCCGACCCCAGCGTTTGGCAAGAGTTCTTCTTCGATGAGTCCTGGCTTGAGCACCTGCGCCATCACGGCCGAGTGACCCGTGCCGAGCAACGCATCGAAGCCGCTGCACGGCGCTACCAACAGGCGGGGGTGCCGGTGGGCATCCGCCACCTGCTGGGCGCGCCCACCCGTTGACCTAAACCTACCGTAAATGGAGCATGACCCATGGCTACCCCTTACAACCGCTTGAACAAAGATGACGCCATCGTACTGCTGGTCGACCACCAGGCTGGGCTGATCTCGCTGGTGCAAGACTTCAGCCCTAGCGACTTCAAGAACAACGTCCTGGCCCTGGCCAACCTGGCCAAGTTCTTCAAGCTGCCGACCGTGCTGACCACCAGCTTCGAAAAAGGCCCCAACGGCCCGATCGTGCCAGAGCTCAAAGAGCTGTTCCCTGAAGCCCCCTACATTGCCCGCCCAGGCCAGATCAACGCCTGGGACAACGAAGACTTCGTCAAGGCGATCAAGGCCACTGGCCGCAAGCAGTTGATCATCGCCGGCGTGGTCACCGACGTGTGCGTGGCGTTCCCCACCCTGTCGGCGCTGGCCGAAGGCTTTGACGTGTTCGTGGTCACCGACGCCTCCGGCACCTTCGACAAGACCGTGCAACAAGCCGCCTGGGCGCGCATGAGCGCCGCCGGCGCGCAGATGATGAACTGGTTCAGCGTGGCCTGTGAGCTGCACCGCGACTGGCGCAACGACATCGAAGGCCTCGGCGCGCTGCTGTCGAACCACATCCCGAACTACCGCAACCTGATGACCAGCTACTTCACCCTGACCGCCAACCAGTAAGGGTGGTATCGGGCCCGTACTCCCTGTAGCGGGGGTACGGGCTTTTTTGTGCCCGGCTTCAGGGCCTATCGCCCGGCACAGCCGGAGTGCCGGACCACGGCCTCCCATGGGCTTTGCATTTACTCGTAAATCAATGGCTTACACACATCTGGTGGAAGATTCTATGGTTTTGAGTAAGTGAGCTGATCCGTTTCCTGTGGCGACATCACTTCACCTTCCGCCTTTTACGGCGGGTTACTTTTGGTTTCGCCCAAAAGTAACCAAAAGGCATTGCGCTCAATCGTCCGGCCCCCGCCTGCGGCGGGGGTTCCCTCGCTTCGGCGCCGCTCCAGGGCCTGGGTGATCGCGCACCAAAAGCAAAAGCAAAAGCAAGAGCAAGAGCAAAGCAACTCTAAAGCCCTTCCTATAGCTCCAGTTCAATCCGTGGGCGGCTGTGCCGTAGTGCTGTTCACTTAAGTCATTTCAGTACTGCATGGAGGGGGGCGATCTGTGAGCTCTGCTGATTTTGTGCATGAGTTTCAAGGCCCATCGCCCGGCACAGCCGGCCTCCCACGGGCTCTGTATTGCTACGTAAATCAATGCCTTACACAAAACCGGTGGGAGGCCGGCTGTGCCGGGCGATGGGCCCTCAAACGCCACATCAATGGTTGCGCAACCATCGAGAGCTACGATTTAGCGCTTTTACATACCATGGTACGTAATGCAGTGGTACGTATCATATAAAGAAAAATATCTCATCACTTTGAGAGAAATAAGAAGTTGGATAATATGGATTTATCCAACCTTGACACTCCGGGCGGCCCTTAACCGCCGCCCCATTGATACAGCCGATACGAGGCACCCCCATGGCCGAACTTTCCGCCGTCGAGCGCTACCGCGCCGCCGGCCGGCGCGCCAACACCGAGCGGGCCTACCAGGCCGCGGTGGCCCATTACGAACAAAGCTGGGGCGGCTTCCTGCCGGCCAGCGCGCATAACGTGGCCGCCTACCTGGCCGACCACGCCGCCACCCTCGCGGTCAGTACGTTAAAAGCGCGCCTGGCCGGCCTCGCCCATTGGCACAACGCCCAGGGCTTCCCAGACCCGACCAAGGCGCCGATCGTCAAGGAAGTGCTGCGCGGCATCCGCGCCAGCCACCCGCAAACCCTCAAGCAGGCCCAGCCGTTGCAGCTGGCGGCGCTGCAGCGCTGCGCGCGCTGGCTCGACCAGCAGGTGGAGCAGGCCCGCGCCGCCGCCGAGCCACGGCTGATGCGCCTGCTGCGCGACCGTGCGTTATTGCTGGTGGGCTTCTGGCGGGCCTTCAGGAGTGATGAACTGTGCCGCCTGCGGGTGGAGTGGAACGTGGTCGAGCGCGGCGAGGGCATGACGCTGTTCCTGCCCAGCAGCAAAACCGACCGCCACAACCACGGCCAGCACTACCCAGTGCCGGCGCTGCAGGCGCTGTGCCCGGTGCAGGCCTATGAGGCGTGGATTGCCCATGCCGGGATCGCCCACGGCCCGGTGTTCCGCCGGGTCGACCGCTGGGGCAAGCTCGGCGAGCAGGCGCTGCACCCGTACAGCCTGGGCGGTTTGCTGCGGGCGCTGCTGCGCGAGGCCGGGGTGGCCGAGCAGGGCATCAGCAGCCACTCGCTACGCCGTGGCTTTGCCGGTTGGGCGGCGAGCAACGGCTGGGACCAAAAGTCGTTGATGAGCTACGTTGGCTGGCGCGACCCCGCCTCGGCGCTGCGCTACCTTGAGGCCAGCAACCGCTTCACCCAGGGCGGCCCGTGGCGTTTGCCGGGCAGCGAGCCTGCGTGATTTGGTTTAGAATCGCCGCCCCCCGATCCACAGCCGACTGCAAGGCGGAGTGACCCGATGGCCCGAGTTGGCATCACCCAGGACAGCGTGCAGCACGCCCGCGACGCGATCATCGCCCGCGGCGAAAACCCGAGCATCGACGCCATCCGCATCGAGCTGGGCAACACCGGCTCGAAAACCACCATCCACCGCCTGCTCAAGGCGCTGGAGGCGCAAGAGGGCTCGCTCGCCGAGGGCGCCAGCTCGATCAGCGACGAGCTCACCACGCTGGTCTCGCAACTGGCCGAGCGCCTGCTCGGCGAGGCGCAGCAGCGCATCGACGCCAGCGAGGCAAAGCACCAGGCCGAATGCGAGCAGGCCGCCGAACAGCTGAGCGCGGCCCAGGTGGAGCTGGCCAATACCGCCCAGGCGCTGGCGGTGACCCGCGAAGCCCTGGCCAGCGAGACCGAAGCCCGCGAAGTGGCCCAGGCCTCGCTGCAGGCCGAGCACACCCGCAACGCCCGGCTGACCCAGGCCAACGCCGACCTGCAAACCCGGGTGGACGACAAGCTCGCCCAGGTGGCCTCGCTCGAAGACAAACACCGCCACGCCCGCGAGGCGCTGGAGCACTACCGTGCCGCCGCCCAGCAGCAGCGTGAAGAAGAACTGCGCCGCCACGAAGGCCAGTTGCAGCAAGCCCAGGCACAAACGCGCCAACACCAGCAGCAGTGGGCGGTGTGCCAAGAGGAACTGAGCCGGGTCGAGCGTGAGCAGCAGCGCCTGCTGGCCCGTAGCGAGCAACAGCAGCAGGCGTTGGTTCAGGCCCAGCAGGCTGCCGCGGGCCAGGCCGAGGCGCTGGCGGCGCTGCAAGCCCAGGTGGCGCAACAGGCCGGTGCCCGCGCGGTGCTGCTCGAACAACTGGCCGAGCTCAAGGCTGAGCGCGGCGAGCAGGCCCAGCAGTTGCGCGCCGAGCAGCAGGCGCTGGCCCAGGCCCGCGAAGCGCTGGCGGTGGCCAACGCCGAGGTGGCGCGCCTGCGGGCCGCCGAGCCGCCCGCGGCGCGCGGCTGACGCGCCTTACGGCGCCGGGTTGGGCTGGCGCTGGTGGATCGCCTCGATGCCTTGCAGCACCTCGGCGCTGAGCACCAGTTCGGCGCTGGCCAGGTTGCTCTGCAGCTGCTCGAGGGTGGTCGCGCCGATGATGTTGCTGGTCACGAACGGCTGCTGGGTGACGAACGCCAAGGCCATTTGCGCCGGGTCCAGGCCGTGCTCGCGGGCCAGTTGCACGTAGGCCTCGGTGGCGAGGGTGGTTTCCGGGTTGTTGTAGCGCTGGAAGCGCTCGAACAGGGTCAGCCGGCCCTTGGCCGGGCGCGCGCCGTTGAGGTACTTGCCGGCGAGCACGCCGAACGCCAGCGGCGAATAGGCCAGCAGGCCGATCTGCTCGCGGATGGCCACTTCAGCCAGGCCCACTTCAAAGCTGCGGTTGACCAGGTTGTAGGGGTTCTGGATCGATACCGGCCGCGCCCAGCCGTGGCTTTCGGCCAACTGCGCAAAGCGCATGGTGCCCCACGGGGTTTCATTGCTCAGGCCCACGTGGCGCACTTTGCCGGCCTTGACCAACTCGCTCAGCACCTCGAGGGTTTCTTCGATCGGCGTGCTTTGGTCATCGGCGTGGTGGGTGTAGCCCAGCTTGCCGAAGAAGTTGGTTTTGCGGTCGGGCCAGTGCAACTGGTACAGGTCGAGGTAATCGGTGTTCAGCCGCTTGAGGCTGGCCTCCAGCGCGGCGGTGATGTTTTTGCGGTCAAGCCGCGGGTTGCCGTCGCGGATGTGGTCCATGCGGCCGGGGCCGGCGACCTTGCTGGCGAGGATCCAGTCGGCGCGGTCGCCGAACTTCCTGAAGTAATTGCCGATGATGCGTTCGGTGGTGGCGTAGGTCTCGCCACCGGGCGGCACCGGGTACATTTCGGCGGTGTCGAGCACGTTGACCCGCGCGGCCTTGGCCAGGCGAATCTGTTCGAAGGCTTCGGCTTCGGTGTTTTGTTCACCCCAGGTCATGGTGCCGAGGGTAAGGGCGCTGACCTGCAGGTCAGTGCGGCCAAGAGGGCGAAATTGCATGACGTATCCTTAGTTGAGCGTGCCCGGCACCGGTGCCGGGCATCAGGCTGAAAGCGAGGGAAACACGCAGCGGGGAGGGGCGGTAACGGCGCCGCCTTTCGTCGGAAACATTTAGCAAACTAATTAGTCATCGTCCACCACCTAAGTTATCATACAACCGCCGTGGGCAAGGCTCCCTCCCGTGCCCGGCACTAGTCGAGTAGGCCTGCATCTTCCGAGAGGCCGACCGGGCACCGAGCCCTGTTCGATGGCACAGCCGCAGCGAGCGCTTGCGGGTTCTGTCCGTTAAACACACGAGGTTCGAATAGTTGCCATGGGGCGCCAAGTACTGCTGTACCTGTCTCACTTTTTCAAACGCATCATGGAAAGCATCACCCCGCAGGCACGCGGCTACGACGAAGAGCAAGAAGGGTTTTCCCTGGCGTCGTGGGTGATGATCGTCGGTTTGGCGCTGTACATCGCCGGTGGCCTGGGCTTCTACGCCAAGACCCACCTGTGGGACCAGCTCACCGAGCAGCAAAAAGGCATCGTCGTACAGGCCATGATGACCAACGACCAGATGCTGTAACACCGCAACACCCTCGCTACACCGCCCGCTCGAAGAAGCGGCCCTTCCAAGAACAAGATTCATACCGGTGGCTGACGCTCTACATCCTGGGGTTTCACGGGTTCGTGAACATCCGGGCGGCTCACGCGTGTCGACATTTCGGCGCGTAGCAACGGCAGGCACTGCGGATATTCCCGGTTGATCCAGGTGATCAGGCGCTCGCGCATGTGGCAGCGTGCGTCCCAGTTCCTGGACGAATCGGCCGAGCTGAGCAGAATGCGCAGTTGCATCGACTTTTCGCTGGTGTCGGTGACCTGCAGCACGCTCACTCGGCCGTCCCACAGATGGGGAATTTCTTCGCAGATCAGCTTGACCTCGTCACGCAGGGCCTCCAGTGGCAGGGAATAATCGACCCAGAGGAACACTGAACCGATCAGCATCGAGCTTGAGCGCGTCCAGTTCTGGAACGGTTTTTCGATGAAGTAGGTCAGCGGCACCACCAGGCGCCGTTCGTCCCAGATCTTCACTACCACATAGCTGCCGGTGATCTCCTCGATCCGCCCCCATTCGCCCTCGACGATGACCACGTCGTCCAGGCGGATGGGCTGCGAGATGGCGATCTGCAACCCCGCGATCAGGTTGCCCAGCACGGGCTTGGCGGCAAAACCGGCGGCCAGCCCGGCCAGGCCCGCCGACGCCAGCAAACTGGTGCCGATCTGCTTGACCGCCGGGAAGCTCATCAGCATCAGCCCGGTGCCGAAGAGGATCACCACCACGTTCAGGCACCGCACCAGCACCCGTACCTGGGTCTGGATGCGCCGCGCGGCGAGGTTGTCTTCCACTTCCAGGGGGTTGCGCAGGTTCACTGTTTCAGCCACCGCGCGCACGCAGCGCAGCGCCCACCACACGAACGCCCCGAGCAGCAGCAGGCCGTTGACGTGGCGCACGCTGTTGATCAGGTAGAGGTCGTCGGGGGCGTTGGTCCACACCGACTGCAGCGCCAGCAGGGGCAATAGCCACAGGCTGGGCTTGCTGGAGTGTTCAACCAATTGCTGGGCGAGGGTGAAGGCGCTGGCAATGCGCCGCAGCACCGCCAGGCCGACCCAGCGGATGACCAGGATCACGAGTACGGCGACAACGGCGGCGATCAACGTGCTTACCCAGGGCATGGGCACGCGATCCAGCCACGCTTCGGGGATCAGGTCATTCATCGGCCAGCTCCGTTCGGTGGGTCACCTTGTACCGACCGAAGGCTCTGGCCAGGGTTCCCCGGCTACAGCGCCAGGGCGTTGAAACGTTTGAGCTGGCGGATCACCCCGGCGTGGTCGAGGTCGCCGTCACCGGCGGCGACCATCTCGCCGAACAACCGGTCGACCACCTCGGCCACCGGCAACGCCAGGCCCAGTTCGGCGGCCTCGGCGAGGGCGGTGCGGGTGTCTTTGTGCTGCCATTTGGCCGGGCCACCGGGGCGGAAGTCGCCGCTGAGCATGCGCTCGCCGTGCTGGCGCAGGATCGGCGAATCGGCAAAGCCGCCGGCCAGGGCCTGGCGCACCTTGGCCGGGTCGGCGCCGCCGCGCTCGGCCAGCAGCAGGCCCTCGGCGACGGTGGCCAAGGTGCTGGCGACGATCAACTGGTTGACCAGCTTGGCCAGTTGCCCGCAGCCGGCGGGGCCCACATGCACCGGCCGGCCAAGGGCGCCGAGCCAGCCTTCGGCGGCGGCGAAGGCCGCCTCGCTGCCGCCGGCCATGATCGCCAGGCTGCCCTCGCGGGCGCCGCGCTCGCCGCCACTGACCGGCGCGTCGAGGTACTCCAGCCCCAGCCCTTGGCAGCGCGCCGCCTGGGCGCGGGCGGTGGGTACCGGGATGGAACTCATCACCACCACCTGCGCACCGGCCGCGAGGCCGGCGGTGGCGCCCTGTTCGCCAAATAGCAGTTGGTCACAGGTGGGGCCGTCGCTGAGCATGCACACCAGCGCCTGCACTCCCACGCCCACGTCCCGTGGCTGCTGGCAGAGCACCGCGCCGGCCTCGGCGAGCGCGCCCAGGCGCTCGGCCGAGCGGTTCCACACCTGCACCTTGTGGCCGGCGGCCAACAGGTTGCGCACCATCGGCGCGCCCATGATGCCGGTGCCGATAAAACCAATGCGGGTACTCATGCCTGGCCCTCGCGCAGTGCTTCGGTGCCCGGCGCCGGGGCCTTGGCGATCACCCCACGGGGCCTCAGCAGCATGCCGATGCCGCCGGCTGCCACCAGCGCGGCGATGATCAAAAAGCCCGGCGTATAGCTGCCGGTGGTGGTGTACAGCAGCCCGGTGATGTACGGGCCGGAGAACCCACTGAGGTTGCCGATCGAGTTGATCAAACCGATCCCGGCGGCCGCGCCGACGCCGGTCAGGGCCTGGCCGGGCACCGCCCAGAACACGTTGATCGCGCTGTACACGCCGATCGCCAGCAGGGTAAAGCCGATCACGATCACCCACGGCTGGTTGATGATCAACGCCACGGTGATCGACACCGCCGCCAGCAACGCGGCGCCGCCAGCGTGCCAGTGGCGTTCCTGGTAGCGGTCGGAATGGCGGCTCCACAGCAGCATGCACACCGCCGCGAAGGCATAGGGGATGGCCGTCAGCAGGCCGTTTTGCATCAGGCCCAATTCCAGGCCGAAGGTGGCGCGGAACGACTGCAGCACGCTGGGCAAAAAGAAGTTCATCGCATTGGAGCCCGAAGTGATGCCGAAGTACACGAACGCCATCAGCCACACGGTGGGGTTGCTCAAGGCCTTGCCGATGGCCTGGCGCTTGCTCAGGTGGGCGTCGGCGGCGGTGGGCTTGGCGCGTTCTTCGCGGTCGAGGGTGTCGATCAGCCAGCGCCGTTGTTCTTCGCTCAGCCAGTGGGCGTCGGCCGGGCGGTTGGTCAGGTAGAACAGGCAGACGATACCCAGCGCCACCGCCGGCAGGCCTTCGGCGATGTACATCAGCCGCCAGCCGACCACGCCGATGTGCTCACCCAGTTCCATCAAGCCCACCGACAGCGGTGCGCCGATCACCTGGGCGATCGGCACGCCAAGGTAGAAGGTGGCGAAAATCCTGGCCCGGTAGCGGCTGGGGAACCACAGCGAGAGCAGGTAGATCACCCCCGGGAAGAAGCCGGCCTCGGCCACCCCGAGCAGCACCCGCAGCACCACGAAGTGCGTGGCGTTCTGCAACAGGCCCATGGCCGCGGCGATCAGCCCCCAGGTGATCATGATCCGGGCGATCCACACCCGCGCGCCGAAGCGGTGCAGGAGGATGTTGCTCGGCACTTCGAACACGAAGTACCCGAGGAAGAAAATGCCCGCGCCCAGGCCATAGATGGCCTGGCTGATGCCGATGTCTTCGTTCATGCGCAACGCGGCGAAGCCGACGTTGGTGCGGTCAAGGAAGGCGACCACGAACAGCACGATCAAAAAGGGGATCAGGCGCCGGGTGATGCGCCGGAGGGTTTGTTGTTCCAGTTCGCTTGCGGGGGTGGTGGGGGCCATGGTGGCGCTCTTCTTGTTGTTGTGTAAGGGGGGGCGGTCAGCCGCGGGTGTCTTCGATATGGGCCTGGACGATGCTGTCGAAATCCGTGTCGGCCTCGAAGCCCAGCGCCAATGCCCGCGGGCTGTCGACCCGGGTGGGCCAACTGCAGACGATGCGCTCGATGGCCGGGTCGTGCTGCCACTGGATCAACTGCGCCGCCTGCTTGCCGGCCACCCGCTCCAGCGCCGCGACCATCTCACCCACCTGGGTGGTCAGGCCGGGCAGGGCGATGATCCGTTCGTTGCCCAGGCGCTCGGGCGCCAGTTGCATGGCGTGCTGCATGGCCTGGAGGATGCGCCGCGGCGAGCTGATGAATACTTCGGTGTCTGGGCTGACCGGGCACACCGCCGGCAGGCCGTTGAGCGGTTCGCGGATGATCGAGCTGAAAAAGGTCGAGGCGGCCTTGTTCGGCTTGCCCGGGCGCACCACCACGGTCGGCAGGCGCAGCACGCGGCCGTCGATAAAGCCCTTGCGCGCGTAATCGGCCACCAGCAGCTCGCCCACCGCCTTTTGCATGCCGTAGGAGGACTGCGGGGTGACCACGGTGTTATCGCTCACCACCTCCGGCAGCGCGCCGCCGAACACGGCAAAGCCGCTGCTGAACACCAGGCGGGTGCCACGGCCCTGCTCGCGCAGGGTTTCCAGCAGGTTGAGCAGGCCGTGCAGGTTGACCTGCATGCCGAGGTCGAAGTCTGCCTCGGCGGCGGCGCTGACCACCGCCGCCAGGTGCCAGACCAGGTCGGCGCCGTCGGTGATGCGCGCCACCGTGGCGCGGTCGGCGATGTCGCCGGTGATCACTTCCAGGCGTGGGTCTTGCGGCAGGCCTTCGCCGGGGAAGGCGTCAAACAGGGTGATGCGCTCGATGGCCTGGGCGGCCTGGCCGTCGAGGGTGAAGTGGCCGGCGGCGAGTAGGCGCTGGGCCAGTTGCTTGCCGATAAAGCCGGTGCCACCGGTGATGAGAATGCGCATGGGGAGTCCTTGTGTGGAATAAACGCGGCCGTTAATTGCTCATGCCGCCGTCGATCACCTGTACGGTGCCGGTCATGTAGGCGCTGGCGTCGCTGGCCAAGTACAGCGCCAGCCCGGCGATTTCTTCCGGTTGGCCGAGGCGGCCCATCGGTTGGCGCGCCACGAAGGCCGCGCGCACCGCCTCGATGCTCTGCCCGCTGGCGGCGGCCTGGGCCTCGATGCGCTGCTGCAACGAGGGCGAGTCGACGGTGCCGGGGCAAATGGCGTTGCAGCGGATGCCGTGCTTGACGTAGTCGGCGGCGACCGATTTGGTCAGGCCGATCACCGCCGCCTTGCTCGCCGAATAGGCGCAGCGCCCGGGCACGCCCATCACGCTGGAGGCCACCGAAGCCATGTTGATGATCGAGCCACCACCACGTGCCAGCATCCCCGGGAGGAAGGCGCGGATGCTGTGGTACATGGCGGTCACGTTGAGGTCGAAGGAGAACTGCCAGTCTTTCGGCTCACAGGCGAGGATGTCACCGGCGTGCACGTAGCCGGCACAGTTGAACAGCACGTCGAGCGGGCCGATGTCGCGCTCGGCGGCGGCGATGGCGGTGGGGTCGGTGGCGTCCAGGGCCAGCGCCGTGAGCCCTTCGATGCCCTGCAGCGGGGCGATGTTCAGGTCGCTGGCGTACACCGTGGCGCCGGCGTCGCGGAAGGCCAGGGCCGAAGCCAGGCCGATGCCTTGGGCGGCAGCGGTGATCAGCACGCGTTTGTTGGCGAGCATACGGGGGCTTTCCTTTTTATGGCTGTTGTTGAGTGGCGCACCGTGGTCTTTACGCTAGGGTGCGCGCGCGATAATCTCCAATGACATATTTTCAGGCTTCAATAGCCGCAGGTTATCAACTATGGCGCCACTCGCCTTCAACCCGCTGTGCAACTGGCTGCGCTTTCGCCACCTGGTGCTGATCGACACCTTGGCCCGCCAGCAGAACATGCACGCCACCGCGCAACAGATGAACATCAGCCAGCCGGCGGTGAGCAAGATGCTCCGGGAGGTCGAGAAGCTGCTGGGCTTCGAGCTGTTCCAACGGCTGCCGCGGAGCATGCCGCCCACCGACCTGGGCGAGCAGGTGGCGCGCTACGCGGCCATCGCCTTGAACGATGCGCGGCAGTTCGTTGAGCAGATCAACCACCTGCACGCGGGCGGCCACGGCGTGGTGCGGGTGGGGACGATCTTCGCCGCCACCGCGGTGGCGTTGCCGGCGGCGATCGTGGCGGTCAAGCAGCAGTGGCCGCTGCTGAACATCCAGGTGCAGGAAAACACCAGCGCGCTGTTGCTCGAGCGCCTGGAGAACAAAGAGCTGGACCTGGTAATCGCCCGCTTTACCCTCGACCGCCACCGCGAGCTGTTCGATTTCCGCCCGCTGGCGCCCGAGCCGCTGAGCCTGGTGGTGGGCAGCCAGCACCCGCTGTGCGAAGTGGCCAGCCTGCCCTTGGCCACCCTCAGCGACTGGCCGTGGGTGGTGTACCCACCCGGCACCCCGGTGCGTGCCCGCACCGAGCGGGCCTTCGCCGAGGCGGGTATCGCCTTCCCCGGTAATGTGGTGGAAACGGTCAGCTCGCGCACCACCCTGCAACTGCTGATGACCGCGCCGATGATCGCCATGCTCGCCGACGCCATGGTCGAGCCCGAGGTGCAGGCTGGCCGCCTGCGCCGGCTGGGGCTGCCGTTTCCGTTGGTGCTCGACGACTACGGCGTGATCACCCGCCGCGGCGAAGCGCCGAGCTGGGCAGCGCAGGCGTTGATCGGGGCGTTGGGGGCCCGGGCTTGAGGGCCCTTCAGCCCTGCACCGCCCAGCCCATCCCCAGTGCCTTGTGCAGCGCCGCAAAATCCTTGACCAGCTCGGCGTTGGCGCTGATGTGGTTCTGCTGCGCCTCGAACAGCGTGCGCTCGGCGTCGAGCCAATCCAGGGTGCTGGCGGTGCCGGCGTCGAAGCGTTGCCGGCTCAGGTTCGCGGCGCGCTGGGCGCTGGCTTCCACGTCGGCCAGCAGCACGGTGTTCTGCCGCTGGTGGCCATAGCGGGCCAGGGCCAGGTCGGCGTCCTTGAGGGCGCCGAGCACCACCGCCTGATAGTGGGCCAGGGCTTCGTCGCGGCTGCCTTCGGCGTTTTCCACCCCCGCGCGCACGCGGCCAAAATCCAGGATGTTCCAGGTCAGCCGGGGCAGCGCCAGCCAGGTGCCGTTGGCGTTGCGCAGCAGGTGGCCAGGGTCGCCGGCGCTGAACGAGAGGTCGCCGGTCAGGCTCAGCTTGGGGAACCACTCGGCCTGCTGCTGGCCGATCTGCGCGGTGCGCTGGGCCAGTTGCCGCTCGGCGGCGCGCACGTCAGGGCGGGCCTTGAGCAACTGCGCCGGGTCAGCCAGCGGCACCTGCGCCGGCACCTGGGGCAACGGCGCCGGGCTGGCCAGGCGGGCGTCCAGCTCACCCGGTTCGAGGCCGCAGAGCAGGGCCAGTTCGTCTTGTGCCTGCACCACCCCGGTTTGCAGCGGCAGGCGTTGCGCCTCGGTGGTTTGTGCCTGGGTCAGCACTTGTTCCAGTTGCAGCTGCGAGGCCACCCCGCGTTCGCGGCGTTGGCGGGTGAGTTCCAGGGCTTGCTGCTCCACCGCCAGGGTGGCGTCGACCAGGGCCAGGCGTGCCTGCTGGTCGCGCAGGTCAACGTAGGCCTGCACCACCTCGGCGGCCAGTTGCACCTGGCTGTCGGCCAGGTTCGCCAGCGCGCCCTCGGCCTGGGCATCGGCGGCTTCCACCGCGCGGCGGGTGCCGCCAAACAGGTCGACCTCCCAACTGGCGTCGAAGCCGGCCAGGTACAGGCTCAGTGGCCCACGGCCGCCGCCGCTGCCCAGGCCGAAGGCGGAGGTATCCGGCGAACGCATGCGCAGCATCATCACATCGGTGCTGACCTTCGGCATGCCGCTGGCGCGTTCGCTGGAGAGGTTCGCCCGCGCCTGGCGCAGCCGTGCCTGGGCCTGGGCGAGGTCCGGGCTGTGGGCCAGGGCCAGGCTGACCAACTGGTTGAGCTGGGTATCCCCCAGCCCCAGCCACCACGGCGCGGCGGGCGCCGGGCGCAGGCCGCTGGCGGGGTCGTGGGCCAGGCGCCCGGCGGCCAGGCTGTGCGGCGCCGCATTCGGCGCGCCGTGGTAATCCGGGCCTACGGTGCAACCGGCCAAAGCCAGCAGGGCGAAGGCGTACAAAGGTGTTTTCATCGTGCCGGCCCTGCCTGTGCCGTGCGCTGCTTGAGCATGAAGGCCAGGGGCAGGCAGGCGAGCATGGCCAGGCCCAAGGCGAAAAAAGCGTCGTTGTAGGTCATCGCCGAGGCTTGCTGGGCGATCTCGTTGGCCAGTTGGCCCATGGCCTGCAATTGGGCCCAGGCTGGGTCGCCATGGTTGGCCACGAAGCTTGCGCTGCGCTCGGCGATCTGGTCTTGGGCGAGCTGGCTGTTGGCGTGGATCGACTCGCGCAGGGCGGCGTCGTGGAAGTGGTTGCGGCGGTCGATCAGCACCCCCAGCAGGGCCAGGCCGATGGTGCCGCCGAGGTTGCGCGACATGTTGTACAGCCCGGCGGCGTCGCCAGCCTGCTCTGGCGGTACCGAGCGCATCGACAACTGGCTCAGCGGCATCATCACCAGGATCTGCCCGACCCCGCGCAGCAACTGCGACAGCACGAAATCATGGCCCACGCTCTGGGCGGTGAGGGTGGTGTCGACCCAGCAACTGGCCCAGTACAGCACCAGCCCCAGCAGCACCAGCAGGCGCAGGTCCCAGCGGCCAAGCAGGCGCGGCAGGATCGGCATCATCAGGAACGCCGGCAACCCCGACAGCAGCATCACCGCGCCGGCCTGCTGGGCGTTGTAGCCGCTCATCACGCCGAGGAACTGCGGCACCAGGTAGGCGGTGCCGTACAGCCCGGCGCCCACCGAGGTGCCGATCAGCAGCACGCTGGCAAAGCGCCGGTTGGCCAACAGCCCCAGTTGCAGGATCGGTTGGCGGGCGGTCAGTTGGCCGGCGGCGAGCAAGGCAAAGCCCAGCGCGCAAGCGGCGCTGAGGGCGCAGATCAGGGTCGAGTCGAACCAGCGCTCGCGCTGGCCTTCCTCCAGCACCACGGTCAGGGTAGACAACCCCAAGGCCAGCCCGGCGATGCCCAGCCAGTCGGCCTTGAACAACGCCTGCAGGTTGGGTTTTTCCGCGGGCAGGCCGGTCCACAGCAGGCTCACCAGCGCGGCGGTGACCGGCAGGTTGAGAAAAAAGCACCAGCGCCAGCTGAAGTTCTCGGTCAGCCAGCCGCCGATCACCGGCCCCAGCAGCGGCCCGAGGATCACCGTCATGCCGAACAAGGTGGTGCCGATCGGCAATTGGTGGGCCGGCAAGCGGGTGCGCACGATGGTCTGCGCGGTGGGGATCATCGCCCCGCCGGTAAAGCCCTGGCCGATGCGGCAGAGGATCATCCCGGTGAGCGAGCCGGAGAGGCCACAGCCGATGGAAAACACGCTGAACAACACCGCCATCACGATCAGAAAACGCCGCAGGCCCATGATCCGGGTGAACCACGCCGCCAGCGGGATCATGACGATTTCAGACATCAGGTAGCCGGTGGAGATCCACGTGCCCTCGGTGCCGGTGGCGCCGATCTGGCCCTGGATTTGCGGCAGCGCCGAGTTGGTGATGGAAATATCCAGGGTGGCCAGCAACGCCCCGAGGGAACCGGCGATCACCGCGATCCAGTCGGTCAGCGAGGCATTGGCCTGGGGCGCGGCGGCGGCCTCAGCCATGCTCGGCGCCCCGCGTGTCGACTTCGACGGTGGCCGACAACCCCGGCACCAGCACGCCTTGCAGGTCTGCCGGCAGGTCGAGGCGGATGCGCACCGGCACCCGTTGCACGATCTTGGTGAAGTTACCCGTGGCGTTGGACGCCGGCAGCAGCGCGAACTGCGCGCCGGTGCCCGGCGAGAAGCTGTCTACGGTGCCGGCCAGCTCGCGCCCGGGCAGGGCATCCAGGCGCACGTTGACGGCCTGGCCGGGGCGCATGGCGCCCAATTGGGTTTCCTTGAAGTTGGCGGTCAGGTACAGCGCCTGCAGTGGCACCACGGTGAGCAAGCGGGTGCCCGGCTGCACGTACTGGCCCTGGCGCACGCCACGGTCACCGACGCGGCCGTCGATCGGCGCGCGCACCTCGGCGTCGTCGAAGTCCAGCCGTGCCTGGGCGTCGCTGGCCTGGGCCACGCCCAGTTGCGCTTTGGCCTGCAGCACCTGCGCTTGCAGGGTGCCGTAGCGGGTTTGCGCCGAGCGCAGCGCCGCCTGGCGCGCGGCCAGGGTGCTCTGCGCCACCGCCTGCTGGTTGCTCAGCTCGGCCAGGCGCTCCTGGGTTTCGGCGCCGGAGCGGGCCAGCGGCGCGTAGCGCTTGACCTCTGCCTCGGCATGCCGCGCATCGGCCTGGGCGCCGAGCACCTGGGCCTTGGCTTCGGCGATGCTGGCATCCTGTTGGGTCAGGTCGGCTTCGGCCTTGGCCAGGTCGGCCTGGCGGGCGCTGATGGTGGCCGAGGTTTCGTCGGCGGCGGCGCGGTATTTACGCCCGTCGAGGCGTACCAGCACATCGCCGCGGTGCACCGGCTGGTTGTCGGCCACCAGCACTTCGGCCACATAGCCGCTGATTTTTGGCGCCACGGTGAGGCTGTCCGCTTGCAGGTAGGCGTCGTCGGTGCTTTCGATAAAGCGCCCGTGCAGCCAGTACCAACCCCCCCAGCCGAGCGCGCCGACCGCGGCCACCGCGGCCAGGCCGAGCAGCACGCGGCGCGCTTTGCCGCGTTGTTGCGCTTCGGGTGCGGGGGGTACAGCGGTGGGTTCGGCCATGGTGACTTCCAAATTATTCCAGTTGGAATAAAATCGCCGGGCAAGACATATTTTGTCAACAGTTATAACCTCCAACGGTTGACCTTTACGGAAATCACGCATGGCACGGCACAAACCCACCACCGAAGGCGGTTACCAGCGCGGCGAGGACACCCGCGAACGGTTGATCCACGCCGCCATGCAGGTGTTCGGGCAAAAGGGCTTCGACGCTGCGTCTACCCGTGACATCGCCGCCACGGCGGGCGCCAACGCGCCCGCGCTGCAGTATTACTTCGGCAACAAAGAGGGCCTTTACCTGGCCTGTGTGGAGCACATCATCGAGCGTCTCTGGGCCCAGCTCGATGCGCCGGCGCAATGCGCCGAGGCGGCCCTGGCCAACCCGGCGGCGAGCGACGCCGAGCGCATCGAGGCGGTGCTGGGGATTCTCTCCCAGGTGCTGGCGCTGATCGAAGACCGCCCCGGCGCGGCGGCCTGGCGCGAGTTCATGTCGCGCCAGCAAGCCGGCCAGTGCCCACCCAGCGCCCACGGCCTGATGAACGAGCGCTTCAAGCTGCGCCTGGCGCGGGTGATCCGCGGCCTGGTGGCGCAGTTGACCGGGCGCGCGGTCGACGACGAGCTGACCATCCTCCACGCGCATACGGTGTTTACCCAAGTGGTGGCGTTCCGCGTGCAGCGGCAAAGCCTGCTCGAGAGCCTGGGCTGGGACAGCGTGGATGCCGCGCGGATGGAAAAGGTCCGCGCGCTGGCGCTGACCCACGTGCGCTTCGCCCTCGAGGGCCTGGTGCGCCAGCGCGGCGCTGCTTAACCGGGGGTTACCAGCGTGGCGCGTCGCTGCCCGGCGGTACCGAGGGCCGGCTGAAGCCCAGCGGGGTGCGCGCCAGTTGCGCGCAGGGGCGCACCGCGCACAGCTCGCCAAAGCCTGAGGGGCCGGTGTCGAGCCACGGCGTGAGCGCGCCATTGCCCGCCGGCACGCTGCCCAGGCGTGGCAGGCCGCGCAGCCAGCCGGCGGTTTGCGCCAGCGACAGGCTCACGTGCCAGCTGCCGCCCTCGAGTTGCTGGCGGCGCAGGGTGCTGGCCACGGCAAAGGCCAGCAGCATCCCGCTGGCTTGGTCGAGCACCTGGTAGGGCAGGGCGCGCGGCAGGGTGTCTGCGAAGCCCTCGGCTTCGGCCAGGTTGAAGCCCATGGCGGTTTGCAGCAAGGAATCGAACCCGCGCCGGCCGGCCCAGGGCCCTTGGTCGCCATAGGCCGAAAGCGACACGTAAACGATCCCCGGCCGCCGCGCCGCCACCGCCTCGGGGCCAAAGCCACGGGCCGCCAGCGCGCCGGGGCGGTAGGCCTGGAGGAACACCTGGGCGCCGTCGACCAGTTGCCACAGCGCCTGCTCGCCGGCGGCGCTGTTCAGGTCAAGGTGGGCCGAGCGTTTGCCGCGGCTGGTTTCGGCCAGGGCGGCGATGTTCGGCAGGTAGGGCGCGTTGACCAGCATCACGTCGGCGCCGCTGGCCGCCAGGGTGCGCCCGCCCACCGGCCCGGCGAGGATGCGCGCCAGCTCCAGCACGCGCACCCCGGCCAGCGGCCGCTGGCTTTGGTCCAGCTCCGGCAGGGGCAACGGCGCGGCATCGCCGAGGCGCGCCACCTGCAGCAGCGGCCGGCCCTTCAGGGCCTGGCCCTGGGGGCTGGCATCCCATTGGGCGAAGCTGCGCAGGGCGGTGATGACCAAGCCGCGCTCGGCGCCCTGGCGCTCCAGTTCCAGTGCCGGCCAACCCAAGGCGGCGGCTTCGGCCTCGGCGCGGGTGGCGGTGGCCGGGGCCAGCCCGAGCAGCGCCAGGGCGCCGTGGCGGTGGTGTTCGAAGTTGGCATGGATGCGCACGTAACCGTCGGCGCAGCGGTACAGGCCGCTGAAGGCATCCCATAATGCCGGTGCCTCGCCATTGACGCTGAACCAGGCACTGGCTTCGGCCTCGGCGTGGAGTTTGTCCACGCTCACGTGCTGGCGCGCCACGCCGCGCAGGTGGCCCAGCTCGCAGGCCGCCAGCGCCGCCGCGCCGGCCGCGGCCTGCACCGCCAGGCCCACGGCAAAGGAGGAGGGGAACAGCGACGGGCCGGCCGGCAGGCTGCACAGCGCCAGGGCCGCCTCGGGGAGGTGTTGGCTGCGCCACAGCGCTGCCAGGAGGTCTTCAGCGAGCATGAGGGGTTCGCTCCGGGCGAGGGGCCGCCAGCGGCCCCACAAAAAAGCCCCGGGCTAAGCCGGGGCCTGTTACACGCCAGTATCGCTTATTTGCCGATGGTCTGGCCGAGGAACCAGGCGCGTTCTTCCGCCTGGTCAACCCACTCTTCCAGCAGGCTGGTGGTGGAGATGTCGTTGGCTTCGTCGGTCACGGTGTGGGCCGAACGCATGAAGGCCGCCAGCGATTGGTTGTCGTCGTGCAGCTCGGTAAGCATCTGTTCGGGGGTCAGGCCCTCGACTTCGCTTTCAGCCAGGCGCTTGAGCTCGACCATCTGCGCCAGCGAACGGATGCTCGGCTGGCCGATCTTGCGCGCGCGCTCGGCGATCACGTCGGTGATGCCGTACAACTGGGTGGCTTGTTCTTCGAGCAGCAGGTGGTAGTCACGGAAGTGGCTACCGCTCATGTGCCAGTGGTAGTTCTTGGTCTTGATGTACAGCGCGAACACGTCAGACAGCAGCACGGCCAGGGCCTTGCCCACTTCCGCCTGGTTCTGGATGCGGGTGTCTTGCGGCTGTTCGGCCTTGGCCTTGACGTTGGCAACGGTTTTCAGTTCGGCTTTGGTATTGGCGACTGCCATGGAGTGGCTCCCTTGCGAGTGGCTAACATGGGCGATGGCGGCTTGGCCATCGGGCTAATGATGTTGACCACGGGCGGGAGAAAATGATCAGTCGGTGTTGCGGATAACCGCCCTTTGCCCGGCACAGCCGGAGTGCCGGACCACGGCCTCCCACCAGATTTGTGTAAGCGCTTGATTTACGGAGCAACACAGAACCTGTGGGAGGCCGGCTGTGCCGGGCGAGGGGCCCTGAAGCTCATGCACAAAATCAGCAGAGCTTACAGATTGATCCCTTCATGAAGCCCTGAAATGGCTTAAGTAGGCACAGCCGGGCGAACGGGGCGCCTCAGGACGGCTCATACCCCAAGATCGGCGACAGCCAGCGCTCGCTCACCCGCAGTTCCTGGCCTTTGCGCCGGGTGTAGGCCTCGACCTGGTCCTGGTCGACCTTGCCGACGCCAAAGTACTGCGCTTGCGGGTGGGCGAAGTACCAGCCGCTGACCGCCGCGGTGGGGAACATCGCGAAGTGCTCGGTGAGGGTCACGCCGCTCTGGTTGCCTTCGTCGAGCAGGGCGAACAGGGTGCCCTTTTCAGTGTGGTCCGGGCAGGCCGGGTAACCGGGCGCCGGGCGGATGCCACGGTACTGCTCGCGGATCAACGCTTCGTTGTCGAGTGCTTCGTCAGGCGCGTAGCCCCACAGCTCTTTGCGCACCTGTTCGTGCAGCCACTCGGCGCAGGCCTCGGCCAGGCGGTCGGCGAGGGCCTTGACCATGATCGAGTTGTAGTCGTCGCCGTTGTCCTGGTAGCGCTTGGCGAGCTCGTCGGCGCCGATGCCGGCGGTGGTGATGAAGCCGCCCATGTAGTCGGTCACGCCGCTGCTCAACGGCGCGACGAAGTCGGCCAAGCTGAGGTTCGGCTTGCCGTCGGGCTTGATCGTTTGCTGGCGCAGGTGGTGCAGCTTGGCCAGGGGCGCGCCGGCAGCGTCGAACAGTTGGATGTCGTCATCGTCGACCTGGTTGGCCGGCCAGAAGCCGACCACCGCGCGGGCCTTGATCAGTTGCTCGTCGATGAGCTTCTTGAGCATGGCCTGGGCGTCGGCGAACAGCGCCGTGGCGGCTTCGCCCACCACCTCGTCGGTGAGGATGCGCGGGTACTTGCCGGCCAGGTCCCAGGAGATGAAGAACGGCGTCCAGTCGATGTACTCGGCCAGGGTCGCCAGGCTGATGTTGTCGAGCACCCGGGCGCCGGTGAAGCTGGGCTTGACGCTCTGGTAGCCGGCCCAGTCGAACGCCGCCTTGGCCTGCACGGCCTGGGCGTAGGGCATGCGCTCGGCGCGGTTGCTGCGCGCGGCGGTGCGCTCGCGCACCTCCACGTAGTCGGCGCGGGTGCGCTCGACGAAGCCGGCTTTCAGCTCCTTGGACAGCAATTGGGTGGCCACGCCCACGGCGCGCGAGGCGTCGGTCACGTACACCACCGCGTCGTTCTTGTAGCCGGGTTCGATCTTCACCGCCGTGTGCGCCTTGGAGGTGGTCGCGCCGCCGATCATCAACGGCAGGCTAAAGCCCTGGCGCTGCATCTCGCGGGCCACGTGGACCATCTCGTCGAGCGACGGGGTGATCAGCCCACTGAGGCCGATGATGTCGCATTTTTCGTCGCGGGCGGTTTGCAGGATCTTCTCCGCCGGCACCATCACGCCGAGGTCGACAATGTCATAGCCGTTACAGCCCAGCACCACGCCGACGATGTTCTTGCCGATGTCGTGCACGTCGCCCTTGACCGTGGCCATGAGGATCTTGCCCTTGGCCTCGGGCTTGTCGCCTTTTTCCGCTTCGATGAAGGGGATCAGATGCGCCACGGCCTGTTTCATCACCCGGGCCGACTTCACCACCTGGGGCAGGAACATCTTGCCCGAGCCGAACAGGTCGCCGACCACGTTCATGCCGCTCATCAGCGGGCCTTCGATCACCTCGATCGGCCGCGCGCACTGTTGCCGGCACAGCTCGGTATCTTCGACGATCCAAGTGGTAATGCCCTTGACCAGCGCGTGCTCGAGGCGTTTTTCCACCGGGTAGCTACGCCACTCTTCGGTTTCGGCTTCCTTGACCGCGCCGCCGCCCTTGAACTGCTCGGCGATGGCCAGCAGCGCCTCGGTGGCGTCGCCGTTGCGGTTGAGCACCACGTCTTCGACCTTCTCGCGCAACGCCGCCGGGATCTCGTCGTAGATCTCCAACTGGCCGGCGTTGACGATGCCCATCGAAAGGCCGTTCTGGATCGCGTAGTAGAGGAACACTGAGTGGATCGCCTCACGCACCGGGTTGTTGCCACGGAACGAGAACGACACGTTCGACACCCCGCCCGAGCTCAGCGCGTAGGGCAGGTGGTCGCGGATGTAGGCGCAGGCGTTGATGAAGTCGACCGCGTAGTTGTTGTGCTCGTCGATGCCGGTGGCCACGGCGAAGATGTTCGGGTCGAAGATGATGTCTTCGGGCGGGAAGCCCACTTCATTGACCAGAATGTCGTAGCTGCGCTGGCAGATCTCGGTTTTACGCGCTTCGGTGTCGGCCTGGCCCTGTTCGTCGAAGGCCATCACCACCACCGCGGCGCCGTAGCGCTTGCACAGGCGGGCGTGGTGCTTGAACGCCTCGACGCCTTCCTTCATGGAGATCGAGTTGACGATGCCCTTGCCCTGGATGCACTTCAGGCCCGCCTCGATCACTTCCCACTTGGAGGAGTCGATCATGATCGGCACGCGGGAAATATCCGGCTCGGAGGCGATCAGGTTGAGGAAGGTGACCATCGCCGCCTTCGAGTCGAGCATGCCCTCGTCCATGTTGATGTCGATCACCTGGGCGCCGGCTTCGACCTGTTGCTGGGCCACTTCTAGGGCTTCGCTGTACAGCTCTTCGCGGATCAGCCGGGCGAACTTCGCCGAGCCGGTGATGTTGGTGCGCTCACCGACGTTGACGAACAGCGAGCTGCGGTCGATGGTGAACGGCTCCAGGCCCGACAGCCGGCAGGCGCGGGGGATGTCCGGGACCACCCGTGGCGGGTGCTTGGCCACCGCCTCGGCGATCGCGCGGATGTGCCCCGGGGTGGTGCCGCAGCAACCCCCGATGATGTTCAGCAAGCCGGCGCTGGCGAACTCTTCGACCACCTCGGCCATTTGCGCCGGGGTTTCGTCGTACTCGCCGAAGGCGTTGGGCAGGCCGGCGTTGGGGTGGGCCGAGACGAACGTGCCGGCCTTGGCCGCCAGCTCCGCCAGGTACGGGCGCAGCTCTTTGGCGCCAAGGGCGCAGTTCAGGCCGACGGAAATGGGCTTGGCGTGACGGATCGAGTTCCAGAACGCCTCGGTGGTTTGCCCCGACAGGGTGCGCCCGGAGGCGTCGGTGATGGTGCCGCTGATCATGATCGGCAGTTCCACGCCGTCTTCCTCGAACACCTGCTGCACGGCGAAGATCGCCGCCTTGGCGTTGAGGGTGTCGAAGATGGTCTCGATCAGGATCAGGTCGGCGCCGCCTTCGATCAGGCCGCGGGTGGCCTCGGTGTAGTTCTCCACCAGTTCGTCGAAGGTGACGTTGCGGTAGCCAGGGTCGTTGACGTCCGGGGAGATGGAGCAGGTGCGGCTGGTCGGGCCCAGCACGCCGGCGACAAAGCGCGGGCGGTCGGGGGTTTCGAGGGTTTTCGCGTCCGCTACCTGGCGGGCGATGCGCGCGCCCTCGACGTTCAGCTCGTACACCAGCGCTTCCATGCCGTAGTCGGCCTGGCTCACCTGGGTGGCGTTGAAGGTGTTGGTTTCGAGGATGTCGGCGCCCGCGTCGAGGTAGGCCTTCTCGATCTCGGCAATCACCTGCGGCTGGCTGAGCAGCAGCAGGTCGTTGTTGCCCTTGACGTCGCTCGGCCAATCGGCGAAGCGCGTGCCGCGGTAGTCCGCTTCTTCGAGCTTGTAGCTCTGGATCATGGTCCCCATGCCGCCGTCGAGAATCAGGATGCGGTCCTTGAGGGCGTTGTGAAGGGCCTGGAGGCGGGCGCTGCGATCGGGCATGGAAGGGCTCTGAATCAGGTCAGTGAAAGGCGCGAATGATAGCAAAGCTGAAGGCCGCTTGATCACCGCCGGGCCTTGCATGAATCAGATTCATGTTGAGGCCGTTCGACGACCGGTCATCGAAACGCGCGAGCAAGACGCGCTTTTTATAGTCACAGCCGGTGAGGGTGCACGCTTTCGGTGCGCGAACGTGGTCGTGGTAAAGGGCAAAACCAGATGTTGATTTCAATTCAGGCACTTCGGGCGCTGGCCGCCTGGACGGTGGTGTGCCATCACTTCATGCAGATTTTTTTCGATTTTCACCCCCAGGGGCCGATCGGCGAGTTCTTCAGCACCCGCGGGCAGGTGGGCGTGGATTTGTTCTTTGTGATCAGCGGCCTGGTGATTTACCTCTCGACCCACGACAAACCCCAGCCGCCACGGCGGTTCCTGCTCAACAGGGCGCTGCGCATCGTGCCGGCGTACTGGTTCTACACCGCCCTGATGGGCTTGTTGTTGATCAGCGCCGGGGCCTACATGCCCCATGGCGAGGTGAGCTGGCCGACCTTCTTGCTGTCGTTGTTGTTCATCCCCGCGGAAAACCCCGGCGGCTACGGCCTGTACCCCACGCTCAACGTGGGCTGGACACTGAACTACGAGATGTTCTTCTACCTGGTGTTTTCGCTGGTGTTCCTGGTGCCGCGGCGGTTCCGCCCGTTGCTGGTGGCGGGGGTGTTGTTCGTGATCGTCGAGGGCGTGACTCACTGGGGTGGGCTCAGCCGCTTCTACGCCAACAATATCGTTTACGAATTCGTGCTCGGCATCGGCCTGGGCGTGGCCTGGCGCCGCGGCTGGGTGCGCAGCGGGCGCTACTGGCCGCTGGCGTTGATCGTGCTCGGCGCGGTGACCATCTATCGCCTCGAGCCGAACAACCGCCTGCTCGACTGGGGCCTGCCATGCGCATTGATCGTGCTCGGCTGCCTGGCGCTGGAGCCATGGT
Source organism: Pseudomonas sp. NPDC007930 (assembly GCF_042958985.1). Lineage (NCBI taxonomy): Bacteria > Pseudomonadati > Pseudomonadota > Gammaproteobacteria > Pseudomonadales > Pseudomonadaceae > Pseudomonas > Pseudomonas sp. NPDC007930. Next base: position 179,474 of record NZ_JBIBKC010000002.1, read on the forward strand.
TCCAGCACAGCCGCTGGCTGAAGGCGCTGGGGGACCGCTCGTATTCGGTGTACCTGGTGCACCTGCTGGTGCTCTACGCTGGGTACTTCATGACCCAGCAGTGGGGCGTGGGGCCTTATTGGGTGTTCTTCGGCTTTTGCGTGCCGGCCATCGCCTGTGTGTCGTGGCTGAGCTACGAACTGCTGGAAAAACGCCTGTACCAGCGGATGAAAGCCTGGGCCCTGCGCAAGCCCGGGCAGGTGGCGGTGCCGCTGGCGTAACGGGCTTTACCTGACAAGAATGGTAGGACTTTATTCCCAGGCCCGCTTTGGCGTACACTGCGGCGTAGACTGTGAGGAACCTACATGAGCGCTATAACCATTACCGACGCCGCCCATGATTACCTGGCTGATCTGCTTTCCAAGCAGAACACCCCGGGCATCGGCATCCGCGTATTCATCACCCAGCCGGGCACCCAGTACGCCGAGACGTGCATTGCCTACTGCAAGCCCGGTGAGGAAAAACCCGACGACATCGCCCTGGGCCTGAAGAACTTCACCGCCTACATCGATGCCATCAGCGAACCGTTTCTCGAAGACGCGGTGGTCGACTATGCCACTGACCGCATGGGCGGCCAACTGACCATCAAGGCGCCGAACGCCAAGGTGCCGATGGTCAACGAAGACAGCCCGCTCAACGAGCGCATCAACTATTACCTGCAAACCGAGATCAACCCGGGGCTGGCCAGCCACGGCGGCCAGGTGAACCTGGTCGATGTGGTCGACGACGGCGTGGCCGTGCTGCAGTTTGGTGGCGGCTGCCAGGGCTGCGGCCAGGCCGACGTGACCTTGCGCGAAGGCATCGAGCGCACCCTGCTCGAGCGTATCCCGGAGCTCAAGGGCGTGCGCGACGTGACCGACCACACCCAGAAGGAAAACGCCTACTACTAAGGGCGTGCCTTGGCCGGGGCAGCGTCAAGGCTGCCCCCGGTAGAGGTGAGCGTGGCCAGCGCTGTACAGGCTCGACGCCTCGAACGGATCATCCCCCAGCACCTTGCCCACCAGGATCAGCGCCGTGCGCCGAAAGCCCTGGGCGGCCACCTGCGCCTCGATGGTCGCCAGGCTGCCGCGGGCGATGGCTTGGTCTGGCCAACTGGCGCGGTGCACCACCGCCACTGGGCATTCAGCACCGTAATGGGGCAGCAGCTCGGCAACGATCGCCCCCAGGTGCTTGACCCCCAGATGAATCGCCAGGGTACTACCGTGGCGGGCGAGGTCTGCCAGTTGCTCGCCGGCCGGCATCGGCGAGCGGTCGGCGTAGCGGGTGAGAATCACCGTTTGCGCCAGGCCCGGGAGGGTCAGCTCGGCCTCCAGCGCCGCGGCGCAGGCGGCGGTGGCGGTGACCCCGGGGATGATCTCGAAGGCGATGCCCAGGCGCCGCAACTCGCGGATCTGCTCGCCGATGGCGCCATACAGGCTGGGGTCGCCGGAGTGCACGCGGGCGACGTCTTCGCCACGGGCATGGGCGGCGGCCAACTGCGCGATGATTTGCTCCAGGTTGAGCGCGGCGCTGTTGACCACGGTGTGTGCCTGGTGGCCGGCGAGCACGGCCTCGGGGACCAGGGAGCCTGCGTAAACGATGACCGGGCAGCGTTGGATCAGCCGCTGGCCTTTGACGGTGATCAGCTCGGGGTCGCCGGGGCCGGCGCCGATGAAATAAACAGTCATGAATGGGTTTCACGCAAAAGGGGTTCGGCCAGCGCCACGGTGGCGGCGGGGCCTGCCAGGCGCGGGATGCTGAGGGTTGGAGGCTGGCCGGTCAAGTATTGGCAGTGGGCCAGGGCGGCGCTTTCGGCCACCCCGGCGCAGCCGGTGTGGGCCAGGCTCAGGGCCGAGCGGTGGCTGAGCTGGCCGGCGTAGGGGGCCAGTTGCTCGGCGCTGTAGCCGGCCAGCGGCACCCCCAGGTGCTCGGCCAGTTGCCGCAGGCCGGGCTCGGCCAGCTTGCGCTCGAGGCTGGCCAGGCCGCGCACCGCGCTCAGCGGGCGGCCGGCCAGGGCGTGTTCGAGCAAGGCCAGCAGCGCCTCGAAGGCGCAACCGCGGCGGCAACCGAAACCGGCAATCAGCATGGGTAACCTGTGGGGGAATGTTTCCAGGGCCTGCATCATACCCCAAGGTTTTGCTAGGCTAGGCCTCCGCCGCCATGAGGGTTACCCGTGCAGAGAGAAGAACGCGACGCGCTGGAGCTCGAAAGGTTGATCGCCGAAACCCGCAAGCTCACCGCCGAAGCCCGCAAGTTCGTCGCTGAAGAGCGCAAGTACCGCCGCGATGCGGTGTTTTACCCGCTGTTCGTCGGCGCCGCGCTACTGACCGCCGCGGCGGCGATCGCACGCTTTGTGTTGCACCCGTTTACTTGATCTTTCAAAGCCCAGGGTTCACATTGTGCTTAACGCCCTGCTCATCGAGGTAAAGCCATGAGCCGCCAGGAATTCGAAACCCAGTTACAGAAGCTCCGCCAGGAGGGCGCGGCCGTAGACGCCCTGCTGCAACGGCGCGAAACCTTCGTTGGGCGCTACGGTGTGATCCCTTTCGCCATCGGTGCCGGCCTGGCCGCGGTGGCGCTGTATTCGATGGGCGTGTTCAAATTCGTTTAAGCCCCGCCGTTTTCCCCTCTATACCCTTGCCACCTCTGGTAACGCCCGCCGCCATTGCAGCGGGCTCATGCCGGCTGCGCGGCTGAAACTGCGGCAGAAGTGCGACTGGTCGGCAAACCCGCATTCCTGGCTGATGTGCGAAATCGGCAAGCGGCTGCCTTGCAGCAACTGGCGCGCGCGCTCAAGGCGCGCCTCCAGGGACCAAGCCTGGGGCGAGAGCCCGGTGGCACGCTTGAAGGCGCGGGTAAAATGGCTGCGCGACAACCCGCATTGCTGGGCCACTTCCGCCACCCGTTGCTGGCCTTCGACGGCACTGGCCAGCAGTTCCTTGGCCTTGCGCTCTTGCCACGGCGCCAGGGCCAGGCGCTCTGGGGCCGGCGCCCGCTGGCGAAAGTGCCGGCAGAGTTGCTCCGCCGCCTGCTGCAACGGCCCTCCGGCGGCGCTGCCCAATGCACTGTGCAGGGCGTCGAGCAACTGCTGGCCGCGGGGGTCGAGCGAGGGTAGGGTGGCGGCGTTCATGGCCTGGGCTCCGGGAGTGATCCAATACCCATAGCCTGCCCGGCGCCGCCGGCAGAGTCCTGAAAGTTTTCTGAAAATTCCCTATTGGCCTGCCTTCAGGCCCCTACCAATTGTCCAACTGTTTACGTTGGGCCTGCAGCTCTGCCGCGCTCAGCGGCACATAACCCTGCGCCCCCGCAGTTTGCGCGGCCACCAACGCCTGGCCTTCGTCACTCAGGGCCAATTGCAGGTAGGCCTTGATGAACGGCGCCAACGGCGTGCCCGGCTCGGCACTGACGAACAGATGCAGGTAAGCGCTCAGCGGGTAATGGCCCGCACGCACGCTGGCCAGCTCCGGCCCGTAGGCCGGCTCGCCGGCGCCGCGGCTGAGGGGCAGCAGGCGCAGTTCCGGCGCAGTGGCTTCAGCGTTGGCCCAGCCGACCAAGGCAATGCCGTGGCTGTCGCCGGCCAGGGCCTTGAACACCGCGGCGCGGTTAGCCAGTGCTTCGTAATGGGCGCTGAAGGGTAGCCCGCCGAAGCGGTCCATGCGCTGGTGGGTCGCAAAACCGCCATCGTCGCGCAGGCCGTACACGTGGATGCGCCGCTCGGCCCAGTCGCCGCTCAAGCCCAGTTGGCCCCAGGTGTTGATGTCGCCCTCGGGCTGGCCGGCGGTCACCAGGCGTGCCAGTTGCGCCAGGCTCAATTGCCTGAGCGGGTTGCCTGGGTGCACATACACCGCCGGCGGTGTGTTGCCGTTGGCCCGCGGGCCATGGCCGGCGTAACCGATGCGCACGTCCAGCGGCGCGTGGCCAAAGGCCTGTTCATAGCCGTGCAGGTCCCCCAGCCACGGTTCACGGGCCATGGGCGCGATGGCCGCGGCGCCGGCGGTCAGCGCCGGGATGGCGGTCGAAGACCCCTTGGCGGTGACCGCGAAGCGGAAACCGGGGTGTTTCTCGATGAACAACGCGTTCAACTGCTCGATCAACGGTTGCATGCCGTCACTGCCGATGATCGCCACAGCGCCGTCGGCGTTCAGGTAAGCGGCCTGGGCCGGTGGCGCCAGGGCATCGGCCTGGGCCGCGCAGGCCCCCAGGCAAGCGGCCAGCAAGAGGCCACGGCGGATAACAGCGATCATTGCGGGGCTACCTCGTCGAGTTTGGCAAGCTCAGCCTGGGCCTGTTCGGCGCTGAGCGGAAAGTACCCCTTGGGCTGGCTGGCGATGATCGCCTGGCCTTGGCGCGAGAGCACGAAACGCAGGTATTCACGCACCACCGGGTCGGCGGCCTTGCCGGGTTCGCGGCGCAGGTAGAGGTACAGGTAGCGGCCGTAGGGGTACTGGTCGGCCAGCACCTCGGCGGGGCTGCCGGTGGTCACCCGGCCTTGGGCGTCGCTGACGGGCAGGGCCTTGATCTGGGTGTTGCTCAGGCCGATCGCGGCCACGGCGATGCCGGCTGGGTCCTCGGCCAAGCGGGTGAGGATCGCTTCGGTATTGGTGTAGGCCTCGTAGCCTGGGGCCAGCGTGCGCCCGCCCAGGTGGTTGGCTTGCAGGTAGGTGCCAAAGCCGGTGAACTCCGGCGTGCCATAGGGGTGGATGCGGCGCTGGCGCCATTCGCCGGCCAGGCCCAGTTGGCCCCAGGTCGACAGGTCGCCCTGGGGGTTACCGGTGCTCACCGCGCGGGCAACGTCGGCGGCGCTGATCACCGCCAGCGGGTTGGCGCGGTTCACGTACACCGCCAGCGAGGTTGCCAGGTGTTTGGAGGTGTCGTTGGCGGCATGGGCGATGCGGATTTCCAGCGGTGGGCTGCCCACCGCGCGGGTGAAGGCGGCCACTTCCAGGGGGTTGATCTCCCGGCCCATGGCGCCAAACAGGGTGGCGCCGTACATCAGCAGCGGTACCGCAGTGGTGGTGCCCTTGGATTCGTCGGCGAAGCGCCAGCCTGGGTGGCTAGCGCTCAGGGCCTGGTTGAAGCGCTCGACGATGTAGCGCACGTGCTCGGCGCCACCGATGCGCAGCGCGCCGTCCGCGCTGAGGTAGGGCGCATGGGCGCTGGGCTGCACGGCCTGGGGTACGTAGGTGGGCAGGCGTGGGTCCAGCGCTGGGGCGCTGGCGGCCCAGGCCTGGCTGCCAAGCAGCGCGGCGGCGGCCAGGGCCAGGCAGCGCGGGTAAGGGTGGGGAGGGCGATAAGGCATGGGCGGCTCTTGGTGGTGGGAATAAGGCAACGGTGCGTTTATTCCCTACACGAGTGAGCCGCCACCAGCCCTCAGCGCTGAATGGTATTTATTTGCATTGGCTAGGCGCCCGGAGCCGCCGCGGGCGCGGGGAGGGCCGGCAGCGGCGCGCCCTTGGGCCACAGCAGCCAGAGCTGGCCGCTTTGCTTCATGTTGCCGGCCAACTCGCCGGCGGCGTCGCCAGTGCCCCAGAACAGGTCGGCGCGCACCTCGCCAGCGATGGCGCCGCCGGTGTCCTGGGCGGCCACCGGGCGTTGCACTGGGCTGCCGTCGGGGCGGGTGGTGTTCAGCCACAGCAAGCTGCCAAGGGGGATCACCTTGCGGTCGATGGCCACGCTATAGCCATCGGTGAGCGGCACGTTGAGCGAGCCGCGCGGGCCCTCGTTGCTGTCTGGGCGGGTGCTGAAAAACACGTAGCTGGGGTTGCTGCCCAGCAGTTCGTCGATGCGCTGCGGGTTGGCCTCAGCCCAGGCGCGGATGCGGCCCATGCTCACTTCGTCTTTGTTCAACTGGCCTTGCTCGACCAGCCAGCGCCCGACCGGCTTGTACGGGTAGCCGTTCTGGTCGGCGTAGCCGATACGCAATTGCCGGCCGTTGGCCAGTTGGATGCGCCCAGAGCCCTGAATCTGCAGGAACTGCAAGTCCATCGGGCTGGCCAGCCAGGCCAGTACCGGCGCGTTGGCGCCTTTTTCGCGCAGGGTGCTGGCGTCGTCGTAGGGCTTGAGTATACGGCCCTCGAGGCGCCCGCGCAGGCGCTTGCCCTTGAGCTCGGGGTAAAGGCTGTCGAGCGAGACGATGATCAGGTCATCGGGCACGCCGTACACCGGCACCGTGTGGCTGGCATCGCGGGCCAGGCTGCCGCGGTACACCGGCTCGTAATACCCGGTGATCAAGCCCTGGGGGCCGGCCGCCGAGCGCAGGCTGTAGACCTGCAGCTGTTGTTCGAGGAAGCCGCGGATGGCCGCGGCCTCAGGCGGCACCGCGGTGGCGGCGGCGCACACGCTGGCCCATACCGCGTCGCGGCTGAGCTTGGCGCAGCCGGCGCGCCAGGCGTTGAAGCCGGCGACCAGGTCGGCATCCGCCGTGGCGGGTAGGTCTTGCCATTGCGCGGGGGTATAGGTGGCCACCGGCGCCGGCGGCTTTGGCGCGGGTGGCGGGCGGTTGTCGCAGCTGGCCAACAGGGCGCAGGCCAATGCCAGCGGCAGGGCGCGCCCTAGGCGCGGGCGGGTGAACGAGGGCAAAGGCACGGCGGCGGCTCCGGCGGGGCAAAGCGGGTTAGCTTGGGGGGGCGAACGGCGTACGTCAAACCCAGCCGTGGTTAAAGCTGATCGCAAGCTAATGAAAGTCTTAAAAATATGTTTCACGCCGTTTCATTTGTCCCCTCGGGAACTTCTTCCCCTTAATCAGGCCGGGCCCGCGCTAGAGCGGGCGCGTTGAAACCGAGCACATGGGGACGATAACGATGACACAGCACCTGCAACCCTGGAGCACCCTGGCCCTGGCGGTCACCCTGGGGTTGGCCAACCTGGCCCAGGCCAGTGAGCAATCCGCCAGCAACGGTTTTGTTGAAGACAGCAGCCTCGACCTGCTGGCGCGCAACCTGTTCTGGCACCAGACCGCCAAGGGCGACCCGCAGCGCGACTGGAGCCAGGCGCTGATGCTCAACTACAGCTCAGGCTTCACCCAGGGCACGCTGGGCGTGGGGGTCGATGCCTATGGGTTCCTCGGCCTGAGGCTCGACGGCCACAGCGGCCACAGCGGCGGCCCGACGGTACCGCAGGACAGCAGCGGCAACCCCGCCGACAGCTGGGCCAAGGCCGGCGGCGATGTGAAGCTGCGCATCGGCAGCACCACGGTGAAAGTCGGCGACCTGCAGCCGCAGGCGCCGGTGTTCGCCACCGCCGACAACTACCTGATCCCGCAAACCGCCGAAGGCTTCAGCGTGCTCAGCCATGACATCGCGCACCTGACCCTCGACGCCGGGCGCTTCACCTCAGGCACTGGGACCACCACTCAGCGCCATGATGGCGACATCATGGCTGCCTACGCCGGCGTGACCGCGCGTTCGGCCAGCTACGCCGGCGCCCGCTACCGCTTCAGCCCGGAATTCACCGCGGCGCTGTACGCCGGCAACCTCGAGGATGTGTGGAACCAGTACTACACCAACCTCAATTACGCCCACGCCTTCAACGCCGAGCAGGCGCTGACCCTTGACGGCAACCTGTACCGCACCCTCGACGCCGGCAGCGCCAAGGCCGGGCCGATCGACACCACTGCGTTCTCCCTCAGCGCCGCCTTCACCCAGGGCCCGCACACCTTCACCCTGGCCGGCCAGCACGTGAACGGTGACGAACCCTTCGACTACGCCGGCTTCGGCAGCACCCGCGACGGCGTGGCCGGTGGCCGCTACGGCAACGGGATCTTCCTGGCCGACTCGCTGCAATACTCAGACTTCAACGGCCCCCACGAAACCTCGCTGCAGGCCCGTTACGACCTTGACCTGAGCACATTGGGGGTGCCCGGGCTGGGCTTGATGGCGCGCTACGTGCACGGCAGCGGCATCGACGGCAGCCACACCCCGGGCAACTCGGCCTACGCCGGCTTCTACGGGCATGACGACAGCGAGCATGAAACCGACGCCGAGGTGAAGTACACCGTGCCGAGCGGCCCGGCCAAGCACTTGACCATTCACCTGCGCCAGGCCTGGCACAGCGGCGACGCGGCGACCGGTGGGCACCTGATGCAGACGCGCCTGATCACCGAGTACCCGCTCAGCATTTTCTGAAAGTGAAACAGGGTGAAAGGGCTTTCACCCTGAGGGAGGGCGCAGCGGGGTATGCTTCCAGCCGATTGCTCCTTCAATCAAACCTTCACCGCCGGGGCCGCTGCCAGCGCCCGGCGGTTTTTTTTGCCGGCGATCAGGCCGCCTCGGCCTCTTTCTTCAACGAAGCGATGTCGATCACGAAGCGGTACTTCACGTCACTCTTGAGCATCCGCTCGTAAGCCTCGTTGATGTACTTGATGTCGATCTCTTCGATGTCCGAGACGATCTTGTGCTTGGCGCAGAAGTCGAGCATTTCTTGGGTTTCGCGGATGCCGCCGATCAGCGAACCGGCAATGCTGCGGCGCTTGAAGATCAGGTTGAACACGGTGGGCGAGGGGTGCGGGTGCTCCGGCGCGCCGACCAGGGTCATGGTGCCGTCACGCTTGAGCAGGGCCAGGAACGGGTCGAGGTTGTGGTTGGCCGCCACGGTGTTGAGGATGAAATCGAAGCTGTTGGCGTGGGCGTCCATTTCGGCGGCGTTCTTCGACACCACCACTTCCTTGGCACCCAGGCGCAGGCCGTCTTCGCGCTTGCTTTCGCTGGTGGTGAACAGCACCACGTGGGCGCCCATCGCCGCGGCGATCTTCACCCCCATGTGGCCCAGCCCTCCAAGGCCGACGATGCCGACCTTCTTGCCCGGGCCGGCCTTCCAGTGGCTCAGCGGCGAGTAGGTGGTGATGCCCGCGCAGAGCAGCGGGGCGACCGCGGCGAGGTCTTTTTCCGGGTGGTTGATGCGCAGCACGAACTGCTGCTTGACCACGATGTTGGTGCTGTAGCCGCCGAAGGTGTTCTCACCGCCGAACACCGGGCCGTTGTAGGTGCCGGTAAAGCCGTTCTCGCAGTATTGCTCTTCGCCCTCGGCGCACGAGGCGCAGTGCTGGCAGCTGTCGACCATGCAGCCGACGCCGGCCAGGTCGCCGACCTTGAAGCCCTTGACGTTGCTGCCCACGGCGGTGACACGGCCGACGATTTCATGGCCCGGCACCGACGGGTACAGGGTATTGGCCCACTCGTTGCGCGCGGTGTGCAGGTCGGAGTGGCACACGCCGCAATAAAGGATGTCGATCTGCACGTCGTCGGCACCCGGGTCGCGCCGTTCGATGGCGAACGGGGCCAGCTTGGCTTTGGCATCCTGGGCGGCGTAGGTGTAGGTCTTGACCATGGCGGATCATCTCCTGAGGTGGAAGGAACACAAAGCTTATACGCCACGCCCCGGGCCTGCTGTGGAATAGCGTGGAACGCCGGCCCCGGGCAATGTTCTACTGGCGGGCCAGGCCCGAACAGAGGAGCGCCCCCATGCAGACCGTTTACACCGCCGAAGCGTTCGATCACGCCGCCACCCTGCGCCACCCAGGGTTGCAGGTGCTGGAGTTCGGCACCAATTGGTGCGGCCACTGCCAGGCCGCGCAGCCGCTGCTGGCGCCGGTGTTCGGCGAGTACCCGCAGGTGCGGCACTACAAGATCGAAGACGGCCCCGGCCGGCCGCTGGGGCGGGCGTTCCGGGTCAAGCTGTGGCCCACCCTGGTGTTCTTGCGCGACGGCGTGGAAGTCGCGCGGCTGGTGCGGCCAGGCCACGCGGGGGTGATCGAAGAAGCCTTCGAGCAGCTCAGCGGCCAGGGCTGATGCGCCGGCCGGCTTTGTTTTATCATCGCCGGCCTTGCCCTTGTTGATGGTTGTGCCATGGCCCAGGCCACCCCTCCCGACCTCGCCGCCAGCGCCGCTGCGGTCGAACCGCTGGCGCGCAGTTACCCGCGCGGCCTGCGCATCGAGCCCCATGCCCATGCCTGGGGGCAGTTGCTGTACGCCATCAGCGGGGTGATGTGGGTCGACACGCCCCACGCCGCGCTGTGGGTGCCGCCGCAGCGGGCGGTGTGGCTGCCGCCCGGCTTGCCCCATGGCATCCGCGTGGCCAGCGACCTGCAGATGCGCAACCTGTACCTGCGCCCGGCCCTGGCCGCCGAGGTGGGCAGCGCGTTGAACGTGCTTGAGGTCACCCCGTTGCTGCGCGAGCTGTTACTGGCGCGGGTGGCCGAAGGCGAGGCCGCCGGCCCCTACCAGCAGGCGCTCGACCCCCTGCTGGTGCTCGAGCTGCAACGCGCGCGGCCGGCCGGCTTGCAAGTGCCGATGCCCAGCGATGGCGACCGGCGCCTGCGCCAGCTGTGCGAGGCGGTAATCCGCGCGCCGTCCCAGGCGATCAGTTTCGAGCAGCACGCCGAGCAGGCCGGGGCCAGTACCCGCACCCTGGCGCGGTTGTTCCAGGCCGAACTGGGCCTGGGCTTCAGCGAATGGCGGCGCCAGGTGCAACTGGCCCATGCCACCGCCGAGCGCCTGCAGGGCGTGCCGGTGAGCCGCATCGCCGGCGAGCTGGGCTATGCCCCGGGCAGCTTCAGCGAGATGTTTCGCCGGGCGTTGGGGGTGGTGCCCTCGGCGGTGGGCGAGCCAGGTTGTCCGATAGGCTGAAGCCCTTGGCCGGCCCCGCACGTGGCGCCGGCTTAAGCTAGCGGCCTGGTTAACCGCACAAGGGCTTTTGCCATGCAAGCGTTGCAATTCACTGCCACCGGCAGCCTCGATCACCTGCGCCTCAGCCAACTGCCGACCCCGGTGGCGGCGGCCGGCGAACTGTTGGTGCGGGTGCACGCCGCCGGGCTGAACCCCAGCGATGTGAAAAACGTACTGGGGCGCTTTCCCTACACCACGCTGCCGCGGGTGCCGGGGCGGGACTTTGCCGGGGTGGTCGAACAGGGCCCGGCCGAATGGGTGGGCCGCGCGGTGTGGGGCACCGGCAAGGGCCCGGGCTTCACCCGCGACGGCGCCCACGCCGAGTACCTGACCCTGCCCGCCGGCGGGGTGGCGCTCAAGCCCGACAGCCTGAGCTTCGAGCAGGCCGCCAGCCTTGGCGTGCCGTACACCACCGCCTGGGATGCGCTGGAGCGCAGTGGCGTGCAAGCCGGCACGCGCCTGCTGGTGATCGGCGGCAACGGCGCGGTGGGCCAGGCAGCGCTGGCCTTGGCCAAGGCGCGCGGCGCCGAGGTGCTGGCCGCGGTGCGCCAACCGGCCCAGGCTGCCACGCTGCGCGCCCAGGGTTATGCGGTGCTGGTGCTCGAGGCCGCTGAAGCACTGGCGGGCCAGGTAGAGGCCCATTTCGCCGGCGGCGCCGAGGTGATCTTCGACACCACCGGCTTCTGGCTGCCCGCCGCCGTCAGCGCGCTGGCCACCTTCGGCCGCATCGCAATCATCGCCGCGCCGGTCGACGGCCTGGTGCAGTTCCCGGCGTTGGCGCTGTACCGCAAGGGCGGCGTGCTGGTGGGGGTGAACTCGCTGCTGTACGACACCGTGCAATGCGCAGCGATGCTCGGCCGGTTTGGCGGCGACTTCGACCGCGGCCTGTTGCCACGCCCGGAGCGCATCCGTGCCGTGCCGCTGAGCGAGGGGGTGGCCTGCTACCACGCGGTGAATGGGGGCAGCAGTGACAAGGTGGTGCTGGTGCCTTAGGGCAGGGGTTCAGGGCCCTTCGCCCGGCACAGCCCGCTGTACCGTAATGCTGCAATCCGAGCGCTAAATCGGGGTTAAAAAGCCCTGATTTCTTCAAATGGTTTTACTGAGCGCATGACCTGGCTGGCCCTTCGCCCGGCACAGCCGGCCTCCCACCAGTTCTATGTTGCACCGTAAATCAAGTACTTACACAAATCTGGTGGGAGGCCGGCTGTGCCGGGCGAAGGGCCGTTAAACCTCACACCTTGAAGCGCCCCACCAACCCATTCAACTCCCCGGAAATATCGCTCAACTGCTGCGAATCGGCATGGGCCGCCTGGGCCAGTTCCTCGACCTTTTGCGCGTCGTTGTGGATCTGCGCGATGTGCCGGTTGATGTCTTCGGCGACCTGGTGCTGCTCTTCGGCGGCGGTGGCGATCTGGCTGTTCTGGTCGCGGATGTTGTCGACCGAGCCGCGGATCTTGTCGAAGCTGCTGCGCGCCTGCTGGATGCGCTCCACGCTCTGGCGCGAGATGCCCAGGCTGCTGTGCATCTGTTGGGTCACTTCCTGGGTGCGGCGGCCGAGGTTGCCGAGCAGGGTGTCGATCTCACCGGTGCTGTCGGCGGTACGCCGGGCCAGCGCGCGCACTTCATCGGCGACCACCGCGAAGCCGCGGCCCTGGTCGCCGGCGCGGGCGGCTTCGATGGCGGCGTTGAGCGCCAGCAGGTTGGTCTGCTCGGCGATCGAACGGATGGTGTCGAGGATGCCGTTGATGTTCTGGCTGTCTTGCTCCAGCACCTGCATCGCCTCGGTGGCCTGCTCCAAGGTCGAAGACAACTGGCTGACGCTGCCGGTGGCCTCGTCGATATGCCGCTGGCCGCTTTGCACGTCGTGCTGGCCGCTGTCGGCCGAGGCCGCCGCCTGGGTGCAGGCGCGGGCCACTTCGTTGGCGGTGGCGACCATTTCGTTGAAGGCGGTGCTGACCAACTCCACCGCTTCGCGTTGGCGCACGGCGGCGTCGTTCATCGCGATCGCCACGGTGCTGCTGGCGCCCGAGGCGCGCTGCAGGTTGCCCGAGGCCTGGCCGATGCTGCGCACCAATTGGGCGATGGCGCCGAGGAACTGGTTGAACCAGCCCGCCAGCGCGGCGGTTTCATCCTTGCCCTGCACGCTGAGGCTGCGGGTCAGGTCGCCTTCGCCCTGGGCGATGCTCTGCAAGCCACCGGCCACGCCGCGGATCGGCCGCACGATCATCCCGGCAAAACTCGCACCCACCACCGCGAACAACAGCGCCATGGCCGCGGCGATGGCGGCGATCACCCAGGTCAGGTGGTCGGCGTTGGCCATCACTTCATCCTGTTTGATCAAGCCGATGAAGTGCCAGCCCAGCGCCTTGGAGGTGACCACGTTGGCCATGTAGGCCTGGCCGTTCAGGCTCACTTGGGTAGCGCCTTCCTTGAGCCCGGCGAGGGCGGCGTAGTCGCCGCCCAGCTCGCCCAGGCGCTTGAAGGTGTGCTTGGGGTCGGCCGGGTCGACCAGCACGTTGCCGTCGGCTTCGGTCATCATCAGGTAGCCGCTTTGGCCCAGCTTGATGCCCTTGACCAGCTCGGTCAGTTGTTTGAGCGACACGTCCAGGCCAATCACCCCACGCACCTTGCCGTCGGTGCCGGCCAGGGTGTGCACGGTGCCGATCAGCACGGCGTCGTCCGGGGCCCAGTAATAGGCGCCGGTGCGCGCGGTGCTGCCGGGGGCGGCCAGCGCGGCCTGGTACCAGGGGCGCTTGCGCGGGTCGTAGTTGGCGATCTTCGGGTCGTCGGGCCAGCTCACGTAGCCGCCGTCTTCCAGCCCCACCGAGAGGTAAGCAGTGCTCGGGTGGGCCTTGGCGAAGGTGTCGAACAGGCCCAGCAGCGCCTGGTTGTTCGGCGGCAGCGGCGTGCTCGGGGCGTCGGCGCCCATGTAGAACTTCAGCTCGGAAGCCTGGCTGATGCGCGGGTCGCGGGAGAGGTAGTCGATGTTCTGGCTGATGCCGGAGAAAAACTGCTGCATCGCGTTGTCGATCTGGCGGATTTCGCGGCCGCTGCTGTCGGCGAAGTCGGCGCGGGCCTGGTCGCGCAGGTTGACGATGACCAGCCCAGCCACCAGCACCACCGGAATGCAGGCGATGGCGGCAAAAGCGCAAGTAAGCTTGTGTTTGATGTTCATGAAGCGATCCCGGGGCAAGGTGACCGCACGGGCGTGCGGCGGCGGGGCAGCGTAAAAGTAATGCGCCATGTTTTATTGTTTTGGGTACAGCTTGCCGGGCTATCGGCGCGAAAACCGGGAGCTTAAGCAGAATTAAGGGATCCAGGACCAGAGGGCCGTCAGGCCTGGCCCAGGGTGAAGAAAAACACCGTTTGCCCGGCGCGGCCCTCGGTGTGCTGCAACACCCCACCATGGGCGGCGAGGATCGAGGCGCAGATCGCCAGGCCCATGCCCATGCCGCCAGGGCGGGTGCTGTAGAAGGCCTGGAACACCCGCGCCTGGTCGGCGGCGGCGATGCCCGGGCCGCTGTCTTCGACGGTCACCAGCCATTGCCCCGGCAGCGCCACGGCCTGCAGGTGCAGGCGGCGCAGCGGCGGCGGCATGGCCTTGAGCGCTTGCAGCGCATTGCTCGCCAGGTTGCGCAGCACCTGCTGCAGTTGCAGCGCGTCGGCGCGCACCTGGGCCTGGGGCGGTACCGCCAGGGTCAGTTGCACCTGGTGTTCGTCGAGTTCGCCGCGCAGCAGGCTGAGCACATGTTCGGTCACCCCGGCCAGGTTCACCGCCTGCAACTGCGCCGGGGCCTGGCGGGCGAGGGTGCGCAGGCCGTTGATGATCGCCGCCGCGCGTTGGCCCTCGGCGAGAATGTCGCGCAGCCCTTCGACGGCCTCGGCCACATCCGGCGCCGGCCGCTCGAGCCAGCGCAGGCTGGCGCCAGCGTTGGAGAGAATCGACGCCAGCGGTTGGTTCACCTCGTGGGTGATCGACGCCGCCAGCTCGCCGAGCAGGGTCGCCTGGGCGTTACGCTCCAGCTCGGCCTGGGCGCCCTGCAGCGCGTGCTCGGTGCGGCGCCGTTCGCTGATGTCCAGCACCACGCCGACGAAGGCCTCGGCACCTTCCGGTTCGGCGGCCAGTTCCAGGTAGCGCGGGCCATCGGCCAGCGGCAGGGTGCGCAGTTCCAGGCGCAGGCCGCGGGGTTGCTGGCAGGCTTCAGCCAACGCCGCGCCGACCCGCGCGCGGTCATCCAGGTGCACCAGCGCCAGCGGGTCGTCGAGGGCGGCGCTGAGCCACTCACAGGGCAGGCCCAACTCGCCGAGCAAGCGCTCGCTCCAGAACGACGGCTCGACCGCGTAATGCCAGTTGAACGCGCCCAGCCGGCTCACCGATTGGCCGATTGCCAGCAACGCCTGGGTGCGCCGCAGGCTGGCTTCGCTGCTGCGCCGGCGTTGGTTTTCCTGCAGCAGGCTGGCGTAAGTGCGGGCGTTGGCCAGGGAAATCGCCGCCTGGTTGCACAGCAGCGCCAGGCGGTCGAGCACCGCCGGGCCAAACACCGCCGGCAGGTGGCGGTTGCAGAGAAACAGCACGGCGTACACCGCCTGCTGGTCGAGTAGCGGCACACAGGCCAGCGAGCCCTGGCCCAGTTGGGCCAGGTACGGGCATTGGGCATAGCGCCAGAACGCTTCATGGGCGTCGAGGACCCACGGCGTGCCGCGCTGCGCGGCTTCGCCGACCATGCCCAGCGGCACCGCGGCGCTGGCCGCTGGCTGCTGCACCTCGATGCCCTCGCCGTGGGCGTGGGCACTGGCCTGAACCCACGGCGTGGCGCCGCTGAGCACCACCAGCGCGGCGTCGGTGGCGCCGGCCTGGGTAATGGCATGGCGCAGCAGCGTATTGACCAGCGCCTGCGGCGAGATTTCCCGTGACAGCGCCTGGCAGGCGGTGAGCATGGCGAGCATGTCTCGCTCCGGCGGTTGCGCCAGCGCAGTGGCCGCGGCCGGTTGTTCGCGCAGGTGCGGGTGCTCGGCTTCCAGGTGCTCGGCCAGCACCGGCGCGCCCCAGCGCCGCCAGGCATCGCGGGCCAGGCGCTGGTGGGTGTGGGCGCCCACTGCCAGGCCCAACTCGGCCAGGCAGCGGCCCTCGAGCAAGTGCGCTAGGCCCTGGATGTGCACCGCGCCGCAGCGGGCGGCGTGGCCGATGGCCTCTTCGAAGCGCTTGAGTGCCGCCAGCGGCTCGCCCTGGGCGCGCAGCACCTCGGCCTCGGCCAAGGCCAGGCGGTCGGCGAAGTGCGCCGGGTTCAGCGCCGCCCATTGGCGCAGCCGCCCCAGCCCGGGCTCGAAGGCGCTGGCCGCCGGCGCCGGCCCGGGCATGGCGGCACGGTTGAGCACGCTGAACAGCGCCAGGTCGATCTGGTGAATGTGGCACGGCGCCGCCCAGGTCAGCCCCCAGGCGGCGTCGAGGCGCTCGGCGGCGGCGGCGAACTGGCCTTCGAGAAACAGGAACAGCCCCTCGAACAGCTCCCACCAGAACTTCAGCGGGCCCATCTGGCTGGCCTGCACCTGGGCGGCCAGCGCCTCGCGCTCGGGGATTGCCACACAGGCCTGAATCGGCCCGGCCAGGCGGCGGATGTAGCGCGCCTGGCAAAACAGCACGGCTTGGGCGTCGTTGAATTCCAGGTGCCCGGCCATGGCCAGGCCGGTGTCGATCTGGTGCAGCATGCGCTCGATCGGCGCGCCCATCACCAGTTGGTCGGCCACCACGTGCAGGTTGGCGAAGCAGGCAAAGCTCGGCGCGCCCTGGGCCAGGCTGGCCTGCAAGGCCTGCTCGGCGAGGCCCAGCACCCGCGGCAGCGGGCGTGTCCACGGGCTGACCTGCTCCAGCGCCAGCAGCACCGACACCGCGCTGGCGCTGTATTCGGGGCGCTCGGCCAGTTGCTGGGCGCACTCGGCCCACTCACGGCCCTCGGCGTACAGCCCAAGGTGCTCGGCCATCGCCACCCCCAGCCAGCCCAGGCCGTGCACGCTGGCGGCGCTCAGGCCATCGTCGAGGGCTTGGGTGAGCAGTTCGCTGGCGGCGTACAGCAGCCAGTGCGGGGCGATGAACGAGCCGGGAATCAACGACACCGCCAGCAACGCCTGGCGCTCCAACGCCTGGCTGGCACGGGCCCGGGGCAGCGCCAACAGGCGTTGCAGGGGCGTGTTGCCCAGGCGCTCGCACAGCCCTTGCCAGCGTTGTTCGGCTTCGGCCTTGCTCGGCGCCTCGGCCAGCACCAGGCCCAGGGTGGCCAGGCCTTCCCGGGCCACGCCGAGGGCACCGGGGTAGTCGCCCTGGAGGGTGTGGATTTCTCCGCGCAGGCGGTACAGCTCAAGGTTGGCGGTGCCCGCCGGGGCGCTGGCGAGCAGCGCGCGCAGGCCCTGTTCGGCGCCGTGGTAGTCGGCGGCGAGCACCCGGCAGCGGGCTTCGAGCAGGGCCAGTTCGCGCTCCAGCGCGGTGTAGCCCAGGCCCTGATTAAGGCGCTGGGCGTGCTTGGCGTAATCCAGCGCGGTGGCCGGCGCCACGCTGCGGTGCGCCAGGCGGCTGGCGCGGGCGAGCAGGGCGACCCAGGCCAGGCGTTGCTCCGCCGCGCGCGGTGGGGTGGCGCGGGCGGCCTGGCTGGCGGCGCGGAACACCGCGGCCGGTTCAGCCTGGGCCGGCAGGTGGCGCAGCAGGTTGGTCGCCAGGCGCTGGTGCAGCGTGGCCGCTTCGGCGGCGCTCAGTGGTGCGCGCAAGGCCTCGGCGACGGCGTCGTGGGCCAGGGTCAGGCCGGCCTGGCGCTCGCTGAGCAGGCCGGCCTTGAACGCCGGGCGCAGGTCGGCCAGCAGCTTGGCCTCGGGCAGCTCGCAGGCCTCGGCCAGCGCCGCCAGCGGCAGCGGGTCGGCCAGCAACGCCAGTGCCCGTAACGGCGCCAGGGCTTCGGCCGGCAACTGCGCCAGGCGCGTGTGCATCAACGCAGGCAGGTCGGCGAAGGCCGGCACCGCCGGTAACGGCGTGGCGCTTTCGCGCAGTACGTCGATCACCTGGCACACGTACAACGGGTTGCCGTCAGCCTGGCGATGCAGGCGGCTGGCGAGGCTGGCGGTGTCCGGTGTGCTGGGCAGGCTGGCGGCCAGCAGTTCGTTGATTTCCGCCGGGGTCAGCGGCGGCAGGGCCAGGTGCCGGCAGCGCGCGCCGAGCCGCGCCAGGTGTTGCCGCAGGCGCGGCAGCGGCTCGCCGTCATCCAGGGCGCTGGGGCGGTAGGTGAGCACCAGCAACAGGTGGCCGAAGGCGGCTTCGGGCAGTTCGAGCAGCAGGCCGAGGGTTTCTTCGTCCAGCCACTGGGCGTCGTCGAGGAACATCAACAACGGGTGCGCGGGGCGCGCCAGGGCCGCCAGCAGGCGCTTCAGCGCGCCCAGTTGCTGGCGCCGCGCCTCGCCCTCGGCGGGCCGCCCGGGTGGCAGCGGCCCGCACAGCGCCTGCAATTGCGGCAGCAGGTGGGTGAGGGTGCCGCCGCTGCTGGCCAGCGCTTCGCGCAGCGGCGCGCGCCAAGGCTGGGGCGCGTTGGCGCTGGCCAGTTGGTTGAACAGCGCGCCCAGCGCGCTGGCCAGGCTGGCATAGGGCTTGGCGTGGCCGCCTTGTTCACACTTGGCGCTGGCCAGCAGCCAAGGGCCGCTGCCCAGGCCCTGGTACCAGTGGCGCACCAGGCGGGTCTTGCCAATGCCAGCCACGCCCTCGATCAGCACCGCGCCACCCTGGCCGCCCTGCCATTGGGCGCCAGCGGCCTGCAGCGTGGCCAGTTGCGGTTGGCGGCCGACCCACAGCGGCGGCGTGCTCGGCGTGTGCTCGCGCGGCGCGGCGCAGCCAGCGCGGTGCGGCCACAGTGCCGTCAGCAGTTGGCCGGCCGAGGCCGGGCGCTGCGCCGGCTGCTTGGCGAGCAACTGCTCGACCACCGCGGCCAGGGCCTGGGGCAGGTCAGGGCGCCATTGCAGCAGCGGCGCCGGGGCCACCGCCAGGTGCTGGTGCAGCCATTGTTCGGGGCTGGCCGCCTGCAGCGGCAACTGCCCGGCCAGCCATTGGTAAAAACACACGCCCAGGGCGTAAAGGTCTGCCGCCGGGCTGGGCGCCCCGGCGTGTTCCGGGGCCAGGTAGGCCAGGCTGCCGCGGGCCAGGCGCAGCGGCGCGGTGTGGCCCTGGCCGGCGACGTGGGCGTAGGCAAAGCCGGCCAGGCGCACCCGGCCATCGGCGCCCAGCAGCCAATGGGCCGGGCGCAGGTCACGGTGCACGATGCCCTGGGCGTGGGCCTTGGCCAGCGCCTCGCAGCAGCCCAGCGCCAGCTCGGCGAAGCGCTCCAGCGCCAGGGTGCCGTGAATCAACGCCGACAACGGCTGGCAGCCGGCACCGTCGAACACCACCAGCAGCCCCGCGTCGGTGTTCAGCCGCGCCACCGGCAGCAGCGCCCAATCCGCCGCCAGGCACGGGCCCAGGGAGTATTCGCGGTCGAGCCGGGCATGCTCCCAGGCGCTCGCCGCGTCGCTGGCGCGCACCCCCAGCCATTGCCGGCCACCGGGTTCGGTCAGTTGCCAGCGCTGCAGCCGGTCGACTTCATCCAGCGGTTGCCAGGCCAGGCTCGCCAGCCAGGCCGCGTCGAAGCTGGCCGGGCTGGCCGCGACCGCGCTCATGGCGCCCCGCGCAGGTGTTGCGCCACCGCCGCGAGCAAGGCCTCGGCGTCGAATGGCTTGGCGAGAAACGCCCGTGCGCCGGCGGCCAGCGCCTGGGCGATGTCTTCGGCGTTGGCGTGGGCCGAGAGGCAGATCACCGGCGGCGGGTTTGGCCCTTGGCTCAGCATGCGCTGTACATCCGGCCCTTGCAGCCCGGGCAGGCGCGCATCAAGCAGGGCGCAGCCGGCCTGGGCGCGCTCGCTCGAGGCCAGAAACGCCTCGCCGGTGGCGAAACAGGCGGGTTGATAACCGGCTGAGCGCAGGAGGTTGGCGACCGCCTTGCGTACCGCCGGGTCGTCGTCGATGACGCACACCACACGCATGTTCGGCCCTGAGCTGGTGAGTGAAGGGGCACTGCGCCGGCCATGCTTCACGCCAGCCGGCGAGGGCTGGCCAGCCCACTGGGCAGCCGGCCGAGCAAGGTGCCCAGCAGCACCCACTCTACCAGCGAGCGTGTGCCGAGTTTTGCCATGATGTGCTCTTTGTGCGCTTTCACGGTGGTGTCGTCCAACCCCAACACGCGGGCGATGGCCTTGCTCGGCAGGCCCTGCAACAGCGCATCGAACACCTGTGCCTCGGCCGCGCTGAGGGTGGCGAAGCGCAGCGCCGCCTGGCGCCGCGCCTGGCGCTCGGCAAAGCGCTGGCGCGCCACGCCCAGCGCCTCGTGCACGCTGCCAAGCAAGGCCGGTTCGTCGAAGGGTTTGCACAGCAGCGCCTGGGCGCCGCCTTTCATGGCGCGCACGGTGAGGTCGACGGTGCCGAAACCGGTGATGAACACCACCGCGAAAGGCAGGTCGCGGCGGGTCAGTTCGGTTTGCAGGTCAAGCCCGCAGGCGTGGCGCAGGTTAACGTCGAGCAGCACGCAGGCCGGCTGCGCCAGCTCGGCCCCAGCCAGCAGCGCCGGGCCGCCGTCGAAGGCCTGGGCGGCCAGGCCATGGCTGCGCAGTTGGCGTACCAGTGCGGTGCGCAGCGCGGGGTCGTCGTCGACCACGTACACCTGGCCCGGCTGCTCGGCCGGCGCGGCGTCCGGCAGTGCTTGGGCGCTGCCGGGCAGGTTCAGGCGGTAGCCGCGGCGCGGCACCGTTTCGAGGATGTCGGCGCCCAGGCCAAGGGTTTTGCGCAACTGCGACACCTGCACCTGCAGGTTGTTTTCTTCGACCACACAGCCCGGCCAGGCCTGGTCGATCAGCTCGTGCTTGGTCAGCAACCGGTTCGGCTGGGCCAGCAACGCCTGCAGCACCTCGAAGGCGCGGCCGCCCAGGCGCACCGGGGTGGCGCCGATAAACGCTTCGCGCCGCTCCAGGTCGATCCGCGCGCGGCCGAGCTGGATCATCCGGGCATTCTCGAGGGCAGCGACATGGGCGAGGGCTCTGAACGGGGTGTTTCACGTTAGTGGATGGCAGCCTGTACGACAACTGCCCA
Organism: Pseudomonas sp. NPDC007930; assembly: GCF_042958985.1. NCBI lineage: Bacteria > Pseudomonadati > Pseudomonadota > Gammaproteobacteria > Pseudomonadales > Pseudomonadaceae > Pseudomonas > Pseudomonas sp. NPDC007930. The sequence goes on from NZ_JBIBKC010000002.1 coordinate 200,296, forward strand.
TGGCACATAAAGTAACAAAAGTTCAGTAAAGCACACCGGTACAAGCCAGGCGGGCGCCGCGCCGTTTCAATGCCCGGTCACCCCAACCGGAGGGCCCGCCCGATGAACCGCAACGACCTGCGCCGCGTTGACATGAACCTGCTGGTGATCTTCGAAGCCTTGATGCTCGAACGCAACCTCACCCGCGTCGGCGAGAAGCTGTTCATTTCGCAGCCCACCGTCAGCGCCGCGTTGGGGCGCCTGCGCGACCTGTTCGACGACCCGCTGCTGATCCGCAACGGCCGCGCCATGGAACCGACCCGCCGCGCCCAGGAGATTTTCACCGAGTTGTGCCCGGCCATGGACGTGATCAGCGCCGCGGTCAGCCGCGCCAAAGTGTTCGACCCCGGCACCGCCTGCAACGTGTTCCGCCTGGGGCTGTCGGACGACGCCGAGTTCGGCCTGTTCCCAGCGCTGCTGGCGGATTTGCAGCGCCAGGCGCCGAACATCGTGGTGGTGGTGCGCCGCGCCAACTTTCTGCTGATGCCGGGGTTGCTGGCCTCTGGGGAGATTTCCGTCGGGGTCAGCTACACCACTGACCTGCCGGCCAACGCCAAGCGTAAAACCCTGCGCCGGATCGGTGTGAAGGTGTTGCGTGGCGACAGCCGCCCGGGCCCGTTGAGCCTCGATGAATACTGCGCGCGGCCCCACGTGATGGTGTCGTTCTCGGGGGATTTGTCGGGCAACATCGACCTTGACCTGGCACGCCTGGAGCGCAGCCGCCGGGTGGTGCTGGGGGTGCCGCAGTTCGGTAGCCTGCGGGCCTTGCTGCGCGGCACCGAGATGATCGCGACGGTGCCGGATTACGCCGCCTGCGCGCTGGTCGAAGACGGCCCGCTGCGCGCCGAGGACGCCCCCTTCGAGGTGAACAAGGCCGAGTTGTCCATGGCCTGGAGCGGCGCCCACGACAACGACCCGGCCGAGCGCTGGCTGCGTGAGCGCATCAGCGCCTTCATGGCCGAGCGGTAAGCAGCACATCGGTGCAATAACCCTACCCGCGGCGCGGCTACCCTGAGGCCTTCATCAGGGGGAAACGCGTATGGACAAACTCATGGCGCTGCGCATGTTCGTCGCCACCGTCAGCGGCGGCGGCTTCACCGCCGCCGGGCGCTCGCTGGGCACCGCCACCTCCACGGTGACGCGGATGATCGGCGCCCTCGAGGCGGACCTCGGCACGGCCTTGCTCTACCGCTCTACCCGGCGCATCACCCTCACCGAAAGCGGCCGCCAGTACCTGGAACGGGCCAAGGCGATCCTCGGCGCGGTGGAAGCCGCCGACCTGGCCGTGGCCGACCGCCAGGGGCCGCCGCGCGGCGCGCTGCGGGTCAGCCTGCCGGTGGCGTTCGGCCGCGCCGTGGTGCTGCCCCATGTACCGGCGTTGCTGGCCGCGCACCCGGGCCTGCAGCTGTGCCTGGCGCTGGCCGACGAGCCACCAGACCTACTCGCCGAGCGGGTAGACCTGTGCATCTGCCTGGGCAACCGGGCGCCCACCGATGGCGTGGTGATGAAGCCCCTCGGGCGCTTCAGTTGCCGCCTGGTGGCCAGCCCGGAGTACCTGGCCCGGCACGCGCCCGTGCTGATCCCGGCGCACTTGCAGCGGCATGCCTGCCTGACCCTGGAACAAACCGGCGGCCTGCAATGGCACCTGGCCGGGCCGCAGGGCAGCGAGCTGGTGCGGGTCGACGGGCCGCTGCGCAGCAACGACCCGGTGGTACTGCATGAGGCCGCCCTGCGCGGCGCGGGCATCGCCCTGTTGCCGGGCTGGATGGTCGAGGCCGACCTCACTCAGGGCCGCCTGCGCCCGGTGCTACCGGCCTACAGCGCGGGCGCCGGGCAAGGCCAGGGCACCGTGCATGCGTTGTTCTTGCCCAACCAGCGGGCGTCGGTGCGGGTGCGCACCTTTATTGGCCTGATCGAGCGGGCACTGGGGCAACCGGCGCCGGCGGCGCTGGCGGCTCAAGCGGCTTGCTGATAGTTGCCCAGGCAGGCGGCGCGGTTGCCGCGCGCGCGCTTGAGCAGCGCCTGTTGCGCCGCCGCCACGTTCGCCGCCTGGCCGTTCCAGGCCGCCAGCGCCGGCTGCTGCAAGGCGCGGCCGTAGGAAAAGGTCAGTGCCCAAGGCAGCGGCCCTTGCTGGTGCATGGCGTTGAGGTGCGCGCTGGCCAGCTCCGGGCTTTGCCCGCCCGACAAAAACGCGATGCCCGGCACCGCCGCCGGTACGCAGCGGCGCAGGCAGGCGAGGGTGGCGCTGGCCACCGCCTCGAGGCTGCCCTGGCTGGGGCTGGCGGCGCCGGCGGTGACCATGTTCGGCTTGAGCAACATCCCTTCGAGCAGCACCCCTTGCGCGGCCAGTTCGGCGAACACCGCCTGCAAGGTGCGTTCGGTCACCTCGGCGCAGCGCGCCAGGCTGTGGGCGCCGTCCATCAGCACCTCGGGCTCGATGATCGGTACCAGCCCGGCCTCCTGGCACAGCGCACCGTAGCGCGCCAGGGCATGGGCGTTGGCGGCGATGCCCGCGCGGCTGGGCAGCTGCTCGCCGATGTTGATCACCCCGCGCCACTTGGCGAAGCGCGCGCCCTTGGCGGCGTAGGCCTGTAGCCGCTCGCGCAGGCCATCGAGGCCTTCGGTCACGGTTTCGCCGGGGTGGCCGGCCAGCGGCTTGGCGCCGAGGTCGACCTTGATCCCCGGGATCATCCCGGCGCGCTCGATCAACGCCACGAAGGGCGTGCCGTCGGCGTGGGCCTGGTGCAGGGTTTCGTCGAAGAGGATCAACCCGCTGACGCTTTCGGCCAGCCCCGGCGCGGTGATCAACAGCTCGCGGTAGGCGCGGCGCATCGCTTCGCTGTCTTCGATGCCTTGCTCGACGAAGCGCTTGCGGCAGGTGCCGCTGCTTTCGTCCATGGCCAGCAGGCCCTTGTGGTCGGCAACCAGTGCCTGGGCGGTGGCCGCCAGTGCGTGTGCGTTCATCGAGCACCTCCGGGGTGTTGATCAGTGGTGGGGTTGGGACCACTGCAGCCGGGGGATGTTTCTTCCGTGTATCATGGCCGGCCTTGCTCCGGAGCCGCCATGTTCAGCCTGACCCACCTGCACAGCCCCCCACCCGAGGCCTTCGCTGGCCAGGTCCAGCAACTGCTGCTCGACAACCTGACCACCCTCGGCAGCGTGGCGCTGGCGCCGAGCAACCCGTTGTACCCGCTGTACCAGTACGGCCTGGGCATGGAGCTGCACCAGTACCTGCAGGCCATGGGCGGCGCCGCCGGCGAAGCGCCGGTGCTGCTGCTGGCGCTGGCCGCCGAGGCGCCCGAGCAGGTGCTGGGCTTTGCCCTGTACCTGCCGGCGGCCGGGGTCAGCGATGCCTGCACGCTGCTCTACCTGGCGGTGCTCGCCAGCCACCGCCGCCAGGGCATCGGCCAGGCCTTGCTGGCCGAGGTCACCGCGCGCTACCCGCATGCCGAACTGGCCTGCCAGGTGGCGCGGGTGCCCTGGCTCGAGGCCCAGGGCTGGCATGTGCTGGCCGCCCAAGGCCCGCAGGTGCTGATGAACACCCGCGCCCGCCGCACCCTCGGTAAAACCCGCTTGCTCGACGTCGCACCGATCTACCGCACGCTGGAGGTGCAGCAGATTCATGCCTACCTGCTCAAGCAGCACGGGCGCAAGGCGATGGTCGAGGCGGAGAAACAGCGCGATTACTGGCTGGACCAGTTGGAGCGGCAGGTGCGGGTGCTGGTGGCTGAGCGGTTGCTGGGGATTGGGCCGGTGCGTTAGCTTTGCCGGCCCATCGCCCGGCACAGCCGGCCTCCCACCAGATTTGTGTAAGTACTTGATTTACGGGGCAACCAAGAACCCGTGGGAGGCCGGCTGTGCCTTAATGCTGTTCACTTAAGCAATCACAGCGCTAATTTGAGGGTGTAAGGCCCTGATTTCTTCGAATGGTTTTACTTAGCGCATGGCCTGACTGGCCCATCGCCCGGCACAGCCGGCCTCCCACCAGATTTGTGTAAGTACTTGATTTACGGGGCAACAAAGAGCCCGTGGGAGGCCGTGGTCCGGCACTCCGGCTGTGCCGGGCGATAGGCCCTGAAGCTCATGCACAAAATCCGCAGAGCTCACAGATTGATCCCTCCATGAAGCCCTGAAATGGCTTAAGTGAATAGCACTCCGGCTGTGCCGGGCGATGGGCCGAACAATCACCGCAGCACGATCAGCCCCATAAACCGGCTTTGCTCGAACCCCAACACCTTCTGCAACGAATCGATCACCGCTTGCGGGTTCTGGCTGGGGAAGCTGCCGCTGAGGGTGCGCTGGCCCAGGCCGTCGCCCAGCAACAGGATGCGCCCTGGGTAATGCACGGCGAGGTCGCTGACCACCTGGGCGAACGGCGCCTGGTAGTAGTTCAGCCAGCCGTCGCGCCAGGCCAGCCAGGCGGCGCTGTCGACCTTGCCCACCGCGGTGGCCTGGCCATCGCGGTAGGCCACCTGCTGGTCGGCGCCGAGGATTTGCTCGGGTTGGCCGGGGGCGGCGCGCACCGATACCCGCCCGGACAACACCGTCACCCGCTCGCCACCGGCCTCGCGGCGCACTTCGAACTCGGTGCCCATCACCTGCACTTCGCCGCTGCCGGCATGCACCCGAAACGGCTGGCCGGTGTGGGCCACCTGGAAGAACACCGCGCCGCGGCGCACCTGCACCTGGCGGCTGCCGTGGGCGAAATCCACGGCGATCGCGCTGCCGGCGTCGAGCGTGAGCCGCGAGCCCTCGGCCAGGGTGGTGCTGCACACCGGGCCCGGCGGGCACACGTGGTCGGCGCCGAGGTCTTGCAGCCAGTGGTCCGGGCGCCAGCCGGCGGCGCTGCCGAGCAGTGCCAGCACGCAGGCGGCGCTGGCCAGCGCGGCGGCCCAGCGCCGCCGCGGGCGCCGCGCCGGGGCATCCATCGCCGCCAGCAGGGCGCCGAGGGCCTGGGCGTCTTCGTCGGCCAAGCGGCGCGCCGGCACCTCGCTGTGGGCCCAGGCCTGGCTGGCGTCTTCCCACGCCTGGGCGTGCGCCGGCCCTTGGGCCAGCCAGCGTTCGAACGCGCACAGTTGCGCCTGGCTGGGCTGGCCGGCGAGCACCGCCAGCCACTGGATGGCCTGGCGTTCGGCAAGGGCGTTATCGGTGGCGCTGTTCATGGGCCGGCATTCCCTGGCGGGCGAGTGGTATCGCGCAAGCTGGCCTTGCACGCGTGGAGCGCGCGCATCATATGTTTTTCCACGGCACTTTGGGACACCTGCATGGCCTTGGCGATGTCGGCGTAGGTGCGGCCGTGGATGCGGTTGAGCAAAAATATGCGCCGGGTGCGCTCGGGCAAGGCGCGCAGCGCGGCTTCCACATGGCGCAGGTCACTGCCCACTTCGAGCGCGGCATCTGGCGCCGGGCCGCTGGCGCTTTCCAACGGCGCCAGGCCATCGGCCAGGCGCTCACGGGCACCTTGGCTGCGCAGGTGGTCGATGGCCAGGTTGCCGGCGCTGCGCATCAGGTAGTGGCGCAACTCCCCCACCGGCGCCTGCGGCCGCCGCCAAAAGCGCAGGAAGAGGTCTTGCACCAGGTCGGCGGCGGTTTGCCGGCAGCCCACCCGCTTGGCCACCACCGCCTCCATGCGCGGGCGCTCGGCGAGGAATACTTCGAGGAACTGCTCGCGTGCCTCGCGCGGGCCAGGGGCAGGCTGCAGCGGCTCGCGGGGAGGTTCGATCATGGTGGGCGCAGGGTCGCGAGAAGGACGAGGGCGCAATTCTAATGATAAATATTCTCAAATGTGAAGCGTAATCCTTCGCTGGCGGCACAAACCCCAGGCAAACCAGACGAACAACAGCGCCATCGCCACCAACGCCACCGGCACCCCTTCGCGGCCCAGGCCGAGCAAGGCGCCGCTGGCCAGCGGCCCGGCCAGGCTGCCGGCGCCCCACAACAGCCCGGCGCTGGCGTTGGCGGTGACCAACTCGGCGCCGTCGAAACGCTCGCCGATCAGCACGATGGCCAGGGTGTAGGTGCCGCCCGCCGCCGCACCGAGCAACATCAACGCTGGCCACAACCAAGGCCCACTGTGCATCAGCCAGGGCAACGCCGCGCCCAAGGCCGCCACCAGCACCCCGCAGCCCAGGTACAGGTGGTTGCGCCCGTAACGGTCGGCCAGCCAGCCCAACGGCACCTGGCAGGCGGCATCGCCGGCGAGGATCACACTGGCCATCAACGCCGCCAGCGCCATGGCCATCCCCTGCCCCGCTGCGTACACCGGAAACATCGACAGCACCACGCTATCGAAGAAGCTGAAGAACACCACCCCCGCGCACAGCGCCGGCGCCAGGCGGATAAACCCCAGCACGCTGAAGGCCTGGGCCTGCTGTTCACGGTAGGCACGGCTGGCTGGCAGGCCCTTGGCCACGCCGAGCAAGGCCAAGGCGTAGCCGCCCAGCACACAGGCGATCACCGCCGGGCCGCCGGCGCCGAGCCAGGCCACCGCCGCCGGGCCGAGCATCTGGAACGCGGTAAAGCAACTGGCGTACAGCGCCACCAGGCGCCCACGGCTGGCCGCCGGGCTCATTTCATTGACCCAGGCCTCGCCGAGGATGATCACCACGCCCATGCCCACCCCCATCGCCAGGCGCGCCAGCGCCAGCCACCAAGGCCAGGCCGCCAACGGTTCGATGGCCACCGTGCTGAGCGCGCACAGGCCCAGTGCCGCCAGGTAGATGCCGCGCCGGCTCAGGCGCTGGCACAGCCCCTCGACGCAAAACGCCGAGAGCATCATCCCGGCCGCCGGCATCGCCGCCAGCACGCCGATGGCCAAGGTACCGGCCTGGGCCTGGTACATGCGCAAGGCCACCACCGGCAGGGTCGCGCCCATGCCCAGGCCGACGATCGACACGCTGAAAATCAGTACCGCCAGTACCACTTTGTTACCGTTCATTCACAGGCTCCCGCCACACACGCACACAGGCGCCCCGCGGCTACCTGGCCGCGGGGCGAACAGCCGGCGTTACCACGCCGGTTCAGCGAGCGGTGTGGGGGGGCGAAAAGGTAAAGGCGAACAGCACGCTGCGCCGGCGGCTCAAGCCGGTATCGTTGTACCAGGCACGCGGGCGGTTGCAGGTGAGGATGGGCATCAGGGGCACGGCAGATGGCAGTGAAGGCCACGAGTGTACCCGCGGCCCTGCGCCCAGGGAAGGCCGAACGGCTTAGCCGCGCTGCGCCGCGGCGACGATCAGTGCTTTCATCTCGGCCACCGCCGCCGGGAAGCCAACGAACAGCGCATGGGCCACCAGCGCATGGCCGATGTTCAGCTCGTTGATGCCGGGGATCGCGGCGATCGGCTCAACGTTGTGGTAGTGCAGGCCGTGGCCGGCGTTGACGATCAGCCCCAGTTGCAGCCCCTGGGCCACGCCATCGGCGATCCGTTGCAGCTCGGCGGCGGCTTCGGCGGGGCTGTGGGCGTCGGCGTAGCGGCCGGTGTGCAGCTCGATGGCCGGGGCGCCGGCGGCGGCGGCGGCTTCGATCTGCCGGGGGTCGGCGTCGATGAACAGCGACACTTCACTGCCCGCCGCGCTCAGGCGCTGGACCGCGGCCTTGATCCGCTCCGGCTGGCCGGCTACGTCCAGGCCGCCTTCGGTGGTCAGCTCCTGGCGGGTTTCCGGCACCAGGCACACGTGGGCGGGCCGCAGGCGCTCGGCAAAGTCGAGCATCCAGTCGGTCACGCCCATTTCGAAGTTCATGCGGGTTTGCAGCACGTCCTTGAGCAGCAGCACGTCGCGCTCCTGGATGTGCCGGCGGTCTTCGCGCAGGTGCACGGTGATGCCGTCGGCGCCGGCCTGTTCGGCGTCCAGCGCGGCCTTGACCGGGTCAGGGTAGCGGGTGCCGCGGGCCTGGCGCAGGGTGGCGACGTGGTCGATGTTCACGCCCAGCAGAACGCGGTGGGGGGTAGTCATGGCAGGCGCCTCTTAAGTCAGGGGCGCACAGGATACGCTGCTGGTCAGGGCTTGCGAAACAGCTCGCGGCTGACCAACGGCCGCCCGCCCAGGTGCGCGGCCAGCGCCTGGCGCATCAGCCGCTTGGCCGCCAGCAGCGCGTTGGGCGCGGCCCAGTCGGCTTCGGCCATGGCCAGCAGGTCGGCGCCGAGGAAGATCCCTGGCTGCAGGTGCTCCACCCGCTCCAGGCCGGCGTCGGGCAATAACTGGTAATAGGCCTTGGGCTGGATCGCCTGGCCGTGGGCGTCTTCGGCCAGGGCGAAGGCGTAGCCCAGTTCATCGAGCAGGCGCCATTCGAAGCTGCGCAGCAGCGGTTCAAGGGCCCGGCCTTCGGCGAGGGCGCGCAGGGTCAGCAGGTAATGCTCGAACAACGCCGGGTGCGAGGCTTGCCCGGGCAGCAGACGCACCAGTAGCTCGTTCATGTACAGGCCGCTGAACAGTGCCTGGCCGGTGAGCCACACGCCGGTGCCGGTGGGTTCCAGGCGCACCACCGTCTTCAGCTCGCCGCGCCCGCGCAGCTCGGCTTCCAGTGGCGCGAACGGCCGTGCCACACTGCCGGCCTTGCCGCGGGCCGTGCGCAATACCGCGCGCACCAGGCCCTCGGCGGAGAAGAAGTCCACCAGCGCGCTGGTTTCCCGGTAGGGCCGGCTGTGCAGGACGTAGGCCTGGTGGGTGGTGGTTTCCACGGCAAGGCCCGCTCAGGCGCAAGGCGCAAGCATCAAGCTGCAAGCGAGCCCGCGCGCTGGCGCCTTGGCTTGCCGCTTGGGGCTTGGCACTTGCATCTATTACTCCGTATACCCGAGCGAACGCAACGCGCGCTCGTCGTCGCTCCAGCCGCCCTTGACCTTCACCCACAGGTTGAGCATCACCTTGGCGTCGAACATCTGTTCCATGTCCTTGCGCGCGTCGGTGCCGATGCGTTTGATCCGCTCGCCCTTGTCGCCGATGATGATCTTCTTCTGGCCATCCCGCTCGACCAGGATCAGCCCGTGGATGTGCAGGGTGTGGCCCTGCTGCTTGAACTCTTCGATCTCGACGGTGATCTGGTACGGCAGCTCGGCGCCGAGCTGGCGCATGATCTTCTCGCGGATCAGCTCGGCGGCCAGGAAGCGGCTGCTGCGGTCGGTGATCTGGTCTTCGGGGAAGAAGTGCTCGCTCTCGGGCAGGTAATTGCCGATCAACGCCTCGAGGGTGTCGAGGTTATGCCCCTGCTGCGCGGAAATCGGCACCACCTCGGCCTTCGGCAACTGCTGCTGCAGCCACTCCAGGTGCGGGATCAGGTCGGCTTTTTCTTCCATGCGGTCGAGCTTGTTGATGGCCAGGATCACCGGGCCCTCAACGTACTGCACACGCTCCAGCACCAGTTGGTCTTCGTCGGTCCAGCGGGTGCGGTCTACCACGAAAATCACCACGTCGACGTCTTTCAACGCCGCCGAGGCGGTTTTGTTCATGTAGCGGTTCAGCGCCTTGTCGTTGGCCTTGTGCATGCCGGGGGTGTCAACGTACACCGCCTGCACCGCGCCTTCGGTCTTGATGCCGAGCATGGTGTGGCGGGTGGTTTGCGGCTTGCGCGAGGTGATGGCGAGCTTTTGCCCGAGGATGTGGTTGAGCAACGTGGACTTGCCCACGTTCGGGCGGCCAACGATGGCCACGTAGCCACAACGGGTGGGTGTATCAGTCATTGCCATTCTCCACGCCCAGGGCGATCAGGGCCGAGGCGGCGGCTACTTGTTCGGCGATGCGGCGGCTGACGCCTTGGCCGCGGCTTTTCTGGTTGAGCAGGGTCACTTCGCACTCCACGAAAAAGGTGCGGCAGTGCGGCTCGCCCTGGATGTCGACCACTTCGTAACGCGGCAGCTCGCAAGCCCGCGATTGCAGGAACTCCTGCAGCCGGGTTTTCGGGTCCTTGTTGGTGTCGACCAGGGTCAGGGTGTCGAATTCATTGGCCAGCCAGGCCAGCACCCGTTCGCGGGCGGTGTCCATGCCGGCGTCGAGGTAGATGGCGCCGATCAGCGCTTCGAGGGCATCGGCGAGGATCGACTCGCGGCGAAACCCGCCGCTTTTGAGCTCACCCGAACCGAGGCGCAGGTATTCCCCCAGCTCGAAGCCACGGGCCAGCACCGCCAGCGTCTCGCCCTTGACCAGCCGTGCGCGCAGGCGCGACAGCTGGCCTTCGCGGGCCTGGGGGAAGCGTTCGTAGAGGGCCTCGCCGACCACGAAGTTGAGGATGGCGTCGCCGAGGAATTCCAGGCGCTCGTTATTGCGCCCGGCAAAGCTGCGGTGCGTGAGTGCCAGGACCATCTGTTCCTGGTCTTTGAAGGTGTAGCCGAGCTGGCGCTCGAGCCGGTTCAACGAAACACTCACTGTGCAGGCACGCTCGTATCATGGGTGAACACCAGCACCAGGTCGATATTGCCCAGCAGGTGTTCGCGTTTCTCGTAATACAGGTGGGCGTTGATCTGCTCACCTTGCTCTTCAACATTCAACACTTTTTTCAGTTCCAGGTCCTGGATGCCGTTGACCGACAGCCCGCGCTGCATGTGCGCGTAGAAATCGGCGGGGCCGCCGATGCGCTCGCCGGGGTTCTTGCCGGCGCCGTCCATGGTTTTACGGATGCTCCAGAAATCCATGTAGTGCGGCACGACCTTCAGGCCCACGCTGACGGCGAACGCCAGCAAGGCCAGGGTAAACAGCCAGCCGACCAGTGACAGGCCCTTCTGCGTTGCTACTGCTTTCATGCCAACTCTCCGGGCACTGCGGCCGCGTTACTTGATCAGGCCAACCCGCGACAGCGACGGGAAGTGGCTGAACTTCGGCTCTGGCCAGCTCATCCACACGGCGAAGGCCTTGCCGACGATGTTTTCGTCCGGAACCATGCCGAGCATGTCTTTGGGGATGTTCGGGTCGTTCCAGTAACGGCTGTCGTTGGAGTTGTCGCGGTTGTCGCCCATCATGAAGTAATGGCCGGCCGGGACAGTCCATTGCCCGCCGGGCATGGTGCCGCGCAGGGCTTTGTGAATCAGGTGCTCGGTATCGCCGATCTGTTCTTTATAGATGGCGATATCGCCCAGGTCACGGTCGTAACCGGTGCCGATCTGCTCATCGGTGATCAGCTTGTCGTTCACGTACAGGTGTTTGTCGAGGGTGTAGCGCACCGTGTCGCCGGGCAGGCCGATCACCCGCTTGATGTAGTTGACCGTAGGGTCCGACGGGTAGCGAAACACCATCACGTCGCCGCGCTGCGGGTCTCCGACCGGGATCACCTTCTTGTCGATCACCGGCAGGCGAATGCCGTAGGAGAATTTGTTCACCAGGATGAAATCGCCCACTTCCAGGGTCGGGATCATCGAACCGGAGGGGATCTGGAAGGGCTCGACCAGGAACGAACGCAGCACGAACACCACGAACAGCACCGGGAAGAACGACTTGCCGTACTCCACCAGCAGTGGCTCCTTGCCAAGCTTCTGCACCACCTCCGGCTCAGGCGTGGGCACGCTGCCCTGGTACTGGGCGATGGCGGCCCGCCGGCGTGGCGCGAGCAGCACGAGATCGAGCAGTGCGAGCAAGCCACACACGGCCACGGCGATAATCAGCAACAGCGGTAGATTCAATGACGACATAGGACCTGATCATTCCAACCTGAGCACGGCGAGGAAGGCTTCTTGTGGGATTTCCACGTTGCCGACCTGTTTCATGCGTTTCTTACCGGCTTTTTGCTTCTCGAGCAATTTACGCTTACGGCTCACGTCGCCGCCGTAGCATTTGGCCAGCACGTTCTTCCTGAGTGCCTTGACAGTGGTCCGGGCGATGATCTGGCCACCGATGGCTGCCTGGATCGCCACATCGAACATCTGCCGAGGAATCAGCTCTTTCATCTTCTCGGTCAATGCACGCCCTTTGTAGTGGGCGTTGTCACGGTGAACGATCAATGCCAGGGCATCGACGCGGTCGCCGTTGATCAGCACGTCCAGGCGCACCAGGTTGGCCGACTGGTAACGGTCGAAGTGGTAGTCCAGCGAGGCATAGCCGCGGCTGGTGGACTTCAAGCGATCGAAGAAGTCGAGTACCACTTCGTTCATCGGCAGGTCATAGCGCACCTGCACCTGGCTGCCGAGGAACTGCATATCGCGCTGCACGCCGCGTTTTTCGATGCACAGCGTGATCACGTTGCCCAAGTGTTCCTGAGGCACGAGGATGGTGGCTTGTACGATCGGCTCGCGGAAGTCCTCGACGGATGAAACATCCGGCAGCTTCGACGGGTTGTCGACCAGAATGGTTTCACCGGTTTTCAGCAGCAGCTCGTAGATTACGCTGGGCGCGGTGGTGATCAGGTCGAGGTCGTACTCGCGCTCCAGACGCTCCTGGATGATCTCCATGTGCAGCATGCCGAGGAAGCCGCAGCGGAAGCCGAAGCCCAGCGCGTCGGAGCTTTCCGGGGCGTACTGCAGGGAGGAGTCGTTGAGGGTGAGCTTCTGCAGCGCCTCGCGGAAATCCTCGAAATCGTCGGAGCTGGTGGGGAACAGGCCGGCATACACCTGCGGCTGAATGCGTTTGAACCCAGGCAGCACGTCGACTTCGGGGGTGCTGGAGAGGGTCAGGGTGTCACCGACCGGCGCGCCGTGAATGTCTTTGATGCTGCCGATGATGAAGCCCACTTCACCGGCCTTGAGGTCCGCGGTGGCGGTGTGCTTGGGGGTGAACACGCCGACGGAGTCGACCAGGTGCACCTTGCCGGTGGACTTGACCAGAATCTTGTCGCCCTTCTTCACCCGGCCTTGGCGCACGCGCACCAGCGAGACCACGCCCAGGTAGTTGTCGAACCAGGAGTCGATGATCAGCGCTTGCAGCGGCGCGTCGATTTCACCGGTCGGCGGCGGGATCACCTTCACCAGTTGCTCGAGCACGTCGATCACGCCCATGCCGCTTTTGGCGCTGCACGGCACGGCGTCGGTGGCGTCGATGCCGATGATTTTCTCGATTTCGTCTTTTACCCGCTCAGGCTCGGCCTGGGGCAGGTCCATCTTGTTGAGCACGGGCATCACTTCCAGGCCCTGCTCGATGGCGGTGTAGCAGTTGGCGACCGACTGCGCCTCGACGCCCTGGCCGGCATCGACCACCAGCAGCGCGCCTTCACAGGCGGCCAGCGAGCGGCTGACTTCATAGGTGAAGTCGACGTGACCGGGGGTGTCGATGAAGTTCAGCTGGTAGGTTTTGCCGTCTAGCGCCTTGTAGTTGAGCGTGACGCTGTGGGCCTTGATGGTGATGCCGCGTTCGCGCTCCAGGTCCATCGAGTCGAGCACCTGGGCTTCCATCTCGCGATCGGCCAGGCCCCCGCAGGTCTGGATGAACCGATCGGCGAGCGTAGATTTGCCGTGGTCGATGTGGGCGATGATGGAGAAGTTGCGGATATGGCTCAAATCACTCACGGATCAGCACTCGAAATGGCTTAGGGCCTGGAGCCCGACAAAAAATAGCCGGGCATTGTACCCGAATGCAGGCAGGGCAGTCACGTTGCCGCTGGTCTTGTAAATGGCGATGCCCGTTCGCCCGGCACAGCCGTCATGCTGTTCACTTAAGCAATCAGAGCGCTGAATTGAGGGTGTAAGGCCCTAATTTCTTCAAATGGTTTTACTTAGCGCATGGCCTGACTGGCCCATCGCCCGGCACAGCCGGCCTCCCACCAGATTTGTGTAAGCCATTGATTTTAGGCGCAACACAGACCTCGTGGGAGGCCGGCTGTGCCGGGCGAAGGGCCAGACCGGCGGGCACAAAAAAGCCCGGCACTGCCGCCGGGCTTTTCAGTCACCCCTCGCGGCGGGTTATTCGCTCAGCTTGAAGGTGATGAAGCTGGCGCGCCCCTGGCGCACCACCCGCATAGACACCGAGCGGTTCTTCGGCAGGGCCTTGGCCACGTCGGTGAACTGCTTGGCCGAGGTCACCGCCTGGTTGTTCAGGTGGGTGATCACGTCGCCTGGCTGCAGGCCGATCAGGGCGGCGGGGCCTTCTTGCACGTCTTTGATCAGCACGCCGCTTTGCAGGTCGAGCTGTTTTTTCTGCTCGGCGGTCAAGTCGGCCACCGAAACGCCCATGCGGTTGCTGTCACGCTGGGCCTGGCCGTCTTCGCCCATGCTGGCGCCGTCATCGTCGCCGTCCTGGTCGGGCAGCGCGCCCACGGTGGCGTCGACGGTACGGTGCTTGCCTTCACGCACAACATCCAGGGTGGCCTTGGCGCCGGCCTTGAGGCCGCCCACCAGGTGCGGCAGGTCGGCCGACATCACGATCGGCTGGCCATTCAGGCTGAGGATCACATCGCCCACCTGCAGGCCGGCCTTGGCCGCTGGGCCGTCAGGCATCACCTGGGCCACCAGCGCGCCGGCTGGCTTGTCGAGGCCGAAGGATTCCGCCAGGTCACGGTTGACCTCCTGGATCACCACGCCCAGCCAGCCGCGGCTGACCTTGCCGGTTTTCTTCAGTTGGTCGGACACATCCAGCGCCACGTCGATCGGGATGGCGAACGACAGGCCCATGAAGCCGCCGGAACGGGTGAAGATCTGCGAGTTGATGCCCACCACCTCGCCGTTCATGTTGAACAGCGGGCCACCGGAGTTACCCGGGTTGATCGCCACGTCGGTTTGAATGAACGGCACGTAGGAGTCGTTCGGCAGGGTACGGCCCTTGGCGCTGACGATGCCTTTGGTCACCGAATGGTCGAAACCGAACGGCGAGCCGATGGCCAGCACCCACTCACCGACCTTGAGCTTGTCGGAGTCGCCCAGCTTGACGGTGGGCAGGTTCTTGCCGTCGATTTTCAGCAAGGCGACGTCGGTGCGCGGGTCGGTGCCGACCAGCTTGGCCTTGAGCTCGCTGCGGTCAGACAGGCGCACGACGATCTCGTCGGCGTCCTGGATCACGTGGTTGTTGGTCAGCACGTAGCCATCGGGGGAAATGATGAACCCCGAGCCGAGCGACTGCGCCTCACGCTGGCGGTCGCCGCGAGGGGCCTTGCCGCGCGGCATGTTGCGCTCGAAGAATTCACGGAACATCGGTGGCAGGCCCTGCAGGTCGGGCATCTGGCTGTCGGCCACGCCGCGGTCGGGCAGCTTCTGGGTGGTACTGATGTTGACCACCGCCGGCGACGCCTGCTCCACCAGGGTGGTGAAGTCTGGCAGCGCTTCGGCGCGCGCGCCGACCACCTGGCCAAGCATCAGCACGGCGGCGAACAGTGAGAGGTAGTGTTTCAAGCTAGGTATCGACATACGGCTCCCGTACACAACGAGCGTGGTTAAGCAATGGGGCTAGGCATTCCCCCGGAGAGGCATTGACCTAAAAAACCAGGGAGTTTGCAACCTTAGAATCCCATGTTTCATGGGCTGATTTACAAGATGAAACGAATTTAAGTTTGCCGGTAAAACGCGCAAACCCGCTGGGCCCAAGGCCATCAATGGGGCTGGGTGTCGAGCGGGTGCATCGACAGCGCAATGCGTTCGGCGGTGCCGAGGGGGATCTCCCCGACCACGGTGACCATCACGTCGCCCCCTGGCGCGGCCTGGCGGCGCGACACCGCCGAGGTCGGCCCGAGCTGGGTGCGGGCGTCGCTGGCCTGGGCGCCCAGCAGCGGCTCGACGAACACCGAGAAGCGCGCCAGGCCATCGTCGTACATCAACTGGGTGAGCGCGGCGCGGTCGCCCGAGGCCTTGGCCAACTGGCTGGCGGTCAGCTCGAAGCCTTCGGGCAGCCAGTCGGCGCGCAGCCCCAGGGCGCTGGCGGGCTTCGGCGCGGCAGTGCTGGCCGGCGTTAGCGCGGCAGCACTGACCAGGTTGCAATTGGCGCTGGCGCGCAGTTCATCGGCGGCCGGCGCGGCGGTGTCGAAACGGGTGTACTGGAAGCGCTCGAGCAATTGCCCGCGCTCGGTCACCATCAGCGACTTCAGCGGCAGCGCGGTCTGTTCATCGAGGTGCAACTCGAAGCCGTAGCGGTTCGGGTCTTTCGGGGTGAGGGTGATGATCACCGCCTGGCGCCCGGCCACGCGCGACCGGCCGGCGACTTTGAGGTCGTACCAGCTCATCAGCTTGAGGGGGTCGAATTGGCGCTGGGCGCTGCTGGCGGTGGGGTTGACCCCCGCCTCCAGCGAGCCGCTCACGCACTGCGTTACAC
The DNA here is from genome assembly GCF_042958985.1 of Pseudomonas sp. NPDC007930. Taxonomy (NCBI): domain Bacteria; kingdom Pseudomonadati; phylum Pseudomonadota; class Gammaproteobacteria; order Pseudomonadales; family Pseudomonadaceae; genus Pseudomonas; species Pseudomonas sp. NPDC007930. The sequence goes on from NZ_JBIBKC010000002.1 coordinate 216,480, forward strand.
CCTTGGCCCGCAGCACTTCCTGGGCGGAGCCGTCGAGTTGCAACACACGCTCGGTCACCTCGCCGTGATCGGCCAGGTGCCAGATGTCGTGGGTTGAGAAACTCCCGCTGCGTTCGTAAACGAACGTGCCTTGGAAGCTTTGGGTTTGCTCGGCCTGGGCCAGCCGGTCAAGCCATTGCGCCGCGTCGGGCGCTGCCTGGGCGTTGGCGCTCAGGCAGCAGGCGGCCAGCAATGGCGGTAGGAGCAGTGCTCGCAACGAGGTTCCTTAGCGGTTTTCCATGCTCGCGGCGCGGGCGTAAGGCAGTGCCGATTCGGCGCCTTTCATCGCAGCTTCCTGAGCATGTTGGCGCAGGTAGCCCGGCAGCCGGTCGTTTTGCCAGCCAGCCTGGTTCTGCAGCACACCGTTGGCCATCGGGCCTTTGGCGGGCTCGGCGCTTTCGGTGTAGTTGGCCAGTACCGCCGGGCCTTGAGCTTGCGGCGCGGCCATGGCCGGTTGCGCGCTTTGCTGCTGGGCCAGTTGGGCACCGCTGACTTCGTCGTGGTTGTACAGGCGCACGCCTGCCAGCACGGCGACCGTAACCGATGCTGCGACCGCCAGGCGGCCCAGGCTACGCCATGGGCGCGGCGCGGATTTGGCCGGGATGGCTTCGTCCGCCAGCGCTGCCGACACGGCCGAGGCCAGGTCGAGGCGCGGGTTGAGCAGCTCTTTGTGCATCGCAGCGCGGGCGATCTGATAACGCGACCAGGTGGCCCGGGTCTCGGTATCGTCGATTGCATTCAATACACGACGTAATTCCAGTTCGTCCGCTTCGTTATCCATCACCGCGGACAGCGATTCCTGCAACGCTTCACGACTCATGGCGGTTCCTCTCTTGGCTGTCGCCGCTGTCTCAGGTTTCCTGCAGCAAAGGCTGCAGAGCTTTGTCGATGGCTTCCCGAGCGCGGAAAATCCGAGAGCGCACGGTGCCGACCGGACACTGCATAACGCTCGCAATGTCCTCGTAACTCAAACCGTCGAACTCGCGCAGCGTCAGAGCCGTACGCAGGTCCTCGGGCAGTTGCTGGATGGTTCGATGGACGGTGCCTTCGATTTCATCGCGCAACAACGACCGCTCCGGAGACTCGAGATCCTTCAGGCCGTGATCGCCATCGTAGAACTCCGCATCCTCAGAACTTACATCGCTATCAGGCGGCCGCCGTCCCCGGGACACCAAATAGTTCTTCGCCGTGTTGATGGCGATGCGGTAAAGCCACGTATAGAACGCGCTGTCGCCGCGAAAATTCCCCAACGCCCGGTACGCCTTGATGAACGCTTCCTGCGCCACGTCCTGGGCCTCGTGGGTGTCGTGCACGAAGCGCACGATCAACCCGAGTATCTTGTGCTGGTATTTCAGCACTAACAGATCGAACGCTCGCCGGTCGCCACGCTGCACGCGCTCGACCAGTTGCTGATCTTCTTCCTGGGTTAGCATGAACACTCCTCATTGTGCTCGCTGGAGCACTGCAAAGGCCGCGGTTCAGGCTTGCAACCATAGACTCGGGCTTTTCGCAAAAGTTCTCCCCTCCAGCAAGTTTCCGTAAAGCAGGTTTTGACACCACACGGAAAAACGCGCCCCGGCCACCTGCCGGTCGCGAAAATAATCTTATTGACGCCCGCACCACCGCCAAACGCGCGATACAGGCGCTGCGTCCCTTCCCTTGCGCAACCCCCTATGGATTCCGGCGGTTCAGAGAAAGTTCCAATCAGCTTGTAGCCAATTTCCTACAAGAACCCGCCCCTGCCCTCGCCCACCGGTGGCGCGCCGGGCCCCGGCGCTGCTATAAATGGCGGCTACGCGGGGGTGCGGTAATCTCAGAATGCCACGAAGGTTACCGGCGGTATTCTGCCGCCGCCGCGTGATTGGCGCCAGCGCCCCGCGCATCGCCCTGTCAATAAGAAGCTGCCCCGTTTTTACAGCGGCAGCCTTTGCGGAACCCCGAACATGCCACACAGCTTGCAATTCGATGTACTGGTGATCGGCAGCGGTGCTGCCGGTTTGAGCCTGGCGCTGACGCTACCGGCGCATTTGCGGGTCGCCGTGCTGAGCAAGGGCGATCTCGCCAACGGCTCGACCTACCGCGCCCAGGGCGGCGTCGCGGCGGTACTGGATGACCGCGACACGGTTGATTCCCACGTGCAAGACACCCTCGTCGCTGGCGCCGGGCTGTGCCAGGAGCACGCGGTGCGCTTCACCGTCGAGCACAGCCGCGAAGCCATCGAGTGGCTGATCGAGCAAGGCGTGCCGTTCACCCCCGATGACGGCGAGGGCGAGCCGCATTATGCCTTCCACCTCACCCGCGAGGGCGGCCACAGCCAGCGGCGCATCATCCACGCCGCCGACGCCACCGGCGCGGCGATTTTCGACACCCTGCTGGCGCGCGCCCGGCAACGGCCGAACATCGAGTTGCTGGAGCAGCGCGTGGCGGTCGACCTGATCCACGACGGCCAGCGCTGCCAGGGCGCCTATGTGCTTGACCGCGCCCGCGGCGAAGTCGATACCCTGGCAGCGCGCTTCACCGTGCTGGCCACCGGCGGCGCGGCCAAGGTGTACCTGTACACCAGCAACCCCGACGGCGCCTGTGGAGACGGCATCGCCATGGCCTGGCGTGCCGGCTGCCGGGTCGGCAACCTGGAGTTCAACCAGTTCCACCCCACCTGCCTGTACCACCCGCAGGCGAAGAACTTCCTGATCACCGAGGCCCTGCGCGGCGAGGGCGCGGTGCTGCGCCTGCCCAATGGCGAACGCTTCATGCCGCGCTTCGACCCGCGCGAAGAACTCGCCCCGCGCGACATCGTCGCCCGCGCCATCGACCATGAGATGAAACGCTTGGGCCTCGACTGTGTGTACCTGGACATCAGCCACAAGCCGGCCGAGTTCATCCAGGCGCACTTTCCCACCGTGTACGAACGCTGCCTGGGCTTTGGCATCGACATCACCCGCCAGGCCATCCCGGTGGTACCGGCGGCCCACTACACCTGCGGCGGGGTGGTGGTCGACGACCAGGGCCACACCGACCTGCCCGGCCTCTATGCCATCGGCGAAACCAGCTTCACCGGCCTGCACGGCGCCAACCGCATGGCCAGCAACTCGCTGCTGGAGTGCTTCGTCTACGCCCGCGCCGCCGCCCACGACATCCAGGCGCAACTGGCCAGCGTCAGCCTGCCAGCCGCCCTGCCGGCCTGGGACGCCAGCCAGGTGACCGACTCCGACGAAGACGTGATCATCGCCCACAACTGGGACGAACTGCGGCGCTTCATGTGGGACTACGTGGGCATCGTGCGCACCACCAAACGCCTGCAGCGCGCCGCGCACCGGGTGGCGCTGCTGCTCGATGAGATCGACGAGTTCTACAGCAACTACAAAGTCAGCCGCGACTTGATCGAGCTGCGCAACCTGGCGCTGGTGGCCGACTTGATGATCCGCTCGGCGATGCAGCGCAAGGAGTCCCGCGGGCTGCATTACACCCTGGATTATCCGGGGTTGCTGGACGAGGCGCGGGATACGATTCTGATCCCGGCCCACCCGCGCCATGGCTGACCCCACCACCTGCCCGGCCTGCGGCGCGAGCAACCAGTGCGCCCTGGCCGAAGGCGACAGTGGCGCGCCGTGCTGGTGCTTCGAGGTGAGCATCGCCCCCGCGCGCCTGCTGGCGCTGCCTGAACACCTGCGCAATGCCCAATGCCTGTGCCCGCGTTGCGCCGGGGTGCTGGAGCAACTGCAAGGCCGCCCCCACGATGCGCCTTGACCGTTTGCTCGCCTTGCGCGGGCCGTTCAACCGCCAGCAAGCACGCCTGGCGATCGCCACCGGGCGCGCGCGGGTGGCCGGCGCGGTGGTGCGCGAGGCGGAGCATGAAGTCAGCGAATTCGACACGGTAGAGGCCGACGGCGCGGTGATCCAGCCGGGTCGCCCGGCACGCTACTACATGCTGCACAAGCCCACCGGCTGCGCCAGCGCCACCCATGACCCGCAGCACCGCACCGTGCTCGACCTGCTGGCGCTGCCGAACAAGCAAGAGCTGCACCTGGCCGGGCGGCTGGACTACAACACCACCGGCTTGTTGATCCTCACCAACGACGGCCAATGGTCGCGCCGGCTCACCCAGCCCGGCAGCAAGCTGCCCAAGCGCTACCGGGTGTACACCGAGGCGCCGATCCTCCCCGAGTACGCCGAGGTGTTCGCCCGCGGGCTGTATTTCGCCTTCGAGAACCTCACCACCCAGCCGGCCCAACTCACCCTGTTGGGCAGCCATGTGGCCGAGCTGTGCCTGGTGGAGGGGCGCTACCATCAGGTCAAGCGCATGTTCGGCCACTTCCAGAACCGCGTGGTGGGCTTGCACCGGCTGAGCATGGGCCCGCTGCAGCTGGACAGCCGCCTGGCACCGGGGCAATACCGCGCGTTGAGCACTGAAGAAATCGCCTTGGTCTGACAACAGGCGACCGCTCGGCAGAAACCACCGGAACGGCCGCGCAATTGCCCTTGCGAGCGCGGCGATGCACTGCTTGACTGCATAACGTTCGGCCCAGTTATGGCCGCAATACTGCTAATAAAAATCAACACAGCTTTTGCCTGGGCCCCCAGGTAGTGAGCGCCCTCTTAGAACAACAAGCGTCGGCCGCCTTCAAGGATCGACACGGGCCATTGCCAGGCGCTTTGCCTACCCCTGTCTACGTGTTTGTCACAAACACCGTGCAAAGTCATTTGCGCGAGTACTCGTTTTTTGCCAGGAGTCGACGACTATGAGGCCAGAAACCGCTGTGCTGGATGTACAAGGACCGTACCGGGTGTACACGGAGTACTATCGCGCCAGTGCCGCGGGCGCCAAGACGATCATTCTGGTGAATGGGTCGCTGGCCACCACTGCCTCTTTCGCGCAAACCGTGCGCAACCTGCAACCGCAATTCAACGTGGTGCTGTACGACCAGCCCTATGCCGGCAAGTCGCGGCCGCACAACAGCCACGAGCGGCTGGTGACCAAGGAAGAAGAAAGCCAGGTATTGCTGAGCCTGATCGAGCACTTTCGCGCCCAGCATCTGATCTCGTTCAGTTGGGGCGGCGCCTGCGCCATGATGGCGCTGGCGAAGAACCCGGCGCACATCGAGCGGGCGGCGATCAACTCGTTCTCGCCGGTGCTCAACGGTCCGATGCGCGACTACCTCGAACGCGGCGTCGAGGTGCTGGCCGCCTGCGACCGCTGCGCCATCGGCCACCTGATCAACGACACCATCGGCAAGCACTTGCCGTCGCTGTTCAAGCGCTTCAACTACCGCCACGTGAGCAGCCTGGCCGACTACGAATACCTGCAGATGCACTCGCACGTCAGCGAGGTGCTGCAAAACCACCTGGCCTGCGCGCTGAACGCGGCGCCGCACATCCGCGTGCCGCTGCTGTTCGTCAACGGCGAGTGGGATGAATACACCTCCCACCAGGACGCCCGCCAGTTCGCCCCCCACCTGCGCCAGGCGCGCTTCAGGGAAATTCCCGAGGCCGGGCATTTTCTCGACATGGAGCACCAGGGCGCGCGTGATCATACCCGCGAGGCGCTACTGGATTTTTTTAACGAGGGGCATGTATCCGGGCATGGGCATTATGTGCCCCATGGGCAGGCTGCCCTGGCGGTGTGAACCTTCGAGGGCCCTTCGCCCGGCACAGCCGGAGTGCCAGACCACGGCCTCCCACCAGATTTGTGTAAGCCCCGGATTTACGAGGCAATACCCAACCCGTGGGAGGCCGGCTGTGCCGGGCGATGGGCCCTACCGCCGTACCCTACCCGCCAATCTCCACCACATCCCCATTGAACCGCACCGGCCAGGTGCGCAGCACTTCATCGGGGCGCTCCAGGCAGTGGCCGTCGCGCAGGCGGTAGTGCTGTTTGTACAGCGGCGCTGCCACCACGAACTCGCCCATCAAGTGCCCGATCAACCCGCGGCCGATCACGTTGGCGCCCGATTGTGGGTCATGGTTGTCGATCGCGTGCAGTTCCTGCTCCTGGCCCGGCAGGTAGAACAGCGCCACCTGGGCGCCTTCGTGCCAGGCCACCACGCCCGAGTGGGCGACCAGGTCCTGGCGGGTGCAGAGGGTTTGCCACTGGTTCGCGGTGCTCATCACACAGCCTCCTCGATCACGGGGATCAACGTTGTACTGGCCTCGAAGGCCGGGCGTCGCTGGCCGCGCTCGTTGACGAACTGCACACCGGGGTCGGCGCGGCGGTCGTTGACGAAGGTGCGGAAGCGCTTGAGTTTTTCCGGGTCCTTCAGCGCGTTGGCCCATTCGCATTCGTAGCGATCGACCACGTGCTGCATTTGCGATTCAAGTTCCGCGCCAAGCCCGAGGCTGTCGTCGAGGATCACCGCCTTGAGGTAATCCAGGCCGCCCTCGACGCTTTCGCGCCACACCGAGGTGCGCTGCAGTTTGTCGGCGGTGCGGATGTAGAACATCAGGAAGCGGTCGATGTAGCGGATCAGCTGTTCATCGTCGAGGTCAGTGGCGAACAGCTCGGCATGCCGCGGGCGCATGCCGCCGTTGCCGGCCACGTAGAGGTTCCAGCCCTTCTCGGTGGCGATCACGCCGACGTCTTTGCTTTGCGCTTCGGCGCACTCACGGGTGCAACCCGACACCGCGAACTTCAGCTTGTGCGGTGAGCGCAGGCCTTTGTAGCGGTCTTCGATACGCAGGGCCATGGCCACGCTGTCTTGCACGCCGTAACGGCACCAGGTGCTGCCCACGCAGCTTTTCACCGTGCGGGTGGATTTGCCATAGGCGTGGCCGGTTTCGAAGCCGGCGGCGATCAGCTCGCTCCAGATGTCGGGCAGTTCGTGCAATTGGGCACCGAACAGGTCGATGCGCTGGCCACCGGTGATCTTGGTGTAGAGGTTGTATTTCTGCGCCACCTGGCCGATCACGATGAGTTTTTCCGGGGTGATCTCGCCGCCGGGAATGCGTGGCACCACCGAGTAGGTGCCGTTCTTCTGCATGTTGGCCATGAAGGTGTCGTTGGTGTCCTGCAGCGGCACCAGCGAGGGCTCCATGATCGGCGTGTTCCAGCACGAGGCGAGGATCGAGCCCACCGCCGGCTTGCAGATGTCGCACCCCAGGTGGCCCTGGCCGTGGCGCGCGAGCAACTCGTCGAAGCTGTGAATGCCCTCGACCCGCACCAGGTTGTAGAGGTCTTGGCGGGTGTAGGCAAAGTGTTCGCAGAGGCTTTTGTCCACCGCCACGCCGCGGGCGATCAGTTCGTGCTCGAACACTGACTTGAGCAACGCCGCGCAGCCGCCACAGCCGGTGCAGGCCTTGGTCCCGGCCTTGAGCGCGGGCAGGTCGGTGCAGCCGCCGTCGATGGCCGAGCAGATCGCGCCCTTGGTGACGTTATGGCATGAGCAGATGGTCGCGCTGTCGGGCAAGGCGTCGGCGCCCAGCGCCGGCGCGCCGTCCCCGGCGGGGAGGATCAACCCGGCCGGGTCGGCCGGCAGGGCGAGGCCGTTGAGGGCGTATTGCAACAGGGTGTCGTAGTAGCTGTTGTCGCCCACCAGCACCGCGCCGAGTACCCGCTTACCGGCGGCATCGACCACCAGCCGGCGGTAGCTGCCGCTGGCCTCGTCGATGAAGCGGTAGCTGCGCGCGCCCGGGGTGGCGCCGTGGGCGTCGCCGATCGAGCCCACGTCGACGCCGAGCAGCTTGAGCTTGGTCGACATGTCGGCGCCGGTGAAGGCCGCGCCGGCTTCGCCCAGCAGTTGCGCGGCGGCGGTGCGGGCCATGGTGTAGCCCGGCGCGACCAGGCCGAAGATGCCGCCGTTCCAACTGGCACACTCGCCAATGGCGAGGATCGCCGGGTCGCTGGTCACGCACTGGTCATCCACCGCCACGCCGCCACGGGCGCCGAGGGCCAGGCCGGCGGCACGGGCCAGGGCGTCTTGCGGGCGAATGCCGGCGGAAAACACGATCAGGTCGGTTTCCAGGTACTCGCCGCCGTCGAAATTCATTCGGTAGCGGTAGCCCTCCTCACCGGCGGCAATCGCCTGGGTCGCGCGCGACAAGTGCACACTCACCCCCAGCGCCTCGATGCGCGCCCGCAGCGCGGCGCCGCCGTCGGCATCCAACTGCACCGGCATCAGCCGCGGGGCAAACTCCACCACATGGGCCTCGAGGCCGAGGGACTTCAGCGCGTTGGCCGCCTCCAGGCCGAGCAGCCCACCGCCGACCACCACGCCGCGGCGCGCGCCCTGGGCGGCGTCGCGGATGCGGTCGAGGTCTTCGAGGGTGCGGTACACCAACCGCGAGCCGCCTTCGGCGCCGGGGATCGGCGGCACGAACGGGTACGAGCCGGTGGCCAGCACCAAGGCGTCGTAGCCCTGGCGGCCGTTGGCCGTCACCACCTGGCGGGCGCTGCGGTCGATCTCCAGCACCGCTTCGCCCAGGTGCAGGTGCACGCCCTGCTCGCGGTAGTACTCCGGGGCGCACATCGCCAGGGTCTCGGCATCCGCGCCGCCGAAGTATTCCGACAAGTGCACACGGTCGTAGGCGCGCAGGGGCTCTTCGCCATACACGTGCAGTTCGAACCGCGCCAGCGCCCCACGCGCCACCAACTGCTCGACGCAGTGGTGGCCGACCATGCCATTGCCGACGATGACCAGGGTTTGCTTGGGCGCTTGCGCCACGATCGCGTTCATTGAATTACCTCGTGCCAGCCGTTCACGGTTTTTTTCGGGCAAAAAAAAGCGCCCGGAGCTTTTTCAAGCTCCGGGCGCCTTTGCCCACGATTCGATTGTGTGTGTCATTGCCGGGCCGCCATTGGCCCCTGAACAATGCTGGGGTAGCTGTAGCAGGGACTGTGCCAACCGCAGAAGCCCCCTGTTTCGGGGCTTTCAGCGGGGCCGCGGGGCGCCTGCGCGACCCAAGGCGGTGCAGCCGGCACCAGCACGGGGCATCAGTACACGTCGCGCAGGTAGCGCTTGCCCTTGGCCAGGGCGCGCACATACTGCGCCGCCGCCTCAGCATCGAGGCCGCCATGGGCCTGGGCGATCGCCTGCAACGCGGCGTCTACGTCCTTGGCCATGCGCGCCGCATCGCCGCACACGTATACATGGGCGCCCGCCTGCAGCCATTGCCACAGCGTCGCGCCCTCCTCGAGCATGCGCTGCTGCACGTAGACCTTCTGCGCCTGGTCCCGGGAGAACGCCGTGCTGAGCCGCTGCAGGTGGCCTTCGGCTTGCCAGGCGAGCAGTTCGTCGCGGTAGTAGAAGTCACTGGCCTCGTATTGCTCGCCGAAGAACAACCAGTGCTGGCCAGTCGCGCCCTGGGCCTGGCGCTCTTGCAAGAAGGCGCGAAACGGCGCTACGCCAGTGCCAGGGCCGATCATGATCATCGCCGTGGTGGGGGCTGCCGGTACGCGAAAATGCGCCGAGCGCTGCACGAAGATCGGCACCCGCGCCTGCCCGGCGCGGTCAGCCAGAAACCCCGAACACAGGCCGCTGCGGCTGCGCCCGGCGCTGCTGTAGCGCACCGTGGACACGGTCAAGTGCACCTGCTCGGGGTGGGCCAGGGCGCTGGAGCTGATCGAATACAGGCGCGGTTGCAGCGGCTTCAGCAGGCCGAGCAACTCCTCCACGCTCAGGCTGAGCGGGTAGGCTTCCAACACATCGAGCAGTTGCCGGCCCCACAGCCACTCTGCCAATTGCGCCTGGTTGCCCGGCAGCAGGCGCTCGGCGAGGGCCGCATCGCCACTGCGCTCGGCGATGAACGCCAGCCATTGCGGGGTCACCCGGGTGATGTCGAGGTGGCGGTGCAGGGCCAGCGCCAGGGGCATCTCGCCTTGGTCCGGGATGCTCACCGGCTGGCTGCTGTCCAGGCCCAGGCAGGCCAGCAGCGCCTCGACCAGGGTCAAACAGTTGGTGGGCCATACCCCCAGGGCATCACCGGCCTGGTAGGTCAGGCCACTGCCCTTGAGGTCGAACACCACCTGGCGGGTTTCCTTGCTGGCGCCTTCGGCATTGAGCACGGCATTGCTCAGCAGCGTGGCCTTGTATGGCCGGCGGCGGTCGTACAAGGCGGGCTCGATGGCCGCGGGCGCTGGGGTGGCCACGGCGGCGCTGCTGGCCAGGGTGCTGCAGATGCTCGCCAGCCAGCCTTCGGCCGGGGCCAGGTCATGGGCTTCGCAGTCTACCCGGGCGGCCAGCGGCGCGGCGCCGAGGGCTTTGAGGTGGGCGTCGAGGCGCCGGCCAAAACCGCAAAACTGCTCGTAGTTGCTGTCGCCGAAGGCCAGCACCGCGTAGCGCTGCGCGGGCAGCGGCGCCGCGCCCTGCAAGCGTTGCCAGAAGTCCCCGGCGTTGTCCGGGGCTTCGCCGTCGCCAAAGGTGCTGGCCACCAGCAGCAGGCTGGCCGCGCCTTGCAGGGCGTCTACGCTGGCGTCGTTCATCGCCAGGCTGCGCACCGCCAGGCCACGTTCGGCCAACTGCCGCGCACAGCGTTCAGCGAAGCTTTCGGCGTTGCCGGTCTGCGACGCCCACAACACCAGATGCTCGGGCCCGGTGGGTAACGGCGCCGGTTCGGCGGCGGCGGCGGCGGCGCGCGAGTACATCCCGGCGAGCAGGCCGTCGAACAGCAACCGCCGTGGCGCGGCGACCGGGGCGCTGGCGGGCAGCACCGGCACGCCAGGCTGGCGTTGGCCGGCCTCGCTCGCCAGGCCGAGCAAAAAGCCTTGCAGGTACAGGGTTTCGTCGGCGAGCAGGCCGCCGATGTTGGCCAGCAGGTCAGTGTTTGCAGGGCTCACGGCGGCGGCTACCTCGTGGGGGCTGAGGGCGATGGCGGCGGCCTTCAGCTCGGGCTGCAGCGAGGCGCTGTCGACCGCGTCGCTGGTCAGGCTGTTGATGCACAGCTGCTCGCCGTGCAGGTCATTCCAGTGAAACGGCACAAAGCAGTTGCCGGGCAACACCCGCTCGCTCACCCGCACTGGCAACAGCGCTTCGCCGCGCCGTGAACGCAGCCGCGCCGGCGCGCCGTCCTTGAGCGCCAAGGCCTCGGCGTCGCGCGGGTGCACTTCGATGAACGGCCCGGGGTTGAGCTTGTTCAGCGCCGGCACCTTGCCGGTCTTGGTCAGGGTGTGCCACTGGTGCTGCAGGCGGCCGGTGTTGAGCAACAACGGGTAGGCCTCGTCGGGCATTTCTTGCGGGGGCATATGCGGGCGCGGGTAAAACCGTGCCCGGCCGTTGGCGGTGGCGAAGCTCAAGCCAGGGCGTTCGCCCGAGGGCAGCAGGCGCAGCACCTGGCTTACGCCATCGTTGAGGTAGCGCTGGGGGTTGCGCGCTGGCGCTTCGGCACTGGCGCAAGGCCACTGCAACGGGCCTTCACGCAGCCGCGGGTAGCTGGCGCCACGCAGGTCGTAACCGGTGGCCGGGTTGTGGAACCGGCGAATCTCCTCGAACACCTCTTCGGCGCTGCGGTAGCTGAACGCCTCGGCATAGCCCATGGCACAAGCCACCCGGGCGATCAACTGCCAGTCGGCCAGGGCCTGGCCAGGCGGCGCCACGGCTTGGGCGGCAAGGGTCAGGGTGCGTTCGGAGTTGATCATCACGCCGTCGGCCTCGGCCCACAGCGCGCCGGGCAGGAGGATGTCGGCGTAGCGGTTGGTCTCGGTGTCGAGGAAGGCATCCTGGGTGATCACCAGTTCGGCGCGGCGCAGGCCGTCGATCACCGTTTGCCGGTTGGGCATGCTCGCCACCGGGTTGGTGCAGATGACCCAGCAGGCTTTGATCTGCCCCGCGGCCATGGCCTGGAACATCGCCACCGTGCCCTGCCCGGCTTCGCTGCGCAGGCGCCCGGCGGGCAAGCCCCACTGGGCCTCGACGAAGGCGCGGTCTTCGGCCACCAGCGCCGAGCGCTGGCCGGGCAGGCCCGGGCCCATATAGCCCATCTCGCGGCCGCCCATGGCGTTGGGCTGGCCGGTGAGGGAAAACGGCCCGCTGCCTGGGCGGCAGATCGCCCCGGTGGCCAAGTGCAGGTTGCACAGCGCATTGGTGTTCCAGGTGCCATGGGTGCTTTGGTTCAGGCCCATGGTCCAGCAGCTCATCCAGTTTGGCGCCAGGCCGATCCATTCGGCGGCGGTATGCAGGTCGGCCAGCGCCAGGCCGGTGATCTGCGCCACCGCCTCCGGGGTGTAGTCCGCCAGGAACGCCGGCATGGCCTCCCAGCCTTCGGTGTATTGCTCAATGAAGCGCGCGTCGAGCCGGTGGTTCTGATACAGCAGGTGCAGCAGGCCGTTGAGCAGGGCGAGGTCGGTGCCGGGGCGCAGTTGCAGGAACAGGTCGGCTTTCTCAGCGGTGGCGGTGCGCCGAGGGTCGACCACGATCAGCCGCGCGCCGCTGCGAATGCGGTCCATCATGCGCAGGTAGAGGATCGGGTGGCAGTCGGCCATATTGGCGCCACTGACAAAGAACAGGTCGGCGTGGTCGAAATCCTGGTAGGCCCCGGGCGGCCCGTCGGCGCCGAGAGATTGCTTGTAGCCGGTGCCGGCGCTGGCCATGCACAGCCGCGAATTCGACTCGATGTGCTGGGTACCGATAAACCCCTTGGCCAGCTTGTTGGCCAGGTACTGGGCCTCCAGCGACATCTGCCCAGACACATAAAGGGCCACGGCGTCGGGGCCGTCACGCTCGATGATCGCCCGCAGCCGCGCGGCACTGGCCTCGATGGCCTGGTCAAGCTCGACCTGGGCCGGCTGATGCTGGCGCTCACGGCGCAGCCAGGCGTGGCTCAGGCGGCCGGCGTCGGCCAGGGGAATGTGGCTGCTCTGGCCCTTGGTGCACAGCCGGCCAAAGTTGCTGGGGTGCTGTTTGTCGCCGCTCACCCGCCCTACCCGGCCGCCCTCGGCTTGCAGCAGGATGCCGCAGCCCACGCCGCAATAGGGGCACACGCTGCGAATGGTCGCACTCATCATCGCCTCACCGGAAAACAAAAACGGCGCCGGTTACCGCCGCTCCAAGGCTGGAGCGGGGCAACACGGCGCCGTTGTCGTGTGGTTCGTGGCAGCCTCGAGGGGCTGCGTTTGGTGGGGTAATGCAGGTTTTGTTCCAGTACGCTGCGGGGGTGCCATTTACAGGGGGGCGTTGCCGTGGTTTGACTGCGCGCCGGGCGAAAGGCCTGCGAGCGTGCACCGAGACGGGGCCCGCTGCCTGATCATGGCGCAGGGTCGAGCATGTGCCCGTCGATGCCGTCGCCGATGACCTGGAAGTGCCCGCCGGCCACATGGTGGAGGGTGCGCAGGGCGTCATGGCCAGTGAAATCCCAGCGGCCGTTGGCGAATACCCGGCTGTCGGCATGGGCCGCGGTGACCTCGCCGATAAACAGGTCGAAGCGCTCCTGGTTGTCGGGCAGGTCGATCAGCGTGCATTCCAACCAGGCCACGCAGCCCTCGAGCAGAGGGAGCTCCGGGTTTTGCCCGGTAAAGGTGCTCAGCCCATAGCTGGCAAACTTGTCACGGCCCGCCGCGTTCAGGCTTTTGCCGGTGCTGTTGCCCACCGTTTGCACGATGTGCCGCTGGGCCACGCAAGGTACCTGCAAGGCGAAGCTGCCGCTGGCCAGCAGCAGTTCGCGGGTCCACACGGATTTATCCAGCACCACGGTGACCTTGGGTGGGTCGAAATCCAACGGCATGGCCCAGGCCGCGGCCATGATGTTGCGCTGGCCGCCATGGGCCGCGCTGACCAGCACGGTGGGGCCGTGGTTCATCAACCGGTAGGCGCGATCAAGAGGGACGGGGCTGATGAAGGGGGCCATGGGGCACCTCGAAAAAGGTCGGGGGGCCTGTATAGCACGTGCCAGAGCGGCAAACAAAAAAGCGACCCGAAGGTCGCTTTCTTGTGGTGCCGGGTAGCTGTTCAGGGGCTACCTGGCGAATATGGCGCAGCGGACGGGACTCGAACCCGCGACCCCCGGCGTGACAGGCCGGTATTCTAACCGACTGAACTACCGCTGCGAAACATTTGAGCTTTCGCCCAAGGTGAAGCGCTGACCAGTGCGGGGTAAGGCTCTGGTCTCAAGATGTAAAGCGTGGGCTTGACAGCTTGGAGAAAAATGGCGCAGCGGACGGGACTCGAACCCGCGACCCCCGGCGTGACAGGCCGGTATTCTAACCGACTGAACTACCGCTGCGCGTCGGTTGGGCTTACGCCCTGGTGTTGCAGAACTCACGAAGTGGTGGGTGATGACGGGATCGAACCGCCGACCCTCTGCTTGTAAGGCAGATGCTCTCCCGGCTGAGCTAATCACCCTTTGCTTCGCTGAGGTGGCGCATTTTGGGCATCTGGCAGACGTAAGTCAATAGCCCGCTTGAAGTTTTTTTAAAAAAGATAAAAAAGGCCGTTGGCGGTTTGCGCGCTGGGCCTGCCCTCTTACTCGGCGTAGATCATCTTGCGGGTCATGCCGCCATCGACCACGAACTCCTGGCCGGTGACAAAGCCCGCCGCCGCGGACAACAACCAGGCCACCAACGCGCCCACGTCTTCGACTGTGCCCACGCGCCCGGCCGGGTGCTGGGCGTGGTCGGCCGCGCGCAACGGCTCGGCGCGGCGCCGTGACGGGTCACGGGCGTCGATCCAGCCTGGGCTGACGGCATTGACGCGAACCTCTGGGCCCAGGCTGATGGCCAGGGCATGGGTGAGCGCAACCAGGCCACCCTTGCTGGCGGCATAGGCTTCGCTGTCGGCCTCGGACTGCCCGGCGCGGGTAGAGGTAATGTTCACGATCGCCCCCTGCCGCGCGCGCAGGTAAGGCGCGCTGTGCTTGGCCAGCAGCATGGCCGCGCTCAGGTTGACCGCCAGCACGCGGTTCCAATGGGCCAGGGTCAGGCTTTCGAGGGTGTGGTTATGCGGGTCGGCGATCGCCGCGTTGTTCACCAGCGCATCGAGCCGGCCAAACTGCGCCAGGGCCTTGGCCACCAGCCCGACCACTTGGCCCTCATCGGCCACGTCGGCGGCGATGAACAGCGCCCGCTCGCCCAAAGCCTCGGCCACTTTGTGCCCGCGGGCCTCGTCGGCATCCGCCAGCACCACCTTCCAGCCTTCACAGATGAGCCAGGCGGCGACGCCCAAGCCAATGCCGCGCGCCGCGCCGGTGACCAGCGCGACACGGCCGTCATGGAAGCTGCCAGCGGCAGCATCCAGTTCGATCACAGCGCCGCCAGGCCGCGGGCCATGTCGGCTTTGAGGTCGCCAATGTCCTCGAGGCCCACCGCCACGCGAATCAGGCTGTCGCGAATGCCCGCGGCCTCACGCTCTTGCGGGCTCAGGCGGCCGTGGGAGGTGGTTGCCGGGTGGGTGATGGTGGTTTTGCTGTCACCCAGGTTGGCGGTGATCGACACCAGCCGGGTGGCGTCGATGAACGCCCAGGCACCGGCCTTGCCGCCCTTGACTTCGAAGCTGACCACACCGCCGAAACCACGCATCTGGCGCTTGGCCAGGGCGTGCTGCGGGTGGCTTTCGAGGCCGGCGTAGTGCACCTTCTCGATGCCCGGTTGCTGCTCCAGCCACTCGGCCAGGGCCTGGGCGTTGGCGCAGTGGGCGCGCATGCGCAGGTTCAGCGTTTCCAGGCCCTTGAGGAACACCCAGGCGTTGAACGGGCTGAGGGTGGCGCCGGCGGTACGCACCACGCCGACCATTTCCTTCATGTGCTCGGCGCGGCCGGCGACCACGCCGCCCATGCAACGGCCCTGGCCATCGATGAACTTGGTCGCCGAGTGCACGACGATGTCTGCGCCCAGCTTCAACGGCTGCTGCAGCGCCGGGGTGCTGAAGCAGTTGTCGACCACCAGCAGCACGCCCTTGGCGTGGGCGATGTCCGCCAGCGCGGCGATGTCGACCAGTTCGGCCAGTGGGTTGGACGGCGACTCGACGAACAGCAGCTTGGTGTTGGGCTTGATGGCGGCGGCCCAACCGTCGAGGTTGGCCAACGGCACGTAGTCCACTTCGATGCCGAAGCGCTTGAAGTACTTGTCGAACAGGCTGATGGTCGAGCCGAACACGCTCTGGGAGATCAGCACATGGTCGCCAGCGCTGCACAGGCCCATGGCCACGCCGGTGATCGCCGCCATGCCGGTGGCAAAGCCCACGGCCTGCTCGGCGCCTTCGAGGGCAGCGATGCGCTCTTCGAACGAGCGCACGGTCGGGTTGGTGTAACGCGAATAAACGTTGCCCGGCACTTCGCCGGCAAAACGCGCCGCGGCATCGGCGGCGGTGCGAAACACATAGCTGGAGGTGAAGAACAGCGGGTCGCTGTGCTCACCTTCCGGGGTGCGGTGCTGGCCGGCGCGGACCGCGAGGGTGTCGAAGGCTACGCCTTCGAGGTCGCTGTCCAGGCGCCCGGCGTCCCAATCCTGAGTCATGGCACCTGCTCCTTCAGTTGTTGTAGAGGTCGATGATCGCGCTGACGGCCTGGGTCTTGACCTTGGCCAGGTCATTGCGCGCCTGGTCGATCTTCGCCAGGTAGCGCTCGTCGACGTCGCCGGTGACGTACTGGCCGTCAAACACCGCGCAATCGAATTGGTCGATCTTCACCTTGCCACCGCCAACCGCGTCGATCAGGTCGGGGAGGTCTTGGTAGATCAGCCAGTCGGCGCCGATCAGGTCGGCCACTTCCTGGGTGCTGCGGTTGTGCGCGATGAGTTCATGCGCGCTCGGCATGTCGATGCCGTAGACGTTCGGGAAGCGCACCGCCGGGGCGGCGGAGCAGAAGTAGACTTTTTTCGCACCGGCGTCACGGGCCATCTGGATGATCTGCTTGCAGGTGGTGCCGCGCACGATCGAGTCGTCGACCAGCATCACGTTCTTGCCGCGGAATTCCAGCTCGATGGCGTTGAGCTTCTGGCGTACGGATTTTTTCCGCGCGGCCTGGCCAGGCATGATGAAGGTGCGGCCGATGTAACGGTTCTTGACGAAGCCTTCGCGGAACTTCACGCCCAACTGGTTGGCCAGCTCGAGCGCCGAGGTGCGACTGGTGTCGGGGATCGGGATGACCACGTCGATGTCGTGCTCGGGGCGTTCGCGCTGGATTTTCTCGGCGAGTTTCTCGCCCATGCGCAGGCGCGCCTTGTACACCGAGATGCCGTCGATGATCGAGTCCGGGCGGGCCAGGTACACGTGTTCGAAGATGCACGGCGCGTAGTGCGGGTTAGGCGCGCACTGGCGGGTGTGCAGCTTGCCGTCTTCGGTGATGTACACCGCTTCGCCCGGGGCCAGGTCGCGGATCAGGGTGAAACCGAGCACGTCGAGGGCGACGCTTTCGGAGGCGATCATGTATTCCACGCCTTCGTCGGTGTGGCGTTGGCCAAACACGATCGGGCGGATGGCGTTCGGGTCACGGAAGCCGACGATGCCGTAGCCGGTGATCATCGCCACCACTGCGTAACCACCGCGGCAGCGCTTGTGTACGTCCTTGACCGCGGCGAACACGTCTTCCTCGGTGGGCTGCAGCTTGCCGCGCACCGCCAGCTCGTGGGCGAACACGTTGAGCAGCACCTCGGAGTCCGAGCTGGTGTTCACATGGCGCAGGTCCGATTCGTAGATTTCCTTGGCCAACTGTTCGACGTTGGTCAGGTTGCCGTTGTGCGCCAGCGTGATGCCGTAGGGCGAGTTCACGTAGAACGGCTGCGCCTCGGCGGAGGTGGAGCTGCCCGCGGTGGGGTAGCGCACATGGCCGATGCCCATGGTGCCGACCAGGCGCTGCATGTGGCGCTGCTGGAATAC
Organism: Pseudomonas sp. NPDC007930; assembly: GCF_042958985.1. Taxonomy (NCBI): domain Bacteria; kingdom Pseudomonadati; phylum Pseudomonadota; class Gammaproteobacteria; order Pseudomonadales; family Pseudomonadaceae; genus Pseudomonas; species Pseudomonas sp. NPDC007930. Next base: position 234,248 of record NZ_JBIBKC010000002.1, read on the forward strand.
GTCACGCACCAGGCCGTTGTCCTTGCGCAGGAACAACCGGCCATCATGGCTGGTGACAATACCGGCAGCGTCCTGGCCGCGATGCTGGAGGACGGTTAACGCGTCATACAGCGCCTGATTGACGTTCGACTTACCGACGATACCGACGATGCCACACATGCGACACAACCCCTACTTAGTGAACCTGAACGGCCTGCGGCTGCGCCACCTTTTGGGTGGGCAGCAGCTGGTCCTTGAACGGAATATCGACCGGCGAGGTAATACCGCCGGCCAGCCACTGGCTGGTCATCCCCACTACGAGGTTTTTCGACCAGTCAGCAACCAGTAAAAAACGCGGCAGCAACTGCGATTGTTGCCACCATACATCCTGTTGTACCGGCCCCAGGCTCAACAGCCCGGCGCCCACGACCACCAGCAAGCCGCCGCGGGCGGCGCCGAAGACCATGCCCAGAAAGCGATCGGTGCCCGACAGCCCGGTCACACGGATCAACTCGCCGATCAGATAATTGACCATCGCGCCGACCAGCAGGGTGGCCACGAACAAAATGGCACAACCGGCGATCACCCGCGCGGACGGCGTTTGAATGTAGTTTTCGAGGTACTGCGACAGGCCGCCACCGAACATCCAGGCCACGGCGCCCGCGATGATCCAGGTGAGCAGCGACAGGGCTTCCTTGACGAAACCTCGTTTCAAGCTGATCAGAGCGGAGATGGCGATGATCGCCACGATGGCCCAGTCGACCCAAGTAAATGTCACGGCGCAGCCCGTTGACCGATGAGGCGGCGCATTTTACCAGAGCCGGCACGGGAGCGCAGCTATGCCGCGCAATAGGGTTTTTCTATCCCGTGAACAGGGGCCTCAGGGCTCGAAGCGCACCACGAAGCCTTTCATCTGCTGCTGGCGGTTGAGCATGTCACGCAGGCGCTCGGCTTCGGCGCGCTCGATCACCGGCCCGACGAACACCCGGTTCTTGCCGTCGGCGCTGCGTACGTAGGCGTTGTAGCCCTGGGTGCGCAGGCGGCCCTGCAGGCTGTCGGCGCTGGCGCGATTGGACAAGCTGGCCAGTTGCACCGCCCAACTGACCGGCACGCCGTTGGTGTCGAGCTTGGCGGCGGGGTCGGGCTGGGCGGTTTTGCCGGCCGTGGGCACGCCAGCCACCGGCGCGCCGGCCGAAGGCGGCGGCAGCGGCACTGGCGTGGAGGGTTTGGCCGCGGAAGCGCTGGCCTTGGCCGCGGGCGCCGATTGCACCGGCGCATTGGCGATCGGCATCGCCGGCGCCTCGCTGGCAGCCTGGGCCGGCACCTGCGGCTGTGCCACCGGCTGGTTGACCGGCACATCGACCGGCTCGACCTTCACCTGCGGCATGCTCGGCGCTGGCGGCGCGGCGGGCGCGTCGACGCGCACCTGGCGCACTTCGTCCGGGCGGCTGAACAGCATGGGCAGGAAAATGACCGCCAGGGCCACCAGCACCAGGGCCCCGACCATCCGTTGTTTGACCACGCTATCGAGCATTGCCCAAGGGCCTCCTCACGGTGCGTGGCCCGCCAGCCATTGCAAGGCTTCGGCCACACAGAAAAACGATCCGAATACGACGATTTCATCTTCGGCGCCCGCCATCGCGCACGCCGCCGCCAACGCCTGGGCGGCTTCGCCATGAGACGTTGCCGGCAGCCCAAGGTTCGCCAACGCACTGGCCAAATCTGCGCCCTGGCGGCTGCGCGGGGTGGGCAGCGTGGCCACGTGCCAATGGCTGAAGGTTTCGGCCAGGGGCGCGATCACCCCGTCGAGGGCCTTGTCGGCCAGCAAACCGAACACCGCCAGCCGGCGGCCGTTGACTGGCCGGGTGGCCAGGCGGGCGCGCAGGTAGTCGGCGGCATGGGGGTTATGGCCCACGTCGAGCAGCAACTGCACCGGCTTGCCCTGGTACACGGCCTGGCGGCGGTCGAGCCGGCCCGCCACGCGGGTGCCGGCCAGCGCCGCAGCCACCGTGCCAGGCTCGAGCGGCAGGCCCATCAAGGCATAGGCTTGCAGCGCCAGCGCGGCGTTTTCCATCGGCAGGTCAAGCCGCGGCAGGCCGCTCAGTTCCAGGGCAAGCCCCGCGGCATCGGCGCCACGCCATTGCCAGTGCTCGCCGGCCTCGGCCAGGTCGTATTCATGGCCGCGCCGCAGCAACGGGCAGCCCAGCGCCTGGGCCTGCTCGAGCAATGGCGTGGGCGGCGCCAGGTCACCGCACAGCGCGGGGCGCCCGGCGCGGAAGATCCCGGCCTTCTCGAAGGCCACCGACTCACGGGTATCACCCAGGTATTCGGCGTGGTCCAGGCCAATGCTGGTGACCACGGCAATGTCGGCATCGATGAGGTTGACCGCATCGAGGCGCCCACCCAGGCCGACTTCGAGCACCACGGCATCGAGCCCGGCGCGGGCGAACAGCCAGAAGGCCGCCAGGGTGCCCATCTCGAAGTAGGTCAGGCTGACGTCGCCGCGGGCCGTTTCGACCGCGGTGAACGCCTCGCACAGCTCGGCGTCGCTGGCTTCCAGGCCATCGGCCTGCACCCGCTCGTTGTAACGCAGCAGGTGCGGCGAGCTGTACACCCCCACCTTCAGGCCCTGGGCCTTGAGCAGGCTGGCCAGAAACGCACAGGTCGAGCCCTTGCCGTTGGTGCCGGTCACCACCACCTGGCGCGGTGCCAGGCGCCCCAGGCCCAAGCGCTCGAACACCTGGCGCGACCGCTCAAGGCCCATGTCGATGGCCGAAGGGTGCAGTTGCTCCAGGTACGCGAGCCATTGGCCCAGGGTGCGGGTGGTCATGCCGGCACGGCCACCGGTACCAGCGCGGCCACCGGGGTGGGCTGGCGGGTCATCTGGGCGAGCAGGCGCGCCAGGCGTGGGCGCAGCTCCTGGCGGTGGACGATCAGGTCGATGGCGCCGTGGTCGAGCAGGAACTCGCTGCGCTGGAAGCCTTCCGGGAGTTTTTCGCGCACGGTTTGCTCGATCACCCGCGGGCCGGCGAAGCCGATCAGCGCCTTGGGTTCGCCGACGATCACGTCACCGAGCATCGCCAGGCTGGCCGACACACCGCCGTACACCGGGTCGGTGAGCACGGAGATGAACGGGATGCCCTCTTCGCGCAGGCGCGCCAGCACGGCCGACGTTTTGGCCATCTGCATCAGCGAGATCAGCGCTTCCTGCATGCGCGCGCCACCGGAGGCGGCGAAGCAGATCATCGGGCAGCGATGCTCCAGCGCATAGTTGGCCGCACGCACGAAGCGCTCGCCGACGATGGCGCCCATCGAGCCGCCCATGAAGCTGAATTCGAATGCGCTGCACACCACCGGCAGGCCCATCAGGGTGCCGCTCATGGAGATCAGGGCGTCTTTTTCGCCGGTTTGCTTCTGCGCGCCAACCAGGCGGTCTTTGTACTTCTTGCTGTCGCGGAATTTCAGGCGGTCAACCGGCTCGAGGTCGGCGCCCAGCTCCTCGCGGCCTTCGGCGTCGAGGAAAATGTCGAGGCGCTGGCGCGCGCCGATGCGCATGTGATGGTTGCACTTGGGGCACACATCGAGGGTTTTTTCCAGCTCAGGCCGGTACAGCACCGCCTCGCAGGACGGGCACTTGTGCCAGAGACCCTCGGGAACCGAGCTTTTCTTCACCTCCGATCGCATGATCGAAGGGATCAGTTTGTCTACCAGCCAGTTGCTCATACGTGCTCATCTCCAGTATCGGGGCCGCCATCGGTGCCGGCCGCCCCGTGCTTGGTCTTACTCTTCAGATCGAAAGGGCGCGCCCACGGCGCTGCCCCGCAAATAGTTCTGCCGCGTTAAAGCGTGTGGACGGCGGCCATCGGTTTGCCGTCACATCCTGTCACTGCCCTGCCCCACGCACCGCCGCCAGGAAGGCTTCTACCTTGGCGGCATCCTTGATGCCCTTGCTCGCCTCTACCCCGCCGCTGACATCGACCGCCCACGGTTTGACCCGGGCGATGGCGCTGGCCACGTTAGTGGCATCCAGCCCCCCGGCCAGCACGATGGGCTTGGCCAGGTGCTCGGGCACCAGGCCCCAGTCGAACGCCTGGCCAGTCCCGCCAGGCACGCCCTCGACGAAGGTGTCGAGCAGGATGCCCTGAGCACTGGCGTAGGCCTCGCAGGCGGCGGCGAGGTCATCGCCGGCGCGCACGCGCAGGGCCTTGATGTACGGCCGGTGATAGCCCTCGCACTGCTCGGCAGTTTCATTGCCATGGAACTGCAGCAGGTCGAGCGGGACCGCGTCGAGGATTTCGCCCAGCTCGCAACGGCTGGCATCGACGAACAAGCCCACGGTGGTCACGAACGGCGGCAGGGCGGCGATGATCGCCCGGGCCTGCTGCACGCTGACCGCGCGCGGGCTTTTGCGATAGAACACCAGCCCGATGGCGTCGGCGCCGGCGCGGGCGGCGGCCAGGGCGTCTTCAATGCGGGTAATACCGCAGATTTTGCTGCGAACAGCGGCCATAAGCTGGTGATCCTTACAACGGGTGAAGGGCCGGATAGTACCAAACCGCAACCCACCCGTCAGCCCATCAGGCGCTCGAAGCCCGTGAGAAAGTGTGGCCCGAGGTAACGGCCGGGCAGCTCGAACGGCGCCGGGTATTCCACTTGCACCAGGTACAGCCCATAGGGGTGGGCGGTCACCCCGCCGGTTTTACGGTCGCGCCCTTCGAGCACCTGCCGCGCCCACTCCACGGGCTTGTCCCCAGAACCAATGGCCATCAACACACCGGCCAGGTTGCGCACCATGTGGTGCAGGAAAGCGTTGGCGCGCACGTCGATCACGATCATCTGGCCGTGCTGGGTCACGCGCAGGTGGTGCAGTTGCTTGACCGGTGACTTGGCCTGGCACTGGCTGGCGCGGAAGGCGCTGAAGTCATGGGTACCGAGCAGCGGCTCGGCGGCCTTGGCCATGCGCGCTACATCCAGCGGGCGGTGGTTCCAGGTGACTTCCTCACCCAGATGCGCCGGGCGAATCGGGTCGTTGTAGATCACATAGCGGTAGCGCCGCGCGGTGGCCTTGAAGCGCGCATGGAAATCCGCCGGCATCTGGCGCATCCAGGTCACGCTGATGTCATGAGGCAATTCGGCATTGGTGCCCATCACCCAGGCTTTGTCTGGGCGCACGGCCTGGGTGTCGAAGTGCACCACCTGGCCACAGGCATGCACACCGGCGTCGGTACGCCCGGCGCACACCACCGAAATGGGGCTGGCCGCGACCTTCGACAGCGCGCGTTCCAGTGCCAACTGCACACTCGGCACGCCACTGGCCTGGCGCTGCCAGCCGCTGTAGCGCGAGCCCTTGTATTCCACACCCAGCGCGATGCGGGTATGGCCGAGGGCGGCGACTTCATCCGCCGCGGGTTTGAACGTGCTCACTGATCACCTTGAACAAACGAAGACGGCAGCCTGCCGGCTGCCGTCGTAGTACACAAAAGCCGGTCAGCTCAGGCTGGAGAGCATGCGCCGTGCTTCGTTCTGCTGGGCGCTGGTGCCCTCCTTGAGCACTTCATCGAGGATGTCGCGGGCGCCTTCGGCGTCCTTCATCTCGATGTAGGCCTTGGCCAGGTCCAGCTTGGTGGTGACTTCATCGGTGTCGGCGAGGAAGTCGAAGTCGTCCAGCGCGCCGTTCTTCTCGCTCATTTCCCGAGAGAACTTGCCCAGTTGCTGGTTGACGTCGTCCAGGTCCGCGGCAAAGCGGCCCTGCTCTTCGGCGTCTTCACCAGGCAGCGACAGGTCGAAGTCGTCGGGCAAGCCGTTGCCAGGCTTGCGTGGCGGCTCGGGCTCGAGGTCGTCAAGTTCATCGACCGGCGACGGCGCTGGCGCGTCGGCGGCGACGTCGAGGTCGAAATCGCTGAGGTCGATGTCACGGGCACGCTCGGCTTCGGTTTCGCGCAACAGGGCGTCGAAGTCGAGGTCGTCGCGCTTGGCCGGGTTCGCGGCCTTTTCCGCCTCGGTGGCCGGGGCCTCGGGCTCCGGCTCGTCGGCCAGGGGCTCATCCTCCAGGCGCTCGTCGGTGGCGGCGGTGTCGATGCCGTCAAGGCTGAGGTCGAAGTCGGTGTCGAACACATCGCCAATCGGCTCGGGGGCGGCCGGGTCGTCCTGGAGCAGGTCCTTGACGTACTGGGCGTCCATTTCGGCGGCCACGGCAGCGGCGCTCAGGCCGGCACCGGCGACCACACCGAGCATCGCCGGGAAGCGCGCCTTGAGCGACTCGACCTCGGCCTGGTTGGCGCCACTGGCCAGCAGGCGGCGCTCATGGGCCACAAAGGCGTCACGGTCGCCCTGGTGGGCATAGACTTCCATCAGCTTGAGGCGCAGCTCGCTGCGCTCAGGCTCGGCTTCGACGGCCGGCTCGAGCAGGTCGGCGGCATGGTTGTAGCGGCCACGGGCGATGGCGTCCTGGGCCTGGGTCAGTACGTCGTCGGCGGCCGGTGCCTTGACCAACGTCGCCACGCTCGGTACATCACTGGGCGGGGCCGGCTCGTCGAGGATCGGCTGCGGGCCGCTGGCGGCTTGCTGGGCGCCGGCGGCGGAAGCCGCTACCGCGGCGGCGGAGAGCTTCACGTTCGGCGCTTGCGGGTCTACCCCGTCGAAGCTGCCGGGCGGCAGGTCGAAGTCCGGGTCGGGGAACTCACGTTCCTCTTCCAGCGCCTTGGCCATGCGCATGTGTTTTTCTGCTTCTTGCTGGGCCTTGCGCTTGCGCGCCAACAGCCAGGCGGCCAGCAGGACGGCAATCAGGGCCACGCCACCGGCGGCGCCGAGCACCGCCGGGTTGCTGCTGCTCGCGGCCGGGGTGCTGGCTGGCGGCTGGGCTGCGTCTGGCGCCTGGCCAGTGGCACCCTCGGACGGCGTGGCCGGCGGGGTGATCTGCGCGTTGACCGCGGGCGGGCTGGCCGGCTGGCCGTTGGCGGCAGCCGCCGGCGCCTGGCCCGCCGCGGCCGGCGCGGCCGGGGCAGCAGGCGTGGCGGCAGTGGCTTCGAGTTTGGCCAACTGGTCGTTTTTCAGTTGCAGCAGCTTTTGCAGCTTGTCGAGCTGGCTTTGCAGGTCGGCGTTGCGGCTTTTCAGCTCGGTGCTTTCGCGCTGGGCCGAATCGAGGCTTTCCTGGGTGGTCGCCAGTTGCTCGCGGAGCTTTTGCTGGTCGGCCGCAGCACCCTTGCCATTGGCGCGGGCATCGCCCGACACCAGGCTGAGGTTATCTTGCGGCGCCGGTGCCGGCGCCTGGGTGCGCTCACCACGGCGGGTCGCGTCGACCTGCTGGGCCCGCGGGCCGAGGCGCCGGCCATCACGCCAGGCGGCGTTCTGCCGGGCCACTTCGGCCACGGCCTGGGGTTGGCCCAGGGCGGTAGCGTTGGGGGCGTCGGGCAGGCGCAGCACCTGGCCGGCGCGCAAGCGGTTGATGTTGCCGTCGATGAAGGCGTCCGGGTTGAGCGCCTGGATCGCCAGCATGGTCTGCTGCACCGAGGCCCCGGCCGGCCGCGCGCGAGCGGCGATTTCCCAGAGAGTGTCGGGGCTTTTGGTGGTGTATTGGCCGTTACGCCCGTTGCTCGGCGCGGTCACCGCGGGCGCCGGCGCGGCACGGGTGGCCTGCTGGCCCTGCGGGGTGTTGAATTTGCTCGGGTCGACCAACAGGCTGTAGTCACGCATCAGCCGCCCGCTGGGGTAGACCACCTGCAGCAGGAACTTCACCAGGCCATCGGGCACCGGTGCGCTGGAGGTCACCTGGATGACGCTGCGCCCGGCCGGGTTGATCACCGGGGTGAACTGAAACTGCCCCAGGTAGGCCTGGCGGTCCAGGCCCATTTCCCGGAAGTCGTCTGGCGAAGCCAGGCTGGGTACGATCTCGGGCGCGGTCAGGTTGCCCACGTCGCGCAGCTCGATTTCCGCGACCAGGGGTTGATTGGGCGCGGACTTGAGCGTGACTTCACCCAGTTCAAGGGCTTGCGCCAGCCCGGATGACAGTGCCGATGCCGCGGCAATCGCCAATGCCAGCTTGCGAAGATGAACCATGGCCAATTCCTTTGTGAACTTACGGGGTGAAGCTACAAACGCGACGAACAAGTACGCCCAAGTATCTTTTAGGAAAGGTCTTTTATCAACAATTCGGCAATTTGCACAGCATTGAGGGCGGCGCCCTTACGCACGTTGTCGAGTGTCAGCCACAGCTTGAGCTCGCAGGGGTCGCTGATCCCGCCGCGCAAGCGGCCGGCATACACCACATCCTGGCCCACGGCATCGCCCACCGGCGTGGGGTAATCCCCAGCATCCTCGACCAGTTCCAGGCCCGGCGCGGTAGACAGCGCGGCCTGTACCTGGGCGACATCGACCGGGGCTTCGGCGCGCACGCTGAGCACCAGGCTGTCACCGAAGAACACCGGAACCTGTATACAGCTGGCCGATACATCCAGTAAAGGCAGTTCCAGCGTTTCGCGCAATTGCTGGGCGATGCGCTTTTCCAGTACCAGGTGACCAACGGTATCCGGCTGGCCCACCTGGGCCAGCACGTTGAAGGCCACTTGGCGGTCGAAAAACGCCGGTTCCAGTGGCCGGGCATTGAGCAGCTCGGCGGTTTGCCGGGCGAGCTCGTTCACCCCTTCGCGGCCCAGCGAGGAGACCGCCAGGCAGGCGGTGACGGTGACCTGGCGCAGCGCCAGCACCGCGCGCAGGGGCGCCAGCGCCACCGCCAGGCCAATCGCCGGGCTGCACGGGCTGACCGCCTGGCGGCCGGCCAGGAACGCCCGCGGGTTGGCCTCGGGCACCACGGCGGGGGCCTGCAGCTCGCCGGCCAGGTCGATCACCGCGCAGCCGGCGGCGGTTGCGCGCGCGGCGAACGAGCGGGTGACCGCCTCGCCGGCGGCGAAGAACACCAGCTCCACGGCCTTGAAGTCGAAGCTTTCGACCTCGCGCACACGCAGGTTCTTGCCGCGAAACGGCAGCGACTTGCCGGCAGACTCGATGCTGGCCAACAGGTGCAGGTTGCCCACGGGGAACGCCCGCTCTTCGAGAATCTCGACCAGCGCCTCACCGACGCTACCGGTGGCGCCGACGATGGCAATGTTGAGGGGGGTGGTCATGACGGCTCTCGAACAGGGAGTGACAGAAAAGGTTGCGGCAGAGCAAAACCACGCCCCGCGCAAATGTGAAGTGCGCCCCAGGGGGCGCACTTCTTGGCAAACAACGGTACCGCGCGCGGGATCAACGCTCCAGCAGGATCCGCAGCATGCGCCGCAGCGGCTCGGCGGCGCCCCACAGCAGCTGGTCACCCACGGTGAAGGCACCCAGGTACTGCGACCCCATGTTCAGCTTGCGCAGGCGCCCGACCGGTACGTTCAGCGTGCCGGTGACTTGGGTGGGGGTCAGTTCCTGCATGCTGGCGTCGCGGTGGTTCGGCACCAGCTTGACCCACGGGTTGTGCTGGCTGATCAGCCCTTCGATGTCGGCGATCGGCACGTCTTTGTTCAGCTTGATGGTCAACGCCTGGCTGTGGCAACGCATGGCGCCGATGCGCACGCAGATGCCATCCACCGGGATCGGGTTCTTGAAGCGCCCGAGGATCTTGTTGGTTTCAGCCTGGCCTTTCCATTCCTCGCGGCTCTGGCCGTTGGGCAGCTCTTTGTCGATCCAGGGGATCAGGCTGCCAGCCAACGGAACACCGAAGTTCTCGGTCGGGTAGGCATCGCTGCGCATGGCCTCGGCGACCTTGCGGTCGATGTCGAGGATCGCGCTGGCCGGGTTGGCCAGCTCGTCGGCCACGGCGTTGTGGGTCACGCCCATCTGGCGGATCAGCTCGCGCATGTTCTGCGCGCCGGCGCCGGACGCGGCCTGGTAGGTCATGGCGCTCATCCAGTCGACCAGGCCGGCTTCGAACAGCCCGCCCAGGCCCATCAGCATCAGGCTGACGGTGCAGTTGCCGCCGATGTAGTTCTTGGTACCGGCGTCAAGCTGCTGGTCGATGACCTTGCGGTTGACCGGGTCGAGCACGATGACCGCGTCATCCTGCATGCGCAGGCTGGAGGCCGCGTCGATCCAGTAGCCTTGCCAGCCGGCTTCGCGCAGCTTGGGGAAGACTTCGCTGGTGTAGTCGCCACCCTGGCAGGTGAGGATGACGTCGAGGGTCTTGAGCTCGTCGAGGCTGTAGGCGTCTTTCAACGGCGCGACGTCCTTGCCGATGGCAGGGCCGGCGCCGCCTACGTTGGAGGTGGTGAAGAACACCGGTTCGATCAGGTCGAAATCCTGCTCCTCCAGCATCCGCTGCATGAGCACGGAGCCCACCATACCGCGCCAACCGATCAGACCTACACGTTTCATCGCACACTACACCTTGGTTAGAAGTGGGCCACCGCGGCCGAGGGTTTTTGCGGTGGGCCCGAGAGATTACAGATTTCGCAGGGCCGCGACTACTGCGTCGCCCATTTCCCGCGTGCCGACCTTCTTGCAGCCTTCGCTGAAGATGTCGCCGGTGCGCAGGCCCTGGTCGAGCACCAGGCTCACGGCGCGTTCGATGGCGTCGGCGGCTTGCACCTGGGCGAAGCTGTAACGCAGCATCATCGACACCGACAGGATGGTCGCCAACGGGTTGGCGATGCCCTGCCCGGCGATGTCCGGAGCCGAGCCGTGGCACGGTTCGTACATGCCCTTGCCATGGGCGTCGAGCGAGGCGGACGGCAGCATGCCGATGGAGCCGGTGAGCATGGAAGCTTCATCCGACAAAATGTCACCAAACATGTTGTCGGTGACCATCACGTCGAATTGCTTGGGCGCGCGCACCAGTTGCATGGCGGCGTTGTCGACGTACATGTGGCTCAGTTCGACGTCGGGGTAGTCCTGCGCCACTTGCTCGACCACTTCACGCCACAGCTGGCTGGAAGCCAGCACGTTGGCCTTGTCGACCGAGCACAACTTTTTGCCACGCACGCGAGCCATTTCGAAGCCGACCTTGGCGATGCGGCGGATCTCGCTTTCGCTGTACGGCAGGGTGTCGTAGGCCTGGCGCTCGCCGTTTTCCAGCTCACGGGTGCCACGCGGGCTGCCGAAGTAGATGCCGCCGGTGAGCTCACGCACGATGAGAATATCCAGCCCGGCGACGATTTCGCGCTTCAGGCTCGAAGCGTCGGCCAGTTGCGGGTAGAGGATCGCCGGGCGCAGGTTACCGAACAGGCCCAACTGCGAGCGGATTTTCAACAGGCCGCGTTCCGGGCGGATGTCGCGCTCGATCTTGTCCCATTTCGGCCCGCCCACGGCGCCCAACAATACCGCGTCGGCCTTGCGCGCCAGCGCCAGGGTGCTGTCGGCCAGCGGCACGCCGTGCTTGTCGATGGCCGCGCCACCGATCACGTCGTGCTGCAGTTCGAAGCCCAGGGCAAACTTCTCGTTGGCCAGCTCCAGCACTTTGACCGCCTCGGCGGTGATTTCAGGGCCGATGCCGTCACCGGGAAGAATCAGGATCTGCTTGCTCATGCGTTTTCTCTAGTCAGGTTTACAGGCAGCCGCTCAGCGGAACAGCCAAGGCTGCTGCTGGCGGTGGCGCGCCTCGAAGGCGCCAATGGCGTCGGCGTCCTGCAGGGTCAGGCCGATGTCGTCGAGGCCATTGAGCAGGCAGTGCCGGCGGAATTCATCCACTTCGAAAGTGTACGCCTTGCCGTCAGGGCGGGTCACGGTGCCAGCGGCCAGGTCGACGGTCAACCGATAGCCGGGTTCGGCCTCGACCTGGGCGAACAACTCATCGAGCGCCGCCGCCGGCAAAATGATTGGCAACAGCCCGTTCTTGAAGCTGTTGTTATAGAAAATATCGGCAAAGCTGGGGGCGATCACGCAACGGAAGCCGTATTCGTCCAAGGCCCACGGGGCGTGTTCGCGGCTGGAGCCGCAGCCGAAGTTTTCTCGCGCCAGCAGCACGCTGGCGCCGTCGTAGCGGGCGTGGTTAAGCACGAAATCCGGGTTTTTCGGGCGCTTGGAGTTGTCCTGGTAGGGCTGGCCCACGTCCAGGTAACGCCACTCGTCAAACAGGTTCGGGCCAAAGCCGGTGCGCTTGATCGACTTCAGGAACTGCTTGGGGATGATCTGGTCGGTGTCGACGTTGGCGCGGTCCAACGGGGCAACCAGGCCGTTATGCTGGGTAAAGGCTTTCATGCTGCGCTCCCTTGGGTCAATTCACGAACGTCGACGAAGTGGCCGGTCACCGCGGCGGCGGCGGCCATGGCTGGGCTTACCAGGTGGGTACGGCCACCGGCGCCTTGGCGGCCTTCGAAGTTGCGGTTGGAGGTAGAGGCGCAGTGTTCGCCTGACTCGAGGCGGTCGGGGTTCATCGCCAGGCACATCGAGCAGCCTGGTTCACGCCACTCGAAGCCGGCTTCGATGAACACTTTGTCCAGGCCTTCCTGTTCGGCCTGGGCCTTCACCAGGCCCGAGCCCGGGACCACGATAGCCTGCTTGACGCTGGCGGCGACCTTGCGGCCCTTGGCCACTTCGGCGGCGGCGCGCAGGTCTTCGATCCGCGAGTTGGTGCACGAGCCGATGAACACGCGGTCGAGCTTGATCTCGGTGATCGGCTGGTTGGCGCGCAGGCCCATGTACTTGAGGGCGCGTTCGATCGAGCCACGCTTGATCGGGTCGGCCTCGCGGGCCGGGTCCGGCACGCTCTGGTCAACCGCCAGGACCATTTCCGGCGAAGTGCCCCAGCTGACCTGCGGCTTGATGCGGCTGGCGTCCAGGTGCACCACGGTGTCGAACACCGCGTCGGCATCGGAGTGCAGGTCGGCCCAGGCGGCGACCGCGGCGTCCCACTGCTCGCCGTTCGGGGCGAACGGGCGGCCCTTGACGTAGGCGATGGTTTTTTCGTCGCAGGCGACCATGCCCACCCGGGCACCGGCCTCGATCGACATGTTGCAGAGGGTCATGCGGCCTTCGACGGACAACTCACGGATGGCGCTGCCGGCGAATTCCATCGCGTGGCCGTTGCCACCGGCGGTGCCGATCTGGCCGATCACCGCCAGCACGATGTCTTTGGCGGTCACGCCAAAGGGCAACTCGCCCTCGACCAACACCTGCATGTTTTTCATTTTCTTGGCAACCAGGCACTGGGTGGCCAGCACGTGCTCCACCTCCGAGGTGCCGATGCCGTGGGCCAGCGCGCCGAACGCGCCGTGGGTGGAGGTGTGCGAGTCGCCGCAGACCACCGTCATGCCTGGCAAGGTGGCGCCTTGCTCCGGGCCGATCACGTGGACGATGCCCTGGCGCGGGTCGTTCATCTTGAATTCGGTGATGCCGTATTCGTCGCAGTTGTCGTCAAGGGTTTGCACCTGCAGGCGCGACACCTGGTCGGAGATGGCCTCGATCCCGCCCTTGCGGTCCGGCGTGGTCGGTACGTTGTGGTCGGGGGTGGCCACGATCGAGTCGACCCGCCACGGTTTGCGCGAGGCCAGGCGCAGGCCCTCGAACGCTTGTGGCGAGGTCACTTCGTGAACGATATGGCGGTCGATGTAGATCAACGACGAACCGTCGTCGCGCTGCTTGACCTCGTGTGCTTCCCAGAGCTTGTCGTAAAGAGTCTTGCCGGCCATCGGGTCTACCTCATCAGGACTTTCTATGCCTTTTCTCTCCGTTTATTGCCGGAGAGGGCTTGTAGGTTCGGATGCTATAACGCTAAATTCAATAACTCAAATTCATACTTTTTATGAACTGCATAACGCCTAGGAATTTTCATACGTGGACGTGGCCAACCTCAGCGCCTTTATCGCCATCGCCGAGCTCGGCAGTTTTTCTGCCGCGGGCGAGCGCCTGCACCTGACCCAACCGGCCATCAGCAAGCGCATCGCCAGCCTGGAGAACCAGCTGGAAAACCGCCTGTTCGACCGCCTGGGCCGTGAAGTCAGCCTGACCGAAGCCGGCCGCGCGCTGTTGCCGCGGGCCTACCAGATCGTCAATGTGCTCGACGACACCCGCCGGGCACTGACCAACCTCAACGGCGAGGTCACCGGGCGGCTGACCCTGGCCACCAGCCACCACATCGGCCTGCACCGCTTGCCGCCGATTCTGCGGGCGTTCACCAAGCGCTACCCGAACGTCGCGCTAGACATCCAGTTCCTCGATTCGGAAGTGGCCTACGACGAAATCCTCCACGGCCGCGCCGAGGTGGCGGTGATCACCCTGGCGCCCGAGCCGTACGGGCTGATCAAGGCCACCCACATCTGGGACGACCCGCTGGATTTCGTCGCCGCCCCCGAGCACCCGCTGGCGCGCCAGCAAGAGGTGACCCCCGCGGACATCGCCCGGCACCCGGCGGTATTCCCCGGCAACAACACCTTCACCCATCACATCGTACAACACCTGTTCCGCGCCCAGGGGCTGACGCCGAACATCGCCATGAGCACCAACTACCTCGAAACCATCAAGATGATGGTGTCGATCGGCATCGCCTGGAGCGTGCTGCCACGCACCATGCTCGATGACCAGGTCACCCGCCTGGCCTTGCCCGGGATCCAGATGAGCCGGCGGTTGGGCTACATCGTGCACACTGAACGCACGCTTTCGAACGCGGCGCGTGCGTTCATGGCTTTACTTGAGGCCGAAATCGTCTTTCCTTGAGGGTGGAGATTTTCGCTCCTTCCAGGATACGCCCACAATGCACCGAACCGACGCCCCCTCCCCCCGGCTACCGCTGGTCGCGCCGATGCAGGAAGACACTTCGCTGTTGATCGCGGCGCTGGAGGGGGCCGGGCTCGGTGCCTGGTGCTGGGACCTGGCCAGCGGGCTATGGCAGGGCTCGGCGCGGGCGCTGGCGCTGCTGGGGCTAGACCCTACCCGCGCGCCCAGCGCCCCCCCGGCCTACCTGGAATGTGTGTTCGAGGCTGACCGCCCGCGGGTGGCCGAGGCGCTGCAACGCGCCGCCAGCGGCGAAGCACTGGAACACCCACTGGCGCACCGGGTGCTCGACGAGCGCGGCGCGCTGTGCTGGCGCCAGCTCGAAGCGCGGCTGCTCGACTACGCCGGCCGCCGCCTGCTGGCCGGGGTGATCCGCCCACTGCACTCGCTGGACGCCGGCGACGATCGCTTTGCCCGGTTGTTCCAGGCCAGCCCCTACCCGATCAGCGTGACCGAGCGGGTGAGCGGGCGCTTCATCGAGATCAACCCGTGCTTCAGCGACACCTTTGGCTGGAGCATGGCCGAGGTGCTGGGGCGCACCGCCGAAGAACTCGAACTGTGGGGCGACGACCTGCAGCGCCGGGCGCTATTGGCCGACATCGAACGCCACGGCCGGGTCGCCCACCGGGAAATCCTCGGCCGCCGGCGGCATGGCGAACGGGTCAGCCTGGAGATTTCCGTCGAGCCGATCACCCTCAACGGCATCGACTGCCTGCTCCTGACCGCGCGCGACCTCACCCAACTGAAAAGCGCCCAGGCGCAGATTCACCACCTGGCCTACCACGACCCGCTGACCAACCTGCCCAACCGCGCCGCGCTGATGGACCGCATTGGCCAGCAGGTGACCGCGCTGCGCCGCAGCAACCAGCGCGGCGCGCTGTTGTTCCTCGACCTGGACCACTTCAAGCACATCAATGATTCGCTCGGCCACCCGGTGGGCGACACGGTGTTGAAGATCATCACCGCGCGCCTGGAGGCCAGCGTGCGCCTGGAAGACACCGTGGCGCGGCTGGGCGGCGATGAATTCGTGGTGCTGATCACCGGCCTGGAGGGCAGCCGCAGCGAGGTGACCCAGCAACTGCGCAACACCGCCGACGAACTGCGGGAGATCCTCGCCGAACCCATGACCCTCGACGGCCACCGGCTGCTGGTCACGCCCAGCATCGGCATGGCGCTGATCCCCGACCATGGCACCCAGCCGGCGGATTTGCTCAAACGCGCCGACATCGCCCTGTATCGCGCCAAGGACTCCGGGCGCAACACCGCGCAACTGTTCCACAACACCATGCAGAAGGTCGCCAGCGAGCGCCTGCGCCTGGAAAACGACCTGCGCCTGGCCATGGCCCGGGGTGAATTCCATCTGCACTTCCAGCCTCAGGTGGATGCCCGCGAAGACCGCATCGTCGGCGCCGAAGTGCTGCTGCGCTGGTTGCACCCGCAGTTGGGGCAGCAGTCGCCGGCGCAGTTCATCCAGGTGCTCGAAGAAAGCGGGATGATCCTCGAAGTGGGCAACTGGATTCTCGACGAAGCCTGCGGCGCCTGCGCCCGCTTGCTGCACGAGGGGCTGATCGACGCCAGTGAGTTCAGCCTGTGCGTGAACATCAGCCCGCGGCAGTTTCGCCAGGTGGATTTCGTCGAGCGGATCGAGCGCAGCCTGAGCCACAACCAACTGCCGTGCAGCCTGCTGAAACTGGAAATCACCGAAGGCATCGTGATCCAGAACCTCGAAGACACCATCAGCAAGATGCGCGCCCTGAAAAAACTCGGGGTGAGCTTTGCCATGGACGACTTCGGCACGGGTTACTCATCGCTCACCTACCTCAAACGGCTGCCGGTGGACGCGCTGAAGATCGACCAATCGTTCGTGCGCGACTGCACCACCGACCCCAACGATGCGGAAATCATCCGCGCCATTTTGGCGATGGCCCGCAGCCTGGAACTGACGGTAATCGCCGAGGGCGTGGAGTTGTCGGAACAGCTGGAATTCCTCGAGCGGCAAGGCTGCTATTTGTACCAGGGCTACCTGTACAGCCGGCCGGTGCCGTGGCCGGCGTTTCGCGAGCTGCTGACGGAGGGGTGAGCTGCCTTTCACACCCAACTGGCCAGCGCCCCAAACAGCAGCAGGAATATCATGCACCAGGCCAGGGTTTTCCGCACGGGGCCTGCTTCGCGCCGCTGGGTGGCGGAAGCCACCACCTGCCTGAGCGCGCCAAGATCCGCCTCCAGCTCAGCCTCCAGCGCCTCGCCATGCTGGTAAAACGCCTGGCTGAGGGAGGCACGCAGCGCGGGGCCGTCGGCGAAGTAACGGTCTACCGCCGCGGTCGCGTTCACCGGTACTGGGGCGTTCTTTTCCAGCTCCAGCAGCGCTTCGGTGAGCACATCGGCCCCTGGCTGGTTGCCGAACTCCAGCTCGATGGCGAGTATCCTCTCCAGCGTTTCTTCGACCCGCGCCAGGCGTTCCACCGCGGCCCGCAGTGCGAGGCCGTCAACAGCCCGCGCCACGGCGGCAGTGGCGCGGGCCTCACAGGCGGCCTGCTCGCGGCTGACGGGGCCTTGCCAAGCCCCCCGCAAGTGCTCGTGGAGCCAAGCCACCGGGGCGAACAGCACGTCCTGCCAAACGCCACGAGTGACCTGGGCATCGGCCGCCTCCAAGGCGCTGCCCAAGCCAACATAAACCGGCAGGAACACCTGCCCGTAAGGGGTTTCCATCTGTGCGTTGCAGGCCAGCGCATAGGCCAGGGCCGCCTCGGCCTCGGCAGCATCCAGCAGGCCGAGTAGTGGCAGGGGCACATACAGGGTGCGGCCTTCGTGGCGGGTATTGCCGGGCATGCACTGCACCGGCGTGAAGGTCATCTGGCAGCGGCCCTCGAAGCCCACGACCAGGTGGGTGGGTGGCGGCACCCTTAACGCCAGCGCCAGCCGTTCGGCGAGCGCCCACAACTCAGGCGCCTGCCGCGCGCTGAGGCTTTGCCCCAGCACGGTGGAAACCACCGGCAGCGGCTGGAATGCCTCGGCGATCGCCCGGCGCGCCTGGGCGATACGCCACAGGGAATACCACCAGGCGGCCAGCGGGAGCACGATGGCCGGCGCCAGGGCGATGAGGGCTTCGACCTCCAGGCCATCGCGCAGCAACACCCGCGCCTCGAACAAGCCAGCGCAGCTACCCGCTACCGCCACCGCGGCGATATGCAGCGCCTGCAGGGCGGGCAACCGCCGCCGGGCGCCGTCGAAGGCCGCCAGCAGCAGCGGCTGCCCCCGCCGCGCCGCGCGGCTGGCATGGCACGGCAGCCAGATCGCCGCCGCCCCCAACAGCGCCGCCAACAGCCCGCCGCCCAGGGCAACGCCGCTAAGCACCATGCCCACCTGGCCCAACGGCTGGGCGGCCTGCACGCGCTGCAGTTGCTCCCAGCCAGCCCAGGCGGGCAACAGCGGCAGCACGATGAATACCACGATGAGTTTCAGGTAATGCATGGAACAGCTCTCGAACACGGGCGCAGCCGGCGTTATACAGCGCCAGGCCAGGCGGCACGAGGCTTAGAGCGTTTCAGGTTGTGAATTCAGAGGGGTCCGAGCGGGCGGTGGCTTCAAACAAAAAAGGGCGCCCCACCAGGCGCCCTTCTTTTACTGCTTCAGCGTTCTAGCCCGCCATCAGTGCTGCAGGGCAGGCGCCGCGCTACCGATCGGAATGCGCTTGGCCTTGGCCTCTTCAGGCACCACGCGCAGCAGGTCGATGTTCAGCAGGCCGTTGACCAGCGAGGCACCCTTGACCTCGATGTGGTCGGCCAGGCGGAACGACAGCTTGAACGCACGCTGGGCGATGCCCTGGTGCAGGTAGGTCACGGCCTTCGCGTCGGTGTCGCGCTGCTTGGCGCTGCTGACGGTGAGCACGCCCTTCTCGACGTGCAGTTCGAGGTCTTGCTCTTCAAAGCCGGCGGCGGCGACCACGATACGGTAGTGGTCATCGGCATGCTTCTCGACGTTGTACGGAGGGTAGCTGCTGCCCGATTCGTTACGCAGGGCAGACTCGAACAGGTCGTTGAACCGGTCGAAGCCCACGGAGTGGCGGAACAGGGGCGCGAGGGAAAATGCGGTAGTCATGTGAATCTCCTGATGATCAGCGAGTAGTACGTTGCGCGACCCGACTTCGGCATCGCGTACTCACTAAATGGAGATCGCCTCGCGGCTTTCAAGGCCGTTCGTCGGCTGCTGTTCTTCCAACCCGAGCAACGCGGCAATGCGCTGGCAGTCGGTTTCGCGGCGCAGTTGGTCGAACAGCGCGGTGGCCTCGGGGTAGCCGCGGGTGAGCATGGCCACCCATTGTTTGATCCGCCCCGGCGCATAGCGCGGCGAGAGCTTGTGCATGGCTTGGCGCCAGAAGCTCTGCAGCAGCGGCAGCAGCGCCTGCCAACTCATCGGCGGCAGTACCTCCCCCGCCTCGAAGGCGCGAATCTGCAGGGCCAGGTCGGGGCGCGAGACCAGCCCACGGCCGAGCATCACGTCCGCCACGCCGCACACTTCGCGGCAGCGCCGCCAGTCGTCGACGGTCCAGATTTCGCCGTTGGCGTACACCGGCACCTTGACCACCTCCTGCACCCGCGCCACCCACTCCCAATGGGCCGGCGGCTTGTAGCCGTCGAGCTTGGTCCGCGCGTGCACCACCAGTTGCGCGGCGCCGCCGCTTTCAAGGGCCTGGGCACACTCCAGGGCGCCATGGCTGCTGGCGTAGCCAAGGCGCATCTTGGCGGTGACCGGGATGTGCGCCGGGGTGTGCCGGCGCACGCTGGCGACGATGCTGTGCAGCAGCTCAGGCTCGTTCAGCAACACCGCGCCGCCGCGCGAGCGGTTGACGGTTTTTGCCGGGCAGCCGAAGTTGAGGTCAATCACCGGCGCGCCCAGCTCGCAGGCCGCCGCCGCGCTCTCGCCGAGCAGCGTAGGGTCACTGCCAAGCAGTTGCACCCGCAGCGGCACGCCAGCGCGAGTTTGCGCGCCGCGCGCCAGCTCCGGCGCCAGCTTGAGAAACGCCGGCGGTTGCAGGGCGCGGTCAGACACCCGAATGAACTCGGTCACGCACCAGTCGATGCCGCCCACCTGGGTGAGCACATCGCGCAGGATGTCATCAACCAGGCCTTCCATCGGTGCCAGGGCTATCTGCATGGGGTGTTTACTCTTGAGCCGGCCGTGGCCGGATGGCGGCGCCATAGCCTTCGATGAACTCGGCTGGCATGCGCCGGGCCTTGCCGCTGCTCAACTCGATGCACACGAAGGTGGTTTGCGCGCGCAGCAAGGTGGTGCCATCGGCGGGGCGCAGCAACTGGAAGCGGCGGTTCATGCGCAGTTTTTCATCCCAGTCAGTGATCCAGGTGGCCATGATCAACTCATCGCCTTCATAGGCCGCGGCCAGGTAATCGACCTCGTGCCGCACCACCGCCATCGCCCGGTCGAGGCGGCGGTATTCGGCCAGGTCCAGGCCCAGTTGCTGTGAGTGGCGCCAGGCGCAGCGCTCAAGCCAGCTGACGTACACGGCATTGTTGGCGTGGCCAAGGCCGTCGATGTCATCGGCGCCAACGGCCAGGGCGAGGGTGAAGGGTTCAGGGGCGTCCCAGTGCATCGGTACTCCTTTGGCGGCAAACGCCATCGGGTTTTTTCTGCCTGAAAAACAAAAGGCCCATTCAATATTCGAATGAGCCTTGATTCCCGGAGATCGGGGCAACAGTGGCGTCCCCTAGGGGACTCGAACCCCTGTTACCGCCGTGAAAGGGCGGTGTCCTAGGCCACTAGACGAAGGGGACGCAAACCTTCGTGCGGGCTCGCCTCAGCGAGCCTTGGCAAATTGGTGGAGCTAAACGGGATCGAACCGTTGACCTCTTGCATGCCATGCAAGCGCTCTCCCAGCTGAGCTATAGCCCCAATTTTACGCCTGGCGGCGCGTACCCGATGCTGGCGGTACGTGGTGAAAATGGCGTCCCCTAGGGGACTCGAACCCCTGTTACCGCCGTGAAAGGGCGGTGTCCTAGGCCACTAGACGAAGGGGACATGACCTTCTTACCAAGGACCAGTCTGGAGGCTGATCCTACCGAAGTCAAAACAACGACTGCGGCTTCTGGAAATTGGTGGAGCTAAACGGGATCGAACCGTTGACCTCTTGCATGCCATGCAAGCGCTCTCCCAGCTGAGCTATAGCCCCACAAGTGCAGCGCTGTTTGTGTTGGCGCTGTGTCGTGGACGGGGCGCATATTAAGGGCGGCACCCTACCCTGTCAAACGAATTTTGAAAAAAGTACAAAATTTTTTGATAAGCCTTTCAAAGGGTTAGGGGCAAACCCTGGCGGGCCTGCCCCAAACCGCCGACAGCCGGCCGCGTTACAGCCCCGCGAACAGCTTCTCCCACTCTTTGTTTTCCTTCTTCGACACCCCACCGAGCAGCTCCAGCGCCTGGCGCAGGCGGAAGCGGGTGAGGTCCGGGCCAAGGATTTCCATGGCGTCGAGCACCGACACCGAACTGGCCTGGCCGGTGATCGAAGCGAACATCAGCGGCATCGCGTCACGCAGCTTCAGGCCCAGCGCCTCGGCGACTTCGGTGATACACCCGGTGATGCGGTCTTTCTCCCACTGGCGCAGCGCTTCGAGCTTCCACAGGATCAACTGCATCAACTGGCGCACCTGGTCAGGGGCCAGTTTTTTGTGGGCGAACAGGGCTGGGTCCGCCTTGACCCCACCTTCGAAGAAAAAGCCCGCCAGCGGGGCGATCTGCGAGAAGGTTTCAACCCGGCCCTGCACGTGGGGGGCGATGCGCATCAGGTAATCGCTGTTGAACGCCCACTGGCGGGTGCGCGCGGCGAACTCCTCCACAGGCAGGTCACGCAGCCACTGGCCGTTGAGCCACGAGAGCTTCTCGATGTCGAAGATCGGCCCGCCCAGGGAGATGCGCGACAGGTCGAAGTGCTCGACCATTTCGGCCAGGGAGAACTTCTCGCGCTCATCGGGCATCGACCAGCCCATGCGGCCGAGGTAGTTGAGCATGGCCTCGGGCATGAAGCCCATGCGCTCGTAGAAGGTCACCGAGGTGGGGTTCTTGCGCTTGGACAGCTTGCTCTTGTCGGGGTTACGCAGCAGCGGCATGTAGCACAGCTTGGGCTGCTCCCAGCCGAAGTATTCGTACAACTTGATCAGCTTGGGCGCCGAAGGCAGCCATTCTTCGCCGCGCAGTACGTGGGTGATGCCCATCAGGTGGTCATCGACCACGTTGGCCAGGAAGTAAGTGGGCAGGCCGTCGGCCTTCATCAGCACCTGCATGTCCATGCGGTCCCACGGGATTTCGACGTCACCGCGCAGCAGGTCGGGCACCACGCACACGCCCTCGCTCGGCACCTTCATGCGGATCACATGGGATTCGCCCGCGGCCAGGCGCGCCTTGACCTCTTCAGGCGGCAGCAGCAGCGCGCGGCCATCGTAACGCGGGGTTTCACCCCGGGCCTGTTGCTCGGCGCGCATCTGGTCGAGCTCTTCGGCGGTGCAGAAGCACGGGAACGCGTGGCCGGCATCGACCAGTTGCTGGGCGTACTGCTTGTAGATCTCGCCGCGCTCGCTCTGCCGATACGGGCCGTGGGGGCCGCCGACATCCGGGCCTTCGTTCCACTCGATACCCAGCCAGCGCAGGGCGTCGAAAATCTGCTGCTCCGACTCGCGGGTGGAGCGCACCTGGTCGGTGTCTTCGATGCGCAGGATGAATTCACCGCCGTGCTGCTTGGCGAAGCAGTAGTTGAACAAGGCGATGTAGGCCGTGCCCACGTGGGGATCACCGGTGGGCGAAGGCGCGATACGGGTACGAACGGTGGTCATGGAAGTCTCGGGGGGAAGCTGAACAAAGGCAGGAATATTAGCAGGCCGCCGGCCTGGGGCCCACCAGCGGCAAGCCAAAAGCCGAAAGCCCTGCGCCTCGGGATCTGCTTGCAACGTGCAGCGTGTTACTGGCCCCTTTTTTACCTAGAGCGCCTTCAGGCGCTCCCTCAGCTTGCCGATTTCATCCCGCGTTTGCGCCGCGGATTCGAATTCCAGATTGCGCGCGAACTGCAGCATCTGTTCTTCGAGCACCTTGATCCGCTTGGCCACGTCTTCAGGGGTGCGCAGGTGGGCCTGGGCGGCGTTGGCGGCCTCTTCGGCCTTGGCGGCGTTACGCCGCTTCTTGCTGCGCCCACCTGGCACGGTGGCGCCCTCGAGGATGTCGGAAATATCCCGAACCACCCCCTTGGGCACGATGCCGTTGGCCAGGTTGAACGCCACTTGCTTCTCGCGGCGGCGCTCGGTTTCGTTGATCGCCCGCTCCATCGAGCCGGTCATGTTGTCGGCGTAGAGGATGGCCCGCCCATGCAGGTTGCGCGCGGCGCGGCCGATGGTCTGGATCAGCGAGCGCTCGGAGCGCAAAAAGCCTTCCTTGTCGGCATCGAGAATGGCCACCAGCGCCACCTCGGGCATGTCGAGGCCCTCGCGCAGCAGGTTGATGCCCACCAGCACGTCAAAGGTGCCCAGGCGCAGGTCGCGGATGATCTCCACCCGCTCCACGGTGTCGATGTCCGAGTGCAGGTAACGCACCCGCACATCGTGGTCGGCCAGGTAATCGGTGAGGTCTTCGGCCATGCGCTTGGTCAGGGTGGTGACCAGTACCCGCTGGTCGAGCGCCACGCGCTTGTGGATTTCCGAAAGCAGATCGTCGACCTGAGTACTGGCCGGGCGGATTTCCACTTCCGGGTCGACCAGGCCGGTGGGCCGCACCACCTGTTCGACCACCCGCCCGGCGTGGGCCGCTTCGTACGGGCCTGGGGTAGCCGACACGAAGATGGTCTGCGGGCTGGCGGCTTCCCATTCCTCGAAGCGCATGGGCCGGTTATCCAGCGCCGACGGCAGGCGGAAGCCGTATTCGACCAGGGTTTCCTTGCGCGAGCGGTCGCCTTTGTACATGGCCCCTACCTGCGGCACGCTGACGTGGGATTCGTCGATCACCAGCAGGGCATCATCGGGCAGGTAGTCGTACAGCGTGGGCGGCGGCGCCCCGGCCGGGCGCCCGGAGAGGAACCGCGAGTAGTTCTCGATACCGTTGCAGTAGCCCAGCTCCATGATCATCTCGAGGTCGAAGCGGGTGCGCTGCTCGAGGCGCTGGGCCTCGACCAGCTTGTTGGCGCCACGCAGGTACTCCAGCCGCTGTTGCAGCTCGACCTTGATCTGTTCCACCGCCTCGAGCAGGGTTTCCCGCGGGGTGACGTAGTGGCTCTTGGGGTAGAAGGTGAAGCGCGGCAGGCGGCGGATCACCTCGCCGGTGAGCGGGTCGAAGGCCGACAGGGCCTCGACCTCATCGTCGAACAGCTCTATCCGGATGGCCTCGAGGTCCGATTCGGCCGGGAAGATGTCGATCACGTCGCCGCGCACGCGGAAGGTGGCGCGGGCGAAGTCCATCTCGTTGCGGGTGTACTGCAACTCGGTCAGGCGGCGCAGCAGATGGCGCTGGTCCATTTTGTCGCCGCGATCGATGTGCAGCACCATCTTCAGGTACGCATCGGGGCTGCCCAGGCCGTAGATGCACGAGACGGTGGTGACGATGATGGTGTCCTTGCGTTCGAGCAGGGCCTTGGTCGCCGACAGGCGCATCTGCTCGATGTGGTCGTTGATCGAGGCGTCTTTCTCGATGAAGGTGTCTGACGAAGGCACGTAGGCCTCGGGCTGGTAGTAGTCGTAGTAGGAAACGAAATACTCCACCGCGTTGTTCGGGAAGAACCCCTTGAACTCGCCATACAGCTGCGCCGCCAGGGTTTTGTTGGGCGCCAGCACCAGGGTGGGGCGCTTCACCTGGGCGATCACGTTGGCGATGCTGAAGGTTTTCCCCGAACCGGTCACGCCGAGCAGCGTTTGGTGCGCCAGGCCCGCGTCGATGCCCTCGACCAGTTGGCGGATCGCCTCGGGCTGATCACCGGCGGGTTGGTACTGGGTGACGAGCTGAAACTCGGACATCTTGACCTCATCGGAAGGGCCGCGGGGCGGCCTGGGCTGTATCGATAAACAGTACTGCCGGCGGCGCGGGGCGTCAAATCGGCCAGCGCGCCAGGGTGTAATCGGTCGTTTCGGAAATTTCCTGCAAAAACCTGGGTGCAACCCTGTGCAACCCATCGCGCAACCCGGAACCGGCCTCTATACTTCCACGCCGTTGCCGCGCAGCTTTGCGCACACTCCTCATTCACAACAGCCATGGTCATTTAAATGAGCCTGTTTTCTGCCGTCGAATTGGCACCCCGCGACCCCATCCTGGGCCTTAACGAAGCCTTCAACGCCGACACCCGCACCGACAAGGTGAACCTGGGCGTGGGCGTGTATTGCAACGAAGAAGGGAAGATCCCCCTGCTACGCGCGGTGATCGAAGCGGAAAAAACCCGCGTGGCCCAGCAGGCCTCGCGCGGCTACCTGCCCATCGACGGCATCGCCAGCTATGACCAGGCCGTGCAAAAACTGTTGTTCGGCGAAGCCTCGCCGCTGCTGGCCGCCGGCCGCGTGGTCACCGTGCAGGCCGTGGGTGGCACCGGCGCGCTGAAGTTGGGCGCCGACTTCATCAAGCAACTGGCGCCCAACGCCGTGGTCGCCATCAGCGATCCGAGCTGGGAAAACCACCGCGCGCTGTTCGAACGCGCCGGTTTCCCGGTGCAAGACTACCGCTACTATGATGCGACCAGCCATGACGTGAACCGTTCGGGCATGCTCGACGACCTGCGCGCCCTGCCGCAAGGCTCGGTGGTGGTGCTGCACGCCTGCTGCCACAACCCCACCGGCGTGGACCTCAGCCCTGCCGACTGGCAGAACGTGCTGACCGTGGTCCGCGAGAAAAACCACATTCCATTCCTCGACATGGCCTACCAGGGCTTCGGCGACGGCATCTACGAAGACGCCGCCGCGGTGCGCCTGTTCGCCGAGTCGGGCCTGGATTTCTTCGTGTCCAGCTCGTTCTCCAAATCGTTCTCGCTGTACGGCGAGCGCGTCGGCGCGCTGTCGATCGTCACCGCCAGCAAAGACGAAGCCAGCCGCGTGCTGAGCCAGGTCAAGCGGGTGATCCGCACCAACTACTCGAACCCGCCAACCCACGGCGCCAGCATCGTTGCCGCGGTCCTGGGCAATGCCGAGCTGCGCGCGCTGTGGGAGCAGGAGCTGGCCGAAATGCGCCAGCGCATCAAGGGCATGCGCACCGAGATGGTCGAGCGCCTGGCCGCCCACGGCGACTTCAGCTTCGTCGGCCGCCAGCGTGGCATGTTCTCCTACTCGGGCCTGTCGGCCGCCCAGGCCCAGCGCCTGCGCCAGGAGTTCGGCGTGTACGCGCTCGACACCGGGCGCATCTGCGTGGCGGCGCTGAACAGCCGCAACATCGAGCAGGTCACCGCGGCCATCGTCAAGGTGCTGTAACGCCCCTTCGCCTGCACCGGGGGAAGTTGACTTCCCCTTGTGCATCAGTAAGATACGCACCGTTGTTCCGCGATAGCTCAGTCGGTAGAGCAAATGACTGTTAATCATTGGGTCCCTGGTTCGAGTCCAGGTCGCGGAGCCATTTTCCTTCCCAGCCCCTTGGCTGCGGCGCAACACTCCTGGTCATTCTGACCAACGGCCTGACAGAACGACGAACGCATGCCACAGTTGTTCCCATCGAAAACGGGATCCTGTACATTGCCGATCGTTGGACGCGCCTGGCTTACAACTGATAACAGCCCTCCCCCCAGCCCTCGGCCCAGCTTCATCTCCTCCCACAGCCAGCTATTCGTGGAACGGTCGCCCCATGCTCACCAGTCGCCAGGCAGGCATCAGCTTCGCCAAACGGATTTTCGCCCCGCGCGTGCTGGGCTGCGCGCTCAGCTTCATCTACATCGTGGTGGTGATTCGCGAACACGCCCCGCCCGGCTGGGTATGGGTGTGGATGCTCGCCAATGGCTTCATCTGGCCGTGGGCCGCCCGCTACCTGGCACTGCACGCCCAGCAACCTTACCGCGCCGAGCTGCGCAACCTGCTGGGCGATTCGCTGCTGGCCGGTGGCTGGGTGGTGGTGATGCACTTCAACTTGCTGCCCAGTGCGATGTTGCTGTCGATGGTGGCGATGAACAACGTCGCCGCCGCCGGCCTGGGCTTCATGCTCCGCGGGCTGCTGGCGAAGGCCCTCGGCCTTGGCCTGGGCATTCAGTTGCTGGGCCTGCAGGTGCACTGGCAAAGCTCGACCGAGGTGGTCGTGGCCTGCCTGCCGATGCTGATGATCTACCCCTTCAGCGTCGGCTGGGCCAGCTATACGCTGGCGTCGAGGCTGTTCGAGCAGCGCAAGGCCTTCGACATCGCCAATAGCTACGACGAACACAGCCGGCTGCTGCCGTACAACCGCTGGATGAGTGAACTGGCCGCCGACCACCAGCGCTGCCGGCGCAGCAACGGCCACGCCACCCTGCTGGTGATCTGCATCGACGACCTCGCCGCCCTGCACCGCCGCCACGGCCACTGGGTGGCCCAAGCGGTCACCGCGCGGCTGGGGCATATCATTCTGTCGGAGGCGCGTACCCTGGATGTGATCGGCAGCAATGGTGCCGACGCCTTCTACCTGCTGATGCCGACCCTGCGCGAACGCGCGGCGGCCCAGTGCCTGGCGCGCATCCGTGGGCAGTTCTGCCACTTCGGCGGCAGCCACGCTGACCTGCCCAACCTGGCGGTGAGCATGGGCATGGCTGAATACACCTACCTGCAGCACAACGAGCTGGATTGGTTCGAGGCCGCGCACCAGGCGCTGGAAATGGCCCGTGAGCAGGCTGGGGTGGTGGCTGAGGCGGGTTAGCAGGGTTTAGCCGGGCCAAGCGCTCACAACACGCCGAGCGGGAACATCACCCCATCACTCCACACCCCCAACCCCGGCTGCCCAGCGACCTCGCACGGCACGGCCAGCTCGACCAGTTGGTAGAACACATTACGGTGGATCAACGCCTCGAACTCGCCGCGCACTCGCACATAGGGCGCAGGCTCGGCGGTTTCAGGGTGGGTGCTGACCCGCATCGGGTGCTCGGGGCCGGCGGTGAAGCGGTTTTCGCAGTTGTCGGTGAAGTGCAGGCGCTGCTGCTCGCCCTGCCCTTCGACCTCCAGCAGAACCGCCACGAACGGCGCGTCGTCTACCTGGATGCCGACCTTTTCCACGGGCGTGACCAGGTACCACTGGCCGTTTTCACGCTTGAGGATGGTCGAGAACAACCGCACCATCGGCTTGCGCCCGATCGGCGTGCCCAGGTAGTACCAGGTGCCGTCGCGGGCGATGCGCATGTCTATGTCACCGCAAAAGGCGGGGTTCCACAGGTGCACCGGGGGCAGGCCCTGGGCCTTGGGAATCTGCCCGAGCAGGTCGTTGGCCTTGGCGGGGCCGCTCATGTTGCCTCCAGGGGTTACCGGCTTACGCCCAACAGGCTACTAGCGTAATCCTTCATGGGGGGGCCGAGCAAATCGGCGGGCTTGTGGTTGTACAGCGTCAACAGCCCGCCCCGGGCACGTACGGTGGCCGAGTCGATCAGGTAGCGGGTGCTGGTTTCGATCAGCATCATCTGCACCACACCCGTGTCGATGCCCAGGCGGTCGGCGTCCTGGTCCTGGAGTTCATCGGTGTTGCCGATGCGGTCATCGGCGGCGGCAAAGCGGGTGTACAGCAGGTAATTGGCGCCATAGCCGCGGGCTTCAGCCAGCGCTTGCTCGAGGCCGGCGGTCTGGCTGGCGCGGCGCACCATCGGGAAATACTGCACAAAGGCGGTGAAGGCCTCTTCGGCGACCACGTTCGGCCGCGGATAGCTGCTGCCCGGCGGGGCAAACGGGCCCTGGGCGATGTAGATGAACGAGTCGGCCTGCAGGCGGAAGTTGTTCAGCCGGTGGGTCTGGCTGTGGTCGAGCACGCCCGCGTCGCTCAACTGGTCATGGGCGACCTGGCCCATGTCACTGACACTCATGCAGCCACTGAAGGCCACTACCACGAAAATGAGCCACAACCTGCGCATCGTTCCTCCCGGAGCCAGTGTCGGAAAACCGGCGAATGCCCCGGAGGATGCAGCTTTCACGCCAAAGGCTCAGGCCGGGTCGGTGTCGCGTTTGCGCTTGTTGCCCATGCGCACGCCGATGTCCATCAGGAACTGGAAAAACCCCTCTTGGTCTTCGAGCACGTTGCTCCAGAACGGCGAGTGGTACAGCGCCACCGCGCCATGCACCAGGGCCCAGGCCGCGCAGTAGTGAAAGTACGGCGGCACGTCTTCAAGCTTGCCCTCATCAATGCGGCCCTTGATCAGCAGCGTCAGCCGCTCGAAGTTCGAGGCGCGGATGCTGTGCAGTTGCTCGACCATTTCCGGCACCTGGCTGCCCTTGACGACTTTTTCTTCCAGGCGATCAAACAGCCGGTAACGCTGCGGGTCGCGCATGCGGAATTCGAAATAGGCCCGCGACAGCGCCTCGCGATCACGGTCAACGTCAGTGGAGTGCAGCAGCGCGTTGAGGTCGCGCTCGTAGTCGAGCATCAGCCGCAGGTAGATTTCGGCCTTGGATTTGAAGTGCTTGTAGATGGTGCCTTTGCCGATACCCACGGCATCGGCGATCATCTCGACGGTCACGCTGTCTTCGCCCTGGTCGAGAAAAAGCTTGAGCGCGGTGTCGAGTATTTCTTGTTCTCGGCGGCGAAATTCGCGCACCTTTCGGGGTTCTTTCTGCATTGTAGGCACAGGCGGCTGTCGAAAAAACGTGGCGCCATTATGCCTGCTTGGCGCAAAAATGCACGGCAGGGGGCGGTTTATCCCGGGGGCGATCCGGCCCAAGCAGGGGGGCGTTCCGGCCGCCACCCAGGGCGACCCTTCATCGGAAAGCAACCCAACGCTCAGCCATGCGCACGTCGAGCCAGGCGGCTTGGGCATTCCTATAAGAAACCGCGAGTTATCACCGCAAGCTTGTCTAGTACGGTCACTTGGGCCGGCCAATGGGTGCTCATGGCCGGCCGGTTGATTCCAAATCTGTTTAAAAAACGACCAAACAGAACTGGCAAGGTGCCAACAGTGGCCAATACTTGAGGGTGTTGGCCGCCATACCCCCCAAGTGGCAGGCCGATAAAGGCGCGGATGGACCGCGCGCCTTTGTTTTACTCCTAATGGTCTTAACCCGGATTCCTCCCCCAGATTCCGGGTTTTTTTTGCCTGCTGTTCAGGCCCGCGCGAGCGGGAACAGGCGGCGGAAGTTGGCGCTGGTCTGCTCGGCGAAACGCTCGTACGGCACACCGCGCAGCATGGCCAGGTACTCGGCCACTTCCCGCACGTACTGCGGCAGGTTGGGCTTGCCACGGTAGGGGATCGGCGCCAGGTACGGCGCGTCGGTTTCAACCAGCAGGCGGTCCGCCGGCACCTGGCGCGCCACATCGCGCAGGGCGTCGGCGTTCTTGAAGGTCACGATACCCGAGAGGGAGATGTAGTAGCCCATGTCCAGGGCTTCACGGGCCATCGGCCAGTCTTCGGTGAAACAGTGCAGCACGCCGGCCTGGGGCAACGCCGCCTCGCGCAGCATGGCCAGGGTGTCGGCACGGGCGGCGCGGGTGTGGATGATCACCGGCTTGCCCGTCACCCGCGCGGCGTCCAGATGCAGGCGAAACGACGCCTGCTGCACCTCGGCGGCCTCCGGCTCGTAGTGGTAGTCCAGGCCGGTTTCGCCGATGGCGACCACATGGGGGTGGGTGAGCTCGCCCACCAGCCAGTCGAGGGTTGGCACCCCGTTGGGGTTCACGTCCAGCGGATGCACGCCCACCGAGCAGTCGACATCCGGGTAACGCTCGGCCAGTGCCTTGACCGCCGCGGCGTTGTCGGCGCTCACGCCAATGCACAGGAAGTGCCCTACGCCACGGGCGCGGGCCGCCTCCAGGGCGGCATTGAGGCTGCCGCCATGGGCGCTGAGGTCGAGGCGATCGAGATGGCAGTGGGAATCCACCAGCCGGGGGGTGCTATCAGGCATGAGGGCGATTACATCGTATGGGTGGGGCGGTCGGCAGCCAGCGCGCCGGCCAGGTAGGTTTCGATCTTGTTGCGGGCGGTGTCGTCGCCGTCGTTGAACTGCACGCCCACGCCAGCGGCGCGGTTGCCCTGGGCACCGCGCGGAGTGATCCAGGCCACCTTGCCGGCCACCGGGATTTTTTCGGCTTCGTCCATCAGGTTCAGCAGCATGAACAGCTCGTCGCCGAGCTTGTAGCTTTTGCTGGTGGGGATGAACAGCCCGCCGTTCTTGAGAAACGGCATGTAGGCCGCGTACAGCACGGCTTTGTCCTTGATGGTCAAGGACAGGATGCCGTTACGCGGGCCAGGTGAAACAGGTTGGTTCATGAGATTCCCTTACTGCTTGCCACCGGTTACGCCTGGCCGGGCAACGCGGCCCACCGCACCAACAGCGCCTCGAGTAGCAATGCGCGATTGAGGTTGGCCTTGCCCAGCACCTTCTGCCGATGCTGGAGCACCCAGTCTTGGGTCTCGAGCACACGGCCTTGCGGGCTTTTCTGAGCGAGATATTGCAGCACCTTGCGCATATCGCTCAAGCCCAGGCCATTTTCGTCTTCCGTGAGCTGGTAGCGCAGGATGCCCTGTGCCCAGTCACAAAACCAGTCGAACAGCATAAGCAGTGGCACATTGCCCCAACTCTCGGCCAATTGGCTAGGCCCTTGTTGCTGTTTGAGCAATTGTTTTACCCCTTCGACCACCAATGCGCGCTGCTCGCGGGCGCCTTCGGCTTGCAAGCGCAGCGCCACCAGCGGCGAACCCGCTGCCAGTACCAGCAACTCGGCGCGCTCTTCGGCGGTGGCCTCGGGCAGGGCGCCAGCCAGCCACTGCTCACTCTGCGCCGCCGAGGGCAGCGGGCAGGCTTGCTGCACGCAACGGCTCTTGATGGTCGGCAGCAAGCGGCTGGGCTGGTGGCTGACCAACAACAGCACGGTATTGCCCGACGGCTCCTCGAGGCTTTTCAGCAATGCGTTGGAGGCGTTCAGGTTCATGGCCTCGACCGGTTCTACCAGTACGACCTTGCGCCCGGCCATTTGTGCGGTCTGGCTGACGAACTCGACCACTTCGCGCACCTGGTCGACCCGGATCGCCTTGTCGGGCTCATCTGGCTGCAGGATAAAGGCGTCTGGGTGGGTGCCGGCGGCCAGCAGTAGGCAGGCCTTGCAATGGCCACAGGCTTCGAGGGCCGGCTGCTGGCACAGCAGCAGGGCGAGCAAGCGCTCGGCCATGGCCCGCTTGCCGATGCCGGCCGGGCCGTGCAGCAAGTAGGCATGGGCATGCTGGCGGCGCCCGGCCAGTTGTTGCCAGAGGCTGGCCTGCCACGGGTAGGCTTCAGCCACGGGCGCGCTCCAGCAGCCCGGGCAGCAGCGCGCTCAAGGCGC
Organism: Pseudomonas sp. NPDC007930; assembly: GCF_042958985.1. Lineage (NCBI taxonomy): Bacteria > Pseudomonadati > Pseudomonadota > Gammaproteobacteria > Pseudomonadales > Pseudomonadaceae > Pseudomonas > Pseudomonas sp. NPDC007930. The sequence goes on from NZ_JBIBKC010000002.1 coordinate 266,339, forward strand.
TTTGCACCTGCGCCAGAGGTTGCGCCGCATCGACCAAATGATAACGCTGCGGCGCGGCCGCGGCCCTCGCCAGGTAGGCCTGGCGCACCGCTTCAAAGAACGGCCGGCCTTCGAGCTCGAAGCGGTCGAGCCGGCCCCGGGCGGCGGCGCGGGCCAGGCCGACGTCGACCGGCAGGTCGAACACCAACGTCAGGTCGGGGCGCAGGCTGCCCTGCACGAACTGCTCAAGCGCCGCGATGCGCTCGCTGGGCACGCCACGGCCACCGCCCTGGTAGGCGTAGGTGGCGTCGGTAAAGCGATCACACAACACCACCTCGCCGCGTTGCAATGCCGGGCGGATCACCCGCTCCAGGTGCTGGGCGCGCGCGGCGAACATCAGCAACAGTTCGGTATCGACCGCCATCGGTTCTTCATCGGTGGCCAGCAGCAGGTCACGGATGCGTTCGGCCAGGGCGGTGCCCCCCGGTTCGCGGGTGAGCACCACGCTCAGGCCCGCCGCGCGCAGGTGGCTGGCCAGGAATTCGCGGTTGGTGGTTTTGCCGGCGCCTTCGGGGCCTTCAAGGGTGATGAACAGGCCAGTCACGGTTGGCTTCCTTGTGCGGGTTCAGGCGCGGTACCGGTGCCGGTGCCGCTGCCAGGCGCCGGCGCTGCCTCGGCCGGCGCGGCGGCGGGCGCCGCTGCGGGCGCGGGGCTAGAGCGGTAGTCCGCGCGGCGCTTGAGTTGGAATTCGCGGACCGCTTCGTTGTGCGCGTCCAGGTCATCGGAGAACACATGGCTGCCGTCGCCGCGGGCGACGAAATACAGGCTGCTGCCGGGCGTGGGGTTGAGCGCGGCGTGGATCGCTTCGCGGCCGATCATGGCGATCGGCGTAGGCGGCAGGCCAGGGTTCAGGTAGGTGTTGTAGGGCGACGGCTCCTTCAGGTCGGCGCGGGTGATCTTGCCGTTGTAGCGCTCGCCCATGCCGTAGATCACGGTAGGGTCGGTTTGCAGCAGCATGCCGCTTTGCAGGCGGCGGATGAACACCCCGGCGATTTCGCCGCGTTCCTGGGGCACGCCGGTTTCCTTTTCGATCAGCGAGGCCATGATCAACGCTTGGTACGGGTCGTTGTAGGGCGTGCTGCTGTCGCGGCCCTGCCACTCCTGGGCCAGCACCGCATCGAGGCGCGTGTAGGCCTGCTCGAGCAGCTCGAGGTCACTGGTGCCCTTCACGTAACGGTAGGTGTCGGGGAAGAACCGCCCCTCGGGGAATACACCCGGGTGGCCGAGCTTGGCCATGACCTCGTCGTCGCTGAGGCCAGCGAGGGTTTGCCGGAGTTTTTCCTGGCGGCCCAGCGCGGCGCGCACCTGGCGGAAGGTCCAGCCTTCAACCAGGGTGAGGTTGTACTGCACCACCTCGCCGCGTTGCCACAGGCCGAGGAGGTCTTGCATCGACATGCCGGGGGCCAGGCGGTACTCGCCGGTGTGCAAGGTCATGCCGTTGGCATTGAAGCGCCAGTACCAGCGCAGCCAGAAGGCATCGCGCAGCACGCCATCGGCCTCGAGGCGGCGGAACATGCCGACCGGGGTGGCCCCGGCGGGCACGTCGATCAGCCGCTCGGTGGGCAGGTTGAGGGTTTGCTCCACCGAGCTCTGCACCTTCCAGGCCCCCACGCCAAGCGCGAGCCCGGCCAGCACCAGCAGTGCCTCGATCAGAACGAGCAATTTACGTATCACGAATCAGGTATCCAGTAACTCACGGACAAGGCGTTGCAGTGTACGGGTCACCGCCCCGACCGGCCAGACCAGATCACTACAGGCTATGACCGGCCAGATACCGTACACGCTGTTGCACACGAACACTTCATCGGCGCTGGCGAGGTCTGCCCAAGCCAGGTCGGCCACCTCGGCCACCAGGCCCTGCCCCGGCGCCTGGGCCAGCAGCTCGGCGCGCAAGGTACCGGCCACGCCGCAACGGCCGAGGCTGGCGGTGCGCAGGCGCTGGCCGTTGACCAGAAACAGGTTGCTGAACACACCCTCGACCACTCGGCCCTCGGTGTCGCGCATCAGCCCTTCGGCCTCCTCGCGCCCTTGCCACTCGGCGCGGGCCAGCACCTGCTCGAGGCGGTTCAGGTGCTTCAGGCCCGCCAGCGCCGGCTGGATCGCCAGGCGGGTCTGGCAGGGGAACAGGGCCACGCCATCACGGGCATGGCCCTCGGGGTAGGCGGGCAACGGGCTGGCCTGCAGAATGCGCCGGCAGCGTGCTTCGGGGCTGGCGGCATAGCCGCGCAGGCCGTCGCCACGGGTGATGATCAGCTTGAGTACACCCTCGCCCATGGCCTGGGCATAGCGGGTGAGCTCAGCTTCGACCAGGGCCAGGTCGAGCGGTAACGCCAGGCGCCGCGTCGCCTCGCCCAGGCGTTGGAGATGGCGCCCCAGCAGGCGCGCCTGGCCGGCACTGACGCGCACGGTTTCGAACACGCCATCACCGTAGGCCAGGCCGCGGTCGGCGAGCCCGACGGCATGCGCCGGCAGGCCATCGACCCAGGGCTCTATCAAGCCTGGTACCGGCGGAACACCAGCGAACCGTTGGTACCACCAAACCCGAAGGAGTTGGAGATGGCCACGTCGATGGGCATCTTGCGCGCTTCGTGGGGCACGAAGTCGAGGTCACAGCCCTCGCTCGGCGCGTCCAGGTTGATGGTCGGCGGCGCAACCTGGTCACGGATCGCCAGCACGCTGAAGATCGCCTCGACCGCACCGGCGGCGCCCAACAGGTGGCCGGTCATCGACTTGGTCGAGCTCACGGCCAGTTGCTGCGCGTGGGCGCCGAACACCTGCTTGATGGCGTTCACTTCGGCCAGGTCACCGGCAGAGGTAGAGGTACCGTGGGCGTTGATGTACTGCACCGCCTCCGGCGCCAGCCCGGCGTCGCGCAGGGCCGCGGCCATGCAGCGCGCGGCACCGGCGCCATCCTCGGGCGGGGAGGTCATGTGGAAGGCATCGCCGCTGGTGCCGAAGCCAACCAGCTCGGCGTAGATGGTCGCGCCACGGGCCTTGGCGTGTTCGAGCTCTTCGAGCACCAGCGCGCCGGCGCCGTCAGACAGCACGAAACCGTCGCGGTCTTTGTCCCATGGCCGGCTGGCGCGGGCGGGCTCGTCGTTGCGAGTAGACAACGCCCGCGCCGCGCCGAAGCCACCCATGCCCAGGCCGCAAGCGGCCATTTCGGCGCCACCGGCGATCATCACGTCGGCGTCGCCGTAGGCGATATTGCGCGCGGCCATGCCGATGCAGTGGGTGCCAGTGGTGCACGCCGTGGCAATGGCGTAGTTAGGCCCCTGCAAACCCAGGTGGATGGACAGGAAACCGGAAATCATGTTGATGATCGACCCAGGCACGAAGAACGGCGAAATGCGCCGCGGGCCCTGGGCGTGCAGCGTATTGCAGGTTTCTTCGATGTTGGTCAGGCCACCGATACCCGAGCCCATGGCCACGCCAATGCGCTCACGGTTGGCGTCGGTGACTTTCAGGCCCGCGTCGTTCAAGGCCTGAAACCCGGCCGCCAGGCCGTACTGGATGAACAGGTCGAGCTTGCGCGCTTCCTTGGCGGAAATGTATTGCTCGACGTCAAAGCCTTTGACCGAGCCGCCGAAACGGGTTGAAAAGGCAGACAGGTCCGTGTGTTCGATCGGACCAATGCCACTGCGGCCTTCCAGAATGCCCTGCCAACTGGTGGGCACATCGGTACCCAGCGGCGACAACATTCCCATCCCGGTGACCACGACGCGTCTACGCGACACAGTACTCTCCTTCAAAACTTGCTATGCACCACGCTACGCCGGTGCCAAACAAAAAACCGCACGCCGGCTGGCAGTGCGGTTTTCCCTGACAAGACGTGTCAACGCCGGGCGATTAGGCCTGGTGAGCGTTGACGTAGTCGATGGCAGCTTGAACGGTGGTGATTTTCTCGGCTTCTTCGTCAGGGATTTCGGTCTCGAATTCCTCTTCCAGAGCCATCACCAGCTCAACGGTGTCAAGGGAGTCGGCACCCAGGTCTTCAACGAAGCTGCTGGTCAGCTGGATCTCTTCTTCTTTAACGCCCAGTTGCTCGGCGACGATTTTCTTGACACGTTCTTCGATGCTGCTCATACCTAATTTTCACTCCTAATGGACATATGTCAGGCGCCTGGCCGAAGGGTAAGTTTATAGAACAGCTTAGGCTTTTCAAGTTGAAAGCGTTGCTATCCCTACCCAGCGGCCAATCGCCTCAAATTCGGGTCCCGCTTTATAACGGATTTTCGCGAAAGGCGCCCGCCTTTTTTCGAACGCCCGTTCACCATAAAGCGTTTACCTGATCCAGGTTACATGTACATGCCGCCGTTGACCGGTACGGTTGCCCCGGTCACGTAAGCCGCGCCCTCGGAAGCCAGGAAGGCCACCACACTGGCGATTTCCGCGGCTTGGCCAAGGCGGCCGGCCGGGATTTGCGTCAGCAGCGCTTCGCGCTGGGCGTCGGGCAGCTCACGGGTCATGTCGGTGTCGATGAAGCCCGGGGCCACCGAGTTGACGGTGATGTTCCGCGAGCCCACTTCACGCGCCAGGGCGCGGCTGAAGCCTTCGAGGCCGGCCTTGGCGGCGGCGTAGTTGGCCTGCCCGGCGTTACCCATGGCGCCCACCACCGAACCGATGTTGATGATACGCCCCCAACGGGCTTTGGTCATGCCACGCAGCACGCCCTTGGACAGGCGGAACAGGCTGTTGAGGTTGGTATCGATCACGTCGCTCCATTCATCATCCTTCATGCGCAGCATGATGTTGTCGCGGGTGATGCCGGCGTTGTTGACCAGCACCGCCGGCGCGCCGAAGCGCTCGGCGATCGCCGCCAGCACGGCCTCGACCGAAGCTGGGTCAGTGACGTTCAGCGCCATGCCGGTGCCTTCGACGGCGTTTTCCTTGAGGGTGGCGGCAATGCGCTCGGCACCGCTTTCAGTGGTGGCGGTACCGATCACGATGGCGCCCTGGCGGCCCAATTCGAGTGCGATCGCCTGGCCAATGCCACGGCTGGCACCGGTGACCAGTGCCACTTTACCTTTCAGGCTCATGCCCGTTTCTCCTGTATCAGGCCAGCGCCGCGCGTGCGGCGGCGAAGGCATCCGGGGTGTCGAGGTTGAAGGTGTTCACGCCTTCGGCGCAACGCTTGTTCAGGCCGGCCAGGACCTTGCCCGGGCCGCATTCGACCAACTGGGTGGCGCCCTGCTGGGCCAGCCAGGCGACGGTCTCGACCCAGCGTACCGGCAGGTACAACTGCGCCAGCAGGTTCTGCTTGAGGTCGTCGAGGTTGGCGGCCACCGCGGCGGTGACGTTCTGCACCACCGGCACCGCCGGCGCTTGCCAGTTGATGGCCTCGATGGCCGCGGCGAACTTCTCCGCCGCTGGCTTCATCAAGGCGCAGTGCGACGGCACGCTGACCGGCAGCGGCAGGGCGCGTTTGGCACCCTTGGCCTTGCAGGCTTCGATGGCGCGGGCCACCGCCGAGGCGGAGCCGGCGATCACGACCTGGCCGGGGGAGTTGAAGTTGACCGCGCTGACCACCTCGCCATTGGCCGAAGCGGCGCAGGCGGCAATCACGTCGTCATCGGCCAGGCCGAGGATCGCGGCCATGCCGCCCTGCCCGGCCGGCACGGCCTCCTGCATCAGTTGGCCGCGGCGCTCGACCAGGCGCACGGCATCGGCCAGGCCAACACTGCCGGCGGCGACCAGCGCGCTGTATTCGCCCAGGCTATGGCCCGCCACATAGGCTGGCTGCGCGCCACCCTGGGCTTGCCAGAGGCGCCACAGCGCAATGGAGGCGGTGAGGATGGCCGGTTGGGTTTTGTCCGTCTGGTTCAGCAGTTCGACCGGGCCGAATTGGCACAACGCCCAGAGGTCGTAGCCAAGCGCGTCGGAGGCTTCCTGGAAGGTATCGACCACCACGCTGTGCTGTTCGCCCTGCTCGGCGAGCATGCGCAGCGACTGGGAGCCCTGGCCCGGGAAAACGAATGCGAGGGATGCAGACATAGAAACACGCCCTTGTTGGTTGACCGTTCATTGAACCGCGCCGGCCGCTGGCCTGCGTGGCAAAAGTGAGAGTTGGATGCGACCCGGCAGGCGCCGGTCACACATCCACGCGGTTGTGCGGCAACATGCTAAAGCAAAAGTGAGCCAATGCGACCATGCAACCGTTGCGGAAGGTTTTCCCGCACCTCGATGCAGGCCCGCCCGATCGCGCTCTGAAAGCCCTGCACACCCGCCGAGCCATGGCTTTTGATCACGATGCCCTGCAAGCCCAGCAGGCTGGCGCCATTGTGCCGCGCCGGGGCGAGGTCGTGGCGCAGGCGCTTGAGCAGCGGCAGGGCCATGGCCCCGGCCATGCGCGCGATCACGCCCGTACTGAACAGCTCTTCCATGCGGCTGCCGATCATCGAGGCCAGCCCTTCGCTGGCCTTGAGCAGCACGTTGCCGACAAACCCGTCGCACACCACCACATCGGCCTCGCCCCGGTACAGGCCATCACCTTCAACGTAGCCGATGTAATTGAGCCCCGCCGCCTGCTGCAACAACGCGGCAGCGGCCTTGACCTGCTGGTTGCCCTTGATGTCTTCAGTGCCCACGTTGAGCAAGGCCACCCGCGGATTGGGCACCCCCAACGCCTGGGCCGCCACCGCGCCCATCACCGCGAACTGGTACAGGTGCTCGGCGCTGCAGTCTACGTTGGCGCCCAGGTCGAGCAGGTGGCACTGGCCCTTGCGGGTGGGGATGGCCGCGACCATCGCCGGGCGGTCGACCCCCGGCAGGGTTTTCAGCACATGCCTGGATAGCGCCATCAGCGCGCCGGTGTTGCCGGCGCTGACCACCGCCTGCACCTTGTCGTCACGCAGCAGCTCAAGGGCCACACGCATGGAAGAGTCGGGCTTGCCGCGCAGGGCCTGGGAAGGTTTGTCGTCCATGCCGACAACCTCACTGGCGGCCACAACGTGCAGGCGCGAGCGGTCCACGGGGGCGTGGGCGGCAATGTGGGCTTCGAGCAATTGGGGTTGACCGACGAGGGTCAGGTACAGCGAGGGGGAGGCAGACAGGCAGGCAACACAAGCCTCAACAATGAGGCGGGGACCGAAGTCCCCGCCCATTGCGTCGATCGCGATGATCTGAGCGGACAAGGATTACTCGTCAGCGCCCTTGTCGATCACTTTGCGACCACGGTATACGCCTTCAGGCGATACGTGGTGGCGCAGGTGAACTTCGCCAGTGGTCTTTTCGACCGACAGTGCGTTTTCGGTGAGAGCGTCGTGCGAGCGGCGCATGTCACGTGCAGAGCGGGATTTTTTGTTCTGCTGAACAGCCATATTGATAAACTCCTAAACGTTTGGGTCACGCTTTAACTGCGCCAAAACACTGAACGGGTTGGACCGTGGTACCTCGTCCTCGCCTGGTTCGGGCTTATCGGCGCCCGCCGGCTGCTGGCATTCTTCCGGATGATGAGCGGGAACAATCGGCAGCGCGAGCAACAGCTCGTCTTCCATCAAGCCCCGCAGATCCAAAGGATCCTCGCCCAGTTCCAGCACGTCGTAACCTGACGGTAGCGATTGCGTATTCGCACCCTCCTTCACCACGGCGTAGGTACATTCGCTGTGGATGGGCAGGGTGACCGGCTCAAGACAACGCTGGCAAACCATTTTGACCTCGGTAGAGAGGTCGCTGTGGATTACCACGGTGCCGTCTTCGTCTCGGTCGAAAACGAATCGGGCCTGCACCGCACCGGCATCGTCGGAAAGCGGGTCGCAGAGTCTCGCCAGGCTGGCCAGGGCGACGCTACCTTGTACGGTGGCGTTGCGATCGGCAAGCTTGCGCGGGTCAACGTGAGGTGGAATCGGGTCATTCAACATAGGCGCGCCATTCTAGGGATGCCCCTTGCACGTGTCAAAGGAAATTCGGCCATCGGTCAAGGCGGCCCACAGGGTAGAATCCTGCCTTTTATAAGGGCCCGTGCCATGCCACCGATCCTGCTGGCTTCCAGCTCCCCGTACCGCCGTGAACTGCTCGCCCGCCTGGGCCTGCCATTCAGCCACCAGGCCCCAGCGCTGGACGAAACCCGCCTGGCCGGGGAACCCGCCCAGGCGATGGTCATGCGCCTGGCCGAAGCCAAAGCGCGGGCCCTGGCGGCGCAGTACCCCGGGCACTTGATCATCGGCTCCGACCAAGCCGCGGTGCTGGCGCTGCCAGGGGCTGAAGCGCAGGTACTGGGCAAGCCGGGGCACTTCGAGGCGGCCCTGGCGCAACTGCAGGCATGCAGCGGCCAGGTGGTCAGCTTCCTCACTGGGCTGGCCCTGCTCGATGCCCGCAGCGGCCAATGCCAGGTCGATTGCGTGCCATTCAGCGTGCACCTGCGGCAATTGGACACAGCCGCCCTCACCCGCTACCTGCACGCCGAAACACCCTACGACTGCGCGGGCAGCTTCAAGGCCGAAGGGCTGGGGGTAAGTTTGTTCGAACGCACCGAAGGCGAAGACGCCACCAGCCTGATCGGCTTGCCGCTGATCAGGCTGGTGCGGATGCTGCAGAACTGCCAGGTGCAGGTGCCCTGATCAGCGCAGCGTGGGGCCGCTGAAACCGGCCCAGAGGGCGATGTGTTCGGCAACGCTGGCGCCGAGCTTCTTCGAGAAGCGATCCAGCGGTGACTCTTCAGTGGTGAAGTCGACGATTTCCTTGGCGCCGATCACATCACGCGCCACCGCGCTGCTGCTGCCCAGCGCGTCGATCAGGCCCAGGTCGAGGGCCTGCTCGCCCGACCAGATCAGCCCGGAGAACAACTCCGGGTGGTCTTTGTCTTTCAAGCGCTCGCCACGGCCCTTTTTGACCTGGTCGATGAACTGCCGGTGAGTGGTGTCGAGCACCCCTTGCCAGAAGCGGGTTTCATCTTCACGGGCCGGCTGGAACGGGTCGAGGAAGGCCTTGTGCTCACCGGAGGTGTAAGCGCGGCGTTCCACGCCGAGTTTCTCCATGGTGCCGACGAAGCCGTAGCCGGCGGCGGTCACGCCGATCGAGCCGACCAGGCTGGATTTGTCGGCGTAGATCTGGTCGGCGGCGCTGGCGATGTAATACGCGCCCGAGGCGCCGAGGTCGGCAATCACCGCATACACCTTCACCTCCGGGTGCAGGCCACGCAGGCGGCGGATTTCGTCGTACACGTAACCGGCCTGCACCGGGCTGCCGCCCGGGCTGTTGATGCGCAGGATCACACCCTTGACCTTCGGGTCGTCAAAAGCCTTGCGCAGGCTGCCAATGATGTTGTCGGCGCTGGCGTCTTCTTTATCGGCGATCACCCCGCGCACGTCGATCAGCGCGGTGTAGCTATCACCCTTGCCGGCGGCCTTTTCCATTTTGCCCAAGGGCGAGAACAGCGCGAGCATGCCCAGCAGGTAAATAAAGGTGAGCAGCTTGAAGAAGATCCCCCAACGCCGGGCCCGGCGCTGCTCTTGCACGCTGGCCAGCAGGGTTTTTTCCAGCAGCTTCCAGCTACGCTCGTCGCCCGAACCACCGCCGTTCTGCTCGGCCTGGGGCGCTTTCCATTCGTCAGCCATGCATGGCTCCTGGGTATGAGTGATTACAGAGTGGCGCCGCCGAGCCAGTCAGCCAGCTCGGCAAAGGCCTGAAGCTCTACGTGCGGGCGGTACTCCCGCAAAATGGCCATGTCGATGGCGCCGTAGCCTACCGCGACCGCGGTTACGCCAGCGTTATGGGCCATCTGGATATCGAAGGCGGAATCTCCGACCATCAGTGCCCGCGCCGGTTCGACCGCGCAGTGCGCGAGGATTTCGTGGAGCATCCGCGGGGCGGGCTTGCTTTCGGTTTCATCGGCCGCGCGGGTGATGTCGAAAAACGCCTCCAGGCCATGGGCCTTGAGCACCCGATCAAGCCCACGGCGGGCCTTGCCGGTGGCCACCGCCAAGCGGTAACCCTGGGCGCGAAAGCGCTGCAGCGCCTCGGCCACCCCCGGAAACAACGGCGAGGGCACCGCATCCATGTGCATGTAGCGCTCGGCGTAGCGGTCGCGGAATTGCTTCAGCGGCTCAGCCTCCAGGTGCGGGTACAGCGCGAGGATCGCCGTGGACAACTCCAGGCCGATGATGCCCTTGATCGCCGCGGCGTCACGCGGCTCATGGCCACAGGCGCTCGCAGCGTGCTGCATGGCATCGACGATGCGGCCGATGGAGTCGGCCAGGGTGCCATCCCAATCGAAAATCAGCAGGTCGAATTCACGCACTGGCCAGGGCCTCCACCGCGGCCTGCCAGTTGTCGTCCGGCTGGGCTTCGAGGTTCAGCACCTGACCATCAGGCAGCGGCACCGCCAGGGCATAGGCGTGCAAAAACAAGCGCTTGCCGCCCAGGTCGCGAATCTCTTTGGTGAACTGCTCGTCGCCGTACTTGGCGTCGCCGGCGATGCAGTGCCCGGCGTGCAGCGCGTGCACGCGGATCTGGTGAGTGCGCCCGGTGATCGGCCGCGCCTCGACCAGCGTGGCGAAGTCACCAAAGCGGCGCAGCACGCGGAACATCGTCAGCGCCTCCTTGCCCTCCGGGTTGACCTCGACCATCCGCTCGCCAGAGCGCAGGTTGCTTTTGAGCAGCGGCGCGTTGATCTGCTTCTTGGCGGTTGGCCAATGGCCGCGCACCAGTGCCATGTAGCGTTTGTCCACGCCGTCGCCGCGCAGCGCTTCGTGCAGGTGGCGCAACATGCTGCGTTTTTTCGCGATCATCAGCAGCCCGGAGGTGTCGCGGTCAAGCCGGTGCACCAGTTCGAGCTCCGCCGCCTGTTGCGGGCGCAACTGGCGGAACGCTTCGATCACGCCAAAGCTCAGCCCGCTACCACCGTGCACGGCGATGCCGGCCGGCTTGTTGAGCACGATCAGGCCTTTGTCTTCGTGAACGATGGCGGCCTCGAGCCGCTGCAACAGGCCCTGGGCCACCGGCACCGGTTCGTCGCGCTCGGGCAGGCGGATGGGCGGCACACGAATCACGTCGCCAGCCTGGAGTTTGTATTCGGGCTTGATCCTTCCCTTGTTGACGCGCACCTCGCCTTTGCGCAGGATGCGATACACGAGCGTTTTCGGTACACCCTTGAGCGCCGTGAAAAGGAAGTTATCGATGCGTTGGCCGGCAAGTTCCGGTGCCACTTCAAGCAGTTGCACGCCTGTAGTGGGAGTTGGGGTCGTCGTCATGGCGCGCATCATAGCAATTTTTCATGCAATTGAAGCACTTAAACATTGCTGATATAGTCGCGAACGCCGCCAAAAGCGGCCGGGGAGTGACAAGCGGTCGAAAGCCCGTACGCTGGCCCGGCAATACCCAGGACGTAAGGCCGTCCTACGGGGCTTGCAGCATGTTGCAGCGCCATAACGCGCGCACCGTGTGCTGACTGTTCGGAACGCCCGGTTCCAGGTGTGGATGCAGTTTCCCACCCTGTGCCAGGCCCACGCGGCCATCAACCCGCCGTGTCTGAACCGTCGCATTGCAGTTTCGGAAAATGCAAAGCCTTGGTTTTTCCCGAGCGTGAAGCCCATAAGGGGCCTCGCGATAAATGCAAACCCGTTGCGGATTCTGCGCGCGGCAGCACCCGAATTATCAGGGATACGTGTAGGGTGGAGATGCACAAGCGTGAGGCCGTGTAGCTCCGCGCCCCGCCATGAAGCGGCCCAGGGCCCTCTGGCGGCGCCGAGAGCGAGCAGACACCCAGGTGTCCACGCCATCATCGCTTGATTCCTCCTCCTGGCTGAGTGCTTTTTGCCAGACACAGAAAGCAGGACGCGTCGCTGCGAGAACAACCCCTTTGGTGTTCTCGCCCGTGTGGGAGCGCTATTTGTTCCCGACGCACCTGACACCGACCGTGAGAAGTCGTGTGTGCCGAACGCCGTTTCCGGCAGCCCGGAAACCGACGGTACTACATGAAAAGAATGCTGATTAACGCAACTCAACCCGAAGAGTTGCGTGTTGCTCTGGTAGATGGCCAGCGCCTCTATGACCTGGACATCGAATCCGGGGCACGTGAACAGAAAAAGGCCAACATCTACAAAGGCCGTATCACCCGGATCGAACCCAGCCTCGAGGCCGCGTTCGTCGACTTCGGCTCTGAGCGCCACGGCTTCCTGCCACTCAAGGAAATCTCCCGCGAATACTTCAAGAAGGCCCCCGAAGGCCGGGTCAACATCAAGGAAGTATTGAGCGAAGGCCAGGAAGTTATCGTCCAGGTCGAAAAAGAAGAACGTGGCAACAAGGGCGCGGCCCTGACCACCTTCATCAGCTTGGCCGGCCGTTACCTGGTGCTGATGCCCAACAACCCGCGCGCCGGCGGCATCTCGCGGCGCATCGAGGGTGAAGAACGCAACGAGCTGCGCGAAGCGCTCAACGGCCTGCAAGCGCCGGCCGACATGGGCCTGATCGTGCGCACCGCCGGCCTTGGCCGCAGCAGCCAGGAAATGCAGTGGGACCTCGACTACCTGCTGCAACTCTGGGGCGCCATCAAGGAAGCCTCCGTTGGCCGTTCCGCGCCGTTCCTGATCTACCAGGAAAGCAACGTCATCATCCGCGCGATCCGCGACTACCTGCGCCAAGACATCGGCGAAGTGCTGATCGACAGCATCGAAGCCCAGGAAGAAGCCCTGACCTTCATCCGCCAAGTGATGCCGCAGTACGCCAGCAAGGTGAAGCTGTACGAAGACAGCGTGCCGCTGTTCAACCGTTTCCAGATCGAAAGCCAGATCGAAACCGCCTTCCAGCGCGTGGTCGACCTGCCGTCTGGCGGCTCGATCGTGATCGACCCCACCGAAGCGCTGGTGTCGATCGACATCAACTCGGCGCGCGCCACCAAAGGCAGCGACATCGAAGAAACCGCCCTGCAGACCAACCTGGAAGCGGCCGAGGAAATCGCCCGCCAACTGCGCCTGCGTGACATCGGCGGCCTGATCGTCATCGACTTCATCGACATGACCCCAGCCAAGAACCAGCGCGCCGTCGAAGAAAAGGTGCGCGAGTGCCTGGAAGCCGACCGCGCCCGCGTTCAGGTGGGCCGTATTTCCCGCTTCGGCCTGCTGGAGATGTCTCGCCAGCGCCTGCGCCCTTCGCTGGGTGAAAGCAGCGGCATCGTTTGCCCGCGTTGCAGCGGCACCGGCATCATCCGCGACGTTGAATCGCTGTCGCTGGCGATCCTGCGCCTGATCGAAGAAGAAGCCCTGAAAGACCGCACCGCCGAGGTGCGCGCCCAGGTGCCGATCCCGGTCGCGGCCTTCCTGCTCAACGAAAAACGCAACTCGATCACCAAGATCGAGCTGCGTACCCGGGCACGGATCATCATCCTGCCGAACGACCACCTGGAAACCCCGCACTTCGAAGTCCAGCGCCTGCGCGACGACAACCCCGACGTGCTGAGCAACCAGTCCAGCTACGAAATCGCCTCGGCTGAAACCGAAGAGCCACAACCGGTTGCCGCCACTCGCACCCTGGTGCGCCAGGAAGCCGCGGTGAAAACCGCCCCGGCCCGCGCCAACGCCCCAGTGCCCGAAGAGCCCGCCGAAGCCCCTGCCGCCGCTGCCGCGCCCGCGCCGGTTGCCGTGGGTGAGCCGAGCCTGTTCAAAGGCCTGGTGAAATCGCTGGTGAGCCTGTTCGCCGCCAAGGAAGCACCCGCCCCGGCACCGGTTGCCGAGAAGCCGGCCGCTGAAAAGCCCGCGCGCAACGACGAACGCCGCCACGGCCGCCAGCAGAGCCGCAACCGCAACAGCCGCCGCGACGAAGAACGCAAGCCACGCGAAGAACGTGCCCCGCGTGAAGACCGTGCGCCACGTGAAGAACGTGCCCCGCGTGAAGAACGCGCGCCCCGCGAAGAACGCGCCCCCCGTGAGGAGCGTGCACCGCGTGAGCCGCGTGCCCCGCGCGAGGAAGCCCCGGCCGCCCGTGACGACGCCGCCACCCCGGCCCGTGAAGAACGCCCGGCCCGCAGCCACCGCGATGACCGCCCACGCCGCAGCCGCGACGACCGCCCGCGCGAACTGCGTGAGCCGCTGGACGCCAGCCCGGTAGCCCGCGAGGAACGCCCGGCCGACGAAGAGCGCCCAGCCCGCGAAGAACGTGCGCCACGTGAAGAGCGTGCCCCGCGCGAAGAACGTGCCCCGCGTGAAGAGCGCGCCCCGCGCGAGGAGCGTGCGCCACGTGAAGAACGTGCCCCGCGTGAAGAGCGCCCGGCCCGCCCAGCCCGCGAAGAAGCCGCCGCCGAAGCCCCGGAAGTGCTCGACGAAGAGCAACTGAACGACGACGGCCTCGAGCACGACCAGGACCAGGACGGCCAGGACGGCGACCGCCCACGCCGCCGCTCCCGCGGCCAGCGCCGCCGCAGCAACCGCCGCGAGCGCCAGCGCGAAGCCAACGTAGACGGCGTGGATGAAGACGGCAACAGCACTGCCGCGCCGGCTGAAGGCGAGCCTTCGGCGGCCCCTGCCGTAGCGGCTGGCGTAGTCGCCGCTGGCGCCATCAGCGCCGCCGCCGAAGCCCAGGCCAATGCCGAAGCTGAACGCGCTACCGCCAGCACTGACGCCGAAGCCGCCCCCGTGGCCGCCGAAGCCGAGCCGGCGGCCGCGCCTGCAGCCGAAGCCGAAGCCGTAAGCCAAGCCGAGCCTGCCCCGGAACTGGCCGCGCCGGAAATCGTCGCCACCCCGGTTGAACAGGCCGCTACCGTGCTGGAAGCCTCCGCTGAAGCCGAGCAACCGGCCGCCGCCCAGGAAGCTGCCCCCGAGCCGCTGCCTGAGCCCGCCCCGGTCGCCTTCGAGCCAACCCCGGCCATCGAGCTGCCGGCCGAGCCTGTGGTTGAAGCACCGGCCGTTGAAGCACCGGCCGCCGAAGCACCAGTGATTGAAACGCCGGCCGTTGAAGCGCCTGCTGAAGTGGCACCTGCCGCTGAAGTGGCCGCCGAAGCTGCTCCGCAGCCAGAGCCAGAGCCGCAACCTGAGGCCCCGGTGGTAGAGGTCTTCGACCCGAGCGCAGCCCCGGCCCCGGCCCCGCTGCTGGCGATCGAAGAGCCTGCCCCGGCGGTGAGCAGCACCGGCCGCGCACCGAACGACCCACGTGAAGTGCGCCGCCGCAAGCGCGAAGCCGAACTGGCCGCTGCCGCTGCCCGTGAAGCCGAGCAGGCCGCGCAACTGGCTGACGCCAACGCGCTGGCCGAGGTGCAGGCGCCGGTTGAAGCCCCGGTCGAGGCGCCCATCGAGGTGACCCCGCCGGCCGGTGAGCAGCTGCCGCTGATCGACGAGCCTGCTGCCCCGGCAGAGGAACAGGCCGAGCCGGTGAACAAGGACCACAAACCGCTGGTTTGATGCTCCGCGTTCGCTGAAATGAAAAAGCCCCGTGGCCGCAAGGTCACGGGGCTTTTTTCATGGGCTGGGCAACGTTTGAGGGCCCTTCGCCCGGCATGTCAGCCCCCAGGCGGCACGTCCACGTCCAGGTAAATCCCAGGGTCGCCCACCGCCACCTCCACCATCACATCCGGCCTGAACAAGCGCCGCGCGCCCTGGTCGCCCTGCAAGCTGGCCAGGCCGCCACCCCAGGCGCGACCAAAGCCTACCGGGTGGCCAGGGCCTTGCGGCCCGGTGGCCACGGCAATGGTGGTCGGGGCCATGGCCGCGGCCACCTGGGCCACCGTGGCCGCCCGCAGCATCGGCATATCCCCCAGCACGATCAACCAGCCATCGGCGCTGTGCCGTGCATTCACCCCCGCCGCCAACGAAGCCCCCATGCCTGAAGACTCCAGGCGCAACACGCTGAAACCGTGCGCCTGGGCCAACGCCTCGATCGCCGGCTTGCCCGGGCGGGTCACCAGCAGGCGATCGGCGTCCAGGCCTTGGCAGGCCAGCAGCGCGTGTTCGAGGGGTGGGCGTAGGCTGCCGTCGGCGCCCAGGCAGGGCACCAGCAGCTTGTCGGCGTCGAAGCCGGCCAAGGCGCGGTAGCGTTCGCCCAAGCCAGCGGCGAGTACCAGCACACAGGGTTTAGCGGCCATCAGGTACTCCCTTGGCGGGTGGGAAGGCTTGCCCTTGGACCCGCCCCGCCAAGGCACGGTTCAGAGCAGGTTGGGTTCCATCTCCAGGCTTACGCCAAAACGCGCCTGCACACTGGCCTGAATACGCTGGGCCAGGGCCAGCACTTGCTGGCCCGTGCCGCCACCGTGGTTGACCAGCACCAGGGCCTGGTGCACATGCACGCCCACCGCGCCGTCACGGTGGCCGCGCCAACCGGCCTGGTCGATCAGCCAACCGGCGGCCAGCTTGGCCTGGCCCGGGCCAGCCGGGTAGCTGGGCAAGCCAGGATAGCGGGCTTTCAGTGCTTCGGCCTGGGCGGCGGGTACCACCGGGTTCTTGAAGAAGCTGCCGGCATTGCCGAGTACAGCGGGGTCTGGAAGTTTTTCCTGGCGGATGGCGCAGATCGCCTGGCTCACGTCGAGCGCCGTGGGCTGCTCGATGCCGAGCAGCGCCAGGCGCTCGCGGATCGGCCCGTAGTCCAGGTGCAGCGGCGCCTGGCGGGCCAGGGCGAAGCGCACCCGCAGGATCACCCAGCGGCCCGGCTGTTGCTTGAACACACTGTCGCGGTAGCCAAAGGCGCAGGCCTCGCCGGCCAGCTCGTGCACCTCGCCACTGTGGCGGTCCAGCGCCGCCAGGCTGGCGAACACGTCTTTGACTTCCACGCCGTAGGCGCCCACGTTCTGCATGGGCGCCGCGCCCACCGTGCCGGGGATCAGGCTGAGGTTCTCGAGCCCCACCAGCCCCTGGGCCAGGGACCACTGCACGAACGGGTGCCAGGGCTCGCCGGCACATGCCTCGACCAACACCTGGCCAGCCTCCTCGCGGACGATGCGCTTGCCCAGGCTGGCCATGCGCACCACCAGCCCCGGCACGTCGGCGCTGAGCAACAGGTTGCTACCGCCCCCGATCACCTGCACCGGCCAGCCACGCTCGGTGGCCAGGGCCAGGGCCTCGACCAGCTCGGCGTCGCTGTGAACCTGCACAAAGTGCTCAGCCGTGGCGGCCACGCCAAAGGTGTTGAACGGCGCCAGTTGCACCGCGCGTTGCACGTTCAGGCTCACCGGCTGCCCCCGATGCGGCTGACCAGCACGTCGCAGCCCGCTTCGATCAGGCTCAGCACCTGCTCGAAGCCGTCTTCGCCACCGTAGTAAGGGTCTGGTACATCCTCAAGGGGCTGGCCGGTGTGCGGCAGAAACAGCGCCAGCCGCGTTTGATTGTGGGCCGGGCGCAGCCGTTCGAGCTGGGCGAGGTTGGCGTGGTCCATGGCCAGGATCAGGTCGTAGGCGTCGAAATCCGCCGCGCTGGCCTGCTGGGCGCGCTGCGCGGACAAATCATAACCCCGGGCCAGGGCGGCGGCCTGGGTACGCGCATCCGGCGCCTTGCCCACGTGCCAGTCACCGGTGCCGGCGGACGCCACCTGCACCCGTTGGCCCAAGCCGGCGGCGGCCAACTTGTGGCGCAGCACGCCTTCGGCGGTGGGCGAACGGCAGATGTTGCCCAGGCATACGAACAGAATGCGCATCAGGCCTCCAGAATGCGCCGCACGCGCTCGAGGTCTTCAGGGGTGTCGACCCCGGTCGGCGGGGCGATCAAGGCGTCGGCAACGTGAATACGCACGCCGTGCCACAGCGCGCGCAGTTGCTCCAGCGCTTCGGTCTGCTCCAGCGCGCACGGGCCCCAGGCAACGAAATCGTGGAGGAACCCGGCGCGGTAGGCATAGATGCCGATGTGGCGGCGGTACGGCACGCCGGCCGGCAGCACGTTGGGCTGCTTGGCCAGGGCGTCGCGCGCCCAGGGCAAGGTCGCGCGGCTGAAGGTCAGGGCCAGGCCCGCCTTGTCGCTCACCACCTTGACGATATTCGGGTTGAACAGCGCCGCCACGTCTTCGATCGGCTCGGCCAGGGTGGCCATGCGTGCTTCGGGGTGGCTGGCCAGGTTGGCCGCGACCTGGTTGATGATCGCCGGCGGGATCAACGGCTCGTCACCCTGCACGTTGACGATGATCGCATCGGCCGCCAGGCCCAACTGCGCGGCGACTTCCGCCAGGCGGTCGGTGCCGGATTCGTGATCCGGGCGGGTCAGCAGCACTTCGGCGCCAAAGCCCTCGCACGCCTCGACGATGCGCGGGTCATCGGTGGCCACCACCACACGCTCGGCATGGCTTTGCCGCGCCTGCTCCCACACCCATTGCACCATCGGCTTGCCAGCAATCTGTTGCAGCGGCTTGCCCGGCAGGCGCGTGGAAGCGAAGCGGGCCGGGATCACAACGGTGTAGGCTGGGATCATTTTTCCAGGCGCTCGTCGTCGGTCAGGGTGCGCGCTTCGCTTTCGAGCATCACCGGGATGCCGTCGCGGATCGGGTAGGCCAGGCCCGCGCCCTTGCTGATCAGCTCGGCTTTGTCGTCGGAAAGCTTCAGCGGGCCCTTGGTGATCGGGCAGGCGAGGATGTCGAGCAGTTTGGTGTCCATGGGGAATCCCTACGGGTTATGGCCGGGCCGGCACACGCGGTGGCAACAGGGCCGCCAAACGGGCATCGAACCAGGCCTGGAAGGCTTGGGAAGGCTGCGCCTCGACCGCCAGGTACCACCAGTCTGGCCCGGCGAAAGGCCGGCACTTGACGGCGTCTTTCTCGGTCATGAGCAACGGCAGCTGGGGCTGGAACGCCAACGCCGCGGCGCTGAACGTGGCGTGGTCGGCGAAGGCATGTTCCACAGGCCGCCAGTTTAACCGTTCCAGGGTGGTGAAGAAACGCTGCGGGTTACCGATCCCGGCCACCGCGTGCAACGCCTGGCCAGGGGGGAAGTGGTCAAGGCCGCGGCGCTCACCGCTGGCCAGGTTCACCAAGGCGCTGGAGCGCAGGGTAAAGCCAAAACCGTCGGCGGCGTCCTGTTCGCGGCCGTTGAACAGCACCGCATCGGCGCTGGCCAGGCGCTCGGCTGGCTCCCGCAGTGGGCCGGCGGGCAGGCAACGGCGGTTACCGAGGCCGCGGGCGGCATCGATCAGCACCAGTTCCAGGTCACGCCCGAGGCGGTAATGCTGCAGGCCGTCGTCGCTGAGGATCACATCCAGCGGTTCGGCTGCCAGCAGCGCTTGCACGGCGCGGGAGCGATCCGGGTCGATCATCAGGGGCACGCCACTGCGCTGCACGATCAGCAACGGCTCATCACCGGCCTGGGCGGCGTTGTCCGCCGCGCTGACCCGCCAGGGCAGGCTCGGCGGCCGCGCGCCATAGCCACGGCTGACCACCCCCACACGCAGCCCGAGGCCACGGCAGTGGTCGATCAGCCAGAGGATCATCGGGGTTTTGCCAGTGCCGCCCACGGTGATGTTGCCGACCACGATCACCGGGCAGGCCGCGCGGTAAGCCGGCGCTTCGCCACTGAGGTAACGGGCGCGCTTGCGCAGGGCCACGCGCCGGTACAGCGCCTCCAGTGGCGCCAGCAAGCCCAGCGCAGGGTGGCCCTCGTACCAGGCGCGCTGCAAACGCTCGCCCAGGCCCATCAGTGCCCCTGCGCTTCGACCGTGATCATCGACAGCCGGCTGAAGCCCAGCTTGCCGGCGGCATCCATGGCGGTGATCACTGCCTGGTGCGGCGTTTTGCCGTCGGCGCTGATGGCCATCGGCAAGCGGGTATTGCCCCCGGCTTCGGCCTGGATCGCCCCCATCAGGGTGTCGAGGTCGCTTTTGGGCAGCAGTTTGTTGTTCACCGAATACTCGCCATCGGCGCTGATGGCGATGTCGACGCGCTTCATGTCGAGTTCATCCGGCGCGCCGCTGACCGCCTGGGGCAGGTCGATGCGCAGCTGGGTTTCACGGGTGAAGGTGGTGGTGACCACGAAGAACAGCAACAGCACGAACACGATGTCGATCAGCGAAGCCAGGTTGATGTCGATGTGTTCACGCGGGCGGCGGCGGCGGAATTTCACGCGGCCACCTCGGCCATGTCGACGTCACGGTCACCTTGCACCACCTCGACCAGCTTGATCGCTTCCTGCTCCATGCTGACCACCAGCTCATCGACCCGGCGCAGCAAGAAGCGGTGGAAGAACACCGCCGGAATACCGACCATCAGGCCCGACGCGGTGGTGATCAGCGCTTTGGAGATCCCCCCGGCGAGCACCGAGGCATTGGCGCTCATGCCGGTGGCGGTGAAGGCGCTGAAGATGTCGATCATGCCCAGCACGGTGCCGAGCAGGCCCAATAACGGCGCCATCGCGGCGATGGTGCCCAGCGTGCTGATGTAGCGCTCCAGCTCGTGGATCACCCGCGAGGCGGCTTCTTCGATGCACTCTTTCATGATTTCCCGGCCATGGCGCGAATTGGCCAGGCCCGCGGCGAGGATTTCACCCAGAGGGGAATCGGCGCGCAGTTCTTTGAGGTGCTCTTTGTTGAGCTGTTTGTCTTTGATCCAGCGCCATACCTGCCCGACCAGATGGTTGGGCGCCACGCGGCTGGCGCGCAAGGTCCAGAGGCGCTCAGCGGTGATCGCCAACGCAGCGATCGAGCTCAGAATGATTGGCAGCATCATCCAACCGCCGGCTTTGACCAATTCCCACACCGTAAACACCCCCTCGCAAAAAGGCAGCCACAATACCACAGCGCCGAAGCGCGCCGAAGGTGGCTCGTCGCGGCCTTCATCGCAGCCGCCAGAACCGCCCCCGTGCCCGCCAGCCCTCGGCCTCGCCATGGCGGCCGAGGCGCAGCGCCAGGGCGCCGTGCTCGGCGGTGTCATAAATGTTTACACCATGGGCGCGGTAACGGGCCGTGACCTGCGCATGGGGGTGACCGAAGCGGTTGTGCTGGCCGCGGGCAATCAGCACACCGCGCGGCGCAAGGCCACGAATCAGCGCCGCGCTGGAGGAGGTACGGCTACCGTGGTGCGGCGCCTGCAGCCAGTCGGCGCGCCAGTGCGGGCGCTCGCGCAGCAGCGCCCGCTCGGCGGCGGCGTCGATGTCGCCCGCCAGCAGCAAACGCTCGCCATTGGCTTCGATCAACAGCACGCAAGAAGCGGCGTTGCTGTCCCGGGCCTGGGCCCAGCGCCACTGGGAGAACCGCACGCCATCCCATTCCCAGGCCGCGCCCGCCGCGCACGGTTGCAGGCCCCAACTGGCGGGTAGGTTTTCTGGGTCTCCGGCCACCCGCTGGGCCACCGGCAGCCCTGCCAGCACCGAGCCGGCGCCGCCGTAGTGGTCCAGGTGGGCGTGGCTGATCACCAGCGTATCGAGCTGGCGCACCCCCAGCGCGCGCAAGCTCGGCAGCACGGTGGCACGCCCGGCATCGCTGTGCTGGCCACCCGGGCCAGTGTCGTACAGCAAGGCGTGGCGGCGGGTCAGCACCAGGGTCGCCAGGCCCTGGCCTACGTCGAATTGCCACACCTGGGCCTGGCCGTGCTCGACCAGTGACCGTGGCGGCCACAGCAACAGGGCGAACAACGGCGCCCCTAACCAACGCCCCGGCAGCCCGGCCGGTGCCAGCAACAATAGCGTACCTAGCGCAACCCCGCCCCAGGCCCAGGCTGGCGGCGCCGGCAGGTACAGCAGCGGCGCGCGCTCGGCCAACCAGGCCAGCACCGCGAACAACCCCGCCAGAGACCCCCCCACCGCCCACAACAGGCTTTCGGCCAGCGGCCCCAGCCAGAGCAACGCCGCCCCCAGCAAGGCCCAAGGCAACACCAAAAAACCCACCCATGGCACGGCGAGCAGGTTCGCCAACGGGCTGATCGGGCTCAACGGCAAGCCCCACGCCACCAACAGCGGCGCCAGCCCCAGGGCCAGCACCCATTGTGGCCGCGCCCAGGCCTGCCAGGGCCGCCAGCCACCGAGGCGGCCGGCCAGGGTGTAGATCAGCACGGCGACCGCGCCAAACGACAGCCAAAACCCCTGGCGCAAGCCGGCCAATGGCTCATACAGCAGCACCGCGCACAACGCCGCGAGCAACGGCACGCCGAAGCCGAGGTGGGCAAAGCGCAGGCGCCAGAGCAGCACGATGGCCAGCATCGCGCAGGCCCGCTGCACCGGCACGGTAAACCCGGCCAGGGCGCCATAACCCAGTGCCCCGGCCAATGCCGCGGCGCAGGCCAGCGGCAGCCAAGGCCAATGCGCCGGCCACAGGCCAAGCCGGGCCAGCCCCGCCACCGCGCCATACAGCAGCCCGGCGAGCAGGCCGATGTGCTGCCCGGAAATCACCAGCAGGTGCACCGTGCCGGTGGCCTGCAGCACGTCCCAGTGCTCGCGGCTCAGGCCGCGGCTGTCGCCCAGCACCAGGGCGGCGATCACCGCCTCGAAACCAAAGGCATCGACCGCGCTCAAGCGCTCGGCCAAGGCCGCGCGCCACTGCCCTGCCCCGGCCTCGGCCAGGCGTTGGCCATCCTTGACGCTGCCCTGGGCACCGATGCGCTGGGCCAGCAGCCAGGCTTCGTGGTCAAAGCCACCGGGGTTGGCCTGCCCACGGGGCGCGCGCAGGGTCACCGCCAGGCGCCAGCGCTCGCCCGCGCGCAGCTCCGGGCCGCCGAACCACGACAACCGCAGCAACGCCGGCAATGGCCCGCGGCGCGCGCTGGGCTCGGCCAGTTCGAAGCGCACGCTGCGGCCGTCGTGGCGCGGCAGCCCAGCCACGCGCCCTTCGAGCCACAGGGTTTGCCCATCCAGCGCCGGCGCCAAGCGCGCATCCAGCGCGCGCTGGGCAGAGCCACAGGCCCAGCAGAACCCCAGCAGGAACAGCCCCAGGCGCCAGTGGCGGCGCAGCAGGCACAGCCCACCCAACCCCACCAACAGCGCCCACAACCAGACTGGCGGCAACGCCGGCAGCCCATACAACCCCAGCAACCCGGCCGCCAACGCGGCCATTCTCGACACCATGGCCGTTCATCCTTGAACTTGACGCCCACAGGTGTAGCCGAGGCCAGGCGTTTTACCCTTCAAGAATTGTCACAAAATCTACAAAGACCGCCCTCAGGGAATCGGCATACTGGCCACCCCAGCCCGCCCTGCCGATGACCGCCCATGGCCCGCCGCTTGCTCCAACGCTACCTGCCCGCCCCCGCCACACTGCGCCAACACCGCGGTTTGCGGCTGCTTGGGCCATTGCTCGAGCACCACGCCCTGTGGCAATGGAACCGCCGCAGCGTAGCCCGCGCCATGGGCATCGGCCTGTTCGCGGCGCTGCTGCCCATCCCCCTGCAAATGCTGCTGGCCGGCGCCCTGGCGCTGCCGGCACGGGCCAACCTGCCGATCGCCATCAGCCTGGTGTGGCTGACCAACCCGCTGACGATGGTGCCGGTGTTCTACTGCACGTATCAGGTGGGCGCGTGGCTGTTGGGCATCCCGCCGCGGCAGTTGCCAGAGGGCATGAACTGGGAGTGGATCAGCGCGCAGTTGGCCACGATGTGGCAGCCGTTTCTATTGGGGTCGGTGGTGTGCGCGGTGCTGGCGGGGCTGCTGGGGTACTACGCCACCCAGGTGCTGTGGCGTTGGTCGGTGGGCCGGCAGTGGCGCCGGCGGCGGGCGGGGTGAATCCTCGCTAGGCTGAGGCCCTCGCCCGCCATAACCTTCGTGGCGCCGGCTGTGCCGGGCAGGCAGTAAAAGGCTAGGAACGCATCCCCCGGCCACTGACCAGCAGGCGCGCGCACAGCACATACAACACCACGGTAGCGGCCAGCATGAAGGTCACCGCGGTGCCGATGCTGATGTCCGAAACCCCGAGGATGCCGTAGCGGAACGAGTTGACCATGTGCAACACCGGGTTGGCCAGGGAGATGGTCTGCCAGATCGGCGGCAACAGGTTGATCGAATAGAACACCCCGCCCAGGTAGGTCAGCGGCGTTAGCACGAAGGTCGGGATGATCGAAATATCATCGAAGTTGCGCGCGAACACCGCGTTGACGAAGCCCAGCAGCGAGAAGATCGTCGCCGTGAGCACCACCACCAGTACCGTGATGCCCAGGTGGTGCACCTGCAGGTCGGTGAAGAACAACGACAGCAGCGTGACGATCAACCCCACCGCCAGCCCGCGCAGCACGCCGCCCAGGGTGTAGCCGATAAGAATGGTGTGCGGCGACACCGGCGATACCATCAGTTCTTCGATCGAGCGCTGGAACTTGGCGCCGAAGAAACTCGATACCACGTTGCCATAGGAGTTGGTGATCACCGACATCATGATCAGCCCCGGCACGATGTACTGCATGTAGGTGAAGCCGCCCATGCCGCCGATCTGCCGGCCGATGAGGTTACCGAAGATGACGAAGTACAACACCATGGTGATGGCCGGCGGCAGCAAGGTTTGCGGCCAGATCCGCATGAAGCGGCGCACTTCCCGGTAAACGATGGTGTTCATCGCCACCATGTTGGCGGACAACTCGCTCATAGGGCCACCTTCGCCAGGTTTTTTTCCACCAGTGACACGAACAACTCCTCCAGCCGGTTGGTTTTGTTGCGCAGGCTCACCACTTCAATCTGCTGCACCGCCAGTTGGCCGAACAGCGAGGTGATGCCGGTTTTCTTGTCGACCTGCACTTCGAGGGTGTGGGCATCGACCAGCCGGCTGGGGTAGCCCTCCAGCACCGGCGCGGTGGCCAGGTCATGGCGCAGGTCAAGCAGGAAGGTCTCGACGTTCAGCTTGCCCAGCAGCTTGCGCATGCTGGTGTTCTGCACGATGGTGCCGTGGTCGATGATGCCGATGTTGCGGCACAGCTGCTCGGCTTCCTCGAGGTAGTGGGTGGTCAGGATGATCGTCGTGCCCTGGCGGTTCAGCTCGCTGAGGAAGGTCCACATCGAGCGGCGCAGCTCGATGTCCACGCCGGCGGTGGGCTCGTCGAGAATCAACAGCCGCGGCTCGTGGATCAACGCCCGGGCGATCATCAGCCGGCGCTTCATCCCGCCCGACAACGCCCGCGACGGCGTATCGCGCTTATCCCACAGGCCCAGTTGGGTGAGGTAGCGCTCAGCGCGCTCCTTGGCCACCTTCGGCGGGATGCCGTAGTAGCCGGCCTGGGTGACCACGATGTCGAAGGTTTTTTCGAACTGGTTGAAGTTGAATTCCTGCGGCACCACGCCGATCGAGCGTTTGAGCTGGGCCGGCGAGCGGTCCAGGTCATGGCCGAACACGTTGACGCTGCCGCTGGTTTTGTTCACCAGCGTGGAGAGCACGCCGATGGTGGTGGACTTGCCCGCCCCGTTGGGGCCGAGCAGGGCGAAGAAATCGCCTTCGGCAACATCAAGGTCGATACCCTTGAGGGCTTGGAAACCGTTGCCGTAGGTCTTGGTGAGCTGCCGAATGGACAGTGCTGAGGTCATGTCAGGCTTCACTTCTTAGAGGCGTTAACAGGCAGTGAGGGGCGCAAGGATGAGGGCGAAAAATGCCTTTGCAATATTTATTTATAACTTAATGTTGCGTGGGATCGCCGCATAAGTACAGCAATACCCATTGATAGTGACTATCAAGGCCGCGCGCTGATTCCCCCGGGTTGCCTGCTGTTTACGCCGGCCATCGGGCCGAAACGCCCTGCGCTTGGCTCGAACTCCCCGCCGCAACATGCAGTCACTAGCCAAACGCCCGCGCGCGGGCAAACCGTCTACGCTGCTGGGATCGCGTAGCGCTGGGCCCGGGAGGTAAACCTATGCTGTTGCTGTGGATCGTCGTTCTGCTGTTGGGTGTGGCCTGGCTGGGCCACCGCCGTACCGCCGCGGGGCCGGCCCTGGGCATCGTCGCCGCGTACCTGGTGGTGTGGGCCCTGCTGGGCCGGCATCACGCCGGCTGGCAGTTGTTCGCCTGGGTGTTGTGGGCGCTGGTGGCCGCCTTCGTGTGGTTGCCGCAGGTGCGCCAGGTGCTGTTCACTCGGCGCCTGTTCGCCTGGTTCCGCAAAACCCTGCCGCCCATGTCGAGCACCGAGCGCGAGGCGATCGATGCCGGCACCGTGTGGTGGGATGGCGAGCTGTTCAGCGGCCGGCCAGACTGGCACACCCTGCTCAACTACCCCAAGGCGCAACTCACCGCCGAGGAGCAAGCCTTCATCGACGGCCCCACCGATGAATTGTGCGCGCTGCTCACTGACTGGCAGGTTGGCCAGGCCATGGACCTCCCAGCCGAGGCCTGGGCACACATCAAGGCCCATGGCTTCTTCGCCTTGATCATCCCCAAACAGTACGGCGGCAAGGGCTTTTCCGCCTATGCCCACTCCCAGGTCGCCATGAAGCTCGCCACCCGCTGCGGCGACCTGGCCTCCACGGTGATGGTGCCCAACTCCCTGGGCCCGGCCGAACTGCTGCTGCACTACGGCACCGATGAGCAACGCGACTACTACCTGCCGCGCCTGGCCCAGGGCCAGGAGATTCCCTGCTTCGCGCTGACCGGGCCGATGGCCGGCTCCGATGCCGGCGCCATGCCCGACGTGGGTATCGTCTGCAAAGGCCAGTGGCACGGTGAGGAAGTGCTCGGCCTGCGCCTGACCTGGGAAAAACGCTACATCACCCTCGGCCCGGTGGCGACCCTGCTGGGCCTGGCGTTCAAAGCCTATGACCCGGACCACCTGCTGGGCGAGCACACCGACCTGGGCATCAGCCTGGCGCTGATCCCCACCGATACCCCCGGGGTGAACATCGGCCGCCGCCACCTGCCCCTGGGCGCGGCGTTCATGAACGGCCCGAACAGCGGCACCGACGTATTCGTGCCGCTCACACAGCTGATCGGCGGCCAGTCGATGCTCGGCAAGGGCTGGATGATGCTGATGAACTGCCTGTCGGTGGGCCGCTCGATCTCCCTGCCCGCGGTGGGCACCGGCATGGCCAAGTACACCAGCCTGGTCACCGGGCAGTACGCACGCATTCGCGAGCAGTTCAACGTGCCGCTCGCGGCCTTCGAGGGCATCCAGGAATCCATGGGGCGCATCGCCGGCAACGCCTGGTTGATGGACGGCGCGCGCATCCTGACCGCCAACGCGGTAGATCTGGGTGAAAAACCCTCGGTGCTGTCGGCCATCCTCAAGTACCACCTCACCGAGCGCGGCCGCGAGTGCATCGCCCACGCCATGGACGTGCACGGCGGCAAGGGCATCATCATGGGCCCCAACAACTACCTGGCGCGCAACTGGCTGGGCGCGCCGATCTTCATCACCGTCGAGGGGGCTAACATCCTCTCGCGCAACCTGATGATCTTCGGCCAGGGGGCGATCCGCTGCCACCCGTTCGTGCTGCGCGAAATGGCCATGGCCCAGGAGCCAGACCCCCGCCGCGCACTCGAGGGGTTCGACGCACTGCTGCTCGAACACCTGGGTTTCGCCTTCGGCAATGCCTGCAGCACCCTGGTGTTGAACCTGGGCCTGGGCGTGTTCGAGCGCCAGCCGGGGGACCACCTGAGCCAAACCTATTTCCGCGCGCTCAACCGCCAGGCCGCGGCTTTCGCCTTGGTTGCGGACCTCACCATGATGCTCCTCGGCGGCGGCCTGAAGCGCCGCGAGCGGCTGTCGGCGAGGCTGGGCGACGTGCTCAGCCACCTCTACCTGAGCAGCGCCGCGCTCAAGCGCTATCACGACCTGAACGCCCCCGAGCACCTGCGGCCGTTGGTGCGCTGGGCCCTGGAAGAAAGCCTGGGCAAGGCCGAGGAAGCCCTGAACAAGCTGATCGACAACTTCCCCAACCGGGTACTCGGCGCGCTGCTGCGGGTCCTGGTGTTCCCCTTTGGCCGTCGCCACCGCGGCACCAGCGATGCACTCGATGCCCAGGCGGCGCAAGTGATCGGCCAGCCGCAGGGCGACCCCACCCTCGAGGCGTTGCTTGAAGGCTGCTACCGGCCGCACGCCGCGGATGACGCGGTAGGCGCCCTGCAGGTGGCCTGCGACCTGCTCGACGCCGCCGCGCCGCTGCAGCGCAAACTGCACAGTGCGCTGAAAAGCGGCCAGTTGCGCCCGCTGCCTGGGGAAAACCCGATCGACGCCGCAGTCGACGCCGGCGTGCTGCAGGCTGCCGAAGGGTTGCAGTTGCGGCAGGCCGAAGCCGCGCGGCGCAAGGTGATCGACGTTGACGACTTCGCCAAAGAAGAACTGCTACCCACCCAGGGCAAGGTGCGTTAACCCTAGCCAGTCGGCCAGCGCCCGCAGTTGCTGGCCGAGTGCGTCACGGGCCTGGGCATCCAGGCCCACGCTTTCTTCGTGTATCGCGTGCACCAGCAGGGTGTCGCTGGCGCGGTCCGCGCGCAGGTCGACCCGCGCCTCGATGCGCTCGCCGTGCAAAAATGGCATCACGTAGTAGCCGTAGGTGCGCCGCGCCGCCGGCACGTAGAACTCCAGCCGATAGCGGAATTCAAACAGCCGCTCTACCCGCTCGCGGGCCCACAACAGCGAATCGAACGGTGACAACAACGCGCTGGCCACCACCTTGCGCGGCACCTTCAGGCCGGGCAGGCACCAGGCGGGTGGCTGCCAATGGCGCACGCTGCAGCGCAGCAGGCTGCCCTCCTCCTCCAGCTCTGCCAGGCGCGCCTTGCAGTCGGCGGGGCTCAGGCGGAAGTAATCGCGCAGGTCTTTTTCCGTGGCCACGCCCAAGGCGCCGGCGGCGTGCAGCAGCAGCCCACGCTGCGCCTCGGCCTCGGTAGGGGTGGCCTGGGCCAGCACCTGGGCGGGCAGCACTCGCTCGGGCAGGTCGTACAGGCGCTCAAACCCACGGCGGCTGGCCACGCACACCTCGCCGGCGGCGAACAACCATTCCAGGGCCATTTTCTCCTGGCTCCAGTCCCACCAGGGCCCGGCTTTTTCCTCGCGGGTATTCAAGGCGCCAGCCCCCACTGGGCCATGGCTGGCGACCTGATCGAGCACCCGGCTGAGTACCTCGGGCTGTTCGCGGCCAAAGCGCGCCAGTTGCTGGTAAATGCCCTCGCCCTGCGCCGCCCGCGCGTGCCGCCAGCGCAGCAATGGCTGCAGGCTGAGCGGCAACAGCGAGGCTTCATGGCCCCAGGCTTCGAACAGCCGCTGCTGGCGGCGGTTGCCCCAGGCCAGTTGGTCCAGCGCCTCACGGGAATAAGCCCCCAAGCGGGAAAACAGCGGCAGGTAATGCGAGCGCACCACGGCATTGACCGAATCCAGTTGCAGTGCGCCAAGGCGTTCGAGCATTGCCAGCAAGTGCTTGGGCTGCACCCCGCGCGCCCGTGGCGCAAAACCTTGGGCAGCCAGTGCCACGCGGCGGGCTTGCAGGGGGGTTAACTCGAGCACGGGCATGGCAAGCGTTCCTTGGGGGGCTTGCCCCTACCCTACCCTTTGTTCAGTGGGTCTTTCCAGAACGGCTGCTCGCTCTCGGTAAGGATATCTGCCCGGCTCAAGCCCAGGTCCTTGAGCGCCGTATCGCTCAACTGGGCCAACTGCCGCCGCTGCCGGTACAGCTCGAACCAGCGCAGCACGCGCGCGCCGCTGTGGATAAAAGCCTGGCCGAAGCCGACCTGTGCATAACCTTGTTGGCGTTTCATCGTGGTGCCCTCCTGAAGTGGATGGCGCCAGTGTCGGCCCGGGCGTATGATCAATCCAACGAATGTTTCTTATGCAACCCATCTCGGAGATTGATCAATGTCTCACTACCAAAGCATCGACTCCGAAGTGTTGCGCACCTTCGTCGCCATCGCCGACGAGGGCGGCTTTACCAAAGCCTCGGAAAAGGTCAACCGCACCCAATCGGCGGTGAGCATGCAAATGAAGCGGCTCGAGGAAGACGTGCTGCAACGCCAGCTGTTCGAGCGCGACGGCCGCCAAGTGCGCCTGACTGCCGAAGGGCAGGTGCTGTTGGGCTACGCGCGGCGTATTCTCAAGCTGCACAGTGAGGTGATCAACACCCTGCGTGAACCGCAGATGGTCGGCACGGTGCGCATCGGCACCCCGGATGACTACGCCATGCGCTTCTTGCCGGGGATTCTCTCCGGGTTTGCCCAGGCCTACCCGTTGGTGCAGGTCGAGGTGCACTGTGAAACCTCCAAACAGCTGCTGCAGCGCAGCGACCTCGACCTCTCGATCGTCACCCGCCAGCCCGGCGAAGGCATGGGCCAGTTGTTGCGCCAAGAGCGGTTTGTCTGGGCCGAGGCGGCGGGTTTCACACCCCACCAGCAAAGCCCGATGCCGCTGGCGATGTTCAACACCGACTGTTTCTGCCGGGCCTGGGCGTGCAACGCCCTCGATACCCTGCAACGCCCCTACCGGGTGGCCTACACCAGCCCCAGCCTGGCGGCGATCATGGCGGTGGTCAGCGCCGGGTTGGCGGTCACCGCGCAGCTGCAAAGCCTGATCACCCCGGACCTGCGGGTACTCGGCGAGGCCGACGGGCTGCCGCAGTTGCCCCTGGCCAACGTGATGCTGCTGCGCAACCCGGCCAGCGCGTCGCCGATGATAGACGCGTTGGCCGGGCATATCGCCGACGGTTTCAAGCGCTGAAGGGCTGCAGCCCGCGGGGTTTCTGAGTGCCGAGGCCTACAGCCAAGCAACATTTAGCGAACTTCTGAAGCGCTGCACCGCTCGAATTTTCAGGTGCCGGGCAAACGCGCATGGAGCGCGGTAGCGTTCGCTGGCACACTCAATACATGGGCGATCACCAAGGCATTGGCACTGCGCTCACAGCGCACCGCATTGAAGGAACAGCATGAAACCCGACCATCCTGCTACGCCCCCCACGGGCAACGACCCGTTGCTGCTGGATAACCAGTTGTGTTTCGCCTTGTATTCAACCTCGCTGTTGATGACCAAGGTGTACAAACCGCTGCTGCAGGCGCTTGGCCTGACCTACCCGCAATACCTGGCGATGCTGGTGCTGTGGGAGCGCGACGGGCTCACCGTGGGTGAAATCAGCAACCGCCTGCTGACCGACCCTGGCTCGCTCACCCCCTTGCTCAAACGCCTTGAAAGCGAAGGGTTGCTCAGCCGTACCCGGAGCAAGGACGACGAGCGCGTGGTCATCGTCAACCTCAGCGAGCAGGGCATTGCCCTCAAGCAACGGGCGCAGGAACTGCCACGCTGTATTCTCGCCGCCAGTGGCATGAGCGCTGACACCCTCAAGGCCCTGCAGCATGAACTGCTCGCCCTGCGCGGGAACCTTCAAGGCACGCTGTAAGCGCGGCCACTGCCGCCGGCGAACAGCCGTTCGTCGGCTTCAACTCTCAACTACCTTGCGCGCTAAACAAGTGGCGGATACATTATACCCATGTACTTAGCGCACTAAATATTTGCACACAACTGAACAGGAGCAAACCCATGTCCATCGAAGTCCTCTACGTCGCCACCGCCACCGCCACTGGGGGCCGTGACGGCCGCGCCACTTCCAGCGACAACCAGCTCGCCGTCAAGCTGGCAACCCCCAAGGAACTCGGCGGCGCGGGCGGTGAAGGCACCAACCCCGAGCAAATGTTCGCCGCGGGCTACTCGGCCTGCTTCATCGGCGCGCTGAAGTTCGTCGCCGCCCAGCAGAAGCAAAGCCTGCCCGCCGAGGCGAGCATTACCGCCAACGTCGGCATCGGCAAGATCGAAGGCGGCTTCGGCCTGGACATCGACCTGCGCATTAGCCTGCCAGGCCTGGAGCAGGCCACGGCGCAAGCGCTGGTCGAGGCGGCCCACCAGGTGTGCCCTTACTCCAACGCCACCCGCGGCAATGTAGACGTACGCCTGCACGTGTCGGTGTAAAACACTCGGCAACAAAAAACCCGCTCAACTGAGCGGGTTTTTTATGTTCCTGGCAAAGGCTTACTTCTTGGTACGGCCTTTGAAGGAGCTGTCGCGGGTATCGATATCGATGTATTCGTCGATTTCGATGAAGTCAGCGACTTGGATTTCGGTGCCGTTGGCCAGCTTGGCAGGCTTCATGACCTTGCCGGAGGTGTCGCCACGGGCAGCGTTTTCGGTGTAGGTCACTTTACGGCTGATGGTGGTCGGCAGTTCTACCGATACCAGGCGCTCTTCGAAGAACACGGCTTCGCAGACGTCGGTCATGCCTTCTTCGATGAACGGCAGAACGGCCTCGATGTCTTCGGCGTTCAGCTCGTACATGGTGTAGTCGGTGGTGTCCATGAAGGTGTAGCTGTCACCGCTGATGAACGACAAGGTGGCTTCCTTGCGGTCCAGGATCACGTCGTCGAGCTTGTCGTCGGCGAAGTAAACGGTTTCGGTCTTGTAACCGGTCAGCAGGTTCTTCAGCTTGGTCTTCATGATCGCGCTGTTGCGACCCGACTTGGTGAACTCAGCCTTTTGTACCAGCCATGGATCGTTGTCGATGCGCAGTACGGTACCGGGTTTCAGCTCTTTACCAGTTTTCATTACAAAATTCCGGATTCGGTGGGGGTGATGACAAATTCAAGCCGCGTATCATAGCCAATCTCGGTGAAATTGCACCAGTTCCGTGGCAAGGTCCGGCCGAGCGGCAAGCGCCGCGCACCAATCTTCGGCGTGGGCGGCCAGCTCGGCGTGGCAGGCCAGGTAGCCGGCCCAGGCGCTGGCCATGTCGCCATTGAAGTTCCAGGCATCTTGCAGGGCGGCGCAGGCCTGGCGCGCCGGCGCGCTCAACGCCTCGCTGTACAACTGCACAAACGCCTCGAGCTTGACGCGGTGGGCGTCTTCTTCCTGGGGGTAGATGTGCCACAGCAATGGCCGCCCGGCCCACTGCGCGCGCACGAAGGAATCTTCACCGCGCACGGCGTTGAAGTCACAGGCCCAGAGCAAGCGGTCGTAGGCATCCTGCTCGACGAACGGCAGCGCCTGGACCACCAGCGCGCCCCGTTGCAGCGGCGTGCCCACCGCCAGCGGCTCGCCCAGCCAGGCCACCACGCCCGCCTCGATGCGCCCCTGCGGCACCAACAGGTGCACAGGCCGCGGGCTGGCGGCCAAGCCTTCGAGCCAACTGCCCAGGGCCGGGTTTTCGTAGGCGAACAGCGAACACAGCAGCGTGCCAGCAGCCGGCCGCACCCCCAGGCTGGCGAGAAACCCGGCCCGGTCGAACTGTTGGCGGCTGGCCAGCAGGGCCGCCTCGCGCAGCAGGCCACCGGTGTCTTCGCGAAACCCTGGGAAGAAGAAAAACTTCTGGTAACCCTTGGCCCAGAACGACGGCAAGCGATGGCAGCCGCCAACCCAGGTTTCCGCGCTCAGGTAGTCGAGGTTCAGCCACAGCGCCCGTTCGCTACGGGCATCCAGCGCGGCCACATAGGCTTCGGGCAGCTTGCAGCCAAAGGCCTCGATCACCACCCCAGGGACCTCCACCGGCTGCCATTGCGCCGGCCACTGGCGCACATCCACCCCCGCCTGCCACTGCTGCGCGGCGCTGGCGCTGGCCCCGGGGCACAAGCGGGCAAAGGGGGTGAGGTCATCGACCCACAGCCGCACGGCCAGGCCGTGCTCGGCCACCAACTGCCGCGCCAGGCGCCAGGTCACCCCGATGTCGCCGTAGTTATCCACCACTTTGCAGAAAATATCCCAGCTGTGCGTCATCGGTTTGGCCATCGGCGAGAACAAGCCCGGCATTGTGCCGGCTGGCGCGGGCCGGGCCAAGCCTGGCAGCGCTGTGCGACAATGGCCTTCCGTTGAACGCCGTGCGGAGCCGCCATGAACACACGCCTACACCCCTTGCAGTTGGCCCTGGGCATTGCCCTGGGGCTGTGGCTGGGCTTCATCGCCATTGGCCTGACCGGCTGGCTGGCCTGGCGCCAGTGGGGCCCGCAGGTGGCCGCGCCGTTGGCCGCCGTGACCCGCCTGGCAACGCCACCGGCAGCCGCGCCCACGGGCCCGGGCAACGTTGCGCCGCCTGCCGCGCCAGCCAGCAGCGAAGCGATGTTCCAGCAATACCAGCAGAACCTCCACAGCCAGGAGCTGCGCCAGGTGGAGCGCGCCGCGCGGGCCGATGCCAGCAACCAGGGCAACCCCCAGTGCCAGTTCTGGCTGGAGCAATCGCGCAACGCCCCCAACGAACAAAACCGCGAAAACGTGGCCAGGTTCTGCAATTAAATGGACAAGCACGCCCTGCTCGGCCGCCTGATCGCCACCCTCGCGCAAGACCACGAGGTACTGCTGCGGGCGGTGCAAACCGCCCGTGAGGCGGCCACCCACGAAGAGAGCAAAGCCGAGAACAAGTACGACACCCGCGGCCTGGAGGCCTCTTACCTGGCCCACGGCCAGGCCCGCCGGCTTGAGGAAATCGCCCAGGCGCTACAGCGCTTTCGCGCGCTGGTGGTGGCCCCCCATGCTGCGGAGCTGGGCATCCGCACCGGCGACCTGGTGCACCTGGCCGATGGCCAGGGCCGTGAACGCTGGGTGTTCCTTGGCCCGGACGCCGCGGGCCTGCAGGGCACCTGCGAAGCCGGCCCGTGCCTGGTGATCACCAGCCAATCCCCCCTGGGCCAAGCGCTGCACGGCCAGGGCGAAGGCGCTGAGGTGAAGCTGGCCGTCGGCGGCGGGCAGCACTACGAGGTGCTCGCGGTGTATTGAGGTGGCCGGCGGATTGTCCTACAGGGCAGCCCTGCGGCATCATGCCCGCACCCCAAGGCAGCCCAAGGACCGCCCATGAACCTGCCCCCCCGCCAGCAACAGATCCTCGAGCTGGTGCGCGAACGCGGTTACGTCAGCATCGAAGAAATGGCCCAGCAGTTCGTGGTCACCCCGCAAACCATTCGGCGTGACATCAACCAACTGGCCGAAGCCAACCTGCTGCGCCGCTACCACGGCGGTGCCGCCTACGACTCGAGCATCGAGAACACCGCCTACGCCATGCGCGCCGACCAGATGCGCGACGAAAAACAGCGCATCGCCGACAAGGTCGCCCAGCAGATCCCCGACCACGCCTCGGTGTTCATCAACATCGGCACCACCACCGAATGCATCGCCCGCGCGCTGCTCAACCACAGCCAGCTCAAGGTGATCACCAACAACCTGCACGTGGCCTCGATCCTCAGCGGCAAGGACGACTTCGAAGTGCTGCTGGCCGGCGGCACCGTGCGCCGTGACGGCGGCGTGGTCGGCCAGGCCAGCGTCGACTTCATTCATCAGTTCAAGGTCGACTACGCGCTGGTGGGGATCAGCGGCATCGACGAAGAAGACGGCAGCCTGCTCGACTTCGATTACCAGGAAGTTCGCGTGTCTCAGGCGATCATCGCCAACGCCCGGCAGGTAATCCTCGCCGCGGACTCCAGCAAGTTCGGCCGCAACGCCATGGTGCGGCTGGGTTCGATCGGGCTGGTCGACTGCCTGGTCACCGACACCGCCCCCACCCCCTCGCTGATCGACGTACTCAATCAGCACAAGGTCCGCCTGGAAGTGGTCTGACCGCTCTCGCGCCGCCTGTTCAGCCAGGCGGCGATGTTCGCAAATGTTCTTTTTCTGTGCACTTTGATCAGAACTTTCAATCGAAGGTGGCTGGCAAGGTGCGTTTTATTGAGCTACCATTTTCGAAAATGAACATTGATGTTCGGTTTCACTGCCTTGCGAAGCCGACCACGCAGCGAACCGCTGGAGGCCTGCCCGATGCCGCATACCCTGCAAAACACCCCACCCCTGGCTGAAGTCTATGACGTGGCCGTGATCGGCGGCGGCATCAATGGCGTGGGCATTGCCACCGACGCCGCCGGGCGCGGGCTGTCGGTGTTCCTGTGCGAAAAGGACGACCTCGCCCAGCACACCTCCTCGGCCAGCAGCAAGCTGATCCACGGTGGCCTGCGCTACCTGGAACACTACGAATTCCGCCTGGTGCGCGAAGCCTTGGCGGAACGCGAGGTACTGCTGGCCAAGGCACCGCACATCGTCAAGCCGCTGCGCTTCGTGCTGCCGCACCAGCCGCACTTGCGCCCCGCCTGGATGATCCGCGCCGGGCTGTTTTTGTACGACCACCTCGGCAAGCGGGAAAAACTGCCCGCCTCGCGCAGCCTGCGCTTTGGCCCGCGCAACCCGTTGAAGGCCGAACTCAAGCGCGGTTTCGAATATTCCGACTGCTGGGTCGACGACGTCCGCCTGGTGGTGCTCAACGCCATGGCCGCCCGCGACCTCGGCGCGCACATCCACACTCGCACCCGCTGCGTGAGCGCACGGCGCGCCAACGGCCTGTGGCATGTGAACCTCGAACGCGCCGACGGCAGCCTGTTTTCGCTGCGCGCCAAGGCGCTGGTCAATGCCGCCGGCCCTTGGGTGGCCAAGCTGATCCGCGAAGACCTGCAACTGCCCTCCGCCTACGGTATTCGCCTGATCCAGGGCAGCCACTTGATCGTGCCGCGGTTGTACGAGGGCGACCACGCCTACATTCTGCAAAACGAAGACAAACGCATCGTGTTTGCCATCCCCTACCTCGACCAGTTCACCCTGATCGGCACCACCGACCGCGAATACACCGGGGACCCGGCCAAGGTGGCGATCACCGAGGAAGAGACCGATTACATCCTCACGGTGATCAACAACCACTTCAAACATCAGCTGTCGCGGGCCGACATCCTGCGCACCTACTCGGGCGTGCGCCCGCTGTGCAACGATGAGTCCGACAACCCCTCGGCGATCACCCGCGACTACACCCTGTCGCTCAATGCCGAAGGCGGTGAACCGCCGTTGCTGTCGGTGTTCGGCGGCAAGCTGACCACCTACCGCAAGCTGGCCGAATCGGCGATGGCCGAGTTGCTGCCGTTCTTCACCCAAATGAAGGGCAGTTGGACGGCCAAGGCGCCGCTGCCCGGCGGCGAAGGCATGGACACCCCGCAGGCCCTGGCCGCGGAAATTCGCGGGCGCCAGCCGTGGGTGCCACAGCCGCTGGCCTTGCGCTGGGCACGCACTTACGGTTCACGCACCTGGGGACTGCTCGAGGGGGTGAACGATGCCGCCGGCCTGGGCGAGGATTTCGGTGCCGGGTTGAGCGCGCGTGAGGTGGATTACCTGTGCGCGCAGGAGTGGGCCGGCAGCGCCGAAGACATCCTCTGGCGCCGGACCAAGCTGGGGTTGTTTCTCGATGCGGGCCAGCAGAAGGCGCTGGCGCTGTACCTTCAGAAGCGCCTGGCCTCGGCGGGGAAGACTGAAGCCGCGTGAGCCGGCATCAAGGCCCCTTCGGCCGGGATGCCAGGCCACGGCATCCCACAGGGCTGAGGGGCCTTCAACGCACTACAGGCTATGGCTATAGAACAGTGAGTACGACTCGATCCCGTCGTTCGGTTCTTTGATCCCGCCATTGGAATAGTGAATCGCCCGCAGCCCCACCCGCTGGGTATCCCCCAGGTTCAGGCCGAAGCCGATACGGTCTTCGAAGTTGAACGCCGAACCCAGCTTCTGGTCGCCGGCCTCGGCGCCGGAGAACACCGACACGCCAATCCCCGCCTCGACGAACG
Organism: Pseudomonas sp. NPDC007930; assembly: GCF_042958985.1. Taxonomy (NCBI): domain Bacteria; kingdom Pseudomonadati; phylum Pseudomonadota; class Gammaproteobacteria; order Pseudomonadales; family Pseudomonadaceae; genus Pseudomonas; species Pseudomonas sp. NPDC007930. The sequence continues at coordinate 303,694 of NZ_JBIBKC010000002.1, forward strand.
GCTTGTAGTAGCCATGGCCGAACTCGTAAACGAACACCGGCGAGAACGACAGCGCATGGCGGCCGGAGGCCTGGTCGCCACCTTCCCAGTAGGTGTAGCCCAGGTCCCAGTAGCCAGTCAGGTGGCCGGCGGAGCTTTGCCACCACTGTTTATCCCACTTCCAACCCATGCCCAGGCGGTAGGTCATGTCGCCCTGGCCGGTGATCCCGGCGGCGCCGGTGATCTCGGCGGCCTGTGCGCTGCCTAGGGTGGCCAGGCCGAGCGCGGCGGCGCCCAGCCAGCCGATCAACGTAGTGTTCATGCACGCGTGTCCTTATTCATCAGGCTGAACCTTCCCCTCACGGTCAGGGAAAGTAAGCAGCCTAATGGTTCGCTACGCCAACATAAACGGCACAATAAGCAAAGAGTCTTTCCATATACGTAAAAATTCGGACAACAACCCACCCGCGGAAAAACCCGTTACAGAGGCTTCAGTGATTTGAGCGGGTAGATGTCGTAGCGGCTCGACTTACCCTCGAGCACCAGCCCCGGCTTGGGCCCGTCAATCGCCGGCGCCTTGCGCGGGCGCTTGACCACCACCCGGTGGCTGGCCAGCGCCAGGGCCGCCTGCAACAGCCCGGGGGCGTCGAGGTCGTCGCCGACCAAGGGGCGAAACAGGCGCATTTCCTTTTTCACCAGGGCGCTTTTGTCACGGTGCGGAAACATCGGGTCGAGATAGACCACCTGCGGCGGGGTGCCGGCCCACTGCGCCATGTGCTCGATGGCATTGCCCTGGCGCAGGCGCATGCGCGCCACGATCGGCGCGGTGCCGGCGTCCGCGGCGGCCCGCGCCAAGCCATCGGCCAGCAGCGCGGCGACCACTGGCTGGCGCTCCAGCAGGTGCATCTCGCAGCCCAGGCAGGCCAGCACGAAGGCATCGCCGCCCAGGCCAGCGGTGGCGTCGAGCACCAGCGGCCTCACCCCGGGCTGCACGCCCACGGCCTTGGCGATCATTTGCCCGCTGCCGCCGCCGAACTGGCGCCGGTGCGCCGCGCCGCCTTCGACGAAATCGACCCGCACCGAGCCCGGCGCCTGCGGGCCCAGTTGCTGCAGTTGCAGCCCGGCCTCGCCCAGTTGCAGGGCCAGCTCTGCCTGGCCATCGAACATCGGCAGGCCCAAGTGTGCCGCCAGGGCCTGTGCCGGGCCTTCAAAGGCCGGGCCCAGCGCCTGTACCTGCAGGCAGGGCGCCGTTTGTCGCTCTTGCATTAAAGTTTCCCAAGGCTGTTAAAGCAGCCGCGCAAATGGCCGATACTCACCAAGACCGGTATTTTGCCAGAACCCACGTGCCCTGACGCCATGCCCGACCTCGTCTTTACCCCGACAGGCTTCGTTCGCCCGGTTGGGAATTTCAGCCAGCGCAACGTCCAGACCCTCAGCGGCAACAGCGCGCTGTGGCAGGACTTCTTCGCCCGCGCCCAAGCTGAGCGGCGTGGCGACGTGCCGGCCGATGGCAGTGCCGAGGTGTTCACCCTGCCGGAAGTGATCGGCCCCGATGGCGAGCCCTTGAGCGGCAGCCAAACGCTGCAGGAGATCCAACTGCAGCGCAACCTGCCGATCAGCGACCGCCAGTTGCTGCCGCCAGAGCCGTTGTTCCTGCCCAAGGCGGAATTCGACACCAGCCTGCTGCCGCCGCCGAACACCCCCTACCCGCCGGAAGACATCGCCCAGCAGCAATACGAGCTGCAATTCGACGAAGCCTGGGCGCGCCCGGTGGTGATGAAATACGGCAAACCCATTCCCACCCCAGGCCCCGGCCCAGCGCCGCGCTCGCTGTACCTGCCGATCGCCGAATTCGACGCCAGCCTGCTGCCGCCGCCGAACACGCCCTACCCGCCCGAAGAAATGGCCAACCAGCAGTTCGAGTTGCAATTCGACGAAGCGTGGGCGCGGCCGGTGGTGTTGGGGAATATTCGAGTGTCGGCGTAACAGCGACAGGCCTATCGCCCGGCACAGCCGGCCTCCCACGGGTTCTGTGTTACCCCGTAAATCAAGTACTTACACGGTGGGAGGCCGGCTGTGCCGGGCGATAGGCCCTGAAGCTCATGCACACATTCAGCAGAGCTCACAGATTGATCCCCTCCATGAAGCCCTGAAATCGCTTAAGTGAACAACATTACGGCACAGCCGGCCCACGGGCTTAGCGGTGTTGCTAGGCCCTAAACTTGTGAAAAACGCCGCCGGCTGAACCCCAGCCGCACCCGTAACCGGCGATGAGCCTCGGCGGCCATGGCATCCGCCGGCACGCATTGGCTGCGCACCCACCACTGCCCAGGCAGGCGATAACGCAGGATCACCAACCCCGGCATCACCACGGTATCCGGCCGCAACTGCGCCAGGTGCCAGCCCCGGGCGCGGCTGAACAGCCACCAGCGCTCGCCCTCGCGGCGCAGGCCAGTGACCGCCGCCGGGTGCGACAGCCACAGCTGGCGCGGCAGCACCCAGGCGACCGCGGCGAGCAACGCCAGTACCACAAGCAGGCGCGGCCAAGCCGGCAGCGCCAAAGCGAAGGCGGCGAGCAATGAACAGAAAGCGACGCCGGCAAACCCCCGCTGCAGCCAGGGCGAAGGGCCCCAGCGGCATTCGAAGGGGTTACTTGGGTTGGACACGGTCCAGGATCATCCGGACCATGCGCTGCAGCTCAGGGTCTTCGGATTCGCCGCGCTCCATGAACCAGACGAACATGTCTTGGTCTTCGCATTCGAGCAGGCGCACGTAGAGGGCGCGGTCGACGTCGTTGAGGGTGGCGTACACTTCCTGGACGAACGGCACCAGCAGTACGTCGAGCTCGAGCATGCCACGGCGGCTGTGCCAGAAAAGGCGGTTGAGTTCTACACGGTCGACCATGGGGCCCTCCTCGAAAAGGCCGCCAGTATACAGGCGCCCCCGGCCGCTGGCACGCCATCGGTAAGCCGCGGGCGTGACAATGTTATTCGGCGCGCGGTAGGTTTTTTCCCCGGTGGCCTTTATGATGGCCTGCATTATTGAAGAGTGCCCTGTGCCCATGGCCGATTCTGCCTTTTACTGCCCTTTGTCCCATGAGGGCGTGCTTGCCGTTCGCGGCTCGGACGCGCGCAAATTCCTGCAGGGGCAACTGACCTGCAACCTCAACTACCTCGACGACACCCACGCCAGCCTGGGCGCCCGTTGCACGCCCAAGGGGCGCATGCAGTCGAGCTTCGGCATCGTGCTGCACGCCGACGGCTGCCTGCTGGCAATGGCCAGCGAGCTGCTGCAGCCGCAACTGGCCGACCTGAAAAAATACGCGGTGTTCTCCAAGGCCACCCTCAGCGACGACAGCGCGCAATGGCAGCGCTTCGGCCTGCACGGCGGCGACGCCGCGCTGGCGGCGCTGGGCCTGGCGCTGCCGGCCGAAGCCCATGCGGTGGCCCGCGCCGGCGACTGCCTGGCGATCCGCGTATCGCCCGGGCGCGCCGAACTGTGGGTGCCGGCGGCGGCCGCCGCGGCCACCGAGCAAGTGCTGGGGCAACACCTTGAGGCCGCCGCGCTCGGCGCCTGGCTGCTGGGGCAGATTCGTGCCGGCGTGGGCCAGGTGTTCGAGCAAACCCGCGAGCTGTTCATCCCGCAGATGATCAACCTGCAGGCGGTGGGTGGGGTGAGCTTCAAGAAGGGCTGCTACACCGGCCAGGAAATCGTCGCGCGCATGCAGTACCTGGGCAAGCTCAAACGCCGCCAGTACCGCCTGCGCCTGCCCGGCAGCCAAGTGCCGGCGCCGGGCACGCCGCTGTTCTCGCCGGTGCACAGCAGCGCGGTGGGCGAAGTGGTGCTGGCCGCGCGCGCTGGCGATGGCGTCGAGTTGTTGGGTGTGTTGCAGGCCGATGCGGCCGTGGACGGCAACATTCATCTGGGCGAAGCAGGCGAGACGGCGCTGGAAGTGCTAGACCTGCCCTATGAGCTCGATCGCGATCGCGAGATCCAGCGCTAGGGCTGCACAAGGTGCCAGGCAATGATCAACACGCTAGCTGAAACGGTTCAAGCCGACCTGCTCGAAGCCATCGAGCGGGACACCCTCATGCTGCCGACCCTTCCGGAAGTCGCCCTGGCAATCCGCAAGGCCGCCGAAGACAGCGAAGTGAGCGTGACCGAACTGAGCCGGGTGATCGGCCGCGACACCGCGCTCAGCGCGCGGCTGATCAAAGTGGTCAACAGCCCGCTGTTGCGCAGCCAGGTCGAGGTCACCACGCTGCACACGGCGATCACCCGGCTGGGGGTGAACTACACCTGCAACCTGGCCGTGGGGCTGGTGATCGAACAGATCTTCAACGCCCGCTCGCCGGTGGTAGAGCGCAAGATGCGCGACAGCTGGGCGACCAGCGTGGCGGTGGCGGGGCTGGCCTACGAGCTGTGCCGGCGCACTCAGAAGCTCAAGGCCGACCAGGCCGCGCTGGCGGGGATGGTGCACCTGATCGGCGTGCTGCCGATCCTCACCTACGCCGAAGACCACAACGACCTGCTGGCCGACCCGGTGTGCCTGAACCACATCATCGAGAGCATCCACCCGGTGATCGGCAGCAAGATCCTGCGCCGCTGGGAGTTCCCCCGCGCCCTGGCCGAGGTGCCGCTGTTCCACCTCGAATACGAGCGCGAGCAACCCCAGGCCGACTACGCCGACGTGGTGCAGATGGCCGCCCTGTTGAACAAGCCCGTCGAGCAGCGCCTGTTCATGAGCAAGCTGCCGGCCTATCAGCGCATGGGCATGGAGTTCCTCGACCCGCCGCTGTCGGGCAGCGAGGTGGTCGAGGCCAAGGCGATGCTGGCCTAGGCGGCCTCAGGGGAAGGTCACCCGCACCCGCAAGCCGCCTGCCGCGCCATCATGCAGGCTGATCTGCGCCCGGTGCGCGCGGCAGATCTCGCCGACGATCGCCAGGCCCAACCCGGCGCCCTGGGCGGTACCGCGGTAAAAACGCTCGAATACCCGCTCGCGCTCATTCAGCGGGATGCCCGGGCCGTCGTCTTCCACCTCCAGCACACCCGGCGCCAGCACCCGCAATGTGACGTTGCCACCGGCCGGGGTATGGGCCAGGGCGTTGTCGAGCAGGTTGCTGATCAGCTCGTGGAGCAGGGTCGGCTCGCCGCGCACGCTCACTTCCTGGTCAGCCTCCAGCGCCAGGCTGACGCCACGCTTGTGCGCCAGCGCGGCCATCGCCAGGCCCAGTTCGCGGGCCACGACGCGCAGGTCGAGGTGCTGGGCGCCGCCTTCGGCGATCACCCGCGCGCCGTGCTCGATACGCGCCAACGACAGCAACTGGTTGGCCAGGTGGGCCAGGCGGTCGGTGCCGGCCACGCTGTCACGCAGGGTTTGCTGCCACAGCTCGGGCTGGCGCAGGCCCAGCTCCATCCGCGCCTTCAGCGCCGCCAGCGGCGTGCGCAGCTCGTGGGCGGCCTCGGCGATGAACTGCCCCTGGCGCTCGAACTGCTCGCGCAGGCGCTCGGTGAAATGATCCAGGGCCTGCACCAGCGGCTCCAGCTCGCGCTGTACATCCTCACGGGGCAACGGCCGCAGGTCGTCGAGGCGGCGCTCTTCCACCGAGCGGCGCAGACGCTCGAGCGGGCGCAGCGCACCGCTGACGGTGATCCACACCAGCAGCACCGCGCCGGCGCCGAGCATGCCCAGGCGCAGCAGGGTGTCGGCCATCAGGTCACGGGCCATGCGCACGCGGGCTTCTTCGGTTTCGGCCACGCGGATCTCGGCCATGCCGGTCATGTTCGGCTCGCTGACCGCCTTGAGCAGGCTCACCACGCGCACGTTCTGGCCTAGGTAGCGGGCGTTGTAGAAGCGCGCCAGGGCCGGGTAGCTGTCGGTGCGCGGGGTGTTGGCCGGTGGTGGCGGCAGGTTTTCGTAACCGGAAATCAACCGCTGGTGGATGTCATTGACCTGGTAGTAAATGCGCCCGGCGCTGTCGTAGGCGAAGGTGTCCAGGGCCACGTAGGGCACGTCGACGCTGAGGCTGCCGTCGCGCTGGGTGAGGTTGGCGGCGATGGTCCGCGCCGAGGCCAGCAGGGTGCGGTCGTAGGCGGTGTCGGCAGCCTGGCGGCCGTTCCAGTAGGCCGATAAGCCACTGGCCAGCATCAGCAAGGTGAGCAGCGCCACCAGGTTGCGCAGCAGCCGCCAGCGCAGGCTGCCGGCGCGGGCGGCCTCAAGCATCGCGGCTTTCCAGCAGGTAGCCGAGGCCGCGGAAGGTGACGATCGCCACCTCCTGGCCGAGCTTCTTGCGCAGGCGGTGCACGTAGATCTCGATCGCGTCGGGGCTGGCGCCTTCGTCCAGGCCGAACACCTGCCCGGCCAGTTGCTCCTTGCTCATCACCCGCCCAGGCCGGGCAATCAGCGCCTCGAGCACGGCCTGCTCGCGGGAGGTGAGGCTCAGCGGCTGCTCGCCCAGTGTGAAGCGGCGGCTGTCGACCTCGTACACCAGCGGCCCACAGCGTTGCTGGCGCTCGCCGCCAAGCACGGTGCGGCGCAGCATGGCCTTGACCCGCGCTTCCAGCTCGCTCAGCTCGAACGGCTTGGCCAGGTAGTCGTCGGCGCCCAGGTTCAGCCCGTGCACGCGGTCTTTCACGTCGCTGCGGGCAGTGAGCATCAGCACTGGGAGGTTTTGCCCACGGTCACGCAGCCGCGCCAACACCTGAAAGCCATCGAGCCGCGGCAAGCCCACGTCGAGGATCACCAAGGCATATTGCTCGCTGGCCAGGGCCAGGTCGGCGGCGATGCCATCGTGCAGCACATCGACGGTCAAACCGGCGCCCTTGAGCGCCTGGGCCACGCTGTCGGCCAGGGGCAGGTGGTCTTCGACCAGCAGCACACGCATTGTTGTTCTCCATCATGCAAGCAGGTTGGGCGGAGTTTACCGAGGTTCCCTGCCGGGGGAAGGGTTATGACAAAGTGTTTCCATTGAAAGGCTGCTGAAAGGTTCGCCGGGTAGGTTCGCCCTACGGCCCTTCCATGGGCCCCACCGATTCGCACAAAAACAACAAGACTCGGAGATGTCATGAAGACCTTCCTGCGCCCCCTCGCACTGGCCATCGGCTGCGCCCTGTTCACCCAACCGCTGCTGGCCGCCGACGAACCCAAACGCCCTGAATGCATCGCCCCGGCCTCACCTGGCGGCGGCTTCGACCTCACCTGCAAGCTGGCGCAAAGCGCGCTGGTCGACAGCAAGATCCTCAGCAAACCCATGCGCGTGACCTACATGCCCGGCGGCGTCGGCGCGGTGGCCTACAACGCGGTGGTGGCCCAGCGCCCAGGCGATGCCGGCACCCTGGTGGCGTGGTCCAGCGGCTCGCTGCTGAACCTCGCCCAAGGCAAGTTCGGCCGTTTCGACGAGAACGCCGTGCGCTGGCTGGCGGCGGTCGGCACCAGCTACGGCGCCATCGCGGTGAAAAAGGATTCGCCCTACAAAAACCTCGACGACCTGGTCCAGGCCCTGAAAAAAGACCCCGGCAACGTGGTCATCGGCTCGGGCGGCACCGTCGGCAGCCAGGACTGGATGCAAACCGCGCTGATCGCCAAGGCCGCCGGCATCGACCCGCGCAAGCTGCGCTACGTGGCCCTCGAAGGCGGCGGCGAAATCGCCACCGCGTTGCTCGGCGGCCACATCCAGGTGGGCAGCACCGACATCTCCGACTCCATGCCGCACATCGAAAGCGGTGACATGCGCATCCTCGCGGTGTTCTCCAAAGAGCGCCTCGATGAACCGGCGATGAAAGACATCCCCACCGCCAAAGAGCAGGGCTACGACATCGAGTGGCCGGTGGTGCGCGGCTTCTACCTGGGGCCGAAGGTCAGCGACGAAGACTACGCCTGGTGGAAGGCCTCGTTCGACAAACTGCTGGCCTCGGATGAATTCGCCAAGCTGCGCGACCAGCGCGAGCTGTTCCCCTTCGCCATGACCGGCCCGGAACTGGACACCTACGTGAAGCAACAAGTCGCCCAGTACAAGGCGCTGGCCCAGGAATTCGGCCTGGTCCAGCAGTAAACCGGCTTCTGCGCCCGCTGGCCGGGCGCGCTCGCGGAGAGTCTCATCATGCTCGTACAACGCCTGTTCGCGGCGGCCCTGCTGGCCGTGTGCGCGGGCCTGGCCATCATGGCCTGGCCCTACCAAGCGCCGTTTTCCTATGAACCGGTAGGCCCGCGCGCCTACCCCCTGCTGATGCTCGGCCTGATGGCCGTGGCCCTGCTGTACCTGCTGGTGCGCCCCACCGCCATCGCCCACAGCGAGGATGAACCCCCGCTGGACCGCGCCACCCTGACCAAGATCGGCGCCTGCACCGTGCTGCTGCTGGTGTTCGCCGGGCTGTTCGAGCCGCTGGGGTTCATCCTCAGCAGCGCGCTGATCGGCATCCCGATGGCGCGCCTGTACGGCGGCAAATGGCTGCCCAGCGTGGTGATCGTCGGCGCCATGAGCGTGCTGCTCTATGTGCTGTTCGACCGCGTGATGGATGTACCCCTGCCGATGGGCGTGTTGAGCGTACTGGAGAACTGACCGATGGACACTTTAAGTTACCTGGGCCAGGGCTTCGGCGTGGCCCTCACACCCTACAACCTGGTCACCGCGCTGAGCGGCACCCTGATCGGCACCGTGGTCGGCCTGCTGCCGGGCCTGGGCCCGATCAACGGCGTGGCGCTGTTGATCCCCATTGCCTTTGCCCTCGGGCTGCCGCCGGAATCGGCGCTGATCCTGCTGGCGGCGGTGTACCTGGGCTGTGAGTACGGCGGGCGGATCAGCTCGATCCTGCTGAACATCCCCGGCGAAGCCTCGACCGTGATGACCACCCTCGACGGCTACCCGATGGCCCGCCAGGGCCTGGCTGGCGTGGCGTTGTCGCTGTCGGCCTGGAGCTCGTTCATCGGTGCGTTGATCGCCACCTGCGGGATGGTGCTGTTCGCGCCGCTGCTGGCCAAATGGGCGATCGCCTTCGGCCCGGCGGAGTACTTCGTGCTGATGGTGTTCGCCATCGTGGCGCTGGCCGGGATGGCCGGCAACCGCCCGCTGAAAACCTTTATCGCGGCGCTGATCGGGTTGTTCCTGTCGGCGGTGGGCATCGACGCCAACAGCGGCGTGTACCGCTTTACCGGCGACAACATCCACCTGGCCGACGGCATTCAGTTCGTGGTGCTGGTGCTGGGCTTGTTCTCGATCAGCGAGATCTTCCTGCTGCTGGAGAAAACCCACCACGGCCATGCCGCGGTCAAGGCCACCGGGCGCATGCTGTTCAACCTCAAGGAGGCCGCCTCGGTGGCGATGGTCAACCTGCGCTGCGGCCTGCTCGGGTTCATCATGGGCGTGCTGCCGGGCGCTGGCGCGACCCTGGCCAGCGCCGTGGCCTACATGACCGAAAAACGCCTCGCCGGTGCCAGTGGCACCTTCGGCCAAGGCGACAAACGCGGCCTGGCCGCGCCGGAAACCGCCATCGGCGCCTCGGCCTGCGGCGCCCTGGTGCCGATGCTGACCCTCGGCGTACCCGGCTCGGGCACCACCGCGTTGATGATCGGCGCGCTGACCCTCTACAACATCACCCCCGGCCCGTTGCTGTTCCAGCAGCAGCCAGACATCGTCTGGGGCCTGATCGCTTCGCTGTTCGTCGCCAACGTGATGCTGGTGATCCTCAACATCCCGATGATCCGCATCTTCACCCGCATCCTGGCGGTACCGAACTGGGCGCTGGTGCCGGTGATCGCGATCATCACCGCGATCGGCGTATACGCGGTGCACGCCACCACCTTCGACCTGTTCCTGATGGTCGGCATCGGCATCTTCGGCTACATCCTGCGCAAGCTCGATTTCCCGCTGTCGCCGCTGCTGCTGGGGTTCATCCTCGGTGGGCTGATGGAGCAGAACCTGCGCCGGGCGTTGTCGATCTCCAACGGTGAAGTGAGCATCCTCTGGAACAGCCCGATCAGCATCGGCGTGTGGGTGCTGGTGGCGCTGATGCTGGCGATGCCGGTATTGCGCATCTGGCGCCAACGCCGCAAGGCCCGCCGCGCGCTGGCCAGTGCCTGAGGCGCGGGGCTGGTACGCCACACCCTTCGTCGGGCTGGCCGGCGGATGGCTGGCCAGCCTCGCCGGCTGGCCGCTGCCCTACATGATCGGCGCGCTGCTGGCGGTGATCCTGGTGCGCTGCCTCAGCCCCTGGCAACTGAAGGAAATCCCCCACGGGCGCAAGCTCGGCCAGTGGGTGGTGGGCATCGGCATCGGCCTGCACTTCACCCCGGCGTTGATGGAGCAGGTGCTCGCCCACTGGGGCCCGGTGCTGCTGGGCGCGGTGATCACCACCGCCTCCAGCGTGGCCGGGGTGTGGCTGATGCTGCGCACCGGTGAAGACCGCCCCACCGCGTTTTTTGCCAGCATGCCGGGCGGCTCGGGGGAGATGGTCAACCTCGGCGCGCGCAACGGCGCCCAGCTCGGCCCGGTGGCCGCGGCGCAAAGCCTGCGGGTGCTGGCGGTGGTGCTGTGCGTGCCGGCGCTGTTCAAATTCCTGCTCGGCGAAGGCCAGCCCGCGGCCGCGGCGCTGCCGGTGCTGTGGCCGTGGCTGGCGCTGTTGTTCCCCGGCGGCGCGCTGCTGGCACTGGCCTGGCAACGCCTGGGCCAGCCCAACCCCTGGCTGTTTGGCCCGCTGCTACTGGCCGCCGCGGTGGGCGTGGGCTTCGCCCCGCACACCCGCCTGCCCGACGGCGCCAGTGCCTTCGGCCAATGGCTGATCGGCAGCGGCCTGGGCTGCCACTTCACCCGCGAGTTCTTTCGCAAGGCGCCGTCGTTCCTGGCGCGCACCCTGCTCGGCACGGCGTTGACCATGGCCCTGGCGGCGCTGGCGGCGTGGTTGATCAACCTCGCCACCGGGCTGGACCTGCGCTCCCTCACCCTGGGGATGATGCCCGGCGGGATCGCCGAAATGAGCCTGACCGCGGAAACCCTGGGGCTGGCGGTGCCGTTGGTGACGGCGATGCAGGTGGTGCGGTTGTTTCTGGTGTTGTTTTTGGCCGAGCCGGTGTTTCGCTGGTGGCAGCAACGCCCGGCCCGGGCTTGATCAAACGGTTTCCGGCAAACGCCAGTCCACCGGCGTGCGCCCGTGGTCAACCAGAAAGCGATTGGTATCACTGAAATGCCCATTGCCCAGGAACCCCCGGTGCGCCGACAGCGGCGAGGGGTGCGGCGAGGTGAGCACCTTGTGCCGGGTGGTGTCGATCAGCTTGCGCTTGCTCTGGGCGTGGGCGCCCCAGAGCAGGAACACCACTCCTTCGCACTGGCTGTTGACCGTTTCGATCACCCGGTCGGTGAAGGTTTCCCAACCGCGCTTGGCGTGGGAGGCGGCCATGCCGCGCTCCACCGTGAGGGTGGTGTTGAGCAGCAACACACCCTGCTCGGCCCAAGGCTGCAGGTAACCGTGGCGGGGGATGTCGAGGTTCAGGTCGCGCTTGAGCTCTTTGTAGATGTTCACCAGCGACGGCGGCGTGGCCACCCCGGGCTGCACCGAGAAGCACAGGCCATGGGCCTGGCCGGGGCCGTGGTAAGGGTCTTGGCCGAGGATCACCACCTTCACCTGGGGCAGCGGGGTGAGGTTCAGGGCGTTGAATATCAATGGGCCGGGTGGGTAGATCTCTTTGCCGGCGGCCAGCTCCTGGCGCAGGAAGTTGCGCAGCTCGGCCATGTAGGGTTGTTCGAATTCGCCGCGCAGGGCCAGCTTCCAGCTCTCTTCGAGCTTGATGCGATCGTCTTGGGAGGTCATGGGAGTATCCGTGTGCAATGCCGGGCACGGTAGGTAACCGCGCCACGGCTGTCAATCCGACCGGTACCGCGCATAGCGGGCCGGGGCCATCCATACTGGGGCAGTACCCATGCACACGAGCCCACGATGAACCTACTACTAGAAGAACTCAGCGGCGCTAACGGCGCACGCCTGGGCATCGCGACCCTCAACGCGGAAAAAACCCTCAATGCCCTGACCCTGCCCATGATCGAAGGCCTGCTCGGGCAGTTGCGCGCCTGGGCGAACAACCCGCGCATCACCTGCGTGCTGCTGCGCGGCAACGGCGCCAAGGCGTTCTGCGCGGGCGGCGACGTGGTCGGGCTGGTGCAGGCCTGCCGTGCCCGGCCGGGTGAAGTACCGGCCTTCGCGGCGCAGTTCTTCGCTGCCGAATACCGCCTCGACCACGCCCTGCACGTGTTCGAAAAACCCCTGCTGTGCTGGGGCCACGGCTACGTGCTCGGCGGCGGGCTGGGCCTGTTGCAGGGCGCCGGGGTACGGATCGTGACGCCCAGCAGCCGCCTGGCCATGCCGGAAATCAGCATCGGCCTGTACCCAGACGTGGGCGCGGGTTGGTTCTTGCCGCGGCTGCCGGGCAAGCTGGGGCTGTTTCTCGGCTTGACCGGGGCCCAGGTCAACGCCAGCGATGCCCTCGCCCTGGGGCTGGCCGACCGCTTGCTCGGCGAGGCGCAACAAGACGCATTGATCGACGGCCTGCTGCAATTGAACTGGCAAGACCAGGTGCCGCAGCAATTGAACAGCCTGCTGCGCGCGCTGGAGCACCAGGCCAGCACGCCACGCCCAGAGGGCCAGTGGCTGGGCCACCGCGTACTGATCGACGACGCCCTCGACGTGGCCGATGCCAGTGCCGCCTACAAGGCCATCGCGCGCTGGCAGCAGCACCCGGCGGCCGAACTGGCCAAGGCGGCGGAGAACCTCGCCAAAGGCTGCCCATTGACCGCGCGGCTGTGGTGGCAGCACTACCACCGCAGCCGGCGGCTGTCAGTGGCCGAGGTGCTGCGCATGGACTACGCCCTGAGCCTGAACTGCTGCCGCCACCCGGAATTCGCCGAGGGCGTGCGGGCGCGGCTGATCGACAAAGACCACAGCCCGCACTGGCACTGGCCAGACCTGTGCGGGATTCCCGCCACGGTGGTGCAAGCGCACTTCAGCAAGGTCTGGGAGGGCCGCCATCCGCTGGCGGACCTGGGTTCGTACGCTTAGCGCCGGCCACCACGGCCCGGGCCGTCACCGGGGCCACCTGGGCCGCCGGGGCCGTGCCCATGGTCGTGGTCGTCACGGCCGCCACCATGCCACTGCGGCGGTGGGCCTGGGGGCGGGCCGGGCGGGCGAAAACCCGGGCGTGGCCCGCCGCCCCAGCCTGGGCCTGGGCCATGGCCCCAGCCCGGTGGTGGTGGGCGGTAGGCCGGCGGTGGTGGCGGGCGGTAATACACCGGCGGCGGCGGTGGCGCGTAGTAGCGCGGCGCCGGGCGCACGTAGTAACCGCCGTTGTAGTAGCTGCCGGGGTAGCTGTTGTAGCCGCTGCCGTAATACACGGTACTGCTGCTGTACACCTGCGGGCTGGTGCCGTAGCCGTCATAGGTGTCATAGGCACAGCCGGCCAGCGGCAGGCTGAGTAACAGAATCTTCAGGATGGACTTATACATGGCGGCCTCCTGGACCGCGGGACGGGGCCCGGCGGGGCCTGTTCAAGGCGCTCGCCGGTACCTCCTATGACCGGGTTATCGGGTGCCAGTGCCCTTACTTTCAAGGGTTTACACAACCTTTACCGATGTAAAAACGCTGTTACATAGCTTACCGGCAAAGCCCCCAACCGCCCATGTCGAGATGAAAATGGTTGCGGTGGGCGGCGTTGTAGTCGGGCCCCAACACGCCATTGAAGGCCTCACAGGCGCCGGCCTGCATCAGCCGCAGAAAACGCCCCTGCTCGCCCTGGTTCCAGCCTTGTTCCACGCTGATACGGCGGCCATCGGCCAGGCGCACCGCGCTGATGTCCAGCGCGTTGGCGCTGGCGTGCTGGCTCAGCCGCCCCTGCTGGCGGTGGTACACGTTGCGGCAGGCAAAGCTGCCCAAGTGCTCCACGCTCACCACCGGCTGGCCAAACACCGCCTGCGCGGCCGTCTGCAGGCCATGGCGCTCGAACAGCGCGAAGCTCACCGCCAACGGGCAACTGGCCAGGAAGCTGCTGGAAAACCCCACCCCGGCACGTTGCACCCGCACCACGTTGTGCAGCGGGCAGCGGCCGTTGCTGTCTGCCTGCGGGCTGTACACCACGCCGCCGCTGGCCAGGGCCTGCCGGCACAGTTCAGGGCTGGCGGCCAGGCGCGCCAGCTTGAAGCGCGTGAGCAGGTTGGGGGCGGCGTTGATGTCCAGCGGCGCCCAAGGGTTCCAGCGTGGCGGCAGTTCCAGCCAGCCGCGCCACAGCGCCAGGCCGAGCAGGCCCAGTAGCGCCATCAGGCTCAATAGGGTTCTCACAGGGGGCCCTCAAAGCAGGCCGAGTTGTTCGCCCTGCGGGTTGCGTTCCACTACCGGTAAGGCCGGCAGGCCAGGCAAACGTTCCCTCAAGCGCTGGTGGAAGCGCTGGGCCAAGGCCGGGGCGTGGCGGTTGTCGGCGGTGTGCAGGAACACGTAGGGCGTGCGGCCGTCTTCGATCCACTCGGCCACCTTGGCCACCCACGGGGTGAGAAACCCTTCGTTGGCCTCCACCTGCGGGTGGCCGATAAAGCGCACCTGCGGCGCCTGGCTGAAGGCGGTGGGCCGCGGCGGCACCCGGGGCTTCTTGCCTTGGGCGTCCAACACCGCCGGGGCCTGGGAGGTGCAACTGAACAATGCCCGGGGGTCGAGGCAGATGCGCTCTACGCCGCGTTCGAGCAGCAGCCGGTTCAGCGCGCGCTCGGCCTCGCCCTTGGCAAAGAAGCTGCCGTGGCGCACTTCCACCGCCACCGGCACCCCGACCGCGTCGATGAACGCCGCCAGCTCGCCGAGGCGCTGCGGGCCGAACGGCGCCGGCAGTTGCAACCAATACGGCGCAACCCGGCCGCCCAGCGGTGCCAGCAGGCGGGTGAATTCATGGGCGGCGACCAGGTTATCGCGCAGGTCGCCTTCGTGGCTGACGTCGCGCGGGAATTTCGCGGTGAAGCGAAAGCCCGCCGGCATGGCCTCGGCCCAGCGCTGCACGGTAGTGGGGCTGGGGCGGGCATAGAAGGTGGTGTTGCCTTCGACGGCGTTGAACACCTCGGCGTAGTGGCCAAGAAAATCCGCGGCGCGGGCGGTTTCGGGGTAGAAGCCTTCACGCCAGGCGGCGTCGCTCCAGGAGGGGCAACCGAGAAAATAAGGCAGCACAGTCAGATGTGAACGTCGAGCCCGAGCACTTCACCGTCCCATTCGACGAACCCGGCGGTGGTCATGTAGCTGTCCAGTGCCTCGGACACCCGGGTGCTCAGGGTGCGCTGGAAGGGGTCGTCGTGCTGCTGGCGGCTGCGCGCGCGCACAACCGCCACACCGCGGCCACTGCTGGCCTGGCGCTGCACCGGTTGTTCGATTTCGACCTCGGCCTCTACCCCGTCGATGACACCGTCATCGTCGACCCGCACCAGCCCTTTGCGTGGCTTGCGCTTGACGGGATAGGAATGCGAGGAAAATCCGTCTACGCGCATACACGTCACTCAATCAGATGATGGCAATTTAAAGGCACAGCCTGTGCCTGACGCAATTGCCCTGTGCTAACTGGACCACATTTATGACCAAAGGTTTATAGCCGCCCGGCGAGCCGTGAGCAAAACGTCACAAAAAACCCAGGTTTTCGACGGGTGGTGGCTTATTTGGCCTTGGGCGTGGCCACATTGTCACGCAGGTACACCGGCAGCGCCTCGTCGGCCACCACCGCTTCGCCACGGGCCCAGGCGAAGCCAGCCAGGGCCAGCACGTCTTCGGCGTGGGGCAAGGCTTGCGCGTCGCACGCCTGTACCCGCGCCGCCAAACGCTCAGCATAGCCCCAGCCGGTACCGGCGCCGAACCACTCGCCGGCCGCCGGCAAGCTGACCGCGCCCGGGGGCAACACAGCCTCCAGGCCCTGCAGGCGCATTTCACCGGCCTGCTCGGCGTAGCAGCCCCAGTACACCTCATCCATGCGCGCGTCGATCGCCGCCGCCACCTGGCGCACGCCGTGCACCCGCCACGCGCCCTGGGCCAAGGCCGCGAGGTTGGAGGTGGGCAGCACCGGCCGGTCAAGGCCGAACGCCAGGCCCTGCACCACGCCAATGGCGATCCGTACCCCGGTAAAGGCACCGGGGCCACGGCCAAAGGCAATGGCGTCGACCGCGCTCAGGCCGATACCGGCCTCGGCGACCAGGCGCTGGATCATCGGCAGCAGCTTTTGCGCGTGCAGGCGCGGGGCCACCTCGTAATGGCTGAGCACGCGGCCGCCGTGTAGCAGGGCAACGGAACAGGCTTCGGTCGCGGTGTCCAGGGCCAGCAGGGTGGTCATTGCAAGGGGCTCGGTGAGTTGAAAAAAGGGCAGTGATTATAATCGAGGCAGGCACCCACGCACACCCGCCGCTTACCGAGCATTCTGAGCCCCAGAAACACTCCTAAAATTTACTTACGATTCAATTAGCTAATCGCCGGTCCCGGCTGATCCACCTATGGAAAAATGGCCCGCTATTTGAGCCTGCGGGGAATTCCGGGTTGCCGTTCATACTCGATCTACCAGCGGACACTTTGGTCGGGAATCCGTCAGGAGGCGAGGTATTCGCGATGGTCCCAACACTCGCAGCACTCAGTCATCCCCCCGGGTTCATCTACCTCCGGGTCGGCAATCACTTTGTGCGAAATGGAGTACCTTCCGGATACGGAGTACGCCATATCTGGGAAGGTAAAAAAACGCTGTTGAGGCGCCGCGGGCTCAGGTCCCCCGAGGACATTGCGCAGTTCATTTCCGGACTTATGGCCCCCGAGGCAGCGCTATACCACGATGCATTTCATAAGAAAGCAAAACACAAACGCGTGACCCTTCTGCACACGGCAGATGGAACGCTGGTGCTAGAGCCTCGCCTGGAGGCACCGCTAGGGTTCCATTATCAAGTGATCACCTGGACCCCAAGGACTCAGCCAAAGGGAACACGGCTAGGGAAAATCTGTACCCTATGGCAATAAAAAAGGCAGCCCGTTACGGGGCTGCCTTGATAGTTACGAGGCATAGTCGCAGCGATCCTTGAGCATCGGGCGTTGAAGCCCTTGGTTCAGAATCCAACTCAATCATCAGCCTATGGGTGGGGCCTATGGGTTGTCCCTATGTCGGTGAGCGCCAGTTCACCGCTGCCAAAAGTCTGGTTGATCAATACTGGAAACCATCACCAGAAATGCGCATTGCAGTCCTCGGCCTTATGGTACCAACCCTCGCCCATGGGCTCAACCCATGCCGCCGCTACAAAAAAGGCCCGCAAGCGGACCTTTTTTTTACACCACCAGCGGCGCTTAGCTCAGCGCCTGCAGCACTTTGGCGGTGATGCTGTCGACCGAACCCACACCCTCGACGCGGGCGTATTTCGGCATGCCTTTCTCGGCTTCGAGCTTCTGGTAGAAGTTCACCAGCGGCTCGGTCTGCTCGTGGTAGACCTTCAGGCGGTTGCGCACGGTTTCTTCGGTGTCGTCCTTGCGCTGCACGAGGTCTTCACCGGTGGCGTCGTCTTTGCCTTCGACCTTCGGCGGGTTGTACACCACGTGGTAGATGCGGCCCGAGCCTTCGTGCACGCGGCGGCCGGCGATGCGCTGGACGATTTCTTCGTCGGCCACGTGGATTTCCACCACGTGGTCGAGCGCGACACCGGCCTGGACCAGGGCTTCGGCTTGCGGGATGGTGCGCGGGAAGCCGTCGAACAGGCAACCGTTGGCGCAGTCAGGCTGGGCGATACGCTCTTTGACCAAGGCGATGATCAGGTCATCGGATACCAGGCCGCCGCTATCCATCACGCTCTTGGCCTTCAGGCCCAGTTCGGTGCCGGCCTTGACCGCGGCGCGCAGCATGTCGCCGGTGGAGATCTGCGGAATACCGAATTTTTCGGTAATGAATTTAGCCTGCGTACCTTTCCCGGCTCCGGGAGCTCCCAGCAGAATGACGCGCATCGATGTGCTCCTCACCTTTGTTATTTGGACAAACACGAACGCCCCCGGGAGAACAACGTAACCCCCTGAGAGCATTCCAGAAATTCGGGTATGGCGACCTCATGAAAATCGCCAAAGGCTGCCCAAGATACACAGCGGGCCACGGCCAGACAAGCCGCCTAAAGTCGCAGGCCCGCGCAGCCCCCCTCAGCCAGTGTTGCGCAGGCCCGCGGCGATGCCGGCCACGGTCACCAGCAGCGCCTGTTCCACCCCGCCGCCCTGCCCCGCTTCGCTGGCTCGGGCACGCGCCAGCAGCTCGGCCTGGAGGCGGTGCAACGGGTCTAGATAGGTGTTGCGCAGGCTGAAGAACTCGCGGGTTTCGGGCATGTGCGCCAGCAGCTCGGCCCGCCCGGTAAGGCCGCCCACCGCCGCCACACACTGCGACAATAGGTCGCGCAGCCGTTCGCCCAGCGGCTGCAGCGCCGGGCTGACCAACCGCTCGTCGTAGAGCCGGGCAATCTCCGCGTCGGCCTTGGCCAGGACCATCTCGAGCATGTCGATGCGCGTGCCGAAAAACGGCCATTGCTCGCGCATCGCCCGCAATACCTCGCCTTCGCCGCGGCCCAGGGCCTGCTGCAAGGCCTGTTCCCAGCCGAGCCAGGCCGGCAGCATCAGCCGGGTTTGGGTCCAGCCGAAGATCCAGGGGATCGCCCGCAGGCTCTCGATGCCGCCCTGGCGGCGCTTGGCCGGGCGGCTGCCCAGGGGCAAACGGCCCAGCTCCTGCTCGGGGGTGGCCTGGCGGAAGTACTCGACAAAGTCGGGGTTTTCCCGCACCACGGCGCGGTAGGCGGCCACGCCGTCGGCGGCCAGCGCGTCCATCACCTGGCGCCACCGCGGCTCGGGCGGCGGCGGTGGCAGCAGGGTGGCTTCGAGCACGGCGGCCAGGTACAGGTTGAGGTTTTGCTCGGCGATCGCTGGCAGGCCGAATTTGAAACGAATCATTTCCCCCTGCTCGGTGGTGCGGAACCGCCCCGCCACCGAACCCGGTGGCTGCGACAGAATCGCCGCGTGGGCCGGGCCGCCACCGCGGCCGACGGTGCCGCCACGGCCGTGGAACAGCACCAGCTCCACGCCCTGCTCGCGGCAAATGCCGACCAGGGTTTCCTGGGCGCGATACTGGGCCCAGGCGGCGGCGGTGGTGCCGGCGTCCTTGGCGGAGTCCGAGTAGCCGATCATCACTTCCTGCGGGCCGTGCAGGCGCGCGCGGTAGCCCGGCAGCAGCAACAGTTGCTGGATCACCGGCCCGGCGTTGTCGAGGTCGGCGAGGGTTTCGAACAGCGGCACCACGCGCATTGGCCGGCCCAGCCCGGCCTCCTTCAGCAGCAGTTGCACCGCCAGCACGTCGGAGGCCGCGCCGGCCATGGAAATCACGTAAGAGCCCAACGAAGCCGCTGGCGCCGCGGCCACTTCGCGGCAGGTGGCGAGCACTTCGGCGGTGTCCGCCGAGGGCTTGAAGTGCCCCGGCAGCAGTGGCCGGCGGTTGTTCAGCTCACTCATCAAGAACGCCACGCGGGCGTCTTCATCCCAGTCGGCGTAGCGGCCCAGGCCCAGGTATTCGGTGATCTCGCTAAGTGCCGAGGCGTGCCGGGTGGAGTCCTGGCGGATGTCGAGGCGCACCAGAAACAAACCAAAGGTGGCCGCCCGGCGCAAGCAATCGAGCAGCGGGCCGTCGGCGATCACGCCCATGCCGCAGGCGTGCAGCGAAGCAAAGCACAGTTGGAGCGGTTCGAGCAGTTCGCGGTTGTGCTGCAGCACCGCCTCGCCCGCGGCCTGGGGCTGGGCCAGCGCGGCCTGGGCCCACTGGCGGGTGGCGCGCAGGCGTTCACGCAGTTGTTTGAGCACGGCGCGGTAAGGCTCCGCGGTGTCGCCGGCCTGGGCGCGCAGCGCTTCGCTGCACTGCTGCATGGACAGCTCGGCGGCCAGGTGGTCGACATCGCGCAGGAACAAGTCCGCGGCCATCCAGCGCGCCAGCAGCAGGACCTCGCGGGTGACCGCCGCGGTCACGTTGGGGTTGCCGTCGCGGTCGCCGCCCATCCACGAAGCAAAGCGCACCGGCGAGGCCTCCAGCGGCAGGTGAAACCCGGTGGCCTCGAACAGCGCCTGGTCGACCTTGCGCAGGTGGCTGGGCACCGCGTGCCACAGCGAATGCTCGATCACCGCAAAGCCCCATTTGGCTTCATCGACCGGCGTGGGCCGGGCGCGGCGGATCTCATCGGTGTGCCAGCCTTCGGCGATCAGCCGCTGCAGGTGCGCGTGCAACGCCTCGCGCTCGGCATCGAGCAGGTCGCGGTGGTCGAGTTGGGCGAGCAGCGCGGCAATCGCGTCGTACTTCTGGATCAAGGTGCGCCGGGCCA
This sequence comes from Pseudomonas sp. NPDC007930, assembly GCF_042958985.1. Classification (NCBI taxonomy): domain Bacteria; kingdom Pseudomonadati; phylum Pseudomonadota; class Gammaproteobacteria; order Pseudomonadales; family Pseudomonadaceae; genus Pseudomonas; species Pseudomonas sp. NPDC007930. Next base: position 324,027 of record NZ_JBIBKC010000002.1, read on the forward strand.
CTTCCGTGGGGTGGGCGGTGAGCACCAGTTCGATATCAAGCCGCGCCAGTTGCCGGGCCAGGTGTTCCGGGCCATGGCCGGCCTGGCGCAGGCGGCCGAGCAACTCGGCGAGCACGCCGTCTTCGAACGGCGCAGGCTGGCCCGGGTCGCGGCGGCGAATCAACTGGTACTGCTCGGCGATGTTCGCAAGGTTGAGAAACTGGCTGAACGCCCGCGCCACCGGCAGCAGTTCGCTGTCTTCGAGCGCGCCGAGGCGGCTGCTCAGCTGCGCGCCACCGGCGTCGCGGCGGTCGGCTTTGGCGCCGTGGCGGATCAATTCGATTTTCTCGAGAAACTCAGCGCCGTACTGCTCGGCAATGGTGTTGCCGAGCAATTCGCCCAGCAGGTGTACCCGCTCACGCAAGCGCGCGTCGATGACCGTCATGGGTGTTCTCCGTTGTTCAATCCCTGGATCGCCCCGCCCAGCGCCACGGCACTGAACAAGCGCGGGAAAAACCGCTCAGAACAACAGAGTGCCGCCACGCCGGCCGGCTGACAACCTTTCCCCCACACCGGAGCCCTTCATGAAGATCCGCGAGCTCGCCCAACACTGGGAAGACACCGCCAAAGGCCGCCTGAGCAAGACGCCCTACGCCATCCACCTCGACGTGGAAGCCGCCGCGCGGCTGGAGGCGCTGGCGCAGATGTACCCCAAGCACCACACCGATGAACTGCTCGGCGAGCTGATCGGCGCGGCGCTGGAAGAACTCGAGGGCAGCTTCCCTTATGTGCAGGGCAGCAAGGTGATCGCCACCGACGAACAAGGCGACCCGATGTACGAAGACATCGGCCCCACCCCGCGTTTTCTCGCACTGGCGCGCGAGCACCTGGCGCGGCTGCAGAACGGGCAACCGTGAAAATTGCCGGCCTGGGCAGGAATTTCTCTGAACTATTGAAAAAACACTTGAGTCCCAAACGTTAGCCATAACAGCAAACAGCGTGGCCAGGACCCAAGCCCGCGGACTGTCATGGACGAACACTTTTTCAGGAGTCTTTGAGGAGTCATGAACATGACGATGAGAACTGCCAAGCACCCCACTTCTGTCCGCGGGATCAAGCTGGCCATGCTGGCCCTGGGCAGCAGTTTCATCCTCGCCGGCTGTGCCGGTAACCCGCCCACCGAGCAGTACGCCCTCGCCCAGAGCGCGGTGAACGACGCGGTCAGCAATGGCGGCGTGGAGTACGCGCCGGTGGAAACCAAATCGGCCCAGGACAAGTTCAAGGAAGCTGAACTGGCCATGCACGATGAGAAGTACGACCAAGCCCGCAACCTGGCCGAACAGGCCGAATGGGATGCCCGCGTCGCGACCCGCAAGGCGCAAGCGGTCAAGGCCCAGAAAGCGGTGCAGGATGCCCACCAGGGCGTGCAAGACCTGCGTGAAGAAGGCCTGCGCAACGCGCAGTGAGCCACTTCGCTTTTTACGTACTGAATAAGGAAGCATCATTATGCGCAACTACGTTTTGATCCCTGCCCTGCTCGCCGCCAGCATTGCCCTTGCCGCCTGCTCGACGCCGCCGAACCAGAACCTGGAACAGGCCCGCAGCAACTTCACCTCGTTGCAGACCAACCCCAAGTCGCCGACCCTGGCGGCGCTGGAAACCAAAGACGCGCAAGACTGGCTGAACAAAGCCGATGCCGCCTACCGCAACGATGACGACACGAAAAAAGTCGACCAGTTGGCTTACCTGGCCAACCAGCGCGTTGAGTACGCCAAGCAGACCATCGCCATGAAAAGCGCCGAGGAAGAGCTGAAAAACGCCGCCTCCGAGCGCGCCAAGGCGCAACTGGCGGCCCGCGACGCGCAGATCAAAAAGCTGCAAGACAGCCTCAACGCCAAGCAGACCGACCGCGGCACCGTGGTCACCTTCGGCGATGTGCTGTTCGACCTGAACAAGTCGGACCTCAAGGCCGCGGGCATGAACAACGTCGCCCAACTGGCGCAGTTCCTGCGCGACAACCCTGAGCGCCAACTGGTGGTCGAGGGCTACACCGACAGCACCGGTGGCGATGCCTACAACCAGAGCCTCTCGGAGCGCCGCGCCAACTCGGTGCGCGCCGCGCTGGTGAAAATGGGCGTTGAGCCCAACCGCGTGATCGCCCAGGGTTATGGCAAGGAATACCCGGTCGCCGAGAACACCAGCGCCTCGGGCCGGGCAATGAACCGCCGGGTGGAAGTGACCATCTCCAACAACAACCAGCCCGTGGCGCCACGCACCCACTGAGCGAGGTTGTGAGGGATAGAAGCCGGCCCTGTGTACAGGGCCGGCTTTTTTGTGCCTGGCTCGCGGGCCCTACCGATACCCCTGCGCCTGCAACCCGAACAACGCCGCATAGCGCCCGCCCTGGGCCATCAACTGCTCATGGCTGCCGCGCTCCAGCACCCGCCCCTGCTCGATCACCACGATCAACCCGGCATTGCGCACACTCGAGAAGCGGTGGCTGATCAGCACGCTCATGCGCCCTTGGGCGTGGGCGCGAAAGTGCTCGAACACCGCCGCTTCAGCGGCCGCATCCAGGGCCGCGGTGGGTTCGTCGAGGATCAGGATGTCGGCCTCGCGGCGCATGTAGGCCCGCGACAGGGCGATCTTCTGCCATTGCCCGCCCGACAGCTCGCGGCCCCCGGCGAACCACTTGCCCAACTGGGTTTGGTAGCCGTTCTGCAACTGCTCGATAAACCCCGCCGCCATGCCCTTGGCTGCCGCCTCGCGCCAACGCGGTTCTTCGCTGAATGCCTCGGCGTCGCCCACGCCGAGGTTTTCCCCGGCGGTCATCTGGTAGCGCAGGAAGTCCTGGAAGATCACCCCGATGCGCCGGTGCAGGGCGCGCAAATCCCAGGCTTGCAGGTCAGTGCCGTCAAGCAGGATGCGCCCTTCGGTGGGGCTGTACAGCCGCGTGAGCAGCTTGATCAGGGTGGTTTTGCCCGAACCGTTCTCGCCCACCAGCGCCAGGCTTTGCCCGGGTGCCAGGTGCAGGTCGATGGCGGCCAGCGCCGGCACCTCGGCGCCGGGGTAGGTAAAGCCCACGCCCTCGAAGCGCAGGCCATCGCCCGGGGTTTCCCCCGCTTGCGCGTGGCCGGGGTTGGCCGGTACCGGCTCGGCCAGGTATTCATGCAGGTGGCTAAGGTACAGGCCGTCTTCGTACAGCCCACCCATCGCGCTCAGGCTCGAGCTGATCGCCGCCTGGCCTTGCTTGAACAGCACCAGGTACATGGTCATCTGGCCCAGGGTGGTGGTGCCCCCCACGGTGTCGAGCACCACCCAGGCGTAGGCCAGGTAAAAGCCCAGGGTGCCCAGCAGGCCCAGGGCAAAGCCCCAACCATCGCGGCGCAGGGTGAGCTGGCGGTCTTCGGCGTAGAGCCGCGCGAAGTTGTCGCGGTAGCGCTGCAACAGCAACGGCGCCAGCCCAAACAGCCGCACCTCCTTGATGTGCGCTTCTTGCGAAAGCAGCGTTTCGATGTAGTTCTGCCGGCGGGTTTCCGGCGCGCGGCGGGTGAACAGGCGGAACGCGTCGCCGGAAAAATGCGTTTCGGAGAAAAACACCGGCAACGCCGCCACCACCAGGATCGCCAGCGCCCACGGCGAAAAGTGCACCAGCAGCCAGCCGAAGCTCACCAGCGAAATCAGGTTTTGCACCAGCCCCAGGGATTTGCTCACCAGCCCCAATGGCCGGGTGGAGGCGTCACGGCGCACGCGCACTAGCTTGTCGTAGAACTCCGAGTCTTCGAATTGCAGCAAGGCGAGGGTCTGGGCTTTTTCCAGGATCAACACATTGACCTTCTGCCCCAACTGCGCCCGCAGCAACGCCTGCTGCACCGACAACGCCCGCTGCGCCGCCGCCAGCAAGGCCAGCACCCCGGCTTCGGCGAGCACCCAGCGCAGCACCGGCCACAACGGCGCCTGGCCTAGGCGCGCGTGGGCCTGCATGCCCTCCAGCACGGCATCGACGATACGCTGGCCGATCCACGCGGCCGCCGCCGGCAGCACCCCGGCCAGCAACGTGGCCAATACCAGCCCGAGAAACAACGGCCGCGAGGTGGCCCAGACCAACGCCAGGGCACGGCGGGCCTGGCCAAAGAAGGCGAACAAACTGCGCAGGCGCATAGGGCGAAGCACTCCGGCCAAACAGGGTTCGGCACGCGCGGGCGCGCCGGGTTCAGCCGGGGATCATACCGCCGTGGCTCACTTGGCGGTGTGGCTGGTCACCAGTTTGCTGTAGGTGACCTTACCGCCTTCAGTGGCGTAGCCCACGTTGTCGAGGGTGTACACGCCGGCCTTGAAGTAGAAGTTGTAGGCGTACCAACTGGGGTCGAGGCTTACGCTGGGGCCGCTGTTGTTGATCAGCACGCTGAGCTTGCCGCTGGCCAGCATCTGGATCGAATAACTGAAGCTCTGGTTCAGCGCCATCGGCACGCTGTACATCACCGGGCTTTTTTCATCGGCCGGTTTGACTCGGTACTCGAGGTCGATGAAACCGCCCTTGGCGGTGTAGCGGTAAACCATTTTCAGCAAGGGCGCGGCGGCGTTCTTGGCGTGGATCTGCGCCACCACCACACGGCCGGTGGAGGGCACCTGGTTGACCGCCAGGGTGCCGCTCATGCTGTTGCTGCCGCTGTTGTAGAGCCAGTTGCGCGCTTGGCCATCGGCGAGGGTTTCGCGCAGTTCGGTGCGCGGGAAGTCACTGCTGCCCGAATGCGAGCCGGTGACTGGCGCCCACATCACGATGCCGCCGCTGGTCACGCTGAAGTACGGGCTTTGCAGGGCCGCGACCCTGGCGGTGGCCACGGTCAAGGCGGGGGTTTCAATGGGCAGGGTCAGGTTCCAGACACTCAGGTCGATCATCGCGGCGCTCTCTCACGGTACGGTGCAGCGGCCCTCTGGCGCGCATGCTGAGCGTGTTAACGGCGCGGTTTTCAAAGGCATGAAGGGCAGGCGACGGGTGGTGAGGCCAAGGGCCCGCCGCCTGGCGATACCCCTTAGCGCAGGTGGGCTTTGAGTTCTTGCCCCGCCTGGCGCATGGCGGCCTGCACTTCCGGCACGCTACTCAGGGGGTTGAGCAGGCCGTAGTCGTGGATCATCCCGTTGTAGCGCACCGCGGTCACCGGCACCCCGGCGGCGTCGAGTTTGCGCGCATAGGCCTCGCCTTCGTCACGCAGTACGTCAAGGGCGGCGGTTTGCACCAGCGCCGGCGGCAGCCCCTTGAGTTGCTCCAGGCTCGCTTGCAGCGGCGAGGCGTGCACGCTGGCGCGCTGGGCGGCATCGGTGGTGTAGTTGTCCCAGAACCACTTCATCATGTTGCGGGTGAGGAAGTGGCCGTCGGCGTATTGCTGGTACGAGGCGGTGTCGAAGTTGGCATCGGTCACCGGCCACAGCAGCAACTGGAAGCGCAGTTTCGGCGTGCCCTGTTCCTTGGCCATCAGGCTGACCACCGCGGCCATGTTGCCGCCCACGCTGTTGCCGGCCACCGCCAGGCGGCTGCTGTCTACCCCTAGCGCCTTGCCGTTTTCGGCTACCCAACGGGTGGCGGCGTAGGCCTGGTTGATCGCGGTGGGGAAGTGCGCTTCCGGCGAAGGGGTGTAGTTCACGTACACCGCCACCGCGCCGGAATTGACCACCAGGTCGTGGATCAGCCGGGCGTGGGTCGGGTAGTCGCCCAGCACCCAGCCGCCGCCGTGGAAGAACATGAACACCGGCAGCTCACCCTTGGCATTGGCCGGGCGCACGATGGTCAGGCCGATGCGCTGGCCATCGGCGTCGATGCTGCGCTCGCTGACAACAGTGCCCTTGAGGTCGACCTTCACCGAGTTCTGCGCGCCGGTGAGCACCGCGCGGGCGGCGGCCGGGGCCAGTTGCTCGAGGGGTTTGCCGCCGCTGCTGTTCAGCGCGTTGAGAAAGGCCTGGGTATGGCTTTCGGCGGCGGCATCTGGCTGGGCGGCGAAGGCCGAGCTCACCGCCAAGGCGAGGGTGGCGGCCGCGAGGGTTTTGCGCAGTACGTTCATGGTCATGTCCTTCTGAATATCGGGGTTGAGGTGTTTGCCGCGCCGGTGTTTTGCGCAACAGCGTTGGCATGGCGCTACTTTAGGGGTAGGCAAAAACCACAACAATTCCCTAAAATTCGAAAACATTGATTCCAAAAAAGGGACACTCCATGGACCGCATCGACTGCATGCGCGCGTTCGTCGCCACCGTCGACGCCAACGGCTTCGCCGCCGCCGCCCGCGCGTTGCAGGTGCCGCGCTCGAAAGTCAGCAAGCAGATCCAGGCACTGGAAGACGCCATCGGCGTGCAGCTGCTGCTGCGCACAACCCGCAGCCTGCACCTGACCGAGGCGGGCGCCGAATACTACGAGGCCTGCCGCGAGCTGATCGCCTCGCTGGACGAAGCCGAACAGCGCGCCCGCAGCGGCCTGGCCGAGGTGCACGGGGTGCTGCGGGTGAACGCGCCGATGTCGTTCGGGCTGTCGCGGCTGGGGCCGTTGCTGCCGCGCTTTCATGCATTGCACCCCAAGCTCGAGTTGCAATTGGTGTTCAGCGACCAGCAGGTCGACCCGATCAAGGGGGGCTTCGACGTGACCATCCGCATCGCCAGCCTGGCCGACTCCTCACTGGTGGCCCGCACCCTGGCGCCAGCGCCGCGGGTGCTGGTGGCCGCCCCCGCCTACCTGGAACGGGCCGGCACCCCGCACACCCCGAAAGACCTCGCCCGCCACGCCTGCCTGAACTACGGCTACCTGCAAAGCGGGGTGAGCCTGCAGTTGAGCAACGGCAAGGAAACGCAAAAGGTCCACGTCACCGGCCCGCTGCACGCCAACAACGGCGACCTGCTCGCCCAGGCCGCCGAAGCAGGCATGGGCATCGCCCTGCTGCCGACCTTCATCGTCGAAAAAGCCCTGGCCGCCGGGACTCTGGTCGCGGTGATGTGCGACTGGCAGGCGCCGCCGATCTCGATCAACGCGGTATACCCCTCGGCGCGGCGGGTGCCGATGAAGACCCGGGTGTTTCTGGATTTCCTCAAGGAGGCGTTGGCCGAGTGAGGGCGCTCCTCGCCGGGCACAGCCGTCATGCTGTTCACTTAAAAGGCTTCAGGGCTTCATGGAGGGGCTCAATCCGTGAGCGCTGCTGATTCCGTGCATGACCTGACTGGCCCATCGCCCGGCACAGCCGGAGTGCCGGACCACGGCCTCCCACCAGATTTGTGTAAGTCATTGATTTGGTGAGCAACACAGACCCCGTGGGAGGCCGGCTGTGCCGGGCGAGGGGCCCTAACAGGTGGCGTGCTGCTGAGGGTGCTACAGCTTACACCGGAGACACACATGGCAAAAAATACGCTTGGCAAAGCTGCAACCACAGCACTTAAGCTTCAGCAATGACCCACCGCCACTTCACCCTCGTCGCTGTAATCCCCTCGCCGCCGGCAACGCTATCGCTGCGCTACGCCGATGGTGAACACTTTGACGTTGACCTAGGCACACTTATCGCCAGCATTCCGTGCCTTGCCGCGCTGGCCAACCCTGAGCTTTTCAATCAGGCACGGGTGGGCGAGTGGGGTGCCTGTGTGGCGTGGGCAAACGACGACAGCCTAGAGCTTGCCGCGGATAACCTTCGCGCTCGCGCTATCGAACAAGCCGGTGGCTACTCCCATGAGGCCATCTGGAACTGGATGGCCAAACACCACCTGACCTTGGACTCCGCGGCGCGGGCGCTAGGCCTGAGCCGGCGGATGCTGGCGTATTACCGCAGTGGCGAGAAACCGGTGCCCCGTACAGTGGGCCTGGCATTACTCGGTTGGGAATGCACGCTCAAAACCTGCCCGCCCCCACCAGGCCAGTGCGCAATCGCGCCCCAGGCTGGGCACAGGTAACGGCTGTTACAGCGCCCGCGCCGCAAACGTATCACAGCCCTCCAGCCGGCCATTGGCAAAGCCGGCCTTGAACCACTTCACCCGCTGCGCCGAGGTGCCATGTGTGAAGGAGTCGGGCACCACGCGGCCTTGGCCTTGCTGCTGCAAGCGGTCGTCGCCGATGGCGTTGGCGGCGCGCAGGGCGTTTTCCACGTCGCCGGGCTCCAGCCAGTGCAGGCGCTGTTCGGCGTGGTTGGCCCACACGCCGGCCAGGCAGTCGGCTTGCAGCTCCTGGCGCACCAACAGGCCGCCGGCGCCTTCCAGGCGCTGGCCTTGGCGGCGCGCGGCGTCGACCTTCTGGGTGATGCCCAGCAGGGTTTGCACGTGGTGGCCCACTTCATGGGCGATCACGTAGGCCTCGGCGAACTCGCCAGCGGCGTTGAAGCGCTCGCGCATTTCGCGGAAAAAGTCCATGTCGAGGTACACCTGGCGGTCGCCAGGGCAATAGAACGGGCCCACGGCCGAGCTGGCCTGGCCACAGGCCGAACCCACCCGGCCGTTGAACAACACCAGTTTCGGTGCCTGGTATTGCCGGCCGCCCTGCTGGAAGAGGGTTTGCCAGGTGTCTTCGGTATCGCCCAGTACCGCGCGCACAAAGTCAGCCTGCTGGTCACCTGCCGGCGGCGCCGCGCGGCCTTGGCTGGGGGCGCTGGTGCTGCCCTGCCCGGCCAGTTGCTCGAGCAGTTGCAGCGGGTCTTGCCCGGTGAGCAGGCCAAAGCCGACGATCAACACCACCGCGCCCAGGCTCAACCCGCCACCCAGGCGCACGCCACCACCGCCGCCACCACCACGGGCGTCGACCACGTTGTCGCTGCGCCGGCCTTTTTTCCAGAGCATTCCACGCCCCCTCGGGCCCCAAAGAAGATAGGCCCTCCATTGGGACCTACACCACGCCCTAAAGTTTGCGGGCTTTAGGCCATACCTGGCAGATCTACTAGGTTCGCGATGAGCCAACAGTGCTTATGCTGCCCCCCTGACCATTCGTGGGAGGGTGAAGCATGGGGATGGCTCACTCATTCAAAGGTAAACGCCCCCGCTGGGCATGGTTGTTGTTAGCCTGCCTACCAGGCTGCTACAGCGTGGCGGGTGAATTCACCACGGCCGCCGGCCAACTGCCCGGCTGGTACTCGGTGCCCAGTGGTGGCATCGGCGCCGAGGATGCCGATGCCCCGGGTACTGTGCTGGCAGTCCCAGGGCTCGAAGCCTACCAGGCCGCTGGCCGGGCCCGGCAGGTGCGCCAAGGCTATCGGATTACCACCACCACATGGAGCAAGGGCGATCAACCGATGGGGCTTAGCGTCAGCGTGGAAGACGCCAACGGTAACCTCGGGGCGCTGATCCAAACGCCCACCGTCAATGGCTATTTTGCCCAACTAGCCAACGGCGCTCGGCAGTGGCAAGACGAACCGCCCTCCTCCTCCTACATCGAGCGTGAAGCCCCGGCGCCAGAGAACGCCACACCTGCCCTGGCCTCAGTATTCTCCAGCGCCCAGCCCTACGACGTACCGATCGCGTTCGGGTTTTCCGGCGGCGCCCAACTGCAGTTGTTCAAGGCACAAGCGGCACTGCTGAGCGACCCGACACCGGGCCTGATGTATGGCCTGGCGCAGGTAGCCTTTGCCCAAGCCATGCTGGATGCCGCCGGTCTAGGTAACATCCACCTGACGATGGTCGGTTTGCAACGGGTAGACGACGACTACGCAGTTGCGCCGCGCACGCTGAGCGCGCTGGAGAGCATTTTCCCGGTGCTGGCGACACAGCCGCCGCCGTTCACCGTGTTCGCGGCGTTTTTCCAACACGTCACGTACGCCAGCGTGGCATGGAAAGGGACACGGATAGCGCGCTCGGTGAATGCCGTGCAGTACCCATTCGCCTTCCAGCATGCACTGAGCAACCATTTGGGCCTGCAGCGCCCGGGCGAACCGGCGGGCGCCTGCACGGTGCCCAACCCCAAAGCTTGCACGCCTGCCGAGCTGATGGCTTGGGCGCGGGCCTGGGAAACCGCAGCGCCGCGCTGGGCCCGCCTGGCCTCGGCGATGTTTTGAGCCGCACTCGCCAGAGAACCTACTGATGCGCCAATCCGCGTGGTTACCGTTGCTGGCATTCGTGGTACTTGCGCACGTCGACAATGTACAGGCCAGTTGCCTCAGCGGCGCGCCTACCCCACTGCCGATAGGCCGGGTACCCGGCACGCTGGTCGATGCCATTACCCCACCCCCCGAGGCCATGCCCAGCAACGCTGCGGCCGACTACTCGATGGGTGAACGCCACCAGTGGCTGAGCGACGGTTACTTGCTTGAAATCGTGCACTGGCTGCGCCACGGGCAGGATGCCGGCGTGGCCTATACGGTGCAGGCAGCGAACCGTAGCCGCCTGAGCCTTCTGCACACTCCGGCTTGGCAGGGCCTGTACCTGGCGCCAGCGCGCGGCCCGGCGCGCTGGCTGGCAACCCCTGACGCGCCACAGCTGGCGGCACAGGGCGTGGCGCCAGCACCTGGAGTACAAACACCTAGGGCGGCTTACTCTGCCGGCGGCCAATATGACATTGCGCTGTACGTGTGCGTGTCGCCCCAAGCCCTGCAACAGCTAGGCGGCGAGGAACTGTTCACGCTGTACATCCGCTTGCTGGCGTTGACCGTCAATGCGCCGCTACGGGAAGCCGGGGTCGAGAATGTGCGCGTGCATGCCGCAGGCTACTGGGAAATGAACGATAACCCACCCGCGACCGCCCAGGCTTTGACGGACGTCGCGCCCGGCACGGCCGCGGTAGGTTTGACGATGTTACTGGTCGAAGACCCAGCCCATGCCGGCACCACTTGGCTCAACGGGCCAGTGGCCGTCATGCCAGTGCGCCGGCCCTTGGCATTGCGCCAATCGCTTGCGCGGAGCACGGCGGGCCAGGACAGCACAGCCAATCTGGCCCAAGCCTGGCGTGAGGCCGCGCCGCGCTGGGCGGCGGGCCAAACTGGGCGTTAGGGATTACGCCTCGGGGCGCATGTGCGGGAAGAGGATCACGTCGCGGATCGACGGCGAGTCGGTCAGCAGCATCACCAGGCGGTCGATGCCGATGCCTTCACCGGCGGTGGGCGGCATGCCGTATTCCAGGGCGCGCACGAAGTCGGCGTCGTAGTGCATGGCTTCGTCGTCGCCGGCGTCTTTCTCGGCCACCTGGGCCATGAAGCGTTCGGCCTGGTCTTCGGCGTCGTTGAGCTCGGAGTAGGCGTTGGCGATTTCACGGCCACCGATGAACAGCTCGAAGCGGTCGGTGACCGCCGGGTTGTCGTCGTTGCGGCGGGCCAGCGGCGAGACTTCGAACGGGTATTCGGTGATGAACGTCGGTTGCTCGAGCTTGTGCTCGACCAGCTCTTCGAAAATCATCGTTTGCAGCTTGCCCAGGCCTTCGTAGCCTTTTACCGCGGCGCCGGCTTTTTTCGCCAGGGCGCGGGCCTTGTCGAGGTCTTGCAGGTCTTCGGCGGTAACCTCGGGGTTGTACTTGAGGATCGAGGCAAACACCGACAAACGCTGGAACGGCTGGCCGAAGTGGAACAGCTTGCCCTGGTACGGCACGTCGGTGCTGCCCAGTACCAGTTGCGCCAGCTCACGGAACAGGGCCTCGGTGAGGTCCATGTTGTCGCGGTAGTCGGCGTAGGCCTGGTAGAACTCGAGCATGGTGAACTCGGGGTTGTGCCGGGTCGAAACGCCTTCGTTGCGGAAGTTGCGGTTGATCTCGAAGACTTTCTCGAAACCACCGACCACCAGCCGCTTGAGGTACAGCTCCGGCGCGATGCGCAGGAACATCGGCAGGTCGAGGGCGTTGTGGTGGGTCTCGAACGGCTTGGCCGCAGCGCCGCCAGGGATGGTCTGCAGCATCGGGGTTTCGACTTCGAGGAAGCCGCGCTGGGCGAGGAAGCTGCGAATGTGGCCGATCACCTGGGAACGCACGCGGAAGGTGTGGCGGGTTTCTTCGTTGACGATCAGGTCGACGTAGCGCTGGCGGTAACGCACCTCGGTGTCGGTCAGGCCGTGGTGCTTGTCGGGCAGCGGGCGCAGGGCTTTGGTCAGCAGGCGCACGTTGGCCATGTCGACGTACAGGTCGCCCTTGCCGGAGCGGGCCAGGTTGCCTTCGACGGCGATGATGTCACCCAGGTCCCAGGTTTTGATCGCGGCCAGGGTGGCTTCGTCGAGCACCTTGCGGTTCACGTACACCTGCAGGCGCCCGGAGGTGTCTTGCAGGACCATGAACGCGCCGCGGTTGAGCATGATGCGACCGGCCACCTTCACAGGAATGGCGAGGCTTTCGAGTTCTTCCTTGGTTTTGTCGGCGTACTGCTTCTGCAGGTCATCGCAGAGGCTGTCGCGGCGGAAGTCGTTCGGGAAGGCCTGGCCCTGGGCGCGCACGGCGGCAAGTTTTTCCTTGCGCTGGGCGATCAGTTTGTTTTCTTCCTGTTGCAGGTCTTGCGGGTCGAGTGGTTGGTCGCTCATGTCGGTTCCGGTCAAGAAAGAGGAACGCTGGGGGCCTGAACCCCCAGCTTCAAGCGTCAAGCTTAAAGCCTCAAGCCGAGGCGCGCTGCCTTGCAGCTTTCAGCTTGCCGCTGTCGTTAAATCAAAGGCCTTGCTTGAGGCTGGCCTCGAGGTATTCGTCCAGGTCGCCGTCGAGCACCTTGTCGCAGTCGCTGCGCTCGATGCCGGTGCGCAGGTCCTTGATGCGGGACTGGTCGAGCACGTACGAACGGATCTGGTGGCCCCAGCCGATGTCGGACTTGCTGTCTTCCAGCGCCTGGCTGGCCGCGTTGCGCTTCTGGATCTCCTGCTCGTACAACCGGGCCCGCAGCATTTTCATGGCGGTGTCCTTGTTGGCGTGCTGGGAGCGTTCGTTCTGGCAGCTGACCACGGTGTTGGTCGGCACGTGGGTGATCCGCACCGCGGAGTCGGTGGTGTTCACGTGCTGGCCACCGGCCCCGGAGGAGCGGTAGGTGTCGATGCGCAGGTCGGCCGGGTTGATCTCAATCTCGATGTTGTCGTCGATTTCAGGCGAGACGAACACCGCGGTGAACGAGGTGTGGCGGCGGTTGCCGGAGTCGAACGGGCTTTTGCGCACCAGCCGGTGCACGCCGATCTCGGTGCGCAGCCAGCCGAAGGCGTACTCGCCCTTCACGTGCAGGGTGGCGCCCTTGATGCCGGCCACTTCGCCTTCGGACAATTCCATGATGGTGGCGTCGAAGCCGCGCTTGTCGGCCCAGCGCAGGTACATGCGCAGCAGCATGTTGGCCCAGTCCTGGGCTTCGGTGCCGCCGGAGCCGGCCTGGATGTCGAGGTAGGCGTTGTTCATGTCCATTTCGCCGCTGAACATCCGGCGGAATTCGAGCTTCTCGAGGATGCCACGCAGGCGCTCGACCTCGCTGGCGACATCGCCGGCGGCGTTCTCGTCGTCTTCCTCGACGGCCATGTCGAGCAGTTCGCGGGAGTCGGCCAGGCCCGAGGTGAGTTCGTCGAGGGTGTCGACCACGGCGGCCAGGGCGGCGCGCTCACGGCCCAGGTTCTGGGCGTATTCGGGGTTGTTCCAGACGTTGGCGTCTTCGAGCTCGCGGTTTACTTCGACCAGCCGATCATGCTTGTGATCGTAGTCAAAGATACCCCCGAATGGTTTCGGAGCGCTCGGAGAGGTCCTTGATGCTGTTCAGGATCGGATTGATTTCCATGGTCGGCGGCACTCATGCAGGGCGGATCAAAAGCCGGGGAGTATATCACGGCTTTGGCCCCGATCACGCCCGGCGAGCGCCCGCGCGGCGCTTCAATCAGCCACCCCGACCTGGTTGCGGCCGCTGTTCTTGGCCAGGTACAGGCCTTTGTCGGCGGCGGAAATCAACAACCGGCAGTTGCTGCCCTGGGCCGGGGTGAAGGTCGCCAGGCCGATGCTGACCGTCAGCGGCGAGCCGGGCTCCGGGGCGTTGTGCAAAATGCCCAGGCCGGCGATGGTCTGGCGCAGTTTTTCCGCGACTAGGCGGGCGCCACCGGGCGAGGTGTTGGGCAGCACCAGGGCGAACTCCTCGCCGCCATAGCGGGCCGGCAGGTCGCTGGAGCGGCTGGAGGTGCCGCGGATCGCCTCGGCGACCTTGCGCAGCGCTTCGTCACCCTCGAGGTGGCCGAAGTTGTCGTTGTAAGACTTGAAGTAGTCGACGTCGATCATCAGCAGCGACAGTTGGCTCTGGTCACGCATCGCCCGGCGCCATTCCAGCTCCAGGTACTCGTCGAAGTGGCGGCGGTTCGACAACCCGGTCAGGCCATCGGAGTTCATCAGCCGTTGCAGCACCAGGTTGGTGTCGAGCAGTTGCTGCTGGCTCACCCGCAGCGCGCGGTAGGCCTCGTCGCGCTGCAGCAAGGTCAGGTAGGAACGCGAGTGGTAGCGAATCCGCGCCACCAGCTCGATGGTGTCGGGCAGCTTGACCAGGTAATCGTTGGCGCCAGCGGCGAACGCGGCGCTTTTGATCACCGCGTCTTCCTTGGTGGACAGCACGATGATCGGGATGTCCTGGGTGTTGGGGTGGTTGCGGTACTCGCGCACCAGGGTCAAGCCGTCGAGCCCGGGCATGATCAGGTCTTGCAGGATCACCGTGGGCTTGATGCGCATGGCCTGGGTGATCGCGTCGCGCGGGTCGGCGCAGAAGTGAAAGTCTATATTCACCTCCTGCATCAGCGAACGGCGGATGGCCTCACCGATCATGGCCTGGTCGTCGACCAGCAGCACCATGGCTTTGTTTTCATCGGTGGATTTGAACTCTTCGATCTGCAAGTCAAACATGCGCTGTCACCTGATCACTGCCTTTGCTGCCGGCACGGCTGAGTACGAGAAGCTTCTTCAACGGAATACTTCCAACAAACGGGGCGCAATCTGCCCCAGCGGTTTAACCTCGACCGCCGCATCGATCGCCACGGCTGCCTTGGGCATGCCGTAGACCGCGCTGCTGTGTTGGTCCTGGGCGATGGTCAGGTGGCCCTGCTGGCGAAGGGCTTTTAACCCCGACGCACCGTCCCGGCCCATGCCGGTCAGCAACACACCTACCACCTCACCATCCCAAAAACGCGCCACACTGTCGAAGAATACATCGATAGAGGGCCTGTAGATTTCGTTAACCGGCTCGGCGGTGTACGCCAAGGTAGCATTTTTCAGCAACCGGATATGATGATTCGTGCCCGCCAGCAAGACCGTGCCGGGCTGCGGTTGCTCGCCGTGGCGGGCCAGCCGCACAGGCAAGTGCGACGAACTGGCGAGCCATTCGGCCATGCCCTGGGCGAACACCTGGTCGACGTGCTGCACCAGCACGATGGCCGGGGCGAAATCCCGTGGCAACGCCTTGAGTAGCACCTCCAGCGCCGCCGGGCCACCGGCCGACGAGCCGATCGCCACCAGCTTGCGCCGGGCACTGGCTTCACGCGGCGGCGCCGCCTGGGGCTTGCTCGCCGCGCCACGTTGGCCCACCAGCCAACCGATGTTGAAAATCTTGCGCAGCAGCGGCGCGGCGGCATCCTTGGGGTTGCCCACGCCCAGCGCCGGGGTGTCGACCACATCGAGCGCGCCGTGGCCCATGGCTTCGAACACCCGGTGCACGTTCTGCTTCTGGTCGGTGGTCACGATCACGATCGGGCACGGGGTCTCGGCCATGATCTGGCGGGTGGCCTCGACCCCGTCGAGCACCGGCATGAACAGGTCCATGAGGATCAGGTCTGGGGTGTGCTCGCGGCACAGGCGCACCGCTTCGGCGCCGTCGCTGGCCACCCAGGCCACCTCGTGCGCGGGCTCGAACGCCAGCGCGCGGCGCAGCGCCTCCACCGCCATGGGCATGTCGTTGACGATGGCGATTCTCATCCTTGCGGCCCTCCGATCAACTCCTGCACGGCGCCCAGCAACGCATCGTCATGGAAGCTGGCCTTGGCCAGATAATAGTCGGCGCCAGCATCCAGGCCACGGCGGCGGTCTTCTTCGCGGTCCTTGTAGCTGACCACCATCACCGGCAGCGACTGCAGGCGGCTGTCGCGGCGCAGCAGGGTGACCAGTTCGATGCCGTCCATGCGCGGCATGTCGATGTCGGTGATCAGCAGGTCGAAGCTTTCGCTGCGCAGGGCGTTCCAGCCGTCCATGCCATCGACCGCCACCGCCACTTCGTAGCCTTTGTTGCCCAGTAGCTTGCGCTGCAGCTCACGCACGGTGAGCGAGTCGTCGACCACCAGCACGCGCTTGCGCACGTGTTCCTGGGCCGGGCCGCCGCGGCGGTCGATGCGCTCGAGGCGGCCGGTGGTCATGAGTTTTTCCACCGAACGGACCATGTCTTCGACGTCGACGATCAGCACCACCGAGCCGTCGTCGAGCAAGGCCCCGGCGGAGATGTCTTGCACCTTGCCCAGGCGCGGGTCGAGCGGCATCACCACCAGCACCCGCTCGCCGATGAAGCGCTCGACGGCCACCCCGTAGAGGGTTTCCCGCTCGCGCACCACCACCACCTTGATTTCGGCCTGTGGGTCGGCGTTGGCCGGGCGCTGCAGCAATTGGCTGGCGGCGACCAGGCCGACATGCCGGCCTTCGTACCAGAAGTGCTGGCGGCCCTCGATCTGCACGATGCTCTCGGCATTGAGGTTGAGGCTGTGCTCGATGTGCGCCAGCGGGAAGGCGTAGGCCTCGCCACCCACCTCCACCACCAGGCTGCGCACCACGGAAAGGGTCAACGGCACTTCGAGCAGGAAGCGGCTGCCCTGGCCGGTGACCTGGCGCAGTTCGATGTTGCCGCGCAGTTCGCGCACCAGGTGGTGCACGGCATCGAGGCCGACGCCACGGCCGGAAATTTCCGTGACTGTGTCGCGCAGGCTGAAACCGGGCAGGAACAGAAAGGTCAGCAGTTCTTCTTCGCTGAGCTGGGCGGCGGTGCTTTCGGTAGACAGGCCACGCACCACGATGGTCCGGCGCAGGCGTTCGAGATCGACCCCGCCGCCGTCGTCGGCCAGCTCCAGCAGCAGCATGCCAGCCTGGTGGCTGGCGCGCAGGCGCACGGTGCCTTCGGCCGGCTTGCCGAGCAGGCTGCGCAGCTCAGGCGGCTCGATGCCGTGGTCCACCGCGTTGCGCAGCAGGTGGGTCAGCGGGGCTTCGAGTTTTTCCAGCACGTCGCGGTCGACCTGGGTTTTTTCCCCTTCGACTTCCAGGCGCACTTGCCGCCCCAATGAGCGGCCGAGGTCGCGGACCATCCGCGCCTGGCCGCCGAGCACATCGGCGAACGGCCGCATGCGGCAGGCCAGCGCGGTGTCGTACAGGGATTGGGCGCGCTGGCCGGCTTCCCAGCCGAAGTCGTCGAGCTCGGCGGTTTGTTGCAGGAGCATTTCCTGGGTTTGCGCCAGCAGGCCTTGGGCCAGCGCCAGGGCCTCGCGCACTTCGGCGCTTTGCTGGCGGATGTCGAGCTGGTCCTTGAGGCTGTCGAGTGCGCGCAGGCTCTGGCCTTGCAGGCGCTTGAGGCGCTGCAGGGTGGCCAGGTAGGGCTTGAAGCGCTGGCTTTCGACCAGCGACTTGCTGGCGAGGTCCAGCAGGGCATTGAGCCGCTGCGCGGTGACCCGTAGCACCCGCTCGCCGGTGTCGCCCGCACGGCGCGCGCGTTGGCCGCTGTCCAGCGGCAGTTCCAGGGCCAGCTCCGCCGGGGCCTCTTCGGCCATCGCCAGCGCCGCGGCGAGCTCGGCTTCGGCGGGCAGTTCCGGCGGCAGGTCGAGCACCGGCGGGGCGATCGGCGGCGCGGGCGGCAGCGGCGGCAAGCGGCTGAAGGTACCGGCGGCGGCATGGGGGTCGAGCAAGGCGGCCATCTGCGCCAAAAACGCTTCGATGTCGGCCTCGCCCGGGGCTTTGGCCGGGGTGCCGATGCGCGCCAGCAGGTCGGTGCCCTGCAACAGGGTGTCGATGTGTTCGGCCTTGAGCAGCAGGCGTTTTTCCTGGGCGCTGACCAGGCAGTCTTCCATCACGTGGGCGACCCGCACCCCGGCGTCTACCCCAACGATCCGCGCCGCGCCCTTGAGCGAATGGGCGGCGCGCATGCAGGCCTCGAGCTGCTGGGCGTCGCTGGGGTTGCGCTCGAGTTCCAGCAGGCCGGTGTTGAGCACGGTGGTTTGCGCTTCGGCCTCGAGGCTGAACAGCTCGAGCAGGGAGGCGTCGCGCATCTGGTCAGGGGTCATGTCAGGCTCCTGGCCACAGCGTGCAGCAACGATTGTTCATCCAGCACCCGCAGGCTGCGGGTGCCAAAAGCCAGCACCGAGGCGGTAAAGCGGGTGCCGTGGGCCTGGGCGCCCGCCTCGAGGCGGGCGATTTCGAGCCGGTGGATACCGTCGACCTCATCGACCGGCACCACCACCGCGCCGCCCTCGGCGGCGAGAATCAGCATCCGCGGCATGGCGCGGCCGGCCGGGCTGCTGGCGCCGGTGTCGATGCCGAGCAGTTCGACCAGCGACAGGCACGGCACCAGCGCACCACGCACGTTGGCCACCCCTTGCAGGGCCCGCGAGCGCTGGTGCGGCAGCGAGTGCACCGGTTGCACCGGGGCGACCTCGGTCAGGCAGCGGGTGGGCAGGCCCAGCCATTCGTCGTGCAGGCGAAATACCAGCAGCGAACGGGTGGTGGCGAGGTCTGACGCGGGGGCCGGTGGCGGCGGCAGGCTTTCGCGCTCCAGCGCGTAGCGGTCGAGCAGGCGCGTAGCGGCGTCGGCGTAGACCGGGCAGTTCAGGCAGCGGATGTATTCGGCCAGCTTCGGGCACGACATGTCGCCGCGCACACCGATGGTTTTCCAGCAGGTAATCAGCTTGGCGTCGGCTTCATCGTGCACCGACAAGCCGGCGTAATCGATCACACTCATGGCTGGCTACCCCCCTGGCCCTGGGCCCGCGCAGCGCGTTCCTGCAGGCGCCGGGCCCCGGCTTCATCGCCCTGCCCGGCCAGCAACATGGCCAGGTGCGCCAGCGCTTCGGCGTGCTGCGGCTCGAGGTACAGCGCCTTGCGGTAGTAACCCTGGGCTTGCAGGCCGTTGCCGCTGACATCAGCCAGCAGGCCCAACCAGTAGAACACCTGGGCGCGCGGCGGGTGCTCGCGCAAGAAGCGCTCGCAGGCGTTACGCGCTTCAAGGGTTTTGCCTTCGTTGGCCAGGGTGGCGATCTGCGCCAACAGCTCGCTGCCGGCCTCTACCGCGACCGGCCGGGCGGGCGTGGCCGCTGGCGCGATCGGCGCCAGCAGGCGCCGGGCTGGGGCGGGCGCCGGGGCCGCCTTGGGCAGCGGCGCAGGCATGGCCAGCGGCGGCACCCGCGGGGGCACCGGGGCCGGCGCGGCGGCTTCGGGCTCCTGGCGCACAAAGGCGAACGCCTGGGCGATGCGCAGCGGGCGCATGCCGAGGCTGGCCAGCAGGCTGCCCTCGGCGGGGCCGATGAACAGCACGCCTTCTTCATGGAGAAAACGCTTGAGGGTTTCGAACACCCGGCGCTGGGTTGGCTGGTCGAAGTAGATCAGCAGGTTGCGGCACAGCACGAAGTCGTACACGCCCTCCCCGGCCAGCAAGGCGGGGTCGAGCACGTTACCGGCCTGCAGGCGCACCGGCTGGCGCACCGCGGCATTGAGCAGGTAGCCGTCGGGCTGGGCCTCGAAGTGGCGCTCGCGAAACGCCAGTTGGCCACCGCGGAACGAGTTGCGCCCATACAGCCCGCGCTGGGCCTTGGCCACCGACTGCGGGCTGATGTCGACACCGTCGATGCGGAAGCTGCCCGGCGCCAGGCCGGCGTCGAGCAGGGTCATCGCCAGGGAATACGGTTCCTCACCGGTGGAGCACGGCAGGCTGAGCAGCTTCAGCGGCCGCGAGCCGCGCAGCGCCTGCACCCGCTGGCGGGCCATTTGCGCCAGCGCGGCGAAGGATTCGGGGTAACGCATGAACCAGGTTTCCGGGACGATCACCGCCTCGGTCAGCGCCTGTTGCTCTTGCGCGGACTGGGTCAACAGCGCCCAGTAGGCATCCAGCGTGGCCAGCCCGGCCAACTCGCAGCGCTGCTGCACGGCGCGCTCGATCATCGGCGCGCCGACCGACTCCACGTCCAGGCCGATGCGCTGGTATAAAAAGTCGAAAAAGCGCCGTTCAGAGGCCATCGCCAGCCCCCTGCGCATCGCTGTAGAGCAGGTCGCGCACGCGCTCATCGAGCAGCGCGTCGACCTTCACCCACTGGATCAGGCCGTCTTCGGCCTCGTACACCGGGCCCAGGTAGGGCGCGCGGCGGTTGTCCAGCCCCAAGGCGCGAAACTGCGCCGCGGGCAAGCGCAGGGTGTCGCTGGCCTGCTCGAGAATCAGCCCCAGCAGGCGCGCGCCGGGGTAGCTGACCAGCACCAGGCGGGTGCTGGTGCGCGCCCGCGCCGGTTGGCCGAAGGTCAGGTGGCTGATGTCGAGCACCGGCACCATCTGCCCACGGTGGGCGAACACCCCGGCCACCCATTGCGGCGCTTGCGGCACCGGCTTGAGGGCGATCCGCGGCAGCACCTCGGCC
This sequence comes from Pseudomonas sp. NPDC007930, assembly GCF_042958985.1. Lineage (NCBI taxonomy): Bacteria > Pseudomonadati > Pseudomonadota > Gammaproteobacteria > Pseudomonadales > Pseudomonadaceae > Pseudomonas > Pseudomonas sp. NPDC007930. The sequence continues at coordinate 344,499 of NZ_JBIBKC010000002.1, forward strand.
ACGTCGCGCGCGGCCAGGGCGAAGCGTTCCTGCCCGATGTGGAAGATCAGGAACAAGGTGTCGGCCTTCACCTTCGGCGCGCTGTTCATCACACTTTGAAACGCGCCACGCCGCCGCGCAGCCCCACCGCGACCTGGCTCAGTTCATCGATGGCGAAGGCTGCCTGGCGCAGCGACTCGACGGTCTGGCTGCTGGCGTCGCTCAACTGCGCCAGGGCGTTGTTGATCTGCTCGGCGCCGGTGGCTTGGGCCTGCATGCCCTCGTTGACCATCAGCACCCGCGGCGCCAGCGCCTGCACCTGGTGGATGATCTGGTTGAGCTGCTCGCCCACCTGCTGCACCTCGAACATGCCGCGGCGCACTTCTTCGCTGAATTTATCCATGCCCATCACGCCGGCGGACACCGCCGACTGCATCTCGCGGACCATCTGCTCGATGTCGTAAGTGGCCACGGCGGTCTGGTCGGCCAGGCGCCGCACTTCGGTGGCGACCACAGCGAAGCCACGGCCATATTCGCCGGCTTTTTCCGCCTCGATGGCGGCGTTCAGCGACAGCAGGTTGGTCTGGTCGGCCACCTTGACGATGGTCACCACCACCTGGTTGATGTTGCCGGCCTTCTCGTTGAGGGTGGCCAGCTTGGCGTTGACCAGTTCGGCCGCGCCCATCACCTGGTGCATGGTTTCTTCCATGCGCGACAGGCCCTGCTGGCCATTGCCGGCCAGCAGCGAGGCCTGGTCGGCGGCGCCGGCGACTTCACCCATGGTGCGCACCAGGTCGCGCGAGGTGGCGGCGATTTCCCGCGAGGTGGCGCCGATTTCAGTGGTGGTGGCGGCGGTTTCAGTGGCGGTGGCCTGTTGCTGCTTGGAGGTGGCGGCGATCTCGGTGACCGAGGTGGTCACCTGCACCGACGAACGTTGGGCCTGGGCCACCAGGGCATTCAGCTCGACCAGCATGTCATTGAAGCCGGTTTCGACCGCTCCGAACTCATCGTTGCGGTGCAGGTCGAGGCGCACGCTGAGGTCCCCACTGCGCATGGTCCCGAGCACGTCGAGCAGCTTGCGCATCGGCGCCATGATATTGCCCAGCAGCAGCAAGCCACACACCCCGGCGGCGACGATGGCTACCGCCAGCGACACCCACATGGTGAACTCGGCCTGGGCCACCGACGCGGCGATCGCGTTGCTCGCTTCGGTGGCGGCCTTGCCGTTGTATTCGATGATGGTGTTGATTTCCTTGCGCCCTTCGACCCACAGCGGCGTGAGGGTTTGCTGGGCGAGGTCTTGCGCCTGGGTGAACTTGCGCTGGCGGTAGGCTTCGATGGTTTTGTTCAGGGCTTCGTCATAGGCCTTGTGGACCTTCTCGAACTGGTCGAGGTTGGCGCGGTCCTGGGCATCGATGAAGGTATTGCGGTAGGCGGTGATCTGGGTGGCCAGGCGCTCGGCGAAGCCTTTGTACTGGTCTTCGTCGGAGGTGAGGATTTCGCGCTGGTAGCTCAGGCCGATCAGTTGCTGGGTGTACACGTAGCTGTCGACCCAGGCGCTGCGGATCATCGAACTGATGTACATGCCCGGGATGCTGTCGGTACGCACGCCCTCGGCGTCGCGTTCGATCTTGACCATGCGGGTATAAGAGGCCGCGATCATCAGCAGCATGATGGCGATCACCACGCCAAAACTCGCCAGAATGCGATGGCGGAGAGTCCAGTTCTTCACAATTACCCCTCGAAAACGTGCGCCCAGGCCAAAGCCGCTGATTATAGCCCAGGGCCCTGAAGGCCCGTGGTGGTACTTTCGTTCATATTGAGGGGTATTTCCAGTGCCGCTTGTAGCCAAAGTGCCACTATTTGGCTACACGATCACACGTGCCGTATAGGCCCAGGGTACTGAGCGACGCTGTGGTCGTGTGTCACAAGGGTGAAGCCCTCGATCATCGCCTGAGCAATCATGATTCGATCAAAAGGGTCTCGATGGATAGGCGGCAACGCGGTTACTAACCGTGCATGGTGAGCTGATATAGGGACTTCTATCAGGCCATTGCTCAGCCAAGTATCGTGTACGACATGTGGATCATAAGGAAACGAGCCTTCCGCCCCAGACTTCGCAGCCTTGATCGCAACCTCCCACACTGCAGCCGCACTGAAGAAAATCTCAGCAGATGGATCCTCCCATAACTGTTGCATGAAACGTGGGGTGCTTGAATGGCCCACCCCATGCCACAGCAGCAGGTGGGTGTCGACTAGCCACTTCAACGCATCCCTCCCCGAAAATCGTCTGCAATCTCATCAGCGAACAGTTGATCGAAGCCTTCTGGAATGGAAGTGATGCCCTTTTCGAGAAGGTAACCCGCAGGTTTTCGCAGTGAGAAGCGAGCGGTGGGATCAGCAACCGCCCTTCCCTGTCGCAGCCGCAATGCTTCAACTTCTTGACGAAGATATGACAGCTCCTCCTGCAAGTGGTCGATCACTCCCAGCATGCGTAGGACATCTGGCGTTGCCTTATTGTCCTCACCATTGGCCATCGCAAAACACCTCTTTGGGTCCTGGCCGGAACACAACACAGCCAATAACGAAGTTTCAGTAAAACCCGGATTTACGTGCATCACAATGGCCTCAAGCTTCAATAGCCGCCCACTTTATAAGGAATGGCAGGCACCGACCGCTCAGTAAGTAATTCCACGTATTGCATTCCCCTTCGACAAAAGCGATACATACCCCCAGCATTCGCCCAGACCGAAGGCCTCCACCATGATGACCCTGCGCCAGATCCGCCATTTCATCGCCGTGGCCGAAACCGGCTCGATTTCCGCCGCGGCCCATGCGGTGTTCATCTCCCAGTCCACCCTCACCTCGGCGATCCAGCAACTGGAACAAGACCTCGGCGTGCCGCTGTTCAACCGCCACGCCAAAGGCATGACCCTGACACACCAGGGCCACCAGTTCCTGCGCCAGGCCCATGTGATCCTGGCCACGGTCGACAACGCCAAGCGCTCGTTGCAGCAAAGCACCGAGCAGATCAGCGGCCAGTTGACCGTTGGCGTGACCAGCCTAGTCGCCGGTTATTACCTGGCCGACCTGCTGATGCGCTTCCAGCGCGCCTGCCCGAACGTGACCCTGCGGGTAATGGAAGACGACCGCCCGTACATCGAGCATTTGTTGATCAGCGGTGAGATCGACGTTGGGGTGTTGATCCTGTCCCACCTCGAAGACCGCCACGCCTTGCAAACCGAGGTGCTCACCCACTCCCCGCACCGGTTGTGGCTGCCGGCCCAGCACCGGCTGCTGGAGCTGGATGAAATCACCCTGGCCGACGTTGCCCGCGAGCCATTGATCCAGCTGAACGTCGATGAAATGGACCGCGCCGCCCAGCGCATCTGGCGCCAGGCCGGGCTGGCGCCGACCGTGGCCCTGCGCAGCGCCTCCACCGAGGCGGTGCGCAGCCTGGTCGCCGCCGGCCTGGGCCTGGCGCTGCAACCAGACATGACCTACCGGCCCTGGTCGCTCGAAGGCGACATTATCGAGGCGCGGCCCCTGGTCGACCTGACCCAGACCCTCGACGTCGGCCTGGCCTGGCGCCGTGGTGCAGCGAGGCCGCCGCTGGTGGGCCCGTTCCTCACCGTGGCCCGGGAACAACCGCAGCGGCGGCCATCGATTTAACCGAAAGGGGCGTTCGGTATTTCGAATTTGTGAAAACCCAAGGCCCTCACTAGGCTGCATGGACCCACCCCGCCCGGACCGGAGCTGTGCCATGGACGAGACACCGCCCTACCTGCGCACCGCCCTGTTGATCGACGGCCACAGCGTCGCCGGCGAAGGCCCCACCGAGACCATCCTCAACCCCGCCAGCGGCGAGCCGATTGCCCAGGTCGCCGAAGCCAGCGCCGAACAGGTCAGCCAGGCGATCGGCGCCGCCGCCCGCGCCTTCGAGGGCTGGAGCCGCACCACCCCCGCCCAGCGCGCCAGCACCCTGCTGGCGATCGCCGCGGCCATCGACGCCCAGGCCAGCACCCTCGCCCACCTCGAAGCGCTGAACTGCGGCAAACCCCTGCACCAGGCCCGCCAGGACGACCTGCCGGCCTGCGCCGATGTGTTCCGTTTTTTCGCTGGCGCCGTGCGCTGCCAGACCGGCCAACTGGCCGGCGAATACGTGCCCGGCTTCACCAGCTTCGTGCGCCGCGATCCAGTTGGCGTGGTGGCCTCGATCGCGCCCTGGAACTACCCGCTGATGATGGCCGCGTGGAAGATCGCGCCGGCCCTGGCCGCCGGCAACACGGTGGTGTTCAAGCCCTCGGAGCACACGCCGCTGTCGATCCTGGCGCTGGCGCCAAGCCTGGCCGACTGCCTGCCGCCGGGGGTACTGAACATCGTGTGTGGTGGCGGCGACGGCGTGGGCGGCCAACTGGTCAGCGATGCGCGGGTGCGCATGGTCTCGCTGACCGGCGACATCGTCACCGGGCAGAAAATCCTCCAGGGCGCCGCGCGCACCCTCAAGCGCACCCACCTGGAGCTGGGCGGCAAGGCGCCGGTGATCATCTGCGACGATGCCGACCTGGCCGCGGTGGTCGAGGGCATCCGCACCTGGGGCTACTACAACGCCGGGCAAGACTGCACCGCGGCCTGCCGCCTGTACGTGCAAAACGGCCTGCACGACCGCCTGGTGGCCGAGCTCGGCGCGGCGGTGAGCAGCCTGCGCTTTGCCCGCAAGCGCGACGCCGACAACGAACTCGGCCCGCTGATCAGCGCCCGCCAGCGCGACCGCGTGGCCAGTTTCGTCGAGCGCGCGCTGGGCCAGCCGCACATCGAGCGGGTCACCGGCGCGGCGGTGCATTCCGGGCCGGGGTTCTTCTACCAGCCCACGCTGCTGGCCGGCTGCAAGCATTCCGATGAAATCGTGCAACGCGAAGTGTTTGGCCCGGTGGTCACGGTGACCCGCTTCGACGACCTGGCCCAGGCGGTGAACTGGGCCAACGATTCCGAATACGGCCTGGCGTCGTCGATCTGGACCGCCAACCTCGACCGCGCGCTGCAGGTGGCGGCGCGGCTGCAATACGGCTGCACCTGGATCAACAGCCACTTCATGCTCGCCAGCGAAATGCCCCATGGCGGGCTGAAGCGTTCCGGCTATGGCAAAGACCTCTCCAGTGATTCGCTGCAAGACTACAGCGTGGTGCGGCACATCATGGCGCGCCAGGGCAACGGCCTTATCTAGAAAAACAACAGCACCACCCCGCATTGCTTGCTGACTGCCCCGACCAATAATGTGAAGAAGAGGGTTCACCATGTACGCGACCAAGACCGCGCTGTGCTGCGCCATGTTCACCGCCGTGCTGGCCAGCGCCGCGCAGGCCGCCGAGCCGCCCAAGGCGCTGGGCAAGGGCGAAGGCCAGCTCGACATCATCGCCTGGCCGGGCTACATCGAGCGCGGCGAGAGCGACAAGCAGTACGACTGGGTGACCGGCTTCGAGAAACAGACCGGCTGCAAGGTCAACGTGAAAACCGCCGCCACCTCCGACGAGATGGTCAGCCTGATGGCCAAGGGCGGCTACGACCTGGTCACCGCCTCTGGCGACGCCTCGCTGCGGCTGATCGCCGGCAAGCGGGTGCAGCCGATCAACACCGCGCTGATCCCCAACTGGAAGCAGGTTGACCCCCGCCTGGCCAACGGCGACTGGTTCGTGGTGAACAAGGCGGTGTACGGCACCCCCTACCAGTGGGGCCCGAACGTGCTGCTGTACAACACCGAGGTGTTCAAAACCCCGCCCACCAGTTGGGCCGTGGTGTTCGAGCCGCAAAGCCTGCCCGACGGCAAGCCGAACAAAGGCCGGGTGCAGGCCTACGACGGGCCGATCTACATCGCCGACGCGGCGCTCTACCTCAAGGCCAGCAAGCCGGAGCTGGGCATCCAGGACCCCTACCAACTCACCGAAACCCAGTACAAGGCCGTGCTCGACCTGCTGCGCCAGCAAAAGCCGTTGATCCACCGCTACTGGCACGACGCAACGGTACAGATGAGCGACGTGAAGAACGAAGGCGTGGTCGCCAGCAGTTCCTGGGGCTACATGGTCAACGGGCTGAAGGCCGACAACCAGCCAGTCGCCTCCACCGTGCCGAAGGAAGGCGCCACCGGCTGGGCCGACACCACCATGCTCCACGCCGAAGCCCAGCACCCCAACTGTGCTTATGAATGGATGAACTGGTCCCTCGAACCCAAGGTGCAGGGCGATGTGGCCGCCTGGTTCGGCTCGCTGCCGGCAGTACCGGCGGCGTGCAAGGCCAGCGAACTGCTCGGCGCCGAAGGCTGCGCCACCAACGGCTATGACCTGTTCGGCAAGATCGCCTTCTGGAAAACCCCACAGGCCGAAGGCGGCAAGTTCGTGCCCTACAGCCGCTGGACCCAAGACTACATCGCCATCATGGGCGGGCAATGACCGCCGAGGGAGGCGCCATGGTTGCCGCCGTGCAATTGACCGGGGTAAGCCGCGTGTTCGGCCAGACCCGGGCGGTGGACAACGTGACGCTGGCGATCCGTGATGGTGAGTTTTTCTCGATGCTCGGCCCGTCCGGCTCGGGCAAGACCACCTGCCTGCGCCTGATCGCCGGCTTCGAGCAGCCCAGCGCCGGCTCGATCCGCCTGCACGGCGAAGAGGCCGCCGGGGTGCCGCCATACCAGCGCGACGTGAACACGGTGTTCCAGGACTACGCGCTGTTCCCGCACATGAACGTGCAGGACAACGTCGCCTACGGCCTGAAGGTCAAGGGCGTGGCCGCCGCCGAGCGCCGCGAGCGCGCGCTGCAGGCGCTCGACAAGGTCGCCTTGGCCGAATACGCCGAGCGGCGCCCGGCGCAGCTTTCCGGTGGCCAGCGGCAACGGGTAGCGCTGGCGCGGGCGCTGGTCAACCGGCCCAGGGTGCTGTTGCTCGACGAGCCGCTGGGCGCGCTCGACCTCAAGCTGCGCGAGCAGATGCAGGGCGAGCTGAAAAAACTCCAGCGCCAGTTGGGCATCACCTTTGTGTTCGTCACCCACGACCAGACCGAGGCGCTGGCGATGTCTGACCGCGTTGCGGTGTTCCGCCAGGGGCGCATCGAGCAGGTGGCCAGCCCGCGCGAGCTGTACATGAACCCACACACGGCGTTCGTCGCCGAGTTCGTCGGCACCTCCAACGTGCTCAGCGGCGAGTTGGCGCAGCGCTTGAGTGGCCAGCCCCAGGCGTTTTCGATCCGCCCGGAGCACATCCGCGTGGGCGCCGGCGAGGCGAGCAGCGATGAAGTACAGGTGGGCGGCTTTGTGCAAGACGTGCAGTTCCAGGGCAGCGCGACCCGCCTGGAGCTGCGCCTGGACAACGGCCAGCCGTTGACCGTGAGCCAGGCCAACCACCTCTGGGACCCACAGCCGGCCAGTTGGCAGCCCGGCCAGCGGGTCACCGCGCGCTGGCCGCGGGCGGCGATGACCGTGCTGCGCAGCACCCCGGGGGCGCCATGAACCTGGCCGCCAGCCACAGCGCCAGCCCGCCGCTGGGCAGCCCGCGGCGGCGCCTGGCGAACCTGCTGTACCGGCGCCCCACGCTGTACCTGGCGCTGTTGCTGCTGCCGCCGATGGCCTGGTTCGGCGCGGTGTACCTCGGCTCGCTGGGCAACCTGCTGTGGCAAGGGCTATACACCTTCGACGACTTCAGCATGACGGTCACCCCAGAGCTGACCCTGGCCAACCTGCTGGCGCTGTTCAACGCCGCCAACCAGGGGATCATCCTGCGTACCCTGGCCATGGCGGTGGCAGTGTCGCTGGCCAGCGCCGTGGTGGCCTTCCCCATCGCCTGGTACATGGCGCGTTACACCCAGGGGCGGATGAAGGCGTTTTTCTACATCGCGGTGATGCTCCCGATGTGGGCCAGCTACATCGTCAAGGCCTACGCCTGGACGCTACTGCTGGCCAAGGGCGGGGTGGTGCAGTGGTTCCTCGGCCGGCTCGGGCTGGAGCCGGCGCTGTTGTGGCTGATGGGCGTGCCGGGGGTGGGCGGCAGCACGCTGTCGACCTCGCACCTGGGGCGCTTCCTGGTGTTCGTGTACATCTGGCTGCCGTTCATGATCCTGCCGATCCAGGCGGCGCTGGAGCGGCTGCCGCCGTCGTTGCTGCAAGCCTCCGCCGACCTCGGCGCCAGCCCCCGGCAAACCCTGTTGCACGTGGTGCTGCCGCTGGCGGTGCCGGGCATCGCGGCGGGCTCGATCTTCACCTTTTCACTCACCCTGGGCGACTTCATCGTGCCGCAACTGGTGGGGCCGCCGGGCTACTTCATCGGCAGCATGGTGTACGCCCAGCAGGGCGCGATCGGCAACCTGCCAATGGCCGCCGCCTTCACCCTGGTGCCGATCGTACTGATCGGCGTGTACCTGGCCATCGTCAAACGCCTGGGGGCCTTCGATGCACTCTGACCGCCCTGGCCTGCCGCTGCGCCTGCTGGCCTGGGGCGGGCTGGCCTTTTTGCACGCGCCGATCCTGCTGATCGTGGTGTACGCCTTCAATACCCAAGACGCCGCGTTCAGCTTTCCGCCGCAAGGCTTCACCCTCAAGTGGTTCGGCATCGCCCTGGCCCGCGCCGACGTGCTCGAGGCGGTCAAATTGTCGTTGCAGGTGGCCGCCCTGGCCACCCTGATCGCCATGGTGCTGGGCAGCCTAGCGGCGCTGGCGCTGTACCGCAGCGCGTTCTTCGGCCGCAACGCCCTCTCACTGTTGCTGATCTTGCCCATCGCCCTGCCCGGCATCATCACCGGCCTGGCCCTGCTCTCGGCGTTCAAGGGCCTGGGCATCAGCCCGGGGCTGTGGACGATCGTCATCGGCCACGCCACCTTCTGCGTGGTGATCGTCTACAACAACGTGATCGCCCGCCTGCGGCGCACCGCCCACAGCCAGATCGAGGCCTCGATGGACCTCGGCGCCGATGGCTGGCAAACCTTTCGCTACATCATCCTGCCCAACCTGAAATCCGCGCTGCTGGCCGGCGGCATGCTGGCCTTCGCGCTGTCGTTCGACGAAATCATCGTGACCACCTTCACCAGCGGCCACCAGCGCACCTTGCCGATCTGGCTGCTCAACCAGTTGAGCCGCCCGCGCGACGTGCCGGTGACCAACGTGGTCGCGCTGCTGGTAATGCTGATGACCATGCTGCCGATCCTCGGCGCCTGGTACCTGACCCGCGACGGCGACCACCTCGCCGGCGGCGGTAAATAACCCCGGATGAGGAGCCGCCCCATGTTCACCCCTTCGATGCTGATCAACGGCCAGGCAGTGACCGGCGAAGGCGCCCCACTGGCCGTGCTTGACCCCGCCAGCGGCCAGGTGCTGGTGGAAATCGCCGAGGCCAGCGAGGCGCAGGTCGATGCCGCCGTGCGCGCCGCCGACGCCGCCTTTGCCGGTTGGGCGCAAACCGCGCCGAAAGACCGCGCCCAGGCGCTGCTGAAGCTGGCCGATGCCATCGACGCCCACGCCGAAGAGCTGGCCAAGCTGGAGTCGGACAACTGCGGCAAGCCGTTGCACGCCGCGCTCAACGATGAGCTGCCGGCGATCGCCGATGTGTTCCGCTTTTTTGCCGGTGCCGCGCGCTGCCTGGGCGGCTCGGCGGCCGGTGAGTACCTGCCGGGGCACACCTCGATGATCCGCCGCGACCCGGTTGGCGTGGTGGCTTCGATCGCGCCGTGGAACTACCCCTTGATGATGCTCGCCTGGAAGGTCGCCCCGGCGTTGGCCGCCGGCAACACCGTGGTGCTCAAGCCGTCCGAGCTCACCCCGCTGACCGCGCTGCGCCTGGGCGAACTGGCCGGCGAGCTGCTGCCGCCCGGGGTGCTCAACCTGGTGTTCGGCCGCGGCCAGCAGGTCGGCGCGCCGCTGGTGGAGCACCCAAAGGTGCGGATGGTCTCGCTGACCGGCTCGATCGCCACCGGCAGCGGCATCATCGCCGGCACCGCGCAGCAGGTTAAGCGCCTGCACATGGAGCTGGGCGGCAAGGCGCCGGTGATCATCTTCGACGACGCCGACATCGACGCCGCGGTCGAGGGCATCCGCACCTTTGGCTTCTACAACGCTGGCCAGGACTGCACCGCGGCCTGCCGGATCTACGCCCACGCGGCCATCTACGAGCGGTTCGTCGAGCAGTTGGGCGCCGCGGTGGCCAGCCTCAAGCACGGCCCCCAGGGCGACCCCAGCAGCGAGCTGGGGCCGTTGATCAGCGCCCAGCACCGCGAGCGGGTCGCGGGCTTTGTGGAACGCGCGGTGGCCCAACCGCACACGCGCCTGGTCACCGGCGGCAAGGCCGTGGCCGGCCCCGGGTTTTTCTTCGAGCCGACGGTGCTGGCCGACGTGCAGCAAGATGACGAAGCCGTGCGCCGGGAAATCTTCGGCCCGGTGGTCACCGTGACCCGCTTCGACGACGAAGAACAGGTACTGGCCTGGGCCAACGACTCGGACTACGGCCTGGCCTCCTCGCTGTGGACGGCAGACGTCGGCCGCGCCCATCGCCTCAGCGCGCGCCTGCAATACGGCTGCACCTGGGTCAACACGCACTTCATGCTGGTCAGTGAAATGCCCCATGGCGGGCAGAAGCATTCGGGGTTTGGCAAGGATATGTCGGTGTACGGGCTGGAGGACTACACCTGTGTGCGGCACGTGATGTTCAAACATTGAAACAAAATTACGCGCCCGGGCAGGCCGCAAAAGCCGCGGCCTGCCCTTTAATCAGCATGCAGCCGTCAAAAATCTTGGGTATCGTGCGAACCGATTCAGCCACGTGAACTCTCTACAAGGGTTCACATGCTCGGTCGATGGCTTGCCCGGGCCCCTCGTTCGATCCACTCGCTGCTGGGAGCAGCCCGGATTACTTCCCCCTCAGGAACAGGTTTCTCTATGCATCGCAGGAGTCTGCTCAAAGCGTCCATGGCCCTGGCGGCCTACACCGGTCTGTCATCCACCACTTTCTACGCCGCGCAGGCACTGGCCGCCGAACCGGCCGATGGCGAGATCGAGTTCTTCGATTTCGACACCCTGAAAAAACACGCGAAAACCCTGGCTGGCAAACCCTACGTCGACCGCAAGCAAGTGCTGCCGCCGACGCTGGCCAACCTCGAGCCGCTGAATTTCAACGCGATCCGCTACGACGCCGGCCATTCGCTGTGGAATGAAACCCCCGGGCGGCAGATCGACGTGCAGTTCTTCCACGTCGGCATGGGCTTCAAAACCCCGGTGCGCATGTACAGCGTCGACGCCAAGAGCAAGCAGGCGCGGGAAATCCACTTCCGCCCCGAGCTGTTCAACTACCGCGACAGCGGCGTTGACGAAAACCAGCTCAAGGGCCGCGGCGACCTGGGCTTTGCCGGCTTCCGGCTGTTCAAGGCGCCGGAGCTGGGCCGCAACGACATCGTCTCGTTCCTCGGCGCCAGTTATTTCCGCGCCATCGACAAAAACCGCCAGTACGGCCTGTCGGCCCGCGGTTTGGCGGTGAACACCTACGCCGGTGGCCCGGAAGAATTCCCCGACTTCACCAGCTTCTGGTTCGAGGCGCCGAGCCACCCGGACGGCACCCGCTTCGTGGTCTACGCCCTGCTCGACTCGCCCAGCGCCACCGGTGCGTATCGCTTCGACATCGACTGCCAGGCCGAGCAGGTGGTGATGGACGTGCAAATGCAGGTCAATGCCCGTACCGCGATCAAGCAACTGGGCATCACCCCGATGACCAGCATGTACAGCTGCGGCACCAGCCAGCGGCGCATGTGCGACACCATCCACCCGGAAATCCACGACTCCGACCGCCTGGCGATGTGGCGCGGCAACGGCGAGTGGATCTGCCGGCCACTGAACAACCCGCTGCGCATCCAGTTCAACACCTTCTCCGACAAAGACCCGAAAGGCTTTGGCTTGGTCCAAACCGACCGGCGCTTCGAAACCTACGAAGACACCATCGACCAGTACGACAAGCGCCCCAGCCTCTGGGTAGAGCCCACCACCGCCTGGGGCGAGGGTTCGGTCGACATGATGGAAATGCCCACCACCGGTGAAACCCTCGACAACATCGTGGTGTTCTGGTCGCCGAAAGACCCAGTCAAGCCCGGCGACACGCTGAACTACGGCTACAAGCTGTACTGGGCGCCGCTGCCGCCGGTCAGCACGCCGCTGGCCCGGGTGCGCGCCACCCGCACCGGCATGGGCGCGTTCCGCGAGGGCTGGGCGCCGGGTGAACACTGGCCAGAGAAGTGGGCGCGGCGCTTCGCCGTGGACTTCATCGGCGGCGGTATCGAGCGCTTGCCGCGCAAAGACCTGCCGAACAACCTCACCACCGTGCCCGACATCGAGCCGGTGATCACCGCCACCGGCGGCGAAGTGAAGGACTTCATGATCATCTACCTGCCGCAGATCCAGGGCGTGCGCGTGGTGTTCGACTGGTACCCGACCAGCGACAGCGTCGAGCCGGTGAACCTGCGTGGTTTCATCCGCGCCGGGGACCGTACGTTGTCCGAAACCTGGCTGTACCAGTACTTCCCGCCGCCGGCGGACAAGCGTAAGTACACCTACGAGTAAGGCGCTGGGCCTATCGCCCGGCACAGCCGGCCTCCCACGGGGTCTGTGTTGTTTCGAAAATCAATGGCTTACACAAATCTGGTGGGAGGCTGGCTGTGCCGGGCGATAGGCCAGCCAGATCATGCGCTCGGCAAAACCCCAGGGAGAGATCAAGGCTTTGTACCTAAGATTTAGCGCTTTGATTGCTCAAGTGAACAGCATTACGGCACAGCGGGGCGAACGGCCCTTTACCTTTACTCCCGCAAATTCGACTCATGAATCGGCTGGTCACGGTGGGTCGCGCGCTGGTATTGCGCCGGCCAGGTGGCCTTGCGCCCGCCCAGGTCGTCGTCGGCGTGCAGCGGCCAGTACGGGTCGCGCAGCAGCTCGCGGGCGAGCAGGATCAAATCGGCCTGGCCGGTGCGCAGAATGTGCTCGGCCTGGGCCGGGTCGGTGATCATCCCCACGGTGCCGGTGGCGATTTCCGCCTCTTTGCGCACGCGCTCGGCAAAGCGGGTCTGGTAGCCGGGGCCGGTGGGGATTTCCGCGTTGGCCGCGGTGCCACCAGACGACACATCGATCAAATCCGTCCCCAGTTGCCGCAGCTGGCGCGCCAGCTCGACGGTTTCGTCGGGGTTCCAGCCGTCTTCCACCCAGTCGGTCGCCGACACCCGCACGAACACCGGCAGCTCTTGCGGCCAGACCTCGCGCACGGCCTTGGTCACCTGCAGCACCAGGCGGATGCGGTTCTCGAAGCTGCCGCCGTAGCGGTCTTTGCGCTGGTTGCTCAGCGGCGACAAAAACTGATGCAGCAAATAGCCATGGGCGGCGTGCACCTCGGCCACCTTGAAGCCGGCGGTCAGCGCACGCTTCGCGGCGTCGACGAAGGCCTGGATCACCTGCACCAGTTGCTCTTCGCTGAGCTCGGTCGGCGCGGTGTGCTTGGGGTCGAAGGCGATCTTCGAAGGCCCGACCGGCACCCAGCCGCCCTCGTCCACCGGCACGCTGCCAACCTTGCCCAACCACGGCCGCCAGGTGCTGGCCTTGCGCCCGGCATGGGCCAGTTGGATGCCCGGCACCGCGCCCTGGGAGGTGATGAACCGGGTGATGCGCTGCAGCGAGGCGATCTGCTCGTCTTTCCACAGGCCGAGGTCTTCGGCGGTGATGCGCCCGTCGGCGGTGACTGCGGTGGCCTCGGTGAACACCAGCCCGGCCCCGCCCACCGCGCGGCTGCCCAGGTGCACCAGGTGCCAGTCATTGGCCAAACCATCGACACTGGAGTACTGGCACATGGGCGAAACGACGATACGGTTGCGCAGCTGTAGCTGGCGCAGCGTGTAGGGTTCCAGGAGCAAGCTCATCGGGGGTACCTCATGGCAGGTTAAAACACTCTGGGTTTTAGCCTAGACCACAAAACCGCTCCGTTAGCGCGGCTGGATATGCGCGATCAGCAATTGCACGCTCTCGACCCCACGGAATTCGTTGAGGTCAAGCTTGTAGGCCAGCTCTACGGTTTTTACCGTGGCGTTGGGCCAGGTTTCGAGGTCGACCCCAAAGCAGATGCCGTCGAGCCGGGCCCGCCCGCACTCGCTTTTGAGGGTCACCTTCAGGTGCCGCTCGCCCACCAGGCGCTGGTCGACCAACTGGAACACACCGTGGAACATCGGCTCGGGAAAGTGCTGCCCCCAAGGCCCGGCGTGGCGCAGGGCGCGGGCGGTTTCGAGGTGGAATTCCTCGACCGCCAGCACGCCGTCGCTGTACAGGCGGCCGGTCAGGTCGTCGGCGCCGAGGTGGCGGCGCACTTCTTCGTCGAAGGCCGCCTGGAAGGTCGCAAAGTGCTCGTGCGGCAAGGTCAGGCCGGCGGCCATGGCGTGGCCACCGTACTTGCTGATCAACCCCGGGTGGCGCGCGTCCACCGCGCTCAGCGCGTCGCGGATGTGCAGGCCGGGCACCGAGCGGGCCGAGCCCTTCAGCGCGCCGTCGCCGGCGTCGGCAAAGGCGATGGTCGGGCGGTGGTAGCGCTCCTTCAGGCGCGAGGCGAGGATGCCGATCACCCCTTGGTGCCAGTCGGCGTCGAACAGGCACAGGCCGTAGGGCATGTCGGTTTCGGGCAAATCCTTGAGCTGGGCCAGGGCTTCGCGCTGCATGCCTTGTTCGATGCTTTTGCGGTCCTGGTTCATGCCGTCGAGCTCGGCGGCCATCTCCGCGGCGAGCGCCGGGTTCTCGCACAGCAGGCACTCGATGCCCAGGCTCATGTCGTCCAGGCGCCCGGCGGCGTTCAGCCGCGGGCCGAGGATAAAGCCCAGGTCGGTGGAGCTGATCCGCGCGTGGTCACGCCGCGCCACTTCCAGCAACGCCTTGATGCCCGGCCGCGCGCGGCCGGCGCGGATGCGCTCCAGGCCCTGGTGCACGAGAATGCGGTTGTTGGCATCGAGCGGCACTACGTCGGCCACGCTGCCGAGGGCGACCAGGTCGAGCAGTTCGCCGATGTTCGGCTGCGCGGTTTGCGCGTACCGGCCCAGCTCACGCAGGCGCGCGCGCAGGGCCATCAGCACGTAGAAAATCACCCCCACCCCCGCCAGTGCCTTGCTCGGGAAGGTGCAGCCAGGCTGGTTCGGGTTGACGATGGCATCGGCCGCCGGCAGCGTGTCGCCGGGCAAGTGGTGGTCGGTGACCAACACCTTCAAGCCAGCCGCCTTGGCCGCGGCCACGCCGTCGACGCTGGCGATGCCGTTGTCGACGGTGATCAACAGTTGCGGCTGGCGGGTGAGCGCCACTTCGACGATTTCCGGGGTCAGCCCGTAGCCGAACTTGAAGCGGCTCGGCACCAGGTAATCAACGTGCGCAGCGCCCAGCAGGCGCAGGCCCAGCACACCGACGGTGCTGGCGGTGGCGCCGTCGGCGTCGAAGTCGCCGACGATCAGGATGCGCTGGCGCTGCTCCAGCGCCTGCACCAACAACTCGACCGCCGCCTCGATGCCCTTGAGCTGCTGGAACGGCAACAGCCGCGCCAGGCGTTTGTCCAGCTCGCTCTCGCAGGTCACGCCACGGGCGGCGTACAGGCGGGTGAGCAGGGGCGGCAGTTCACCGAGAAACGGCAACTCGGCGGGCACGGGGCGCGGTTCGATACGCATGGGCGGTCATCAAATGTACGAAAAAAGACGCGCCACCATGCCTTACCCGCGTTCGCCGAGCAACCATTCCAGCTGAACTTCGTGCTGGCCGCGATCATCGGTCACGAACACGGTGCCGTCGCTGATCATCACGTCCCACTTGATGGTGCGCGGCAGGTCCTGGCCGAGGATTTCCAGTGATTCCGGGGCAATGGCGACGATGTTGACGTTCTTCAGCGCGCGCGCTGGGTCTGCCACCTTGCCCTGCCACACGCGCAGGCTGCCGTAGGCCAGCAGGCTGGTGCGCTCGGTGCGGCGCGAGCACCAGGTCAGGCGGTCGAGGTCGGGCTGGCCCACTTCGATCCAGTGCAGCACGCGGCCGTCGAGGCTTTTTTCCCACAGCGCGGGTTCGTCTACGTCACTCAAGCCGCGGCCGAAGCTCAGTTGCTCGTTGTACCAGAGGGCGTAGGCGAGCAGGCGCACGGCCAGGCGTTCTTCGGTTTCCGACGGGTGGCGGGCGATGGTGCTGCGCACGCTTTCGTACACCCCACGGTCGATGTCGGTCAGGTTGAGTTCGAACTTGTAGGGTGTGGAGGGCTGGGCCATGGTGCGCTTCTGTCGCTCGGATAAAGCGCACAGTCTACCGTAAGCGCTGGCTTGCGTCGCACCGGGGCCGCTGTGGTAAAAGGGTGGCCATGCAATCGGGCCAGCTGGCCGGTAGTGCCTGCCTTCGGGGCGGGCCGGTTTGGAGGCTGCGGTAATACGATGAAAAGTTCACGGTTAGGCCCGCTGGCCGCGCTGTTGCTGGCCCTGCTGCCCGGGCCGGCGGCGCAGGCGCAGCCGACCCTCACCTGGCTGATGCGCGAGTTCCCCCCGCTGACGATCTTCGAAGGCCCGCTCAAGGGCCAGGGCGCGGTGGACCAGATGCTCACCCGCTTGATCCGGGCGATGCCGGAGTACCGCCACGTGCTGCTGCGGGTGAACCGCGCGCGCAGCCTGCAGATGCTCAAGGAGCCCGGGCTGTACTGCGACCCTACCCTGCTCTGGACGCCCGAGCGGGCCACCTACGCGGCGTATTCGATGCGCGCCTTTGCCACCTTGAGCAATGGGCTGATCGTGCGCGCGCAGGATGTACCACGGCTGCAGCCCTATACCATCGACGGCGCGGTCGACCTCAATGCCTTGCTCGCCAGTGGCACGGTGCAACTGGGCATGGTGCCAGGGCGCAGCTATGGCGAGGCGATCGACCCGCTGCTGGCCCAGGCGCCGGAGGCGGCGCTGGTGCCGCACTACGGCAACGACGCCACCACCAGCCTGCTGCAAATGGAGCTGGCCGGGCGGATACAGGCGTTTCTGGGCTACTGGACCGAAGTGCGCTACCTGGCCGCGCAACAGGGCATCGGCACCGGCGAGCTGCGCTTTATGCCGGTGTATGGCGACAGCCACTACAAGTTCACCTACCTGGCCTGCTCCAACTCACCCGCCGGGCAGGCCGCGGTGCAGGCGATCAACCAGCAGCTGCGTACGCTGAGGCTGAGCACCCTGCCGGGGTTGTATGCGGCGTGGCTCGATGAGGGCCAGCGGGCCACCTACCTGCGCGATGCGCAGCGGTTTTTTGAGCAGCAAGACCCCCAACCGGCGGCCGGGCCGTGAGTGTGGCCTGAGGGCGGTTGAATCCGGGCAAAAAGAAACCCCGTACGGTGGGGAGCCCGTACGGGGTCAATCAGAGTCCCGACCTTCGGGACCTGCAGGGCAGGCCAGCGTCACCGGAGCACAATGCCGCCTCCTGCCCATACTTGATACGAACCCCGCCGCGGGGGAAGGTTCCGAAAACCCCGAACCGTTCAGCGCACGTTGGCCAGCAACGCCGTGGCCGAGGTGGCGCCCCGCAGGGCGGCGATCATCGACGGCTCCAGGCGCCCTTCGGCAATCAGCAAATCGCGGTGCAGGCCGTCTACCACGTCGGTCAGCGAGCGGGTGTCGGCCAGTTGAATGAGGTGAAACTCACGGGCCAGTACCGTGGAGCCTAATGAGTCGGTGATGGCGAGCAGCGCGTGATCCCTGCGGTCCGAAGGCTCCAGGCTGACGCTATAGGGGGCCAGGGCTTCGTTGAGCAATTGCCTGATGTTTTCCATTGATCACCCTCGTATGCATTAAGCAGAAGACTGCTAATCAATGACCGCCCGCCGAGTGTGAAAGTTCGATGACCCCGGGGCGATGGGCGGCCCTGCTGCCAGCATGGAAGCTGAATGTGACCAACAGGTGTCAGGCCACCCGCGGCGGGTTCACCCACTGCCGGTAATGCGCCAGCAGCGCGTGCAGGCGGTGCACGGCGCCGTTCCACGGCAGGTGGCCGAGCACCCACAAGCCATCTTGCCGGGCCTGCAGTTCCAGCTCGGTGGCCGGCCCCTCGCCGCGCAGCAACAGCGCGCAGCCAGGCTGGCGCACGCTGAATTCGTCGATCATGGGTAGGTCAAGGCGGCTGTCGAGCACGGCGATGTCGAGCGCCGGGCGGCGCCGCAGGGTACTGCGCAGGCTGGGCAGGTTGTCGGCCACATGGACCTTGTACACGCCACAGGCATTCAGCGCCTGGTGCAGGGTCAGCAGTTGGCCAGGGTGGCGGTCGACAACGAGGATTTCAAGCGAGTGCATGGCGCACCTCTCATGGCAGGCACCGGGAAGGCCTGCACAGTAGAGGGGCGCCACGGCAGCGCCTATAGGACTTTTCCGAAACTGCTGTATGAAAAGTCCGAAGCGCCGGGCGGGTGCTTACAACGGTTTGCCGCGGTTACCGTGTTCGGCCACGAACGCCTGCACGGCGGCCAGGTCGTTCGGCAGCACGCTGCAGCGCTCGGGGCGCTGGAACAGGTCTTCGAGGTGCGCCGGCAGCGCCAGGGCCTTGCCCACGCCCGCCTGCTCCACCGCATCCGGGAACTTGACCGGGTGCGCGGTGCCCAGCACCACCATCGGCGTGTCGAGGCTGCGGCGGCACTCGCGGGCGGCCTTGACGCCGATCGCGGTGTGCGGGTCGAGCACCTCGCCGGTGCTGGCGAACACCTCGGCGATGGTCTGGCAGGTTTGCTCATCGTTGACCGCCAGCGAATCGAACAGCTTGCGCGCTTCGGTCCAGCGGTCTTCTTCAACGCTGAAGCCGCCGCCCAGCTTGAAGCTGGCCATCAGTTGGGCAATGGCCTCGCCGTTGCGCCCGTGCAGGTCGAACAGCAGGCGCTCGAAGTTCGACGAGACCATGATGTCCATCGACGGCGACAGGGTGGCGTGGAGGGTTTCCTTCACGTACTGGTTGCCGCTCATGAAGCGGTGGAGGATGTCGTTGCGGTTGGTCGCGACGATCAGTTGGCTGATCGGCAGGCCCATGTTGCGCGCCAGGTAACCGGCGAAAATATCGCCGAAGTTGCCGGTCGGCACCGAGAACGCCACCGAACGCGCCGGGCCGCCAAGCTGCAGCGAGGCATGGAAGTAGTAGACGATCTGGGCCATGATCCGCGCCCAGTTGATCGAGTTGACCGCCACCAGCCGGGTGCCCTTGAGGAAGCCCTGCTCGGCGAAGCTGGCCTTGACCATTTCCTGGCAGTCGTCGAAGTTGCCTTCGATGGCGATGTTATGGATGTTCTCGCCGAAAATGGTCGTCATCTGCCGGCGCTGCACTTCAGACACACGCTGGTGCGGGTGCAGGATGAAAATATCGACGTTGTCGCAACGGCGGCAGCCTTCGATGGCCGCCGAGCCGGTGTCACCGCTGGTGGCGCCGATGATCACCACGCGCTCGTTGCGCTTGGCCAGCACGTAGTCGAGCAGGCGCCCGAGCAACTGCAGGGCGAAGTCCTTGAACGCCAGGGTGGGGCCGTGGAACAGCTCCATCACCCATTCGTTGCCCGCCAGTTGGCGCAGCGGCGCCACCGAGGCGTGGGCAAAGGTGCCGTAGGTGTCTTGGAGAATCTGCTTGAAGTCGGCGTCTGGGATGCTGCCGGTGACGAACGGGCGCATTACCCGGAACGCCAGCTCGTGGTAAGGCAGCCCGGCCCAGGAGGCGATTTCTTCCTGGGTGAAGCGCGGGAGGTTTTCCGGCACGTAAAGGCCGCCGTCACTGGCAAGGCCAGCCAGCAACACATCTTCGAAATTCAGGGCCGGGGCTTTGCCGCGGGTGCTGATGTAGCGCATTTTTGAATCCTTTGGTTGCGGCGAGCCAGCCGATCGGGGCAGAAATGGCTCGCTGCGAGCTGCACGTTGAAAAGCCAAACCAGGCTTGCGCCTGCCTTTTATCCCAAATGCTCGACGCGAATGCGTACGACCTTGCCTTCGACGCCACCCAGCGCTTCAAGCGCGGTGATCGCGTCGTTGATGCGCTGCTCGACCACGCGGTGGGTCAGCAGGATCATCGGTACCAGGCCGTCGTGCTCCTCGGCTTCCTTCTGCATGATCGACTCGATGTTGATGCCACGCTCGGAGAGGATGCTCGCCACCTGGGCCAGCACGCCGGGGTGGTCCTTGGCCTGGATGCGCAGGTAGTAGGCGCTTTCGCAGGCATCGATCGGCAGGATCGGATGGGCCGACAGCGAGTCGGGCTGGAACGCCAGGTGTGGCACACGGTTGCCCGGGTCGCTGGTCATCGCCCGGACCACGTCGACCACGTCGGCCACCACCGCCGACGCGGTCGGCTCCATGCCGGCGCCGGCGCCGTAGTAAAGGGTAGAGCCCACGGCGTCGCCGTTGACCATCACTGCGTTCATCACCCCGTTGACGTTGGCCAGCAGGCGGTCAGCCGGGATCAGCGTAGGGTGCACGCGCAGCTCGATGCCGGCGGCGGTGCTGCGCGCCACGCCCAGGTGCTTGATGCGGTAGCCCAGCGCTTCGGCGTAGTTCACGTCGGCGGTGGTGAGCTGGGTGATGCCTTCGGTGTAGGCCTTGTCGAACTGCAGCGGGATGCCAAAGGCGATGGACGCCAGGATGGTCAGCTTGTGCGCCGCGTCGATGCCTTCGACGTCGAAGGTGGGGTCTACCTCGGCGTAACCCAGCGCCTGGGCTTCGGCCAGTACGTCGGGGAAGGTGCGGCCCTTCTCGCGCATTTCGGTGAGGATGAAGTTGCCGGTGCCGTTGATGATCCCGGCCACCCAGTTGATGCGGTTGGCCGAGAGGCCTTCGCGGATGGCCTTGATCACCGGGATACCGCCGGCCACGGCGGCTTCGAAGGCAACGATCACGCCTTTTTCCCGGGCGCGGGCGAAGATTTCGTTACCGTGCACGGCGATCAGCGCCTTGTTCGCGGTGACCACGTGCTTGCCGTTGTCGATGGCCTTGAGCACCAGCTCACGGGCCACGGTGTAGCCACCGATCAGCTCGATGACGATGTCGATCTCGGGGTTGCTGGCCACCGCGAACACGTCGGCGGTGGTCGCGGTACCGGTCAGGTCGCAGTGCGGGTTCTGCGAACGCAGGGCGATTTGGGCGACCTCAATACCGCGCCCGGCACGGCGGGCAATCTCCTCGGCGTTACGCTTGAGTACATTGAAGGTGCCGCCACCGACGGTACCTAACCCACAGATGCCTACTTTGACCGGTTTCACTCTGAACTCCCCATGAAACGGCCGGCGCTGTGCCGGCCGCGAAAACCGCCGCCCCCTCGGGCAGCGTTTGTTGAATCGATTAGCCCTTGGCGTCGAGCGCCAGCTTGGCGACCTGCGCGGCCGGCTGGTAGCCCGGAATGATCTGGCCGTCTTGCAGCACGATCGCCGGGGTGCCGTTCACGCCGATCTGCTGGCCCAGGGCGAACTGTTTGCTGACCGGGTTGGCGCATTTGGCCGCGGCCACGTCCTTGCCTTCGATCAGCTTGGACAGCGAGGCGGGGCGGTCCTTGGAGCACCAGACCGCCTGCAGTTGTTCATCGCCCGGCGAGTTCAGGCCCTGGCGCGGGAAGGCCAGGTAGCGCACTTCGATGCCCATGGCGTTGAGCTTGGGCACTTCGGCGTGCAGCTTCTGGCAGTACGGGCAGGTGGTGTCGGTGAACACGGTGATGTACGACTTCGCCTCACCCTTGGCCGGGAACACGACCATTTCGCCCTGCGGGATGCCGTTGATCAGCTTGGCCACGCCGGCGCGTTCGGTGCGCTCGGTGAGGTTCACCGGCTTGCCGTCCTTGAGCTGGTAGAGGTAACCCTGCATCACGTACTGGCCGTCAGCGCTGGCGTAGAGCACGCGGCCACCTTGCAGGTGCACTTCGTACAGGCCGTTCAGCGGGCTGCTGCCGATGCTTTCGACGGGGACGTCCAGTTGCAGGCTGGCCAGGGTTTTGCGGATGGCCTGTTCGGCGGCATCGTCGGCGACGGCAAAGGTGCTGGCCAGCGCCAGGGCGGCGGCGGCAAAAAGGCGGGTCACGCGCATGGGAACTCCTGAAGCAGCGGACAGATCGGCCAAGGCTGGCCGCCGTAACGGCCAGCCGGGCATTTCAAGCGTGCAAGCCTACCACATAAGGCCCGCACCGCCGACTGCCTCAACCACGCGGGTGATGACGGGCATGCAGCTCTTGCAGGCGCGCGCGGGCGACGTGGGTGTAGATCTGCGTGGTGGAGAGGTCACTGTGCCCCAGCAGCATCTGCACCGAGCGCAAATCGGCGCCGTGGTTGAGCAAATGGGTGGCGAAGGCGTGGCGCAAGGTGTGCGGCGACAGGCTTTTGTCGATGCCGGCCACCACCGCATGGTGCTTGATCCGGTGCCAGAAGGTTTGCCGGGTCATTTCCTCGCCACGCAGGCTGGGAAACACCACGTCGCTGGGGCGCTCGCCGAGCAGCTCGGCGCGGCCATGGCGGCTGTAGCGCTCAAGCCAATTGAGGGCCTCTTCACCCATCGGCACCAGGCGCTCCTTGCCGCCTTTGCCCATCACCCGCAACACGCCCTGGCGGGTGTTGATTTCATCCAGGCGCAACCCCACCAGCTCGGACACCCGCAGGCCGCAGGCGTACAGTACCTCAAGCATGGCGCGGTCGCGCAGGCCAAGTGCGGTGGCGGTGTCGGGGGCCTGCAACAGCGCTTCGACGTCTGCCTCAGACAGCGATTTGGGCAGCGGCTTGCCCAGGCGCGGCATGTCGACCTCGAGGGTGGGGTCCTGGCTGATGAGGTTTTCCCGCAGCAGGTAGCGGTAAAACCCCCGCGCGCCCGAGAGAAACCGCGCGGTCGAGCGCGGCTTGTAGGCGTTGTCGACGCGCCAGGCGAGGTGGTCGAGCAAGGCGTCGCGGCCGGCCTCGGGCAACTGCAGGTGGCGTTCGCTGAGCCAGCCGTTGAACAGCGCCAGGTCACTGCGGTAGGCGCTGCGGCTGTTGTCGGAGAGGCCTTTTTCCAGCCAGAGGGCGTCGAGGAATTGGTCGATCAGGGGGTGGTCGAGGGCAGGCATCTTGAAACAGCTAGAAAAGTTATAGGATTTTACACCAGAGGGAGAGTATTCCTATTCTGCGCTTCTTGCTACTGGAGCGGGCACATGAAAACACTATTACCCACTATTGGCGCATTGATGCTATCCGGATGCGGAAGCGCGCTTTCAATGAGAGAGGATCACTCCGTGCAAAACGATCTCACCAAGGCCAAAACGAACTGCAGCTTCATTCCGAAAATTTACAGCGGCGTCGCTTACGACTTCTGCCACATCAACGCTTCATCAGCAGGTAATGACACCAGCGGTGCAATGTTACAGCTCGTGCTTATTGACACCGCCTTTTCCGGAGCCATTGATACCGTACTGCTGCCCTATGGCGTATACCGCCAAGTGACCGAGGGCAGCATCCGACTGGATTAGCTACTTATATCCAGCCCTTCTCCTGAAGCGTTTTCCAAATACTTGAAATTGGAATTTCATAAGGTTCACCCACATTGAGCGTGGGCTTTCTTACCAAGTGAATCCCAAATCGGGCCCAAACAGGAAGATTGTAAACTATAGATAACCTGCCATCCTCATGTACTTGGCCAAACGCCTGCGTGTTTCCAGCGGTATCAGTGGCCCAGACTTGAGTGTTTCCTGCGTAAAGAACAAAATTGCCATCACTCTGCATGACTGCAAAATCTGCTCCAGAGCCTTCAGTGTTGCTTGCCCAAACGACCCGGCCAGCAGCGTCGTAGCCGACTAGGTTCTGATCAGGCAGCAATGCCAACCTTGCGCCTCCAGCTTCTAGCGTGGCCCCTCGCTCCAGTTGAAAGCCTGGAGTAATTAAATGGCGAACAGGGGTGGTTGAAAACTCCCATAGTGACATCCCCGCTGACCACAGAGGCCGGGGTTCAATCACCACGATGTTTCCGTCATCCTGCAGTTGAAGATAAGCGCGCTGTCTAGCCGAATGATAATCTCCTTGAAAGCTATCGTAGCCAACCGAACTCCACTGTTGGCTCCAGCAAGGTTGATTCACCATCAGATAATACGACATATGAACAGCATGTTCCAAACTGACCTTTTTAAATTTATAAATACGACCAAACGCTTGGTTCTTGTCTGCAAACCAAAATGGCACCCCCTCATCTAGCAACACAAGTTGACAATCATCTTGATATTGAAGCCGATATTTTCTCGAGGGGGATTCGAGATACTGCCCTGGGAGCATCTTGGTCATCGGCGGTAGAATCGAAACACCCACATCAGCCAAAACAGAAAACTCACTCATCGGTCAATCCCTTTCGATACAGGCCGAAATTAGCCTGCCTCGAATTGAATCAAGCTTCCTGAGTAATACGCGATAAATAGATATTTTTATAACGGCAACACCGGCACCGGCCGCTTCTGCTCATCGATGGCGACAAAACTGAACACCCCTTCGATGGCCTTTTCCCGCTCCTCGCTGTACATCTTCTCGACGAACACCTCGACCCGCACTTTCAGGCTGGTATTGCCCACCTTCACCACGGTGCCCACCAGCTCGACGATGCTGCCGGCCGGGATCGGGTGGTTGAAGTCGATGCGGTCGGTAGACACCGTGACCAGCGGCAGCCGGCAGAAGCGCGTGGCGGCGATGAACGAGACTTCGTCCATCCAGGCCAGGGCGGTGCCGCCGAAGAGGGTGTTGTGGTGGTTGACGGTGCCGGGGAACACGGCTTTGGTCACGCGGCTGATGGACAACGCCGCGCGGCGCTGGATTTCCTGTTCGCGAGTGGGCATGGGTTTCCTTGGGTAAATTTCGAACAAAAAAAAGCAGCCCGAAGGCTGCTTCTTTTAGCGGCGTGCAATCAGGACAGTTTTTCCTTGATGCGCGCGGCTTTACCGGACAGATCACGCAGGTAGTACAGCTTGGCCTTACGCACGTCACCACGACGTTTCACGGACAGGCTGTCGATGGTCGGGCTGTAGGTCTGGAAGGTACGCTCTACGCCGACACCGTTGGAGATCTTGCGCACGGTGAATG
Source organism: Pseudomonas sp. NPDC007930 (assembly GCF_042958985.1). Taxonomy (NCBI): domain Bacteria; kingdom Pseudomonadati; phylum Pseudomonadota; class Gammaproteobacteria; order Pseudomonadales; family Pseudomonadaceae; genus Pseudomonas; species Pseudomonas sp. NPDC007930. Next base: position 369,536 of record NZ_JBIBKC010000002.1, read on the forward strand.
CACTGTTGACGCCACGGTTACGCTTACCGATAACGACACCCTCGAAGGCCTGCAGACGGCTGCGGTCGCCTTCTTTCACTTTTACTTGCACGATGACGGTGTCACCGGGGGCAAAAGCGGGGATTTCTTTGGTCATCTGCTCTGCTTCGAGGGCGAGGATGATTTTGTTGGTCATGCTGTGCTCCTAAGGCAAACCGCCAGGTTTACCATCGATACGTTAACTATCGTCCCGCGGGCGGAGGTATTCCGCCAGCAGCTTTTGCTCTTCTCCAGAAAGCGAGCGACCTTCCAGAAGATCGGGCCGCCGTTCGTGCGTCCTACCAAGGGACTGCATCAAACGCCAACGCCGGATATGTGCATGATTGCCACTAAGCAACACGTCGGGTACACGGCGTTGCGCATACACCTCAGGCCGGGTGTAGTGCGGGCAATCGAGCAAGCCGTCCGTAAACGAGTCTTCCTCTGCCGAGCCTGCATGCCCTAAAGCTCCGGGCAGCAACCGCGTAACCGCATCGACCAGGACCATCGCCGCCAGCTCACCGCCAGACAGCACGTAATCCCCAATCGACCACTCTTCATCGACATGCGCTTCAATGAACCGCTCGTCGATGCCTTCGTAACGCCCGGCGATGAGAATCAATGATTCAGCCTTCGCCAGTTCCTTCACGGCCGCCTGGGTAAGCGGGCGACCTTGCGGGGACAGGTAAATCACCTTCGCCGCTTCCCCTGCCGCCTGCCTGGCATCAACCAGAGCGTCTTCCAGGGGCTTGACCTTCATTACCATGCCTGGGCCACCGCCAAAGGGCCGGTCATCCACTGTGTGGTGCCGATCCGTGGTGTAGCTTCGCGGGTTCCAGCAGGTCAGTTGCAGCAACCCCTGCTTGACCGCGCGGCTGGTAATGCCGTGGTCGGTGATGGCCGAGAACATCTCGGGGAACAGTGTGATGACATCTACGCGCAGGTTAGCCATTGCCTAGAAGTCCGCATCCCACTCCACCCGCATTTCGCCAGCGGCCAGGTCAATGTTGAGCACGCAGTCGTCCGTGTAGGGCAACAAGCGCTCGCGATCATCCAGGCTGCCCGCGCAGGGCTTGATCACCATCACGTCGTTTGCGCCAGTCTCCAGCAGGTGATCAATGGTACCCAGCAATTCGCCGGGGGTATTGATGACCTTGAGGCCTTGAAGCTGATACCAGTAGTAGTCATCTTCGGCCAATGCGGGGAGCAGGCTGCGCTCGACGCAGATTTCGTAACCAGCGAGAAGCCGGGCTTCTTCGCGGTCATCGAGACCTTTCAACTTTGCGACCAGCACCTTGTTCTGAGAACGGCCGCTGATCAGTACTGCCTGTTTCACGTCACCTTCGTGCCGAAGCGTCCAGTGCTTGTAGTGGAGCAGGTTGTCTATTGGGTCGGTAAAGGAGTAAACCTTGACCTCACCACGAACGCCGTGAACCGAGACGATCTTGCCGATGACGATCAGATCACCCGCAGAAGCTGGCGTTGCGTTCATACTGCTCAGGCAGCAGCCTTGGCAGCGTCTTTCAGCAGTTGAGCAACACGCTCAGACGGCTGCGCGCCATTGGCCAGCCAGTAGCTTACGCGCTCCTGGTTGACGGACAGGCGAACTTCACCACCGGTGGCAACCGGGTTGAAGAAGCCAACGCGCTCGTTGAAGCGACCGTCGCGCGCATTGCGGCTGTCGGTCACGGTCAGGTGGTAGAACGGGCGCTTTTTGGAGCCGCCACGTGCAAGACGAATGGTCAACATGTGTACGTGATTCCTGTTGTCGGTGCTGCAAATTAAAGGCACAGCGAGCACATAGGTGCCCGAAAGGCCGCATATTCTCAGGGAATATGTGGACTTTTGCAATTGCCTTTTTCCAAATGGCCGACGGGCCGGCACCCACCAGGGGCCGGCCCATCAACCGGTGTACGTGAAGGTCAGATCCGCGGCATGCCGCCGCCACCGGGCATCATGCCGCCCAGGCCGCGCATCATCTTGGCCATGCCGCCCTTGGTGGAGAATTTCTTCATCATTTTTTGCATCTGCTTGTGCTGCTTGATCAGCCGGCCGACGTCTTGCACCTGGGTGCCAGAGCCCATCGCGATGCGGCGCTTGCGCGAGCCGCTGATCACGTCGGGGTCGCGGCGCTCGGCCGGGGTCATCGAGTCGATGATCGCTTCCATCTGCTTGAACTGCTTCTCGGCGGCGTTCTGCGCGTTGCCCATCTGCGACAGGTTGACCCCACCGATGCTCGGCAGTTTGTCCATCAGGCCGCCCAGGCCGCCCATGCTCTTCATTTGCACGAGTTGGTCGCGGAAGTCTTCGAGGTCGAATCCCTTGCCCTTCTTGAGCTTCTTGGCGAGCTTCTCGGCCTTGTCCTTGTCGAGTTTCTGCTCGGCCTGTTCGATCAGGCTGAGCATGTCGCCCATGCCCAGGATGCGCGAGGCGATGCGGTCGGGGTAGAACGGCTCAAGCGCTTCGCTCTTCTCGCCCATGCCGATGAACTTGATCGGCTTGCCGGTGATGTGCCGCACCGACAGCGCGGCACCGCCACGGGCGTCGCCGTCGACCTTGGTCAGCACCACGCCGGTCAGTGGCAGCGCGTCGCCAAAGGCCTTGGCGGTGTTGGCGGCGTCCTGGCCGGTCATGGCGTCGACCACGAACAGCGTTTCGACCGGCTTGACAGCGGCGTGCAGGGCCTGGATCTCGGCCATCATCTCGGCGTCGATGTGCAGGCGGCCGGCGGTGTCGAGGATGACCACGTCGATGAACTTGAGCTTGGCTTCGCGAATCGCCGCTTCGGCGATGTCCACCGGCTTTTGGGTGATGTCGGACGGGAAGAAGGTCACGCCGACATCATTGGCCAGGGTTTCGAGCTGCTTGATCGCCGCCGGGCGGTAGACGTCTGCCGAGACCACCATGACGGTTTTTTTGCGGCGCTCCTTGAGGAAGCGCGCCAGCTTGCCGGCGGTGGTGGTCTTGCCCGCGCCCTGCAGGCCGGCCATCAATACCACGGCCGGCGGCGCGGCGTTCAGGGCGAGGTCTTCGTTGGCCGCGCCCATCACCGATTCGAGTTCGGCCTGGACGATTTTCACGAACGCCTGGCCTGGGGTCAGGCTGCGCGACACTTCAGTGCCGACCGCGCGTTCCTTGATGGCGTTGACGAACTCCTTGACCACCGGCAGGGCGACGTCTGCCTCGAGCAGCGCCATGCGCACCTCGCGCAGGGTGTCCTTGATGTTGTCTTCGCTGAGCTTGGCCTTGCCGGTAACGTGGCGGAGCGTCTGTGACAGGCGCTCTGAGAGATTCTCAAACATGCGGGATCCTTTGCAGGCGGCGCGCCGTGCGGGCAGCCATGCACATAATGCTTCGAGCCGATGGCGGAAAATGGCCGCGAGTATAACGCACAGTGGGCGGGGCCCGCATGCAGTCTTTCGTGGGGTCGGCTTTATATGCCACACTCGCGCCTTTAGTGGCCGCTCGTCTGGACTTATGCTCCCCTTGCCCCCCAGCCTTTACCCCAGCCTCATCGCTGCCCTGCTCTACGCGGTGGCAACGCTCATCCAGGGCCTGCGCCTGTCGCGCGGGGCCCGCGCCGACAAACGCCTGATCTGCGCCCTGGGCGTGGTGGCGGTGATCGCCCACTCGGTGGCGCTGGGCAGCCAGTTACTCACCAGCCACGGGCTGAACCTCGACTTCATCACCGCCGCCAGCCTGATCGCCGCGGCGGTGATCGCCCTGACGCTGCTCGCCTGCGCCAGCCTGCCGGTAGAAACGTTGCTGGTGCTGATCTACCCGCTGGGCCTGGTCACCGCCATGGTCGCGCAATTCGCGCCGCCCGGCACGGTGCCGCGCATCGACGAAGAACCCGGCATCCTCAGCCATATCCTGTTGTCTATCCTGGCCTATGGGCTGTTCACCATGGCCGTGGTGCAGGCGCTGTTGCTGCTGGTGCAGAACCACCAGCTCAAGCACAAGCACCCCACCGGGCTGATCCGCGCCTTCCCGCCGCTGCAAACCATGGAAAGCCTGCTGTTCGGCTTCCTCTGGGCGGGGTGGATCTTCCTCTCGGCGTCGTTGCTGTCGGGCTGGCTGTTCCTGGAGAACATGTTCGCCCAGCACCTGGTGCATAAAACGTTGCTGTCGTGCCTGGCCTGGGTGGTGTTCGCGGTGCTGTTGTGGGGCCGCCACCGGCTGGGCTGGCGCGGCCACAAGGCGATCCGCTGGACGCTGGCCGGGTTCTGCCTGCTGATGCTGGCGTATTTCGGCAGCAAGCTGGTTCGCGAATACATCCTGCACATCTGAAGGCGCGCCCATGACCGCTCTGCCGCCGGGCCCCGCGCTCGGCCTCCTGGCCCTGGCACTGTTCTGGTCGGCGCTGTTCAGCGCCGTCGACCACGCCCGCCATCACCTGCCGCGCGCCATCCGGCCGCCGCGCCCGGGCGAGCCGCTGCCATTGGCGCCGACGTTTTCCGTCGCCAGCCTGCTGCTGTGCAACGTGCTGTGCCGCGCCGTGGCGCTGGGCCTGGGGCTGTACCTGGGCGGCCTGCTGTGGGGGCCGGAACGGGCCTGGGCCGGGCTGGCACTGGTGGCGGGGCTGCAATTGGTGCTGGGCGAGTACCTGCCACGGGCGCTCGGCCGGCGTTACCCGCTGGCGTTCATCAGCATGGCCAATGCGCTGCTGCGCCTGCCGCTGCGGTTGGTCTACCCGCTGGCCTGGCTGTTCGCCGGGCTGGTGCAGCGGTTGCTCACGCCGTTCTCGCCCGCCGCCAGCAGCGCCCAGCCTGGCGAGCCCGAAAACGAAGCGCCCAGCGAAGACGACGAAGCCCCAGGCACGCCGCGCGCGCCGTCGGGCATGGGCGGCTTCCAGGTGCTCGAGCAGATGACCGTCAACGACATCCTGGTGCCGCGCAATGAAGTCGACGGGCTGAACCTCGACGAGCCGCTGGCGCGCATCATGGACCAACTGATCGCCAGCCGGCACACCCGCCTGCCGGTGTTCCGCGGTGACATCAACCAGGTCGAGAAGGTGCTCAACACGCGGCAGATCAGCCACCTGTTGCCCGGCCGCGAGCTGACCGAGGCCGAACTGCTAGCGGCCTGCTATGACGCCTACTTCATCCCCGAAAGCACCCCGCTGCGCCTGCAACTGCTGAACTTCCACAAGGAACAGCGGCGCATGGGCGTGGTGGTCGACGAATACGGCGAGGTGATGGGCTTGGTCACCCTCGAAGACATCCTCGAAGAGATCGTCGGCGAGTTCGAGCAGGAACAGGTGATCCACCACCCGCACATCCACCCGCAGAGCGATGGCCGCTACGTGGTCGACGGCGTGGCGCCGATCCGCGAACTGAACAAGGTACTGGGCTGGCACCTGCCCAGCGACGGGCCACGCACCCTCAACGGGCTGGTCACCGAAGCGCTGGAGAGCATTCCCGGCAGCAGCGTGTGCCTGAAAATTGGCCGCTACCGTTTGGAAATCCTCGGCACCGAAGACAACCGCGTGACCAAGGTGCTGATCTGGCACCAACCGGCGGTGCCGGTGGCAATGTAGCCGCCGCGGCCTCTATAATCACTGCGCTTACCCAGCCCCGCCGGGCCTTGTGCTACCCGCACCGTTGCCGCCCGGCCAGTCAGCCAGCGTTGCACACTGGCGCGCCGGCCCCCATCCTGAGCCCGCCCTCCAGCCTGCCGCGCTGTGCCCAATAACAATTCGCACAGACTGCCAGGGATCCACCATGACTGCTCAAGCGCTGCACGCCTCCGCTGCCGAGGCGAAGCCGGCCAATTCCGCCGCCCGCGTGGCCACCGCCAGCTTCATCGGCACCGCCATCGAGTTCTATGACTTCTACGTATACGCCACCGCCGCGGCGCTGGTGATCGGCCCGGTGTTCTTCCCCCAGGGTTCGGCCACCGCGCAAATGCTCTCGGCGTTCATCACCTTCGGCATTGCCTTTGTGGCGCGGCCGATCGGCTCGGCGCTGTTCGGCCACTTCGGCGACCGCATCGGCCGCAAGTCGACGCTGGTGGCCTCGCTGCTGCTGATGGGCGTGTGCACCACGCTGATCGGCGTGCTTCCCGGGCATGACAGCATTGGCCTATGGGCGCCGGTGCTGCTGTGCCTGCTGCGCTTCGGCCAAGGCCTGGGCCTGGGCGGCGAATGGGGCGGCGCGGCTTTGCTGGCCACCGAGAACGCCCCGCCAGGCAAACGCGCCTGGTTTGGCATGTTCCCGCAATTGGGGCCATCGATCGGCTTTTTGGCGGCCAACGGGTTGTTCCTCAGCCTGGCGTTGGGCCTGAGCGATGAGCAGTTCCGTGCCTGGGGCTGGCGCCTGCCGTTCCTGCTCAGCGCCGCGCTGGTGGTGCTGGGCCTGTACGTGCGCTTGAAACTGGTGGAAACACCGGTGTTCGCCCAGGCCATGGCCCGCCATGAAAAAGCCAAGGTGCCGGTGGTCGAGCTGTTCGCCCGCCACAGCGTGCCGGTGTTGCTGGGCGCGGCGGCGATGGTGGTGTGCTATGCGCTGTTCTACATCTCGACGGTGTTTTCGCTCAGCTACGGGGTGAACAACCTGGGCTACAGCCGTGAGGGCTTCCTCGGCATGCTGTGCTTCGCGGTGCTGTTCATGGCCCTGGCCACGCCATTGTCGGCCTGGCTCAGCGACCGCTACGGGCGCAAGCCGGTGCTGCTGGCCAGTGGCGTGCTGGCGATCGCTTCAGGCTTTGCCATGCAGCCACTGCTGACGCTGGGCTCGAGCTTTGGCGTGACGCTGTTCCTGTGCATCGAACTGTTCCTGATGGGCGCCACCTTCGCGCCGATGGGTGCGTTGCTGCCGGAACTGTTCCCGACCCGCGTGCGCTACACCGGCGCCTCGGCGGCCTACAACCTGGGCGGCATCGTCGGCGCCTCGGCGGCACCGTTCTTCGCCCAGAAGCTGGTGGCGATGGGGGGGCTGGGGTATGTGGGCGGGTATGTGTCTGCAGCGGCGCTGCTGAGCGTGCTGGCGGTGCTGTGCCTGCGGGAAACGCGGGATGATGACCTGGGCAATATTGGCTGATTGCGCAAGGCATCAGGGCCCCTCGCCCGGCACAGCCGGCCTCCCACAGGTAGCGTTGCCTTGTAAATCAAGTGCTTACACAAAACTGGTGGGAGGCCGTGGTCCGGCACTCCGGCTGTGCCGGGCGAAGGGCCCTGAAGGTTACAGCTCGACCTTCACTGCCTGCGCCGCGCGAGTGGCCTTGGCGCGGGCGGCCTCGATCGATTCGTCACGCGCCAACGCCACGCCCATGCGGCGCTGGCCGTTGACTTCCGGCTTGCCGAACAGGCGCAAGGCGGTGTCGGGCTCGCTCAGCGCCGCGCCGAGGTTGGCGAAGGCGGTTTGCTGGGAGGTGCCTTCGACCAGCACCACCGCCGAGGCCGACGGGCCGAATTGGCGGATCACTGGGATCGGCAGGCCGAGAATGGCCCGGGCGTGCAGCGCGAACTGCGGCAGGTCCTGGGAGATCAGCGTGACCAGGCCGGTGTCGTGCGGGCGCGGCGACACTTCGCTGAACCACACCTGGTCGCCCTTGATGAACAGCTCGACGCCAAACAGCCCACGGCCACCCAGGGCCTCGGTGACCTTGTGCGCCACCCGCTCGGACTCGGCCAGCGCCACCGGGCTCATCGCCTGGGGCTGCCAGGATTCCTGATAGTCGCCCTTCTCCTGGCGGTGGCCGACCGGCGCGCAGAAGGTGGTGCCGCCCACATGGCGCACGGTCAGCAGGGTGATTTCATAGTCGAAATCGATAAAGCCCTCGACGATCACCCGGCCTTTACCGGCGCGGCCGCCTTCCTGGGCGTAGGCCCAGGCTTGCTGCACGTCGGCCTCGCTGCGCAGCAGGCTCTGGCCCTTGCCCGACGAGCTCATCACCGGCTTGACCACGCACGGGAAGCCCAGCGCAACCACGGCGGCGCTGTACTCCTCGAAGGTGTCGGCAAAATGGTACGGCGAGGTGGGCAGGCCCAGTTCCTCGGCGGCCAGGCGGCGGATGCCTTCGCGGTTCATGGTCAGTTGGGCGGCGCGGGCGGTCGGCACCACGGTATAGCCTTCGCTTTCCAGCTCGACCAGGGTGGCGGTGGCGATCGCTTCGATCTCCGGCACGATGTAGTGCGGCTTCTCGGCCTCGATCACCGCGCGCAGGGCGGCGCCATCGAGCATGTTGACCACGTGGCTGCGATGGGCCACCTGCATGGCCGGGGCATTGGCGTAACGGTCGACGGCGATCACTTCCACGCCCAGGCGCTGCAGTTCGAGCACCACTTCCTTGCCCAGCTCACCGCTGCCGCACAGCAATACACGGGTGGCCGTCGGCGAAAGCGGGGTTCCGATACGGGTCATGTCAGGTCCTCACATACAGGTGAAAGTGGCCGCAGCCGAAGAAATAAGGGCCGCGATTCTACACCAAGGCAAGGCTTAGCGCGCAGCTGCCTGCCGCCCGGTGCGCCAGGCCATGGCCAGCCAGACCACGCTCACGCCGGCGAACTTCGACGCCAGCGAGGTGCCGGCCACCGCCGGGGTGAGCGCACCGATCATGCCGAAAAACAGCAGGGTATCGACCGGGATGCTCAGCGCCGAGCTCAGCCACAGGCGGTCGCGCAGGGGCCGCCGGGTGATGCTGAACACCAGCCAGTCGATGCACTCGGACACGCCGAACGCCAGCGCGCTGGCCAAGGCAATGGCCGGCTCCGAGGTGAAGTACGACAACCCCAGCGCCACCAGCATCGCCAACACCGCGCCATGGCCATAACGGGTTTGCACCATGTCGCGGAGGATAAACACCAGCCCGCCCCAGGCCGACCAGAGCACGTCGAAACCGGGCGCGGCGGAAAAGGCGAAGTTGATCAGCACGACGCTGGCGACGTAAAGCAGCAGGTAGATCATGGGAGGGCAAAGCCGGCCTGGGCAATCGGGCCGGCGATTGTATCACTGCATCAAGCCCTGGGCGCGGGCGCGCTCGTGGGCCTTGGCCAGCACCTGGCGGCGCTCGTCGTTGCTCATGCGGCCCCAGCGGGTGATTTCATCGGCGCTGCGCTGGCAGCCAATGCACAGGTCGTGCTCGTCCAGGGCGCACACGCTTACGCAGGGCGAGCGTACCGGGCGCTCGATCGGGGTGTCGGCCATCATGGCTCTTGCTCGGCGAGGCCCTCGGCATAGCGCCGGGCGTTGGCCACATAATGCGCGGCGCTGGCTTCGAGGCCGCGCTTTTGCTCGTCGGTCAGCTCACGCACCACCTTGCCGGGCGAGCCCATCACCAGAGAGCCGTCGGGGATCACCTTGCCTTCGGGGATCAACGAATTGGCGCCGATCAGGCAGTGCTTGCCGATTTTCGCGCCATTGAGGATCACGCTGTTGATGCCGATCAGGCTGTGGTCGCCCACCTCGCAGCCGTGCAGCATCACGTTGTGGCCCACGGTCACGCCGCGGCCCAGCGTGAGCGGGTGGCCGGGGTCGGTGTGGATCACCGTGCCGTCTTGCACGTTGCTGTTCTCGCCGATGTCGATCAACTCGTTGTCGCCGCGCAGCACGGCACCGAACCACACGCTGGCGCCGGCTTGCAGGCGTACGTTGCCGATCACCGTGGCGTTGGGCGCGACCCAACTGGTGGGGTGGGCACTGACGCGCAGTTCGCCCAGGCGGTATTTCATCAGGCTGTTCCTCGTGGCTCAAATCGCGGTATAGGGGCCGTTGGGGCGGTGCATGCTGATGCCCGCGCCATACAGCAGGTTGACCAGCTCGACGATCATGATCGCCGACAGCCCCCAGATCTTGTAGTCAGCGTAGCGGTAGGCCGGCACGTACCAACTGCGGCCCTGGTAATCGATGCGGTGGGTGTGCTCGCGTGGGTCTTCGCGGAAGAACGCCAGCGGCACGCTGAACACCGCGGCGATCTCGGCGTCGTTGGCGCGGTATTCGAAGTAATCGGGGATGATCCCCACGAATGGCGTCACCCGCAGGCCGTGCTTGGACACCACCGGGCTCAGCGGCCCGGCGACCTCGACCACGCCAGGCGGCAGGCCGATTTCTTCTTCGGCCTCACGCAGCGCGGTAAACAGTAGGTCAGGGTCTTCAGGGTCGCGCCGCCCGCCGGGGAAGGCCACTTCGCCGCCGTGGGTCGACAAGCCCTTGGCGCGCAAGGTCAGCACCAGCTCGGGCTCGGCGGCGCGGGTGACGGGCATCAGCACCGCGGCCTCTGGGAAGCGCCCGTCGGTCGCCACCGGGCGCGGCACGTAGTCACCCACCCGGCGCAAAAGCTCATCGAGCATGGGGAAATCCCACTCCATGTACAGGCGTTCAATCATGCCCCAAAGCGCGCCCTCGCCCAAGCCCCGATTGGCGCCGCTTGCCGTGGCCGCGGGGGCAAGGCGAAGATGGGCGCCTACAGCGAGGAGCGCCCCGATGAAATTCTGCAGCGCCTGCGGCCACCGTGTGTCGCATGTGATACCCGCCGGCGACAACCGCCCGCGCTACGTGTGCGACGGTTGCGCCCAGGTGCATTACCAGAACCCCAATATCGTCGCCGGCAGCCTGCCGGTGCTGGGCGGCCGGGTGCTGCTGTGCCGGCGCGCGATCGAACCGCGGCGTGGGTTCTGGACGCTGCCGGCCGGCTTTATGGAAAACGGCGAAAGCCTGGAGCAAGCCGCCCGTCGGGAAACCCTCGAAGAAGCCTGCGCCAACCTCGGCCCGGCGCAGATATATACCCTGTTCGACTTGCCGCACATCAACCAGGTGCATGTGTTCTTCCGCGCCGAGCTGGCCAGCGAGCACTTTGCCGCCGGTGAAGAGAGCCTGGAGGTGAGGTTGTTCGAGGAAGCGGAAATTCCCTGGAAAGAGCTGGCTTTTCGCACGGTTGCACGTACTTTAGAATGCTATTTCGCAGACAGGCTGGCCGCTGGCTACCCTGTACGCAATGAAGTGCTGCCGCCACTGGCCGTGACGGCGGTCACCCCCTGACACCTGCTCGCCGGTGGCTGTTCGCCCCAGGGTTTTGATCGATGCGTGTGCTGTTTGCTTCCGTGGGCCTGCTGTTCGCACTGGCCGCCGCCCCCGCCGCCGAGGCGGCGTTCACCACCACCATCATCACCCGCCCGGTGGCGCCGGGCGCGCCTGCGCCGGCGCCGGCCCAGGCGGTACCACTGCCCAACGCCAGCGGCCGGCTGATCGACAAGATCGTGGTGGTCAAATCGAGCCGCGAACTGCAACTGATGAGCGGCGGGGTGATGATGAAAGCCTACCGCGTGTCGCTGGGCAAGCAGCCCCGTGGCGCCAAGGAGCGCGAAGGCGACCGGCGCACCCCCGAGGGCTTTTACTGGGTCGACTGGCGCAAGGTCAGCGACAAGTTCAACCTCGCCATGCACATCTCCTACCCCAACGTGGCCGACGCCGCACGCGCCCGCCGCGACGGGGTGAACCCCGGCAGCATGATCATGATCCATGGCACCCCCATCGACGAAGACTACCCGGAGTGGTACTTCGCCTCGCTCGACTGGACCGACGGCTGCATTGCCCTCAAGAACGACGACATGCGCGAGATCTGGGGGCTGGTCAAGGACGGCACGCTGGTGGAGATCCGCCCGTAGCTGTAGGAAATTCCTACAGGCAGGGGTAACTTTTCTGTCAGAGATGTCGGAAGAATCCTAACTCATTTGAGTGCGCTTTTTGGTTATCGTCACCCAAACGAATAACCAAATGGGTGGCTCACCGTGCCTGCACTCTCCCCTTCTCGGCTATGGTTGGCCGTGGCCTTGCTACCCGCGCTGGCCGTGGCGGCACCGGCCAACCACGCCTGGCAACCGCTGCGTGAACTGGAACAGCAACACGACCAGCAGGAACGCGAGCGCCGCCAGCGCCAGTTGATTCGCCCCAGCGCCGCCACCGCCGAACCGCCCACCGCGGCTGCCGAGCCGGAACCTTGCCGGCCCGCGGCAGCGCTGCGCCTGCGCGGCAACCAGTTGCTCTCCGAGCAGCGCCTGCGCGAAGCCGCGGCCCCTCACCTGGCGCCGTGCATGGGCGCCCAGGCGCTGAACCGCTTGCTCGCCGCGCTGACCGCCGCCTATGTGGAGCGCGGGTACATCACCGCGCGGCCTTACCTGGTGCCGAGCCACGACGGCGACCTGGAGGTGGTGATCGTCGAAGGGCACGTGGAGGGGATCAGCGTCACCGACCCGAGCTTGCCGCTGTCTTTGCACAGCGCCTTCGGTGAGTTGCCGGGGGCGCCGCTGCACCTGCCAACGCTGGAGCGGGGGATGGACCAGTTGAACCGGCTGCGGGTGTTCGACCTGGCCTCGGACATCCGCCCTGGCGCCACACCGGGGGCGTCGCGGATTGAATTGCGGCCGTTGAGTTATCCACCGCGGGCGTGGTTCACCGGCAAGGCGTACAACACCTTGCCCGCCGGCGCCGGCCGGCACGGGGTCAGCGCCGATTACCAGGTCGAAAGCCCACTGAGCCTCAATGACCGGGCCATTGCCGGCATTGCCCATAGCCTTGAAAGCCAAGCGCGTTTTTATCGAAGCGCCCAATTGATGTACCAGGTGCCTTACGGGCCGTGGCAGTTGAGCGCCGTCGCCAGGCGCTATCAATACCAGGCCCAGCACCCCGCGGGCGCCGGCCGGCTGCAGGAAAACGGCGGTGGCGCGCACAACCAGTTGGTACTGGAGCGCGAGTTATGGCGCAGCCAGCAGGCACTGGCCAGTGGCACCCTGCAACTGAACCACAAACGCATCGATACCCTGCAAAGTGGCAGCCGCGTTGCCGTGCTGAGCCCGCGCTACGCCAGCGCGGACCTCAAGCTGAACCTGCTCTGGCTCGGCTGGTCGAGCTTCAGCGGCCAACTGCGCTACAGCGAAGGCCTGGGCGGCTGGAGCGCCAACGACGGCCAGCCCACCCGCGCCGCCCACCCCGCACAAGGGCGCTTCCAGGCCTGGGGCCTGGCGCTGGGCCATAGCTACGCCAGCCAGGCTTTTGGCCAGGCCTGGCAATGGAACAGCCAGTTTGCCGGGCAATACTCGAACGACAGCGTGGCGGCCATGGACCAATTTCCGCTGGCCGGCGACTACGCCGTACGCGGGTTTCGCGACGTGCCGAGCATGTTCGCCAGCGGTGTTACCTGGAACAACACCGTCACCTTCCCTCGCAGCTACTCCTTCTCGATCATCGCCACCCCGCGCCTGGGCCTGGACGCCGGCCTCGGCGACGGCCCCGCCCATACCCGTCAATACGGCCTGCGCGGCGCCCAGGGCGTGCGCCTGGCCGGTGCCGCCGTGGGCGTGAACATCCGCCGCGGCGATGTCCAGCTCGACCTCCAATACCAGCACCCGCTCTACCACAGCGGCGGCCCTACCCCGGGCGGCTACTGGCAGGCCGAGTTCGAAGTGCGCCTCTGATCACCCACAAGAAGGAAAACACCCCGTGAAAAAACCCACCCCCTTCCCTTCCCGGCGCAAAGCCGAGCCCCTGCGCTACGCCATCGCCGCCGTGCTGTTGCTGCCCACCGCGGCCGGTGCCAACGGCATCGTGCCGGCGGCCGGCCCAGGCGGCACGCCGCTGGTCAACGCCCACAACGGCGTGCCAGTGATCGACATCGTGGCGCCGGTCAATGGCCTGTCGCACAACCAGTTCGGTGAATACAACGTCGGCCAAGCCGGTGCGGTGCTGAACAACTCGCTCAATGCTGGCCAGTCTGCCCTGGCCGGCCCACTGAATGGCAACAGCCAGTTCAATGGCGTGGCCGCCGGTACCATCCTCAACGAAGTGGTCGGCGGCGGGCTGTCACGCATCAATGGCCCGCAGGAGATTTTCGGCCAGGCCGCCAACTATGTGCTGGCCAACCCCAATGGCATCCAGATCAATGGCGGCCAGTTGATCAACGCCCCGCACAGTGCCTTCCTGGTAGGCCGGCCGGAACTGACCGACGGGCGCATCAGCGGGCTGAACACCTTCGATGCCCATGGCCAGTTGGAGGTGGGCCGCGCAGGGCTGATCAGCGACGGCGCGCTGGACCTGATCGCACCAAAGGTGGATGCCCTGGGGCAACTGGTAGTGCCTGAAGGCCAAGGGCTGAACGTGATCAGCGGGCGCAACCGCGTGGCGCTGGGTGGCGAAGTGCTGGAAACCCGCGACGGGGAGCTCGAGCACGGCATCGACACCCAGTTGCTCGGCGGCATGCGCGCCGGGCGCATCCGCGTGATCAGCACTGCCGCGGGCGCTGGCGTGCGCATGGCCGACGCGGACTTCATCGCGAGCCAGGGCCTGGAGGTACGCAGCCAGGGCAACCTGCAGATCGGCAGCACGGCACACACCACGCGGCTATCTGCCGCTCGGGGCGACATCGAGCTGCACGCCCAGGGCGACATGCAGATCACCAACACCCGCGCCGGGGCGCGCAACATCAATGGCCGCGCCGAAGGAGACCTGAACATCGCCCCCGGCCAGCGCAGTAGCGCCGACTACGACGAAACCGAGAACTCCACCCGCAAATTCCTCGGCATCGTCACCGAGCGCCGCCTGGGCGGGCGTGACACGAAAAAAACCGAGCACAGCCAGAGCGTGCTGACCGCCGAACAAAACCTCAGCCTCAGCGCCGGCAGGCACCTCGACGCCAAGGCCGCGGACATGCAAGCCCAGGGCCACGCCAGCCTGGAAGCCGGTGGCGACCTCACCCTCGGCGCGGCGGTAGACCGCACCGAGGTGACCGACGACAACTTCCACCGCAAACACCTGTGGTCAAGCAAAACCGTGACCACCAAGACCAGCGAGCGCAACGTGGGTACCCAGGTGAAGGGGCAAACCGTCAGCCTGCGCAGCGGCGGCGATACCACCGTGCGCGGCAGCCAGGTGACCAGCGACCAGGGCATGACCATCGAGGCGCGCAACCTCACCGTGACCGGCCAGGCCACCGTGCAGGGCAGCCAGTATGAGGACGTACGCGGCGACTACCTCGGCGGCCTGGTGACCAAGGGCAATGAACGCCGCAACGGCCAGGAAACCCTGCAGGTAGGCAGCACCATCAAGGCCGGTGGCACGCTGAAGGCCAGCGTGGGCCAGGCGCGCATAGAGGGCAGCCAGGTGCATGGCGAGCAAGGCGCGACGCTGGTCAGCGAGCAGGGCGCGCTGGCCATCGAAAGCAGCCATAACCTCAAGCAAAGCGAGCACGAGCGTAGCAGCGGCTCGGTCTTCGGGCTGGTGGGTAAATCCAGCAGCGGCAACAGTAACGCCAGCCAGGCGCAGAAGAGCGAGGTGTCCAGCGCCAGCAACCTGGCCGTGGCCGCCGCCACCGACCTGCGCGTGACCGGCAGCGACGTGAGCGCTGGCGGCACCCTGCAGGCCAAGGCCCAGGGCGATGTGATCGTCGAGGCCGCGCTGAACACTGAAACCGCCACCACCCATACCACTGAGCGGGGCTTTATTGCCCGCGCCGGGCAAACCCAGAACGCCGAAGACAACAAGCCCGACTCGCTGCAGTACCAGGCCCGGGTCGGCCTGGAACATACCCACAAAACCACCGATAGCCAGGGCGAAACGTTGCGGCCCAGCCAACTGCAGGGCCAGGCCGTGGCGATCGAAGCCAGCGGCACCGCGCGGTTGGACAGCAGCCAGGTGAACGCCAGCGCTGGCGATGTGACGGTCAACGCGCCAAAAATCGAGTTGGCCAGCAGTACCGCCCATTCCCGCGAGCGTAGCGACACCGCCACCAGCGGTGGGGGCATCGGCGTGACCGGCGGCATGGACCGCAGCGGCAGTGAATCCTGGGGGGAACACAAGCGTGAGGTGGTCGACCGGCAACGCGGCAGCGCCGGGCAAACCGAGATCACTAGCAGTGGCGCCACCCGCCTGATCGCGGGCGGCGGCCGCGGCGAAATCAACAACCAGGGCGCGCGGATCAAAGCCGGCGGTGAAACCCGGATGGAAGCCGCCACGGTCAACAACGAGGCCGTGCACGACACCGAAAGCACCACCACCACCCGCCACACCTACGCCGGCAGCGCCGGGCTGAACATCGAGACCAAGTTCATCACCCGGCCGATCCAGAAAATGATCGAAGGCCAGGACCAGACCATCTTCCAGAAGGGCGTAGAAGAAGCCATGGCCGCGCCAAGCCTGGGCGTAGACGTGGTCGGCGGGCACACTCAACGGGTGGCCAGCGACAGCCAAAGCACCGCCAAGGCCAGCCACATCGAGGGCGCCCAGGTGAACCTGCAAGTGGAACACACCCTCAAGGACGAAGGCACGGCGTACAAGGCCAACGCGGGCACCGTCGCCATCAACGCTGGCAGCCACGACGCTCGCGCCGCCCACAACCGCCACAGCCAACGGGTTGAACGCCTCGACGCCGAGGGCGCGGTGCGGGTCGACACCGTCACCAGCGTGGACGTCAACGCCCGCGCAGTGGGCACTGGCAGCTCGCTCGGAGAAAGCAAAAACAGCAGCACCGCCCTGCCCACCTCGCTCGAAGGCAAACAAGGCATCGCCATCCAACTGGGCACCGACGGCCGCTACGAAGGCACGGCCTTCGACAGTGGCGAGGGCATCACCTCGATCAACGCCGGCGGCTCGGTCGAGATGCCCCAGGCCAACAACGCCCAGCAGGAAACCCGCCAAGCCATCGACGGCTTTGCCTGGGTGGGCGTGGGCACCGGCCCAGACAAAGCCCGCAACCTCGCCGGCGGTGGCGCGGCCAGCATCGACCAGCACACCCTGGCCGCCAGCCAGGGCGTGGCTGCCAGCCTCAACGGCAAGGGCGCGCGGGTGTCAGTGAAGGGAGACTTCAGCAGCCAGGGGCTGGCCGCCGGTAGCCTGGCCAAGCCGCTGGAAGTACTGGAGGTGAACGCCGGTGGCACTGCCCACCTGGGCGCCACGGTCGATACCCGCGAAAAAACCGGCCAGCGCCTGGGTGGCGGGCTGCAGTTGGGCATGGCGGGCGCCACCGGCGCGCGCGGCGGTGGCCTGGGCGGGCATATCGATGTAGGCCGCACCAACGAGCAATTGCGCCAGGAAAACACCAGCGCCGTGCACGCCGAGCAGTTCAAGGTCACGGCAGGCGCCAGCGGCCCGGCCGCGGTGCAGCTCACCGGGGTGGCCGCCAGCGGCCAAGCCCTTGAGCTGGCCGCCCCCCACGGCGGCGTGTTGGTCGAAGCGGCGACCCGCACCGAGCATAAAGGCAATGTGGAGATCACCGCCGGGCTGAGCGCCAATACGATGCGTACCGGCGCCAGCGCAACCGACACCTCCGGCCTGCATGCACGGGCGCGGGTGAAGGTCGACAGCCTCGACAGCACCACCTACAGCAATGCCCAAGCCAATGTCGACACCCTGGCGTTGAACAGCGCCGACAACACCCACCTCAACGGCGTGCAAGCCAAGGCGCGGCAAATCAACGGCGAGGTCGGTGGCGACCTGATCGTCAGCACTCGGCAAGACCACGTCAGCGGCACCGAAGTGAGCCTCGATGGGCGTATCAGCCGCGAGCACAACCCACAGGGGCTGCTCAACGCGGTCACCTCGGTGGCCGGGCCGTGGGGCGGCAAGGTGCAGGCAAAAGCCGGCAAGGACATCCGCGCGGTTGACCCTAACACCAGCCCAGGCCTGACCCTGAACGTGGTCCGCACTGACCGCACCACCGCGGCCCAGCAAAGCGAACTGCGCGCGCGTGACGGCATCGACCTGGCGGTGCAAGGCAGCACGCAACTGAACGGGGCATTGGTGAAGGCCAGCCAAGGCGCGGTGAACCTGGGCGAAGGGGCGGTGAACACCCAGGCCCTGAACGGGCGGGATTACCGGGCGGACGTGGGGATCAATGCGTCGAACTCACCGACTGAGCTGGCCACCAGCCTGGTCAATGAGTTGACCACCTCGCGCAGCCCGGAGGCGATCGCCGACCAGCACACCAATACCGGGGTGTTGCGTATCGGTGGGCATGATAAAACCCAGCAGTTGGAGGCGAAGGTTGAGCAGAAGCGGCTGTAGGAGGTGAAGGGCCAAGCCTCAGAGGTCCGCCAGCCGCCACGCCTCATAGGCGGGGGTTTCATACGGGTGGCTGGCCAGTAGCGCCTGCACGGTGGCCGCGATCAACTCGTCGGCCACCACCAGTTCCACGCGCCATTCGGCCACCTGCTCCACCTCACCGGTGGTGCCGATGAACGGCTGGCTGCCGGGCAAGGGGCGAAATTGCCCCAGGCCCTGCACCTGCCAGCAGCAGTGGTCGTAGCCGCCGACCCTGCCGCCGCCCGCGGCAAACACGGCTTGCTTCACCCCTTCCAGATGGCTGGGCGGGACGAAGAAGCACAGTTTGAACACTTAGTTCACCCACACCCGCGCGTTACGGAACATGCGCATCCAGGCGCCGTCTTCATGCCACTCGTCTGGCTGCCAGGAGTTCTGCACGGCGCGGAACACCCGCTCCGGGTGCGGCATCATGATGGTCACGCGGCCGTCGAGGCTGGTCAGGCCGGTGATCCCGCGCGGCGAACCGTTAGGGTTGGCCGGGTAGGTTTCGGTGACCTTGCCGTGGTTATCAACAAACCGCAGCGCCACGCAGCCCGACACATCCGCCGCCACCAGCGCTTCGTCGTTGGCGAACTCGGCATGGCCTTCGCCGTGGGCGATGGCGATCGGCATGCGCGAACCGGCCATGCCCTGCAGGAAGATCGAGTTCGACTCCTGCACCTGGACCATTGCCACCCGCGCCTCGAACTGCTCGGAGCGGTTGCGCACGAAGTGCGGCCAGAAGTCGCTGCCCGGGATCAACTCGTGCAGGTTGGACATCATCTGGCAACCGTTGCACACACCCAGGGTGAAGCTGTCGCTGCGCTCGAAGAAGCCCTGGAAGGCATCACGGGCACGGCTGTTGAACAAGGCCGACTTGGCCCAGCCCTCGCCGGCGCCGAGCACGTCGCCGTAGGAGAAGCCACCGCAGGCCACCAGGCCCTTGAAGGCCTCGAGGCTGACGCGGCCACTGAGGATGTCGCTCATGTGCACGTCGACCGCGGCAAAACCGGCGCGGTCGAACGCGGCCGCCATCTCGACCTGGCCGTTCACGCCCTGCTCGCGCAGGATCGCCACTTGCGGGCGCTCGCCTTTCTTGATGTACGGCGCGGCGATGTTGTCGTTGACGTCGAAGCCCAGCTTGGCGCTCAGGCCCGGGTTGTCTTCTTCGAGCAGCGTGTCGAATTCCTGGTCGGCGCACTGGGCGTTGTCGCGCAGGCGCTGGATGCGGTAGCTGGTCTCGGCCCACTGGCGTTGCAGCAGGCGGCGCTCGCCGGTGAACACCGGTTTGTCGCCAAAATGAATGGCCACGTGGCCGTTGTTCACCGGCTGGCCCACCACGGTCACGCAGTCTTCGCCCAGGCCGGCGGCGCTGAACTGCGCCAGCACCAGCTCGGTGGCGCCCTGGCGCACCTGGATCACCGCGCCCAGCTCTTCGTTGAACAGCACCGCGGCCAGTTCTGCTTCGCTCTGGGCCAGGGTGTCGAGGCGCAGGTCGAGGCCGCAATGGCCGGCGAAGGCCATTTCCAGCGCGGTCACCAGCAAGCCGCCGTCGGAGCGGTCGTGGTAAGCCAGCAGGTGGCCGTCGCGGCTCAGGCCCTGGACCACCGCGAAGAACGCGGCGAGGTCTTCGGCGTCGTCGACGTCCGGCGCCTGCTGGCCGATCTTGCCGTGCACCTGGGCGAGGATCGAGGCGCCCATGCGGTTCTTGCCACGGCCCAGGTCGATCAGGATGAGGTCGGTTTCGCCTTTGTCCATGCGCAGTTGCGGGGTGAGCACGCCGCGCACGTCGCTGACCGGGGCGAAGCCGCTGACGATCAGCGACATCGGCGAGGTCACGCTCTTGTCCACGCCATCGTCGTTCCAGCGGGTTTTCATCGACATCGAGTCTTTGCCCACCGGGATGGTCAGGCCCAGCGCCGGGCACAGCTCCATGCCCACCGCCTTGACCGTGTCGTACAGGCGGGCGTCTTCACCCGGGTGGCCGGCGGCGGCCATCCAGTTGGCCGACAGCTTGATGTCGGACAGCTTGGCGATCGGCGCGGCGGCCAGGTTGGTCAGGGTTTCGCCGATGGCCATGCGGCCGGAGGCCGGGGCATCGAGCAGGGCCAGCGGGGTGCGCTCGCCCAGTGCCATGGCTTCACCGGTGTACACGTCGAAGCTGGTGGCGGTCACCGCGCAGTCGGCCACCGGGACCTGCCACGGGCCGACCATCTGGTCGCGGGCGACCAGGCCGGTGATGGTGCGGTCACCGATGGTGATCAGGAAGCTCTTGCTGGCCACGGCCGGGTGGCGCAGCACGCGCTGCACGCTGTCGTCGAGGTTCAGCGTGGCGGCGTCGAAATCGTCGCCAACCTCGGCCTGGCGCTGCACGCTGCGGTGCATGCGCGGCGCCTTGCCGAGCAGCACTTCCAGCGGCATGTCTACCGGATTGTTGCCGAAGTGGCTGTCGCTCACCGTCAGGTGGCGCTCTTCGGTGGCCTCGCCGACCACCGCGAACGGGCAGCGCTCGCGCTCGCAAATGGCCTTGAAGCGTTCGAAGTTGGCGGCATCGACCGCCAGCACGTAACGCTCCTGGGATTCGTTGCTCCAGATTTCCAGCGGCGCCATGCCCGGCTCGTCGTTGGGCACGTTGCGCAGCTCGAAACGGCCACCGCGGCCGCCGTCGTTGACCAGCTCCGGGAAGGCGTTGGACAGGCCGCCAGCGCCGACGTCGTGGATGAAGGCGATCGGGTTTTCTTCGCCCAGTTGCCAGCAGCGGTCGATGACCTCCTGGCAGCGGCGTTCCATCTCGGGGTTCTCGCGCTGCACCGAGGCGAAGTCGAGGTCTGCCGAACTGGCGCCGGTGGCCACCGACGACGCCGCGCCGCCGCCCAGCCCGATCAGCATGGCCGGGCCGCCGAGCACGATCAGCTTGGCGCCGACGGTGATCTCGCCCTTCTGCACGTGATCTTCACGGATGTTGCCCAGGCCGCCGGCCAGCATGATCGGCTTGTGGTAGCCGCGCACTTCGCTGCCCTCGGCGGTCGCTACGGCCTGCTCGAAGGTGCGGAAGTAACCGGTCAGCGCCGGGCGGCCGAATTCGTTGTTGAACGCCGCACCGCCCAGGGGGCCTTCGAGCATGATGTCGAGCGCGGTGACGATGCGCTCGGGCTTGCCGTAGGGCTGCTCCCAAGGTTGCTCGAAACCGGGGATGTTCAGGTTCGACACGGTGAAACCGGTCAGCCCCGCCTTCGGCTTGGAGCCGCGGCCGGTGGCGCCTTCGTCGCGGATTTCACCGCCGGAGCCGGTGGAGGCGCCGGAGAACGGCGAGATCGCGGTCGGGTGGTTGTGGGTTTCGACCTTCATCAGGATGTGCACCGGCTCACGCACGGCGGCGTATTCGCGGGTGGCCGGGTTCGGGTAGAAGCGGCCAGCCACATGGCCGACGATCACCGAGGCGTTGTCTTTATACGCCGACAACACGCCTTCGCTGTGCATCTGGTAGGTGTTCTTGATCATCCCGAACAGGCTTTTTTCCTGGGCCTGGCCGTCGATGTCCCAACTGGCGTTGAAGATCTTGTGCCGGCAGTGTTCGGAGTTGGCCTGGGCGAACATCATCAGTTCGATGTCGTGGGGGTTGCGCCCCAGGCCCTGGAAGGCGGCGACCAGGTAGTCGATCTCGTCTTCGGCCAGGGCCAGGCCCAGCGAGGCGTTGGCCGCCTCGAGGGCGGCGCGGCCACCGCCGAGCACGTCGATCGCGGCCAGCGGCTTGGGTTCGGCATGGCTGAACAGGCCGGCGGCGTCTTCGAGGCGCGGCAGTACCACCTGGGTCATGCGGTCGTGCAGGGCCTGGGCCACCAGGGCGGCGTCGGCGTCGCTCAGCTCACCGGCGATGTAGTACGCCACGCCGCGCTCCAGGCGGGCCACTTCGGCCAGGCCGCAGTTGTGCGCGATGTCGCTGGCCTTGCTCGACCACGGCGAGATGGTGCCGAACCGTGGCAGCACCAGGAACAGCCGCCCGGCGGGCTCTTGCACCGGCACGCTGGGGCCGTACTTGAGCAGGCGGGCGAGCACGCCCAGCTGGTTTTCGGCCAGCTCCCCGGCCACTTCGGCAAAGTGAGCGAACTCAGCGTAAAGGCCAGTGACAGCGGGAACTTTCTGGCGCAATTGCTCGAGTAATTTACCGTGGCGAAAGGCAGAAAGGGCAGGAGCGCCGCGCAGGATCAGCATCTTCGGAACAGCCTCGGAAGGGGGTGTGCATAGAGGCCGTGCATTCTAGCCTAAACCACCGGCGCAGGGCACCCGTCCCACGCAAGCGATGACGGCTGGTTCACGGGCCGAGGCGTATCAGAGTTATCTTAAGCTGTCGATATATGGTGGCGCAGGCGCTTTCAGTATACTGGCGCGCATGTTCGCCCAGACTGCCCTACGCCTGCGCCACCTCGGGTGGCTGTTCGTGATCGGTCTCCTGCTGGCGCTCAACGGCTGCGTCGACAAACCCAGCACGCTAGAGCGCATCAAGGAGGACGGCGTGCTGCGCGTGATTACCCGCAACAGCCCGGCCACCTACTTCCAGGACCGCAACGGCGAAACCGGCTTCGAATACGAACTGGTCAAGCGTTTCGCCGACGAACTCGGCGTCAAGCTGGAAATCCAGACCGCCGACAACCTCGACGACCTCTTCAGCCAACTGGGCAAGCCCGGCGGGCCGGTGCTGGCGGCGGCGGGGCTGGTCAGCAGCCAGCAGCGCCAGCACGAAGTGCGCTTCTCCCACCCGTACCTGGAAGTCACCCCCCAGGTGATCTACCGCAACGGCCAGCAGCGCCCGACCGAGCCGAAAGACCTCGTGGGCAAGAAGATCATGGTGCTCAAGGGCAGCAGCCACGCCGAACAACTGGCCGCGCTCAAGCAGCAGTTCCCCGGCATCGAGTATGAAGAATCCGACCAGGTCGAGGTGGTCGACCTGCTGCGCATGGTCGACGAGGGCCAGATCGACTACACCCTGGTCGACTCCAACGAAGTGGCGATGAACCAGGTGTACTTCCCCAACGCGCGGGTGGCCTTCGACCTGGGCGATGCCCGCGACCAGCGCTGGGCCGTGGGCCCGGGCGAAGACAACAGCCTGCTCAACGAAATCGACGCGTTCATCGATCAATCCCGCAAGAACGGCACCCTGCAACGGCTGAAGGAACGCTACTACGGGCATGTGGACGTACTCGGCTACGTCGGCGCCTACACCTTCGCCCAGCACCTGCAAGAGCGCCTGCCCAAGTTCGAGAAGCACTTCCAGAACTACGCCCGCCAGGAGAAGGTCGACTGGCGCATGCTGGCCGCCATCGGCTACCAGGAGTCGATGTGGCAGGCCACGGTCACCTCCAAGACCGGCGTGCGCGGGTTGATGATGCTGACCCAGAACACCGCCCAGGCCATGGGCGTGGCCAACCGCCTCGACCCTCGCCAGAGCATCATGGGCGGCGCCAAGTATTTCGCTTCGATGGTCGACCAGCTCGACGACAGCATCAAGGAACCCGACCGCACCTGGTTCGCCCTGGCCGCCTACAACGTCGGCACCGCCCACCTCGAAGACGCGCGCAAGCTCGCCCAGGACGAAGGGCTTGACCCGAACAAATGGCTCGACGTCAAAAAAATGCTGCCGCGCCTGTCACAGAAGAAGTGGTACAGCAAAACCCGCTACGGCTACGCCCGCGGCGGCGAAACCGTGCATTTCGTGGCGAACATCCGCCGTTACTACGACATCCTCACCTGGGTGACCCAACCCCAGGGCGAAGGCAACCAGGTGGTCGACGGCAACCTGCACGTACCGGGCGTGGACAAAACCAAACCGGCGCAAACCTCGCCGCCGCTGTAAACGCGGTAACTGTGTAATGCAGGCCGCGGCCCGCCGCTGGCCATCCTCGATGCCCCTTCATCGAGGAATTACCCCATGTCTGAACTCCCCTTCGCGCAAAGCCACCTGCACGACCTGGCCAAGCTGATCGCCCAGGCCTGCCCCGACCTGCGCGAGCAGGTGCGGGCGCTGGCCGTTGATTTTCTCGCCCAGCACAACCTCGCCAGCCATGCGCCGGAACAGGTGTACTGGCACCGCTTCAATGACCAGGTCAGCGACCCCCAGGCCTTCAGCGGCTGGGTGCACTACCAACCCCCGGCCGAGTCGCTGACGCTGGTGGAGTTGATCATGCAGCGCTTCAACAGCAACGCCCAGGACGCCACCGACGAGCTGGACGTCAGCACCGGCTTTTATACCGTCGGCCCCACCGCCGAGCGTTACGACAGCAGCAACGAGGTGCCACTGTTGCCGAGCGTGTTGCTGGCCTGGCTGTGGAAGATCGACTTCAAAACCGACTTTTTGCGCTATGCCACGGTGTTCTGGGAAGACCACCGCGACGACTACCGGCTGCTGGCCAAGGCGCACTTCATGGGCGAAGTGCTTGAGGAACGCCAGGCCCTGGCCTTGAGCGACGCCGATGCACAGTGGCTGTTCAACGCCCTGGCCGGCGGCGCCAGCGCGCCCCTGACCCTGCCGGTGCTCGAAGAAACCCACAGCGCCGCCGCCGACGCGCGGGTGTACCTGCTGCAAGTGGGCGAATACGTTTCCACCGACATCCTCTGCGCCGAAACGGCCAACGGCGAGCACTTTGTATGGATGCCCGGCGAGGTGAACGCCATCCAGAAGTACAGCTCGCTGGAAGCCCTGCACTGGTGGCTGCTGATGCAGAACAAAGACCCAGAGCCACGGGCGCGGTTCATGCTGCACTTTGCCTTGGATACCCACCTCGAAGGCCGTGGCAGTGGCCTGAACCCGGTGATCGACCTGCTCTACTCCACCTGGGGCCGCAGCGACCGTTCATTGATCCACCACCCTGACCAGCGCCTGGAGGGCGACGCCTTTGCCGCTTTGGCCGAGCAGGCCCGCCTGCGCATGCTCGCCGACGCGAACGCCACCCTGCACAGCAACGCCGAGCAACGGGAGAAAATCTGGCTCGGTTACCTTGGCGCCTTCAACCAGGTGTTCGGCCCGATGGCCGCGGTGGACTGGCCGGTCTCACTGGCGGTGGTCGGCGCGGGCTTGGCCAGCATGGGCCTGAACATCGACCAGGCGGTGCACGCGCCGACTCACGGCGAACGCAAGGCGGCGGTGATCGGCGCGATCACCGCCGGCATCGATGTGCTGTTCAACGGCCTTTACTTGTGGGGTGCCTGGGCCGGCAGCACTGCCGCGGAAGGCACGCTGGAGGGTGAACTGGCCAAGCCACCGGAGCCCGAAGCCAGCGAGCCCCCCGCGGATGCCGAACCCACCGTGCTGCCCGGCATTGACGCACTGCCCGAAGGGCCCATTTACCTCGACACCCCTGAAGCCCTGGTGCCGTTCGAGACCAATGTACTGCTCGATGCCTACAGCGCCGGGACCGAAGGCGTCAGCCAAGGGATCTACGCCCTGCCCGATGGCCAGACCTACGCCAGCGTGGCGGGCAGGGCCTACGCGGTGCGCTATGCCCCGGAGCTGACTACCTGGGTGGTGGTCGACCCGGAAAACCCCTTCTCGTTCCACCGCAGCGTGCCCCTGCGCCCGGTTGGCGATGGCGAGTGGGAGGTGGTACCGCGCCCGGGCCTGAACGGCGGGGGCAAGCTCGACCGCCTGCTGCCCTGGGTACGCCAGCGCCGGCCGGCGGCACTGGTGCCGCGGGTGGCGCAACCTTACGACCTGCCCGCCGAGTACGAAACCGAGCTGGCCGACATCATGACCAAACCGGGGGACAGGCGCCTGGAGGGCTACATCCTGGACCTGGAAAACAGTTCGGACATCGCCACCGCCTTCAGCGACGCGCAAACCCGTTTGACCGCCGATGCTGAGGCATTCTTCAAAGATGTGCAGCCGCAGAGCCACCCCGAAGTCCCCGAGCTTGCGGCGCAAACACCGCCCAAACAGGTGCTCCGCGCCATCTTCGCTCGCAGCCGCGGCTTGGTCATCGGCGAAGCGCATTGGGCGCGGGCACCCAAGCAGCTGTTGATCGAACAGATGGAGCGCATGGCCAAGGAGGGGGTGGATACGTTGTTCATGGAGCACCTGCTCAGCGATGCGCACCAGGCAGACCTCGACCTGTTCCACAGCTCCGGCGAGATGCCAGAACGGCTAGAGCGCTACCTGAAGGTGCTGGACACCGGCCAGAACACCGACCCTACCGGCCGCTATACCTTCGCCAACGTCGTCAAGGCGGCGCAGAAGAACGGTATCCACGTGCGCGCCCTGGACTGCGGGGCCAGCTACAAGGTCAGGATCGACCCGTTCAACAACAACGACACCCTGCGCCAGCGGTTGATGAATTACTACGCGCATCAGGTGATCAGCAGTGAGCCACCAGTGGGCAAGTGGATTGCGCTGGTCGGCAACAGCCACACCGACGTTTACCTGGAAGTGCCCGGCTTGGCCGACCTCGAAGGGGTGATCAGCCTACGCGCCGAGGATGTTCCACCAGGTACCGCGGGGGGCTTCAGCGCGGACCCAGGCGGCATCGTGCTGCACGGCGAAGAGCCAGGGGTGCTGCTCAAAAGCGACCTGCGGTTTCGCGCGCCCTTCGCCGATGAACGCAGTAGCCGCCTGCTGGCAGTGCCACCCGCTGAAAAACTCACCCAGCCCGGGCAATTCGTGCTGGTCGACGACGGCAGCCAGCTCCAGCTCATCCATCGTGATCGCACCGGCGAGCTGGTGTACACCCCGGTGGAGCGCTATGGCACGCAGTACACCCTGCAACGCCCGCAGTGGTCGCAGATCAGCGGCCGGCGCTTCGATACCCTTGACGCGTTATTCGTTGCGCTACGCCAGCGTGGCCTGAAGCGGGTGCTGTAGGCGCGGCGGCTCAGGCCCCCGCGCCGCGGCGCTGCTTGAAGAATGCGCTCAACACCTGCCCGCACGCCTCGGCCAGCACCCCGCCCTCCAGCATCGGCCGATGGTTGAGGAACATCTGGTCAAAAAACCGCCCCTGACTGTGCGCCACGCCAGCCTTGGGCTCGCTGGCGCCAAACACCACCCGGGCGATGCGCGAATGCACGATCAGCCCGGCGCACATGCTGCAAGGCTCGAGGGTGACGTACAGGGTGGTACCTGGCAGGCGGTAATTGCCCAGCGCCTGGGCCGCGGCGCGGATGGCGACCATCTCGGCATGGGCGCTGGGGTCATGGGTGGTGATCGGGCAGTTGAAGCCCTGGCCGATCACCGCGCCGCCCTGCACCACCACCGCCCCCACCGGCACCTCGCCCACGCTGGCCCCCTGCTCGGCCAAGGCCAGGGCATGTTGCATGAATTCATGATCGCGGCTGCGGTCGACGATGAACGGTTGGCGCATCAGGAAACCTCTATGGCGGCCATCAGGCCGGTTTCCATGTGATCGATCACATGGCAGTGGAACATCCACGTGCCGGGATTATCCGCTACCAGCGCCACTTGGGCACGCTCGTTTCGCCCGAGCAGGTAGGTGTCGGTGAAGTACGGCTCGATCGCGCGCTTGTTCGACCTCAACACCTTGAAGCTCATGCCGTGCAGGTGAATGGGGTGCTGGTACTGGGTCAGGTTGCGCAGCTCGAGAATGTAACTGTTGCCTTGCTTGAGGCGGGCGATGGGGCGCTCGGCGCAGGTTTTGTCGTCGATGTCCCAGGCCACGCCGTTCACCTGCCACAGGCTCGGCGCCTTGCCCTGGGCGGTGCCGACCGACAGCTTGCCGGCCCATTCGAAGTTGAAGGCCAGGGTTTCGGCGTTGGCGAGGTCCGGCTCGGGCAGCGGGTTGGGCGGCAGCGCCGGTGGCCAGGCGTGGCCGGCGCCAGTGCCGGCCACCGCGCGGAAGCTGCCCAGCCGCACTGGGCCATCGCGCAGCGCCAGCACCTGCCCCGCGGCGGGGGCGCGCAGCGCCAGGCACAGGCGCATGCCGGGGCCCAGCCAATACTCCTCGGTGAGCGGCCTGGGGCTGACCGGGTTGCCATCGATGGCATAGATGCGCGCCTCGAAGTCACCCTTGAGGTTGATGCGGTAGGTGGCGGTGTTGTCGAGGTTGAGCAGGCGCACCCGGGTGATTTCACCGGCGGGCAGGTCGATGCTGCCCAGCGGCACGCCGTTGATGCTGCTCAGGCGGCCGAGGGTGCCATTGCGCGCAGCCTCGCGGGCGATGCTGAACGGCAGGAAGGCGCCCTGCTCGTCGACATGCCAGTTCTTCAGGCAGACCGTGCGTTCATGGGCGAACCCGGTGGGCGCGCGCTCCTCGACGATCAGCGGCGCCACCAGCCCACGGCCCAGTTGCTCGGCGCTGCTGACGTGGGGGTGGTACCAATAGCTGCCGGCATCCGGTACGCGGAAGCGGTAGTCGAAGTACTCGCCCGGCAGCACCGGCATCTGCGACACGTAGGGCACGCCGTCCATCTCCAGTGGCAGGCGGATGCCGTGCCAGTGCACGGTACTGGCCACCGGCAGGCGATTATGGAAGCGCACCCGCAGCCAATCGCCTTGGCGCACCCGCAACTCGGTGCCTGGGGCACTGGCACCGTAGGCCCAGGCCGGGGTGCTGAACCCGGGGACCAGTTCGACGGCCTGCGGCGCGGCCACCAGCTCGTGGTCGAACCCCGGGCCGGCGCCGGCGAACCAGCGCCGGCCGAGCACGCCACCCGCGGCGGCGGCGCCGAGGCCGGCGGTGGCGATGATCATCTGGCGCCGCGTAACGGCCATGGCTCCCCCTGCGGGCATTGGCTAGGCGCGCAAGGATATAGACCGAGGCGAGAATGATTAACACCTCTACACATCAGGTAACAATCACACCGCGGGGTTAGCCTCGAACAACCCGCGCACCGCGCCAAGAATGGCATCGGCCAACGCCGGGTCGGTTTTCGCCACCCCCCGCGCCGCGGCGATGGCGCCGATCTGCGCGGCCACCACGGCGTAGCTCAGGCGCTGCCGCTCGGCGGCCGGCAGGGCCGGGTTGAGGGTGGCCTCCAGTGCCCCGGCCATGCCCAGAAAGCCTTGGGTGAAGCGCGCGCACACCGCCTCGCCCTGGCGGCCGATCTCGCTGGCCGAGGCGGCCAACGCACAGCCGCCGCCAAGGCTGTCACGCATGCGCGGGGAGAACAGAAAATCCAGGTAACCGGCCAGGCTCGGCGCATCCCCCACCGCCTGTTGCATCGCCGCCTGGCCTTGCTTCAAGCCTTCGCCCAGCGCAGCGGCGGCCAGCGCCTCCTTGGAGGGAAAGTGCGCGTACAAGGCGCCGTGGGTCAGCCCGGCCGCGCGGGCGATGTCTGCCACCCCTACGCCGTCGATACCGTGTTCACGAAACAACTGGCTGGCCGCCTGCAACAGCGCGTCACGGTTCTGCGCGGCCTTTTCCTTCGATACCCGCATGGCTGGCTCCAAAAATAGTCGGGTTGATTTTAGTGGCGACCACCACTAATGTCATTAACATTGTGATCACAACCAAAACCTGGAGGCTCACCATGCGCTACACCCTGTTTGGCAAACACACCGGCCTGCGCGTGTCGGAACTGGTGCTCGGCGCCGGCAACTTCGGCACGCGCTGGGGCCACGGCGCCGAGCCCGAAGAAGCCGGGCGCATCTTCAATGCCTACGCCGAGGCCGGCGGCAACTTCATCGATGCCGCCGACAGCTACCAGTTCGGCCAGGCCGAAGAGATCCTCGGCGAGCTGCTCAAGGGCCGCCGCGACGAGTTCGTGCTCGCCACCAAGTACACCCAGCGCGCCAACCCGCAGGACGGCATCCTCGTCACCGGCAACAGCCGCAAGGCCATGGCCGCGTCGGTAGAGGCCAGCCTGAAGCGGCTGAACACCGACCACATCGACCTCTACTGGGTGCACTACGCCGACGGCGTGACACCGATGGAAGAAATCATGCGCGGCTTCGACGACCTTGCCCGCGCGGGCAAGATCCTCTACGCCGGGCTGTCGGACTTCCCCGCCTGGCGCGTGGCCCGCGCCGCCACCCTCGCCGAGTTGCGCGGCAGCCTGCCGCTGGCGGGGTTGCAGGTTGAGCACAGCCTGGTGCAACGCAGCACCGAGCAGGAACTGCTACCGGCCGGCCAGGCACTGGGGTTGGGTGTGGTGGCGTGGTCGCCGCTGGGCGGCGGGATGCTCACCGGCAAATACCGCCAAGGCGAAAAAGGCCGCGCCGAAGGCTTTGGCGGCAAGGTGTTCCAGGCCGAGAACTCGGCCCAGCGCACGGCCATTCTCGACACGGTCATCAGCATCGCCCAAGGCTTGGGGGTCACCCCTGGTGAGGTAGCGATCGCCTGGGTCGCAGCCCAGGGCGCGCTGCCGATCATCGGCCCGCGCAGCGTGGCGCAACTGCACAGCAACCTGGCAGCGGCCGACGTGCGGCTGAGCGCCGAGCACTTGGCGCAACTCGATGAGGTAAGCCGGATACCGTCAGTGTTCCCCCACTCGATGCTGGAAGACCCGGTAAACCGCCAGCGCAGTACGGGGGGTAAGCTTGAGCGGTTTGATTGGCCGCGGGTGCCGGTGGCCTGAGGGAGGGGGCTTGCGAGCTTGCAGAAAAAGCCCGCGCTGAGGCGGGCTGCAGTTCAGTCAAGCAATCAAAGCGCTAGCTCGAGGGTGAAAAAGCCTTGATTGCTTCAGGCCAGTCTACTGAGCGCATGGTCTGACTGGCCCCTCGCCCGGCTCTGCTGGGCGAGGGGCCCTGAAACGCCCGCACTGAACCATCTATAAACTGCCGAAACCTTATTACGACTCAGACTGCTCAAATGCGTGAGGCTAAGAGGCCTGCCTAATACGGCTAGTTCCGTGTAGCAATGAAACAGGAATATAGAATATCAGCAAAATCATGTTCGCTGATCAGGCCAATTACCAAGTCTCTGACTGCATCCGCCACAAGATCGTTATCCAGGGTGATTTCATAATCATTGAGCGAAAGGTACTCAAGGCCGACCGCAAGCCCAGTGCGCTTGTTAGCGTCAGGCAGTGCATGGCCTCGCGCGATACTGGAAGTATATTTGGCCGCAATTTCAAACACATCGTCGAGGCCATCATAGACGATTGCGTTGTCTATTCGAGCCAAAGCACCTTGCAGGACGGGGATATTTACCGCCCCCGTCATACCAGGTTCGGTAGTCAAGATCCGAGTATTGATCTCAATCACACGCTCAAATGGAAAGAAGATCAACTCCATTACATATCAGCCAGCTTCTTAAAAGTCTTCTTGTGAGTTGCAAGAACGAGTTCAGTTTCTGAGTAAACTATCTGCTTACCTTGGTCACCACTCAAGTCGAGCTTCTTGGTGGCTTTAATTTTAGGCCTGTCCACTATGGATACACCATAGGCGTTCAGCTTGTGGTTCATGGTATGGGTACCCCAGGAAGCTTGATCAATTTCTGCTCACACCGTAGCACACCAAGCGCCAAGAATCACTGAGCCATCGACTGGCTGCTCTGCTCCAGAATATCCAGGTGTGCGAGAGCTATAGCGCTTGGCGGCGGCGACTGCGCCGCGATCTTATATCTGAATTTACCAAACCCAAGAACGCCGAAAGCCCGCATTTACGCGGGCTTTCAGAGTATTTCTTACAACTTGATGCCGGTCTATGCCAGACGCCCAATCACTCCCACTCAATCGTCGCCGGCGGCTTGCTCGACACGTCGTAGGTCACCCGCGAAATACCGTCGATCTCGTTGATGATCCGGCCGCTGACGGTTTCCAGCAGCTCGTACGGCAGGTGCGCCCAACGGGCGGTCATGAAGTCGATGGTTTCGACCGCGCGCAGGGCCACGACCCAGGCGTAACGGCGGCCGTCGCCGACCACGCCAACCGATTTGACCGGTTGGAACACCACGAACGCCTGGCTGACCTTGTGGTACCAGTCGGCCTTGCGCAGTTCTTCGATGAAGATGTGGTCCGCGCGGCGCAGCAGGTCGGCGTATTCCTTCTTCACTTCACCGAGGATGCGCACGCCCAGGCCCGGGCCCGGGAACGGGTGGCGGTAGACCATGTCGTACGGCAGGCCCAGTTCCAGGCCGAGCTTGCGCACTTCGTCCTTGAACAGCTCGCGCAGCGGCTCGACCAGTTGCAGGTTCATTTCTTCCGGCAGGCCGCCCACGTTGTGGTGCGACTTGATCACGTGGGCCTTGCCGCTCTTGGCGCCGGCCGACTCGATCACGTCGGGGTAGATGGTGCCCTGGGCAAGGAACTTGATGTTCTCCAGCTTGCTGGCTTCGGCGTCGAACACGTCGATGAAGGTGCGGCCGATGATCTTGCGCTTCTTCTCTGGGTCCGCCTCACCAGCGAGGTTATCCAGGAACTGCGCTTCGGCATTGGCGCGGATCACTTTAACGCCCATGTTCTCGGCGAACATGGCCATCACTTGCTCGCCCTCGTGCAGGCGCAGCAGGCCGTTGTCGACGAACACGCAGGTCAGGCGGTCACCAATGGCGCGGTGCAGCAGCGCCGCGACCACGGAAGAGTCGACGCCGCCAGAGAGGCCCAGCAGCACGTGGGAGCTACCCACCTGGGCGCGCACCTGGGCGATGGCGTCTTCGACGATGTTCGACGGCGTCCACAGCGCTTCGCAGCCGCAGATGTCGAGGATGAAGCGCGAAAGGATGCGCCCACCCTGCTTGGTGTGGGTCACTTCCGGGTGGAACTGCACGCCGTAGTAGCCGCGGTGGTCATCGGCCATGCCGGCGATCGGGCAGCTCGGGGTGCTGGCCAGTACATGGAAGCCCTGGGGGATCTGGGTGACCTTGTCGCCGTGGCTCATCCACACGTCGAGGCCGAACACGCCGTCATCGTCGATGTGATCTTCGATGCCATCGAGGATGCGGCTTTTGCCGACCACATCGATGCGGGCGTAGCCGAACTCGCGCAGGTCCGAACCCTCGACCCGGCCGCCCAACTGTTCGGCCATGGTTTGCATGCCGTAGCAGATGCCGAACACCGGCACGCCCAGGTCCCACACGGCCTGCGGCGCGCGCGGGCTGTTGGCCTCGTGCACGGACTCCGGGCCACCGGCCAGGATGATGCCGCGCGGGGCGAATTCACGAATGGCGGCATCGCTCATGTCGAACGGGTGCAGTTCGCAGTACACGCCGATCTCGCGCACGCGGCGGGCGATCAGTTGGGTGTATTGCGAACCGAAATCGAGGATCAGGATGCGATGGGCGTGGATGTCGAGGGCCATGGGAGGACTCAGCTGGAGCAGCTTCAAGCTACAAGCCGCAAGTAAAGTTAGGGTACCCAAGTGAAAAGCTGCAAGGGCAAGCACACGGGCGTGGCTTGGCGCTTGCAGCTGATCACTGGCTCGCTGCCGGTGTTAACCGACCCGATAGTTTGGCGCTTCCTTGGTGATTTGCACGTCGTGGACGTGCGACTCAGCCATGCCGGCGCCGGTGATGCGGACGAATTCAGGCTTGGTGCGCATTTCCTGGATGTCGGCACTGCCGGTGTAGCCCATCGAGGAACGCAGGCCACCCATCAGTTGATGGATGATCGCTGCCAGGCCGCCCTTGTAGGCCACGCGGCCTTCGATGCCTTCGGGCACGAGCTTTTCAGCGCCGGCCGAGGAATCCTGGAAGTAGCGGTCCGACGAGCCCTGGGCCTGGGACATCGCGCCCAGCGAGCCCATGCCGCGGTAGGCTTTGTAGGAACGGCCCTGGAACAGCTCGATCTCGCCCGGGGCTTCTTCGGTGCCGGCGAACATCGAACCCATCATCACCGCGTAGGCGCCGGCGACGATGGCCTTGGACAGGTCACCGGAGAAACGAATGCCGCCGTCGGCGATCAGCGGTACGCCGGTGCCTTCGAGGGCCGCGGCAACGTTGGCAATGGCGCTGATTTGCGGCACGCCCACGCCAGCGACGATACGGGTGGTGCAGATCGAGCCCGGGCCGATACCGACCTTGACCGCGTCAGCGCCGGCTTCGACCAGGGCCTTGGCGGCGGCGCCGGTGGCGATGTTGCCGCCGATCACCTGCACCTGCGGGTAGTGTTCCTTGACCCAGCGCACGCGGTCGATCACACCCTTGGAGTGGCCGTGCGCGGTGTCGACCACCACCACGTCTACCCCGGCGGCAACCAGCGCGGCAACGCGCTCGCCGGTGTCCTTGCCGGTACCGACAGCCGCGCCGACGCGCAGGCGGCCCTGCTCATCCTTGCTGGCCAGCGGGTAAGCCTTGGCTTTTTCGATGTCCTTGACGGTCATCATGCCCTTGAGCTGGAAGGCGTCGTTGACGATCAGGACTTTTTCCAGGCGGTGCTTGTGCAGCAACTGGCGAACTTCTTCCTTGCCAGCGCCTTCGCGCACGGTGACCAGCCGCTCGCGCGGGGTCATCACTTCGCGCACCGGGATGTCGAGGCGGGTTTCGAAACGCACGTCACGGGAGGTGACGATGCCGACCAGGTCGCCATCATGCAGCACCGGCACGCCGGAGATGTTGTGCTGGCGGGTGAGCTCGAACAGGTCGCGCACGGTGGCGTCGGCCTCGATGGTGATCGGGTCTTGCACCACGCCGGCTTCGAACTTCTTGACCTTGCGCACCTCGGCGGCTTGCTGGTCGATGGTCATGTTCTTGTGGATGATACCGATGCCGCCTTCCTGGGCCATGGCGATGGCCAGGCGGGCTTCGGTGACGGTGTCCATCGCGGCGGACACCAGCGGAATATTGAGTTCGATGCCCCGGGTGAGACGGGTCTTGAGACTGACTTCGTTAGGCAGAACCTCGGAATAACCGGGTACTAACAGAATGTCGTCGAAGGTCAGGGCTTCTTGGCTGATACGCAGCATCGCGGGGGCTCCCGTGCGGGAAAAATGGAAGCGCGCCATTATACCGATATGGGGCCCGCCACTCAACGAGCGAATCACTATTCCAGCTCTACGGTGACCGCGCGTACCTTGAAGTCCAGCCGTTCGGCGAACGCCGCGACGAACGCGGGCTTGAACACCGCCTCGCCCCAGCCGTTGAAAATGAACCCCAGGTTGGAAAACCCGCACGGCTGCAAAAACAGGAAGCCGTTGATATCGTCCTCGAAACCGCACAGCGGGCACATGAAGTTATCGGTATCGCCTGGGAACCACTCATCCAGGCTCTCGAACAGCGGTTCGCCCACTTCGCGCCGGCAATGCGGGCAACCGGCCTCTTCGAGAAACCCCTTCGCCGGGGTGAAGATGCAACGCTTGGTGATGATTTGCAGGCCATTGACCGCCTGGCCGAAGGGCAGCCGCTCCGGGTGCTCGACCACCCGCCGCGCGCCCTCGGCGATGCAATAGGC
The DNA here is from genome assembly GCF_042958985.1 of Pseudomonas sp. NPDC007930. Classification (NCBI taxonomy): domain Bacteria; kingdom Pseudomonadati; phylum Pseudomonadota; class Gammaproteobacteria; order Pseudomonadales; family Pseudomonadaceae; genus Pseudomonas; species Pseudomonas sp. NPDC007930. The sequence goes on from NZ_JBIBKC010000002.1 coordinate 404,824, forward strand.
CATGCGGTTGCCGGCCAGCCCGCAGGTGGTGGCCTGGCTGTCGACGATGTTCTTGTGGATCAGCCAGCGCAACATGCGCCCAGCCACGGCTTCGTGGGCGGGCACGCTGGAGATTTGCGGTACGAGGATAGCTTGGTTTGCCATGGTGCCTGCAGGTGCTTCGGAAAAACCGCCGCAGTCTAGCATTGTGCTCGGCGGCAGGTTTTCTTCTATGATGCCGCCATGATGAACGATCCCTTTGCCAGGCTGGGCCTGGACCGCGAAGTGCTCACCGTGGGCCAACTCAACAACCGCGCGCGCCTGCTGCTCGAGGACGTGTTCGGCAACGTGTGGGTCGAAGGCGAGATTTCCAACCTGGCGCGGCCGGCGTCGGGCCATGTGTACTTCACGTTGAAAGACGCCAACGCCCAGGTGCGCTGCGCGTTGTTCCGGCAGAACGCCGCGCGGGTGCGCCAGGCGCTGCGCGAGGGCCTGGCGGTCAAGGTGCGCGGCAAGGTGTCGTTGTTCGAGGGCCGCGGTGACTACCAACTGATTCTCGACTCGGTGGAGCCCGCGGGCGACGGCGCCCTGCGCCTGGCGTTCGAAGCCCTGAAAGAGAAGCTGGCCGCCGAGGGGCTGTTCAGTACCGAGCGCAAGGTCGCGCTGCCCGCGCACCCCAAGCGCATCGGCATTGTCAGCTCGCCCAGCGGCGCGGTGATCCGCGACATCATCAGCGTGTTCCGCCGCCGCGCGCCGCAGGTGGCGCTGACCCTGGTGCCCACCGCCGTGCAGGGCCGCGAAGCGATCGGGCAGATCAGCCGGGCGATTGCCCTGGCCGACCGCGCCGGCTTCGACGCGATCATCCTGGCCCGTGGCGGCGGCTCGCTGGAAGACCTCTGGTGCTTCAACGAAGAAGACGTGGCCCGCGCCGTGGCCGCCTGCGTGACGCCGATCGTCAGCGCCGTGGGCCATGAAACCGACGTGTCGATCAGCGACTTCGTCGCCGATGTGCGCGCGCCCACCCCCTCGGCCGCGGCCGAACTGCTCGCCCCTGACAGCTCCGAACTGGTGCTGCGCGTGCAAAGCCTGGAACGCCGCCTGCTGATGCGCATGCGCGGCCGCCTGGCCCACGAGCAATTGCGCCTCGACGGCCTCGCCCGGCGCCTGCGCCACCCCGGCGAGCGCCTGCGCCAGCAAGCGCAACGCCTCGACGACCTCGACATGCGCCTGCGCCGCGCCCTGGAGCGCGCCCAGGCAGCCCGCCGCCAGCGCCTGGCGCAGTTCGCCGCGCGGCTGGCGGCGCAACACCCCGGGCGCGCCGTCGCGCTGCTGCGCCAACGCCTCGACGTGCTTGCCCAGCGCCTGCCCAAAGTGATGAACGACCAACTCAAGGCGCGCCGCCAGCAACTGCAGGCGCAAGCGCAAACCCTGCACGTGGTCAGCCCGCTGGCCACCCTCGGGCGTGGCTACAGCATCCTGCTCGACGACCGTGGCCATGCCATCCGCCGCGCCGAGCAAGCGCCACCCGGGCAGCGCCTGACCGCGCGCCTGGGCGAAGGCGAACTCACCGTACGGGTGGAAGACAACCACCTGGCCCCCGTGACCCTCTCATTGCTGGACTGACCATGCCCCGCCTGCTGTGCATCGCCCTCCTCTGCCTGGCCACCTGGCCCGCGCTGGCCGACAGTTACCTCACCCGCCAACTGAACCGGCCAGTGCCCGGCGGGGTGGCGGTGCTCGCCCTCGGCGAAGGCAGCCGCGCGCCTCAGGTGTTCTTTGATGGCAAACCGGTGCTGGTGGTCAAGGAGCAGGCCACCTGGCGCGCCGTGGTCGGCTTGCCGCTGAGCCTCAAACCCGGCGCCCAACAGGTACAGGTAAAAGACGCGGCAGGCGAACGCAGCCTCGGCTTCAGCGTGGGCAGCAAGCGCTATCCGGAGCAGCGCATCACCCTGAAAAACACCCGGCAGGTGAACCCCAACCCCGATGACCTGACCCGCATCAACCGCGAACTGGCCGAACAAACCCGCGCCTACCAGAGCTTCAGCCTGGGTACGCCGAGCAACCTGCTGCTCGACAAACCGGTGAGCGGGCCACTGTCGAGCCGCTTTGGCGTGCGCCGGTTCTTCAATGGCGAAGAGCGCAACCCCCACGCCGGGCTGGATTTTGCCGTGCCGGCCGGTACGCCGATCAAAACGCCGGCCGCTGGGAAGGTGATCCTGATCGGCGATTACTTCTTCAATGGCAACACGGTGTTCGTCGACCATGGCCAGGGCTTTATCAGCATGTTCTGCCACATGTCGAAAATCGACGTGCAACCCGGGCAGGTGCTGGCCCGTGGCGCGGTGGTCGGCCGGGTGGGCGCCACTGGCCGGGCGACCGGGCCGCACATGCACTGGAACGTGAGCCTGAACGACGCCCGCGTCGACCCGGCGATTTTCATCGGTGCATTCCAGCCCTGAGGGGTTACCAGCGCAGTAGCCGCGGCCCGGCCAAAGCGCCCGCGAGTGTAGGCAGCAACATGCCCAGTACATACCAGGCCCCCCAGAAGGGTGGCGCCATCTCCGGGCAATGCAAGCAGTACACCGTGGTGGCCATGGCGCTCGCCAGCAGGCCGCCGGCTGCCCCAGCCAAGCGCGGGCGGGTAGGCGCCAGCCCGCGCAGAGCCCAGAACACCCCGATGAAGGTGGGTACCGACAACAACAGGATGTTGAACGGGCAGGTGCGCCACGTGTGCCCCAGCACCAGGCTGGCGCGCTCGCCGGCAGGCACACCGAGCAGGGCCAGCGCCGCCGCCGCCCACACCGCCAGCAGTGGCAATGCCAGGCACGGCCAGGCGGCGCCACCGGCCACCCCCGGGCGGCCCAGGCGGCCCACCAGGCATAGGGCGATCGCCGCCAGGCTCAGCGGTAACGCGGCCTTGGCCCAGAACAGCGGCGTGGCGGCGACCTGGGCCAGGTCGGCGCGCACGCCGAACAGCGCGGCCATCAGTAGCGCTGCCGCCAGCCCTCCGCACAGCAAGCCCAAGGCGAAGCGCCTGGCCTGCCCGCGGCGGTCAACGCTGCCGCTACCGCTGGCGAGCAGGGCGATCAGCTCATCGGTGTTCATGGATGCTTCCCTCGAATCAGTTTCGCCAGCGCCTTGAGCCCGCGGTGTATGCCCACCTTTACGGCCGAGCCGGACATCCCGGTCAGTCGTGAGGTTTCTTCCACCGACAGCCCCTCGAGCTTCACATGAATGATCGGCAGCCGCTGGCGCTCTGGCAGGTGCTCGAGCAGGCGGCCCAGGTCACGGCTGGCCTGGGCCGGCTCGGCGAGCTCTGCCGCGAACAGGTCGTCGCCCTCCTCCAGTGGCTGCTGCAGCGCCTCGCGGCGCGCGTAGTGGCGCAGGTGATCGAACAGCTTGTAACGGGCAATCGCTTGCACCCAGGCGGTCAGCGGCTGCTCCGGGCGGTAGGTATGGCGGGCATTGTGCACCGCCAGCAGTACCTCCTGCAGCAGGTCTTCGACCTCCTCGGGGCGCCGTGCCAGGCGCCGGCGCAAAAAACCGCGCAAGTGCCCACCCAACGCGGTGAGAAATACCTGGTATGCCTGAGCGTCGCCGTCCATGGCGCGCAATAGCAGTTGCTGAAGCTCACGCTCTCGCGCTTCCAGTTGGGCCTGACCGGTAATTCGTTCCATCGGCAGCTCGGGTTACCTTGCAGTCGGATTTTTTTACCCACCCCCGTCCTTGGTGGTGGCGGCGAAGGCTGAAACTGCCGGCTGGCGTGAGGCCCGTCAAGCCACAGTTGGGCAAGTGCGAATTTTTTTGCCAACGCTGTGTAACCGTTTTGCACCGCGCAGCGAATAGAGGGTTGGGCGCTGGTATTTCACTGGCCGCCACCCTTCCTTTCAGGAGCATGTTCATGAAAGCGTTCGCCCTCACCACCGCCGCACTGGCTCTGGCCTCCCTCTCCGCCGCCGCAGTCGCGGCAGACCAGCCCGCTGCCAGCGGCGCGATGGAAAAATGCTACGGCATCGCCATGGCAGGCAAAAACGACTGCAAGGCCGGCGCCGGCACCTCCTGCGCAGGCACCTCGAAAATGGACTACCAGGGCAACGCCTGGAAGAACGTTCCGGCCGGTACCTGTACGTCGATCAAAACCCCTAACGGCATGGGTTCGTTGACCCCGATCAAGTCCTGATCGGCAGCATGGCCATGCCAGCACAGCAGCCACTCACCGCCGGGTTAGGCCTGAAGGCCGAACATTACACCGAAGCCCTGGCTTGCCAGGCACCCGGGCTGTGGTTCGAGGTGCACCCTGAGAACTACCTCGTGGGTGGGCCCCGGCTGGCATGGCTAGAGCGGGTGGCTGAACGCCACCCGCTGTCCCTGCACGGCGTGTCATTGTCATTGGCCGCCGATGCGCCCCCTGATCTGGCCCACCTTGAACGGCTCAAGGGCCTGGCCGAACACATTCAGCCGGCGCTGGTTTCGGAACATCTGGCATGGTCCACCTGGCGCGGCCACTATCACCCTGACCTGCTGCCCTTCCCGCGTAGCCACTACGCCTTGCGGCGGATCAGCGAAAACATCCAGCGTACCCAGGAGGCACTGGGGCGCCGTATTGCAGTGGAAAACCCCAGCCACTACCTCAACGTGCCCGGCCATGACTGGGACGAGGTCGAATTCCTCGCCGAGCTGGCGCGCCGCACCGGTTGCGGCCTGCTGCTCGACGTGAACAACGTCTACATCAGTGCCCACAACGTGGGCGTGGAGGCCGGTGAATACCTCGACCGCTTCCCCGCCGCCGCGGTGATGGAGGTCCACCTGGCCGGGCACCATCGGGACGCCGCCAGCGGCCTGCTGATCGACTCGCACAGCGCGCCGGTCAGCCAGCCGGTCTGGGCCCTTTACGAACGGCTGATACGGCGTATTGGCGGCCGGCCCACGCTGATCGAACGCGACGACGCACTCCCGGCATTCACAGCGTTGCTCGCCGAGCGCGACCACGCCCACAGCCTGCTCGGGCAACCCCCGGAGGCGCCATGAGCAGCCCTCTGCAACAGTTCCAGGATGCCTTTGTCGCGGCCCTCGAAGGCGCGCCCGGTACCCTCGCGGGCATCACCGAACAACCCGGCTTCGCGGTGTATCGCAACACCGTGCTCAAAGGCCGTATCGACGCCTTGTGCGCCAACTTCCCGGCCGTGGAGCGGCTCACCGGCCGAGACTGGCTGGCAGGCGCCGCCGCCATCCATGCGCGGCAAACACCCCCCAACGATGCCCGGCTGGTGTTCTACGGGGAACAGTTCCCCGCTTTTCTCGACCAGTTCGAACCGGCCCGTGCCCTGCCCTACCTGGGCGCTGTGGCGCGGCTTGACCAACTCTGGCGCGAAGCCTTCACCGCCCCCCACCAGCCGAGGCTCGCCCTGGTGGCGCTGGCCAGCCTTCCCGCCAGCGAGCTGGGCGGCCAATGCTTGCGGCCCGCGGCGAGCACCCGCTGGCAGTGGTTTGCCGGGCAGCCGATCTACACCCTTTGGCACTGCAACCATCAAGGGCTGCCCTTACCCGAGCCGCTGCCCTGGCAGGGTGAGGGCGCGCTGTTCGTGGGGCACCCCGAGCAGGTTTGCGTACAGCCCTTGTCGGCGGGGGGCTGCGCCTTTCTCGAGGCCTGCGCCGGCGGCCATTCGCTGGATCACGCCAGCACCTACGCCTTGCAGGTAGAACCCACGCTGGATTTCACCCCACTCATGGCCAACCTGGCCAATGCGGGCGCGCTAGCCGCCCTCGATACCTAAGGAGCCCCCATGCACACCGCCCATGCGCCACAACGCTCATTCGGCCTCGCAGGCCGCCTGCAATCACTGTTGGGAGACAGCCTCCTGTGCGCAGTCGCCCGGCTTGGCATCGCCTCGGTTTTCTTCCTGTCCGGGCGCACCAAGGTCGAGGGCTGGCTCACCATTACCCCCAGCACTTTCGACCTGTTTCGCACCGAATACGCGCTCCCACTGATCAGCCCCCTGCTCGCCGCGCACCTGGCCACCTACGCCGAGCATGTGTTCCCCCTGCTCCTGGTGCTGGGGCTGGCTACGCGCTTCGCGGCCTTGGCACTGCTGGTGATGACCGCGACCATTCAAGTGTTCGTGTACCCCGACGCCTGGCCCACCCATTTGACCTGGGCCGGCCTGCTGCTATTGCTGGTGGCCCGGGGTGGCGGCGGCTGGGCCCTCGACCGGCTGATCGCCGGGCGCCGCTGAAGGAGGCTGCCCGCCGGCAAAGGATTCGCTAAGATGCTTACCCATTGCCCCTGCGGCCGCCCCTTTCTGGAGCCCCCATGCCCCGCGACGACGACGCTGCCCCCAACGGCAGCGCCCCCATGATCCCCGAGCAGCGCCGCGAGCAAATGCTGCGGGCGTTGCGCAAGCACCAGGTGCTGAGCGTGCATCAGTTGATGGAGATGTTCGACTGTTCCCACATGACGGTACGCCGCGACATCGCCCTGCTCGAGCAAAGCGGCCGCGCCTACTCGGTAACCGGCGGCGTGCGGATCGTCAGCCAGGTGCACAGTGAGCCCAGCCACCAGTCCAAGGCCGTGGTCGAGCTGCCACAAAAGCAGGCGATGGCGCGCTTGGCCGCCGGGCTGCTACACCCCGACATGACCGTATACCTCGACGCCGGCACCACCACCCTGGAGATCGTCCCGCACATCGTGGCGTTGTCTGGGATGACCGTGGTAACCAACGACTTCGGCGTGGTTGCCGCCTTGGCCGATGCCACCCATGTGGAGGTGATCCACACCGGCGGCCTGCTCGACCACCCGAACCGTTCCTGCGTCGGCGGCCTGGCCGCGGCCACCCTGCGCCAATTGGCGACCGATGTGGCGTTCATGTCCACCAGTTCGTGGGACTCCAAGCGTGGCACCACCACCCCATCCGCCCTGAAGGTCGAGGTGAAACAGGCAGCAATGCAGGCCGCCTCGCGCTGCGTGCTGGTCGCCACCAGTTCCAAATACGGGCTGTTCGGCATGTATCGGATTGCCCGGCTCGAAGAGTTCGACACCATCATCACCGACGGCGCCCTGGCCCAAGCGGCCGCGGATGGGCTGCGTGCCCAAGGTGTGGAATTGCTTCTGGCTTGACACTTTCGCAAGGTTTCTAGGCCTTGGGCCCGATACCGCCGGGCCAAAGGCCTCACTCCCTAAACAGATACCCACCGCCAAGCTTGCCTGGCAGTGCGCCAGCGCACGCCTGCCTTTTGCCCCAGATCACCTTGCCGAATGTTAACTTTTGTTAAATGAAAAAATAGCTTCACACCATCCGCTCACTGGAGCATAGTAAATTAACAAATAACCACATCGCCCGGATGCCGGTGCCCTGCCTGGCAACCCTTCGAGGAGAGACGAATGGACAACAAGAACATTGGCGTCATTGGCCTGGGTGCCATGGGCCTGGGCATTGCCCGCTCGTTGCTGCGCAGCGGCTTCAACGTACATGCCTGCGACGTACGCGCCACCGTGGTGGAGCAGTTCGCCAGCGAAGGCGGCGTGGCCTGCGCCAACCCGGCCGCCCTGGCCGCGGCCTGTGACGTGGTGATCACCGTGGTGGTCAACGCCGAGCAAACCGAAACCGTGCTCTATGGTGAAAACGGCGTGGTCGCCGCCTTGCGCCCCGGCAGCCTGGTGATTGGCTGCGCTACCGTTGCGCCGACCTTCGCCATCGAACTGGGCAAGCGCCTGGGCGAGCAGAACATTCATTACCTCGATGCGCCAATCTCGGGTGGCGCGGCCAAGGCTGCCGCCGGGCAGATGACCATGATGACCTCCGGCCCTGCCGCCGCGTACGCCAAGGGCGACGCCGTGCTGGCTGGCATGGCGGGCAAGGTGTACCGCCTGGGCGACGCCCACGGCCAAGGTTCGAAGGTCAAGATCATCAACCAACTGCTTGCCGGCGTGCACATCGCCGCCAGCGCCGAAGCCATGGCCCTGGGCCTGCGTGAAGGCGTTGACCCAGATGCCCTCTACGAGGTGATCACCAACAGCGCCGGCAATTCGTGGATGTTCGAAAACCGCGTGCCGCACATTCTCAAGGCGGACTACACGCCGCTGTCGGCGGTAGACATCTTCGTCAAAGACCTGGGCCTGGTCCTGGATACCGCCCGCACCAGCAAATTCCCGCTGCCACTGTCGGCCACCGCCCACCAGATGTTCATGCAAGCGTCCACCGCCGGCTTTGGCCGTGAAGACGATTCGGCCGTGATCAAGATCTTCCCGGGCATCGACCTGCCCACCGCCAAGCCCGACAGCGAGTAAGCCATGAGCACTTCATCTCCGCGCCCGCTGCTGGGCTGCATCGCCGATGACTTCACCGGCGCCACTGACCTGGCCAACATGCTGGTCCGCGGCGGCATGCGTACCGTGCAGAGCATTGGCATTCCCGCTGAAGGCGACCTCGCCTCGCTCGATGCCGACGCCATCGTGATCGCGCTGAAATCGCGCACCCTCCCGGCCGTCGAGGCGGTCGAGCAATCGCTGGAAGCGCTGGCCTGGCTGCAGGCGCGTAGTTGCGAGCAGATTTTCTTCAAGTACTGCTCCACCTTCGATTCCACCGAGCGCGGCAACATCGGCCAGGTCAGCGAAGCGCTGCTGCAGGCCCTGGGCAGCGACTTCACCCTGGCCTGCCCGGCCTTCCCCGAGAACGGCCGGACGATTTTCCGTGGCCACCTGTTCGTGCAAGACCAACTGCTCAACGAATGCGGCATGCAGAACCACCCGCTCACGCCGATGGCCGATGCCAACCTGGTGCGGGTACTGCAGGCGCAAACCCCGCTGAAGGTTGGCCTGTTGCGTTACGACGCGGTGGCCCAAGGCGCCGCGGCCGTGCGCGCACGCATCGAGCAACTGCGCGCCGAAGGCGTGAGCATGGCGATCGCCGACGCGGTTTCCGACGCTGACCTCTACACCCTGGGCGAGGCCTGTGCCGGCCTGCCGCTGCTGACCGGTGGCTCCGGCCTGGCGCTGGGCCTGCCCGGCAACTTCCGCGCCGCCGGTAAGCTGCGCGACATCGACGCCGCCGAGCAGGCCGCGGTCGCCGGCGGCGAAGTGGTATTGGCCGGCAGCGCCTCGATCGCCACCAACGGCCAGGTCGCGGCCTGGCTCGAAGCCGGCCGCCCTGCCCTGCGCATCGACCCGCTGGCCTTGGCCGATGGCCAACCGGTGGTCGAGCAGGCCCTGGCATTTGCTCAAGCCGCCGGGCAAACCGTGCTGATCTACGCCACCAGCAGCCCCGATGAGGTCAAGGCCGTGCAGGCCAAGCTCGGCGTGGAACGGGCCGGTGCCATGGTCGAAGAGGCCCTGGGCCAGATTGCCAAGGGCTTGTACAACGCCGGCACTCGCCGCTTTGTGGTGGCGGGGGGCGAAACCTCCGGCGCGGTGGTCCAGGCGCTGGGCGTCAGCCTGCTGAAAATCGGCGCGCAGATCGACCCGGGCGTGCCAGCGACCGTCAGCAGCGGCGCCACGCCGATCGCCCTGGCGTTGAAGTCGGGCAACTTCGGCGGCCGCGACTTCTTCAGCAAAGCGCTGAGCCAACTGGCAGGGGGTCGCCAATGAGCACCGAAAGCACCCTGCGCGAAGAAATCTGCGAGATCGGCAAGCTGCTGTTCGGCCGCGGCTACACCGTGGGCAGCGCCGGCAACATCAGCGCCCGGCTGGACGACGGCTGGCTGATCACCCCCACCGACGCCTGCCTGGGCCGCCTCGACCCGGCCGCCATCGCCAAGGTCAACCTGGCCGGTGAGTGGGTGTCTGGCGCCAAACCGTCGAAAACCCTGGCCTTGCACCGCCAGGTGTACGACCGCAACCCCGGTGTGGGCGGCGTGGTGCACACCCACTCCACGCACCTGGTGGCACTGACCCTGGCCGGGGTTTGGCGGCCCGATGACATCCTGCCGCCGATCACCCCCTACCAGGTGATGAAGGTCGGCCACATTCCGTTGATCGCCTACGAACGCCCCGGCTCGCCCAAGGTGGCCGAACAGGTGGCGCTGCTGGCCAACCAGGTGCGCGGGGTGATGCTCGAGCGCTTGGGCCCGGTGATTTGGGAAAGCTCGGTGGCTAAGGCCGCCTACGCCCTGGAAGAACTGGAAGAAACCGCGCGCCTGTGGCTGATGAGCAACCCCAAGCCCGAACCCCTTGGCGCAGAAGCCCTGGAAGACCTGCACCAGGCCTTCGGCGCCCGCTGGTAAACCCTGACTGCTGACGCTGCCGCCGAGGCCTGAAGGCCCCGGCACCCGGCCTGGCCGGAAAACAATAACAACAGGAGAACACCCCATGCTGACACTCACCCGTATCCTCTCTTCGCGGAGCGCACGCCCATGACGCCTTTGGTGTTGATGCTCATTGCCGGGGCCGGCATCGCCCTGCTCTTGTTGCTCGTACTGCGGTACAAATTCCAGCCGTTCGTGGCGTTGATGCTGGTCAGCATCCTCGTTGCGCTGGTCGCCGGGGTGAAACCCGCGGACCTGGTCGCCACCATCGAAGGCGGCATGGGTAAAACCCTCGGCCACATCGCCATCATCATCGCCCTGGGCGCGATGATCGGCCGCATCATCGAGCTTTCCGGGGGCGCCGAGGCGCTGGCGAAAACGCTGATCAAGCGCTTCGGCAACCGGCGCACGCCGCTGGCGCTGACCGTGGCCGGCTTCATGGTCGGCATCCCGGTGTTCTTCGAGGTCGGGGTGATCATCCTGATGCCGTTGGCCTACGGTGTGGCCCGCGCCGCGCGCAAGCCGCTGCTGATCTTCGCCCTGCCGATGTGCGCGGCGCTGCTCTCGGTGCATGCCTTCCTGCCGCCGCACCCGGGTGCCGTGGCCGCCGCCGGGCAACTGGGCGCGGACCTCGGCCGGGTGCTGCTGTTCGGCCTGCCGATCGTCGGCGTGCTGTGCCTGATCGGCTACTGGGTGGCCGGCCGCATGACCCGCCGCACCTACCCGATGACCGACGACATCCGCAGCGAAGTGTACGGCCCGCACATCGGCAACGATGACCTGCAGGCCTGGGCCAATGGCGACTACTCGCGCCAACACAGCACCGAGCACGTGACCTCCGGGGCCCTGGACGAAAGCGCCGGCAGCCTGGCCAAGCGCCTGCCGCCCGCGCCGGCACCGGGCTTTGGCCTGATCATCGGCTTGATCCTGCTGCCGATCGTACTGATCCTGCTGGGTACCCTGGCGACCACCCTGCTGCCGGCCGATTCGGGCCTGCGCGCGGTGCTGACCGTACTCGGCGCGCCGCTGGTGGCGCTGCTGATCGACACCCTGCTGTGTGCCTGGCTGCTCGGTTCGCGCCGTGGCTGGAGCCGCTCGCAGGTGTCTGACGTGATCGGCTCGGCGCTGCCGGGCGTGGCCATGGTGATCCTGATCGCTGGCGCCGGCGGCGTGTTCGGCAAAGTGCTGGTCGACACCGGCATCGGCGCGGTGGTCTCCGAAGCGCTGCGCCATACCGGCCTGCCGGTGTTGGCCCTGGGCTTCCTGCTGACCCTGCTGCTGCGCGCGGTACAAGGTTCCACCACGGTGGCGCTGGTCACCACCGCCGGCATCCTCAGCCCGCTGATCGCGACCCTCGGCCTGAACCCCAACCAACTCGCGCTGCTGTGCCTGGCCATGGGCGGTGGCGGCCTGGCGATGTCGCACATCAACGACGCCGGCTACTGGATGTTCACTAAACTGGCCGGCCTCAACGTAGGCGATGGCTTGCGCACCTGGACGGTGTTGGTCACCCTGCTGGGCACCTTGGGGTTCCTGATCACCCTGGCGCTGTGGCCGTTCGTTTAACCCATTGCAGGAGAGCTACCCATGCCCCGTTTCGCCGCCAACCTCAGCATGCTGTACCCACAGCATGACTTTCTCGATCGCTTCGCCGCCGCGGCGGCGGACGGTTTCGAGGCCGTGGAATACCTCTTCCCCTACGACTACAGCACGCAAGAACTGCGCGCCCGGCTCAGCGACAACGGCCTGGTGCAAGCGCTGTTCAATGCCCCGCCCGGGGACTGGGCCGCGGGCGAGCGCGGGATTGCCTCGCTGCCTGGCCGCGAGGCCGAGTTTCGCGACGGCATCCACCAGGCGCTGGAATACGCCGCCGTGCTGGGCAACGACCGCATCCACGTGATGGCCGGCTTGCTGCCAGATGAAGCACTGCGCGGCAAACACCAGGCGGTGTACCAGGAGAACCTCGCCTTCGCCGCCGCTGAAGCGGCCAAGGCGGGCATCACGGTGCTGATCGAGCCGATCAACACCCGTGACATGCCCGGGTTCTTCCTCAACCGCCAGGACCAGGCCCACGCCATCCGCGAAGCGGTGGGCGCGAGCAACCTGAAGGTGCAGTTCGACTTCTACCATTGCCAGATCGTCGAAGGCGACGTCAGCACCACCTTGCGCCGTGACTTCGCCAACGTCGGGCATATTCAGATCGCCAGCGTGCCGGAGCGCCATGAGCCGAACCTCGGCGAGCTGAACTACGCCAACCTGTTCAACCTGATCGACAGCCTCGGCTACAGCGGCTGGGTGGGTTGCGAGTACCGCCCCAAAGGCGATACCCACGAAGGCCTGGCCTGGCTGCGCCAGTGGAAGGCGCAGCAGGCTTGACCCCTGGCAGGCGCCGGCGGGCAACCCCGGCGCCAGCTGTGTTGCGCAACCCCCGCGTAGCACGACAATTCAGAGCAATCCCACCCCTGCTTGGCAGGATTTTATGCTCATAAAACCCTGAAACCGAGCATTCCTACCATTTTTTTCGGCGCGCTTGCGATCTTCCCCTGCAATGGTTAGGGTTTAACGCATGAACAACGCACGCACCCACATCCTGCTACGCCAGCACCGCAGCCTTTGCCTGGTCAGTGACCGACTGCCAGGGTAAGCCGCCCTGCATCGCCCCCTTTTTATTGCTTACCCCCATTAAAAAAAGGCCGTGCCGGCCCACAAGGCCGCCGCCCAGAAAGGATCAGCCCCATGAGCATGCTCAAAGACCCGTCCAAGAAGTACCGCGCATTCCCCACCATCGACCTGCCTGACCGCACCTGGCCTTCCAAGACCATTACCGCGGCGCCGATCTGGTGCAGCTCGGACCTGCGCGACGGCAACCAGTCGTTGATCGAGCCCATGGACGCCGAGAAAAAACTGCGTTTCTGGAAAACCCTGGTTTCGGTGGGCGTGAAGGAAATCGAAGCCTCCTTCCCGAGCGCCTCGCAAACCGATTTCGACTTCGTGCGCACCCTGATCGAAGACGGCCACGTGCCGGATGACACCACCATCCAGGTGCTCACCCAGGCCCGTGAAGACCTCATCGCGCGCACCTTCGAATCGCTGCGCGGCGCGAAGAAAGCCATCGTGCACCTGTACAACGCCACCTGCCCGGCGTTCCGCCGGATCGTCTTCAATCAGGATAAAGAAGGCGTCAAAGCCATCGCGGTGAACGCGGCGCAACTGTTTGTGAAGTACGCCAAGCAACAGCCTGAAACCCAGTGGACGTTCCAGTACTCGCCAGAAACCTTCAGCGCCACCGAGCTGGAATTCGCCAAGGAAGTGTGCGACGCGGTCATCGAGGTGTGGCAGCCGACCCCGCAGCACAAGATCATCCTGAACCTGCCGGCCACCGTTGAAGTGGCGACGCCAAACATCTACGCCGACCAGATCGAGTGGTTCTGCCGCCACATCAACCGCCGCGACAGCGTGATCATCAGCCTGCACACCCACAACGACCGTGGCACCGGCGTGGCCGCCACCGAATTGGGCCTGATGGCCGGCGCCGACCGCGTTGAAGGCTGCCTGTTCGGCAACGGCGAGCGCACCGGTAACGTTGACCTGGTCACCTGCGCACTGAACCTCTACACCCAGGGCGTCGACCCGGAGCTGGACTTCTCCGACATCGACGGCGTGCGCAAAGTGGTTGAAGAGTGCAACCAACTGCCCGTGCACCCGCGCCACCCGTATGTGGGCGACCTGGTTCACACCGCCTTCTCCGGCTCCCACCAGGACGCCATCCGCAAGGGCTTCGCCCAGCAGAAAGACGGCGAACTGTGGGAAGTGCCGTACCTGCCGATCGACCCGGCCGACATCGGCCGCAGCTACGAGGCGGTAATCCGGGTCAACAGCCAGTCGGGCAAGGGCGGCATCACCTACCTGCTGGAGCAGGAATACGGCATCTCGCTGCCACGCCGCATGCAGATCGAATTCAGCCAGGTGGTGCAGCGCGAAACCGACCGCCTGGGCCTGGAAATGACCGCCCAGCAGATCTACGCGCTGCTGCACAAGGAATACCTGCAGGCCAACCTGCCGTACGCCTTGGTCAGCCACCGCCTGACCGAAGAGAACAGCAACAGCACGGTCAACGTCGAAGTCAGCAGCGACGGCGAAACCCTGCACTGGAAAGGCAAAGGCAACGGCGCGCTGGAAGCGCTGGTGAGCAGCCTGCCGATCAGTGTCGAGATCATGGACTACAGCGAGCACGCCATCGGCGCCGGCACCCATGCCAAGGCGGCGGCCTACATCGAGCTGCGCGTGGCGGGCGAGCGCCCACTGCACGGCGTGGGCATCGATGAAAACATCACCACGGCGAGCTTCAAGGCGCTGTTCAGCGCGCTGAACCGTGCGCTGAGCACCAAGGAAGCACAGGCGGCCTGAAGATCAGGCGGCTAGTGCTAATGAAAAACCCCGCTTCGGCGGGGTTTTTGGTTTTTTGTGCCAAGCCTTGAAGGCCCCTCGCCCGGCACAGCCGTAATGCTGTTCACTCAAGCCATTTCAGGGCTTCATGGAGGAATCAATCTGTGAGCCTTGCGGACTTTGTGCATGAGCTTCAGGGCCTATCGCCCGGCACAGCCGTAATGCTGTTCACTTAAGCAATCAGAGCGCTGAATGGAGGATGAAAAGCCCTGACGTCTCTCGATGGTTTACCGAGCGCATGGCCTGGCTGGCCCTTCGCCCGGCACAGCCGGCCTCCCACCAGATTTGTGTAAGTACTTGATTTAATGGGCAACACAGAACCCGTGGGAGGCCGGCTGTGCCGGGCGAAGGGCCCTGGAGCTCATGCACAAAATCAGCAGAGCTCACATATTCATGCCCTCCACGAGGCCGTGAAGTTGCTTAAGTGAACAGCATTACGGCACAGCCGGCCTCCCACGGGCTTTTTGCTTCCTTTTAAATCAAATACTTACACAAAACTGGTGGGAGGCCGGCTGTGCCGGGCGATAGGCCCCTCAGCCCAGCTCGAACGGATCCGCATCCAGGTACGCCGGGAACCGCGACCGGTAGGCGGCCAACTCCGCCGCGCTCAGGCGCACCTTGAACACCCCGTCGGCGTCGCAAGCGCAGATCAGGGCTTCGCCCTGGAAATCCAGCGCCTGGCTGTCACCGGTGTAGGCGAAGCCCTTGCCATCGGTGCCCACGCGGTTCACCGCCGCCACATAGCAGAGGTTTTCGATGGCCCGTGCCGGCAGCAGGCGGTTCCAATGCTGGCGGCGTGAACCGGGCCAGTTGGCGGTGTACAGCAGCAGGTCGGTGTTCTCGCTGTCTCGGCTCCACACCGGGAAGCGCAGGTCGTAGCAGATCAACGGCCGCACCCGCCAGCCCTTGAGCTCGAACACCGCCCGCTGGGCGCCAGCGGCGTAATGGTGGTGCTCTCCGACCATGCGAAACAGGTGGCGCTTGTCGTAATGGCGCAGCTCACCCTCGGGCGTGGCCCACAGTAGGCGGTTGCGGTAGCTGCCATCGGCGGCCTGGATGATCACACTGCCGGTGACCACCGCGCC
Organism: Pseudomonas sp. NPDC007930; assembly: GCF_042958985.1. NCBI lineage: Bacteria > Pseudomonadati > Pseudomonadota > Gammaproteobacteria > Pseudomonadales > Pseudomonadaceae > Pseudomonas > Pseudomonas sp. NPDC007930. Next base: position 420,570 of record NZ_JBIBKC010000002.1, read on the forward strand.
CAGCTGTGCCGCCTTGCGCAGCATCCACACGCTGGTGGGGCCCTGCTCGGGCTCGGCCAGCTCGGCCGACTCCATGGAAAAACCCGTGGTGAACATCTCCGGCAGCACGATCAGGTCGGCGCCGCGGGCATCTTCGAGCAGGCTGTCGAACTGCGCCAGGTTGCTGGCGCGGTCATGCCAGGCCAGCGCGGTTTGCACCAGGGCCAGGTTGAGGTCGGGCAAGGCACTTAGATCGCGCATAGTTTGGCCGCGGCGGCGCGCAGCGTCTCCTCACGTTTGGCAAAGCACAGGCGCACCAGGCGCTGCTCGGCGATGGGCTGGTGGTAGAACACCGACACCGGAATGCACGCCACGCCGTGCTGCTCGGTCAACCACAACGCCATGTCGACGTCGTTCAGGTCTGGGCGGATCTGAGCATAGTCCACCAGTTGGAAGTAAGTGCCGGGGGTACGGGTAAAACGGAACCGCGAACCGGCCAGCAAATCGCAGAACAGGTCGCGCTTGGCCTGGTAGAACGCCGGCAACTGCTCGAGGTGTTCGGGGTGGGCCGCCATGTAGTCGGCCAGCGCCCATTGCAGCGGCGCCACGGCGCAGAAGCTGACGAACTGGTGCACCTTGCGCAGCTCGGCGGTGAGCGCCGGCGGGGCCACCACGTAGCCGGTTTTCCAGCCGGTCACGTGGTAGGTCTTGCCGAACGAGCTGACCACGAACGCGCGCCGGTACAGCGCCTCGCAGGCGAGCACGCTGGCGTGGGGCACGCCGTCGTAGACCAGGTGCTCGTACACCTCGTCGCTGACCACGTAGATGTCGCGCTCGGCAATCAACCCCGCCAGGCGGGCCAGGTCTTCGCCACTGACCAGCGCGCCGCTGGGGTTGTGCGGGCTGTTGAGCAGAATCAGCCGGGTGCGCGGGCCGATTGCATCACTCAGGCGTTGCCAGTCGATGGCGAAGGTGGCCGGGTCGAGCGGCACGTGCACGCAGCGGCCGCCGGCCAGTTGCACCGAAGGCTCGTAGCTGTCGTAGGTGGGGTTGAACACGATCACTTCGTCGCCGGCGCGCACCACCGCTTGGATCGCGCAAAAAATCGCCTGGGTCGCCCCGGGGGTGATGGTCACTTCCTGCTCAGGGTCGACCTTCACCCCATAGAACTTCGCCAGTTTGAGCGCTACCTGCTCACGCAGCGCCGGCAGCCCGGTCATGGGCGGGTACTGGTTGTGCCCATGGGCCACATGCTCGGCCACGGCGTCGCGCAGCGCCTGGGGGCCGTCGAAGTCAGGGAAGCCTTGGGAGAGGTTGATCGCGCCCACCTGGGCGGCGAGCTGAGACATGCGGGTGAAGATGGTGGTGCCGACGTTGGGCAGCTTGCTGTTGATCATGGCGTTACCACAAAGCCCCAGTGCAAAGACCCGGCAGCATAGCCCAGGGGCGGGGGCGGTCGCAAAGGCCGCCCCGTTCCAAGCTTAGCGCTTGTCTTTGCGCTTCTTCTCGGCCTTCTTGTGGTGCGACATCAAGCGGCGCTTCTTGTTGACCTGGCGGTCAGTGAGGGTGTTCTTCTTGCCCTCGTACGGGTTCTCGCCGCCCTTGAACTCGATGCGGATCGGCGTACCGACCAGCTTGAGCACGCGCCGGTAGGTGTTCTCCAGGTAACGCACGTAGGAGTTCGGCACTTTGTCGGTGAGGTTGCCGTGGATCACGATCAGCGGCGGGTTGGCGCCACCGAGGTGGGCATAGCGCAGCTTGATCCGGCGGCCGTTGACCATCGGCGGCTGGTGGTCGCTGATGGCGTCTTCGAGGATCTGCGTCAGGCGGCTGGTCGGCCAGCGGGTGACCGCCGAGCGGAACGAGTTCTGCACCGAGCCATACAGGTTGCCCACGCCGGTGCCGTGCAGCGCCGAAATGAAGTGGATGTCGGCGAAATCAACGAAGAACAGCCGGCGCTCCAGCTCGGTCTTGACGTAGTCACGCTCGCTCGGCTGCATGCCGTCCCATTTGTTCAGGGCGATGACGATGGCGCGGCCGGCTTCGAGGGCGAAGCCCAGCAGGTTGAGGTCGTGGTCGACCACCCCTTCGCGGGCGTCCATCACGAAGATCACCACGTTGGCGTCTTTGATGGCCTGCAGGGTTTTCACCACGGAGAATTTTTCGACTTCCTCGTGGATCTTGCCGCGCTTGCGCACCCCAGCGGTGTCGATGAAGGTGTACTTCGCGCCGTCGCGCTCGAACGGGATGTAGATACTGTCGCGGGTGGTACCCGGCTCGTCGTAGGCGATGACCCGCTCTTCGCCGAGCATGCGGTTGACCAGGGTCGACTTGCCCACGTTCGGGCGGCCGATGATGGCGATCTTGATGCCGTCTTTTTCGCTCGGGCCGGGGATGCGTACCGCCTCTTCGCCTTCGGCGACTTCCTCGAAGGTAGGCTCTTCAGGGTCGCGCGGGTACTCACCCAGGCAGGCCTCGAGCAGGTGGTTGATGCCGCGGCCATGGGCGGCGGCCACCGGCACGGCATCGCCCATGCCCAGTGGCGAAAACTCGGCGCGGGCGACGTCCGGGTCAACGTTGTCGACCTTGTTGGCCACCAGCAGCGAACGCTTGTTCCGCTTACGCAGGTGCTCGGCGATCATCTGGTCGGCCGCGGTAAAGCCGGCGCGGGCGTCGACCATGAACAGCACCACATCGGCTTCTTCGATGGCCAGCAACGACTGCTCGGCCATTTTTTCGTCCATGCCTTGCTCGTCACCGGAGATACCGCCGGTGTCGATCACGATATAGGTACGCCCCTGCCAGCGCGCCTCGCCGTATTGGCGGTCGCGGGTGAGGCCAGAGAGGTCGCCCACGATGGCATCACGGCTTTTGGTCAGGCGGTTGAACATGGTGGATTTGCCGACGTTCGGGCGGCCCACCAGGGCGATTACGGGAACCATGCGGCTCTCCAAGGAAATTCATGAAAATGCAAAGGCCGCTGCAAGGCAGCGGCCGGTGTTTCGGGCCCCGAGGGGCCTACGCGCGGGCAGGGCTTACTTGGCCTTCAAGGCTTCAAGTTTACCGCTGTTACCATAGACGTAGATCATGTCGCCGACGACCAGCGGGCGGGCGCGCAGGCCGTCGCTGTCTACCCGGATACGGCCCACGAAGCGGCCATCGACCTGGCTGAGCAGGTGCAGGTAGCCGTCGAAGTCGCCCACGGCGATGTAGCTGGAGAACACTTCCGGCGCGGTCAGCTGGCGGCGAGCCAGTTGATCGTTGGCCCACAGGCCGGTGGTGGAGCGTTCATCGATGCCTTCGACGGTCCCGCTGGCTTCGGCCACGTAGATGCTGCCGAACCCTTGGGCGACGCCGGCATAGCTCGACGCATCGCGCTCCCACAGGGTACGGCCGCTCTGCAGGTCAATACCGGCCATCTTGCCCTGGTAGCTGGCCACATACAGCACGCCACCGGACAACAGCAGGCCGCCGTCGATGTCAACCACCCGGTCGAGCTCGGAGCGGCCCTGCGGGATGGCCACGCGGGCTTCCCAGACCGGCGTGCCGGTGTTGATGTCGAGCGCTACCACCTTGCCGCTGGACAAGCCAGCGATGGCCAGTTGGTTGGTCGCCAGCGGTGCGCCGGTGCCACGCAGGGTCAGTACCGCCGGAGTGCTGTCGTACACCCAGCGTTGGTCGCCAGTGTTGGCATCCAGGCCGACCAGGCGGTCGTCCTGGGTTTGCACCACGACCACATCACCGTTGCTGGCCGGCGGCGCCAGCACTTCGGCTTTGACGTTATGCACCCACTTCTGCTCGCCGGTGGCGGCGTCGAGGGCCACTACATCGCCGCGCAGGGTGCCGAAGGTGACCAGGCCGTAGCCCACGCCCACCGCGCCAGACACCTCACGCTTGAGGTCTTTTTTCCATTCGACGTCGCCGGTCATACGGTCCAGCGCCATCACCACGCCGGTGACGTCCGCGGCATAGATGGTGTTGTTCTCCACCGCCGGGACCAGCATGTTGTAGGTTTCACCCTGGCCATCACCGACGCCACGGCTCCAGACTTTCTCAAGGTTCACTTCAGCCTTGAAGTCGTGCAATTCGGCCGGCGGCAGTTCCTTCTTGCTGTTGCTGCTGCAACCCACGACCGCCAGGGCCAGCGCCAACAGCGCCACATGTTTCCATTGCATCACGTCACGCATCCCCTTTGGCCAAATCGTCGAGCTTGGTCTGCAAACCACCGACCGCGGCGTCTTCTGGCAGCGCGGCCTTGGCCTTCTGGTAAGCGGCATGGGCATCGTCAGTGCGCCCCAGGCGCACCAGCAGGTCACCCTTGAGTTCTTCGCGGCTGGCGACGAACGCCTTGTCGGCCTCGCCGTCAAGCAGCTTGAGCGCCTCTTCGGCCTTGTTCTGCGCCGCCAGCACCTGGGCCAGGCGCTCACGCGCCACCTCGCCAAGAGTGGCATTGGCCGGCTTGTCGACCACCGCCTTGAGCTGGCTGGCGGCGTCGTCGAGCTTGCCGGCGCCGACCGAGACCTTGGCCACGAACAGCTTGCCGTACTGGTCGTACGCGGTGCCGCCAAAGTTCTTGCTCAGCTCACCGGCGAGGAAGTTGACCTTGGGCAGGTCAGGCTTGCCGTCAGGGCTCAGCGAGGCCTCGACCAGTTGTTGATACAGGTTCGAGGCACCCTGGGCCTGGTTGGCCTGGTGGCGCTGCCAGGCTTGCCAGCCAAATACCAGCACCAGGGCCAGCAGGCCACCGGTGACCAAGGGTTTGCCGTTGCGCTGCCACCAGTCTTTGACCTGGGCCAGTTCATCATCGTCGCTACCAGACACCCCAATACTCCTATGTTCGAATGCTGCGCGTTAAAGGGTGGCCGCCAGGTCGATACCGGCGAGCGTAGCCGCCAGGTCGTCCCAACCGATGTGCTGTTGCTCACCTTGGCCGCGCAGGGGTTTGAACCCTACCACTTGCCGGGCCAGTTCGTCGTCCCCCAGGATCAACGCATACAGCGCACCGCTCTTGTCGGCTTTCTTGAATTGGCTCTTGAAGCTGCCGCCACCGGCGTTCACCTGCAGGCGAACCCCGGGCAGTTGGTCCCGCAGCCGTTCGGCCAGGGCCCAGCCGGCCATCTCCGCCGGCTCGCCCACGGCGCACAGGTACAGGTCGATGGTGCGGGCAATCGAGGCCGGTACCTTGCCCAGGGTTTCGAGCAGCAGAATCAGCCGTTCGATGCCCATGGCAAAGCCCACGCCGGGCGTGGGCTTGCCGCCCATCTGCTCGACCAGGCCATCGTAACGCCCACCGGCGCACACGGTGCCCTGGGCGCCGAGTTGGTCGGTGACCCACTCGAATACGGTTTTGCTGTAGTAATCCAGGCCGCGCACCAGCTTGGTGTTGATCACGTACGGAATACCGGCGGCGTCGAGGCGGGCCTTCAGGCCCTCGAAGTGCACGCGCGACTCTTCGTCGAGGTAATCGGCCAGCTTCGGCGCGTCGCTGAGCAGGGCCTGGGTTTGCGCCACCTTGCTGTCGAGAATGCGCAGCGGGTTGCTTTTCAGGCGGCGCTGGCTGTCTTCGTCGAGCTGCTCGATGCGCTCGGACAAGAACGCCACCAGGGCGTCACGGTAACGCGCGCGCGCCTCGCTGGTGCCCAGGCTGTTGAGCTCGAGCTTGACCGCGTCACGGATGCCCAATGCACCCCAGAGGCGCCACGACAGCGCGATCAGCTCGGCGTCGACGTCCGGGCCGGGCAGGTTGAACACTTCCAGGCCGATCTGGTGGAACTGCCGGTAGCGGCCCTTTTGCGGGCGCTCGTGGCGGAACATCGGGCCGATGTACCAGAGCTTCTGCGGCTGGCCGCCGCCGGTGATGCCGTGCTCGAGCACCGCGCGCACGCAGGCCGCGGTCCCTTCCGGGCGCAGGGTGAGCGAGTCACCGTTGCGGTCTTCGAAGGTGTACATCTCTTTTTCGACGATGTCGGTGACTTCGCCGATCGAGCGTTTGAACAGCTCGGTGAACTCGACGATCGGCATGCGGATCTGGCTGTAGCCATAGCCGTCCAGCAGGCTCGCCACGGTGCTTTCGAAATAGCGCCACAGCGGGGTTTGCCCAGGCAGGATGTCGTTCATGCCACGAATGGCTTGCAAAGACTTGCTCACAAAAAATCCTTAAGCGTGTATTCAGCTACGCGCGATCACGGCCGCGTCTGCTTCGACCTTCTCGGCGGCCTTGCGGCGGATGAGCTGCTCGAGCGCGTCTACCAGGTTGTCATTGCCCAGCTTCTGCGACGGCTTGCCGTCGATGTACACCAGGTTCGGCGTGCCGCCGGTCAGGCCCACATGGGCTTCCTTCGCCTCGCCAGGGCCGTTGACCACGCAGCCGATCACCGCTACGTCCAGCGGTACCAGCAGGTCTTCAAGGCGCCCTTCGAGCTCGTTCATGGTCTTGACCACGTCGAAGTTCTGCCGCGAGCAGCTCGGGCAGGCGATGAAGTTGATCCCGCGCGAGCGCAGGTGCAGCGACTTGAGAATGTCGTAGCCAACCTTCACTTCTTCGACCGGGTCGGCGGCCAGCGAAATACGGATGGTATCGCCAATCCCTTCGGCCAGCAGCATCCCCAGGCCCACCGCAGACTTCACCGTGCCGGAACGCAGGCCGCCGGCTTCGGTGATACCCAGGTGCAGCGGTTGGGTGATCTGCTTGGCCAGCAAGCGGTAGGCGGCCACCGCCATGAACACGTCGGAGGCCTTCACGCTGACCTTGTAGTCCTGGAAATCCAGGCGGTCGAGGTGGTCGACGTGGCGCATGGCCGACTCGAGCAACGCCTCGGGGGTGGGCTCGCCGTATTTCTTCTGCAGGTCTTTTTCCAGCGAGCCGGCGTTCACCCCGATACGGATCGGGATACCGCGGTCGCGGGCAGCGGACACCACCGCCTGCACGCGGTCTTCGCGGCCGATGTTGCCCGGGTTGATGCGCAGGCAGTCGACGCCCAGCTCCGCCACGCGCAAGGCAATGCGGTAGTCGAAGTGAATATCGGCCACCAGCGGCACCTTCACCAACTGCTTGATCTTGCCGAAGGCTTCGGCGGCGTCCATGTCGGGTACCGATACCCGCACGATGTCGACGCCGGCGTCTTCCAGGCGGTTGATCTGCGCCACGGTGGCGGCGACGTCCAGGGTGTCGGTGTTGGTCATGCTCTGCACCGCGATCGGTGCATCGCCCCCCACGGGGACGTTGCCTACCCAGATCTTGCGAGATGGGCGGCGCTTGATCGGATTCTCACCGTGCATGTTATTGCCCCAGTTTGACGCGTGCGGTTTCACCACTGGTGAACGGTTTCACGTCCACGGCCTGGCCGTTGTAGGAGACTTCGGCGCCACGGGCGTAGCCCAGGCGCACCATGAAAGGCGGCTTGCCATTCACATTGAGGCTGTCGCCGGAGCGCTTCAGGCCGGTGACCAGCACCTTGCCATTGCCATCGGTGACCTGCATCCAGCAATCGGCGGTAAAGCGAATGCTCACCGTGCCTTCGCCAGGGCCGGCCGGCAACGGTTGGGCGGGTGCGGCCGGCTGGGCCTGGGGCACCGGCGCCGGCACCTGGGCCACGGCGGGGGCGGCGGGCGCGGGCGTGGCCGGGCTGGCCGAAGGGGTGGCGGCATGGCTGTCGGCGGGCGCCGGCGCGGGCACTGGCGCCGACGGCACCGGCTGCTCGACCTGCCCCGGCACCGGCGCCTGGGTCACGCTGCCCTGGTTGGCGGCGGGGTCTTCGGGCTCGTCGATCGGGTGGATCTGGGTAGTGCCGTCGGCGCTCTCGACCTCAACGTGCTCCAGCGGCGCGCTGGAGGCGTCACGGTGGCTGCCGTACTGGTCCTGCCACCAGACGAAGCCGCCGCCGATCACGCACAACAGCAGCACCAGGCTGACGATGCGCAGCAGGTTCTGCGACAGCCGCATGGGTTCTTCGATACGGCCCAGGCCGTGCACTTCACTGCCCTTGGCGTTGGTGCCGGTGTAGTGGTCGAAGGCCTCGACCAAGGGGGCTTGGTCCATGCCCAGCAGCTTGGCGTAGGCGCGGATGTAGCCACGGGAAAAGGTATGCCCGGGCAGGCGGTCGAAGGCGCCGGCCTCGAGGTTGGCCAGCGATACCTGGGTCAGGTTGAGGCGGGTCGCGACCTCAGGGAGCGTCCAGCCTTTGCTTTCGCGAGCCTGACGCAGTGTTTCCCCCGGGTTCGTGCGAGCCGCTGCTACAACTTCTGGGTGCGCCACTTTCATCATTGCTCCGACAGGTATTGCTGGTATTCCGGCGTACCGGGATAAAGGCGTTTGAGTTGCAAGCCATAACTGGCCGCGGTGTCCTTGTCCTGGAACCGCTTGGCCAGGCGCACGCCGAGCAACAGGCTGCGCGCATTCTGCTCGCTGATCTGGCTGAAGCGGGTGAAATAATCCCTGGCCGGGACGTACTGCTGCCGAGCGTAGGCGATTTCAGCCAGTTCCAACAGTGCCCGCGGCTGCTGGCGGTTCATCGCCACGGCCTTTTCCAGGTAGCCCTGGGCTTCTTCGCTGCGGCCCAACTGGGTGGCGGTCATGCCGAGGTTCTCGTACACCCGCGAACGCTCAGGATACAGCGGGTCGTCCGCGGCTTTTTGAAACATTTCGTAAGCTTCCGGGTAGCGTTGCTGCTCGTACAGGAAACTGCCGTAGTTGTTGCGGATCCGCGCGTCTTCGCCGGCGGCCAGCGCCTTGCGGAAGTACTGCTCGGAAACCTTTGGGTCTTTTTCGGCCTGGAACACCAGCGCCAGTGCGGCGTTGGCGGCCTGGCTGCTGGAGTCGATGTCGAGCGCGCTCTTCAACGGTACCTTGGCGCGCTCGGTATCACCCTGGCGCAGGTAGCCCAACCCCAACTGAATGTAAGCGTCACGGGCTTCGCTGCGGCCTTTTTTGGTTTCCATGGGGTTGACCTTGCCCTCGGTCACACAGCCGGACACAAGGCCAAACAGCAACAGCAGGAGCGCGGCGCGCAACGTCATGGAGTTCCTCTCTTCAGGGGGCCGGCATCATTGCCTGGAAGCTGCCAGCTGTACCACTTCGGCGTCGGCCGCCAACTGCCGCACGGCGATGTAGCGCTCGCTGCGGCGGGTTTTGTCCATCACCTGGCCTACCAACTGGCCACAGGCGGCGTCGATGTCTTCGCCACGGGTGGTGCGCACGGTAACGTTGAAACCGGCGTGGTGCAACGTGTCCTGGAAGCGGCGGATGGCATTGTTGCTGGGCCGCTCATAACCCGAATGGGGAAACGGGTTGAAGGGGATCAGGTTGACCTTGCAGGGTACGTCCTTGAGCAGCTCGATCATCTCGGCGGCGTGCTCGGGGCGGTCGTTGACGTCCTTGAGCAGGGTGTACTCGATGGTCAGCTGGCGTTTTTCGCCCAGCGCGCGCATGTAGCGCTGGCACGAGTCGAGCACCACCTTGAGCGGGTACTTCTTGTTGATCGGCACCAGCTCGTTGCGCAGCGCGTCGTTCGGCGCGTGCAGCGACAACGCCAACGACACGTCGATGTGCTTGGCCAGCTCGTCGATCATCGGCACCACGCCAGAGGTAGACAACGTGACCCGGCGTTTGGAGATGCCGTAGCCGAAGTCGTCCATCATCAGGTGCATGGCGGCGACCACGTTGTCGAAGTTCAGCAGCGGCTCGCCCATGCCCATCATCACCACGTTGGTGATGGCGCGGTCGACGGTAGCCGGCACGCTGCCGAACGATTTATTGGCAATCCAGACCTGGCCGATCACTTCGGCGGCGGTCAGGTTGCTATTGAAACCTTGCTTGCCGGTGGAGCAGAAGCTGCAATCCAGGGCACAGCCTGCCTGGGACGAAACGCACAACGTGCCGCGTTTGCCCTGGGGAATGTAGACCGTTTCGACGCAGCTGCCGGAGGCGACGCGCACCACCCATTTACGGGTGCCGTCGGCGGAGATGTCTTCGCTGACGACCTCCGGCCCGCGGATTTCGGCCACGGCCTTGAGCTTGGCGCGCAAGGCCTTGCCGAAATCGGTCATGGCGTCGAAATCATCGACGCCAAAGTGGTGAATCCATTTCATCGCTTGACCGGCACGGAAGCGCTTTTCTCCGAGCGTTTCGAAGAAGGCGATCATTTCCGGCTGGGTCAGGCCCAGCAGGTTGGTTTTAGCGGCCACAACGTTCATGCAATTCACCACCTTGCTCGTTCCGCGATCAGCGGATGCGAGCGCACACTTCGGTTTCGGAGAAGAAGTACGCGATTTCACGCGCGGCCGAGGCCTCGGAGTCGGAACCGTGCACGGCGTTTTCGTCGATCGACTCGGCGAAGTCCTTGCGGATGGTGCCTGGCTCGGCGTTGGCCGGGTTGGTGGCGCCCATCAGTTCGCGGTTTTTCAGGATGGCGTTTTCGCCTTCCAGCACCTGGACGATGACCGGGCCGGAGGTCATGAACTTGACCAGGTCGCCGAAGAAGCCGCGCTCTTTGTGCTCGGCGTAGAAACCGCTGGCTTCGCGCTCGGACAGCTGCACCATGCGCGAGGCAACAACACGCAGGCCGGCTTCTTCGAAGCGGGAAACGATCTTGCCAACGACGTTCTTGGCAACGGCGTCAGGCTTGATGATGGAAAAAGTGCGTTGAACAGCCATGTGAAACTCCGAAAAGAGTGAATGAAGCCAAAAATTAAACCCGCGAATTATACGCGGGTTCTCGGGTAATTCCTAACAGCGGTGCGTTTCAATCCGCTTCTTCGATCCACAGCGCCTGGATCGCCTCGAGTACCTTCTCGCCGCAGCGCTCGGGGGCGTCGTCGAAGTCCGGCAGGTCCATGGCCATCTGCCGCAAGCGCGGGAAATTCACCGTGACCGGGTCCACCTCGGGGTGGGCTTCGGCCAGTTGGATGGCGATTTCCTGCACATCAACCCATTTAAGACTCATGATGGCTTCCTGTCAGTGCCCTTCGGACACCTGGTTGATGGTGTATTTCGGGATCTCGACGGTCAGGTCCTGGTCGCCGACCACGGCCTGGCACGACAGCCGCGACTGCGGCTCCAGCCCCCAGGCCTTGTCGAGCATATCGTCTTCGAGCTCGTCGGAAGGTTCCATCGAATTGAAACCCTCACGTACAACGACGTGGCAGGTGGTGCAGGCACATGACATTTCACAGGCGTGTTCGATGTCGATGTGGTTGCGCTTGGCCGCGGCGATGATGGTCTCGCCCGGCTCGGCCTCGATCACGGCGCCTTCAGGGCAGTGTTCGGCATGGGGCAGAAAGATGATCTGCGGCATGGTTCAGTCCTCGATGTCGCCTAGGTTGCGCCCGGCCAGGGCGGCCTTGACGGTGGAATTCATTCGCCGCGCGGCAAACGCGTCGGTCAGCTGCGACAGGCGCTTGGTCTGCTGGTCGATGGCGGCGCCATCGTTGCCCTGCGCCAGTGCCTGCAGCTCGCTCATGTTCAGTTCGATCACCTCGCGCTCGTCGGCGTCGAGCAGGCGCTCGCCGTCGACCTCAAGCGCCGCGGCCACCGCCTCGACCAGGCGCTGGGCATCGACCTGGTACTCGCGCAACTGGCGGGCGTCCTTGTCGGCGCCGGCGTGGGCGAAGGAATCTTTGAGCATGCGGGCGATTTCGCCGTCGGTCAGGCCATAGCTGGGCTTGACCTGGATGCTCGCCTCGACGCCGCTGGACAACTCGCGGGCGGCCACGCTGAGCAGGCCATCGGCGTCAACCTGGAAGGTCACGCGGATTTTCGCCGCGCCCGCCACCATCGGCGGAATGCCGCGCAGCTCGAAGCGCGCCAGCGAACGGCAGTCGGCGATCAGCTCGCGCTCGCCCTGCAGCACGTGGATCATCATGGCCGTCTGGCCATCTTTATAGGTGGTGAACTCTTGGCCACGGGCGACCGGGATGGTGGTGTTGCGGGCAATCACCTTTTCCATCAGCCCGCCCATGGTTTCCAGGCCCAGCGACAGCGGGATCACGTCGAGCAGCAGCAGGTCGCCGCCTTCGCGCTGGTTCCCGGCGAGCAGGTCAGCCTGGATGGCGGCGCCCACGGCAACTACCTGGTCAGGGTCGATGTCGATCAACGGCTCGCGGCCGAACAACCCACCCACCGCTTGGCGCACCCGTGGCACGCGGGTGGAACCACCGACCATCACCACCGCGCTGACCTCTTCGACCTCGATGCCGGCATCGCGCACAGCGCGGCGGCAGGCCTTGAGGCTGCGGGCAACCATGGGCTCGATCAACGCTTCGAAGCCCTCGCGGGTCAGCTCCCCAGCCCAGTCGGCATAAGCCACCGGCACACTGGCAGCATCGCTCAAGGCTTCTTTGGCCGCGCAAGCGACCTGCAGCAACTGGCGCTGCGCCGCCGGGGCGAGATCCCCGGAGAGGCCCGCCTGGGCCACCAGCCATTGGGCGATGGCGTGGTCGAAGTCATCGCCACCCAGGGCGCTGTCGCCGCCGGTGGCCAGCACCTCGAACACCCCGCCGGTCAGGCGCAGGATGGAAATATCGAACGTACCGCCGCCCAGGTCGTAGATCGCGACCAGGCCTTCGGCGCTTTGGTCCAGGCCATAGGCCACGGCGGCCGCGGTCGGTTCGTTGAGCAGGCGCAGCACGTTCAGCCCGGCCAGCCGGGCGGCGTCTTTGGTCGCCTGGCGCTGGGCATCGTCGAAGTACGCCGGCACGGTGATCACCGCGCCGACCAGTTCGCCGCCCAGGGTGGCCTCGGCGCGCTGGCGCAGCACCTTGAGGATGTCGGCCGAGACCTCGACCGGGCTTTTACGGCCCTGCACGGTCTCGATGAACGGCATGTGCGACTCGCCCTCGGCGAAGCGGTACGGCAGTTGCTCGCCCAGTTGCTTCACGTCGGCGATGCCGCGGCCCATCAGGCGCTTGACCGACACGATGGTGTTGAACGGGTCGCTGGCCGCGGCGGCCTTGGCGCCGGCGCCGACTTCCACGCGGTCGGCGTGGTAGCGCACGGCAGACGGCAGGATCACGCCGCCCTGTTCATCGGGCAGGGTTTCGGACAGGCCGCTGCGCACAGCAGCGACCAACGAATTGGTGGTGCCCAAGTCGATCCCTACCGCCAGGCGACGCTGGTGCGGTTGAGGGCTCAGGCCGGGTTCGGCGATCTGCAGTAAAGCCATGCTTGTCTGTATTCAGGCGTGCGACCGGGGCGGCACTGGGTTAGTCGTCGAGGCGCTCTTCGAGCTGGCGCACTTCCTGCGCCAGTTTGTCGAGGAACTGCATGCGGCGCATCAGGCGTTCAGCCTGTTCACGCTCGGCCGGGGCGTCCCAGCAGCCAGCGAAGTCGTCTTCCAGGCTCGCCTGGGCGGCCTTCAGGCGCTTCTTGAACGGCACGATGCCATCCACGTCGGCGTTGTCCTGCAGCTCTTCGAGTTCTTCACGCCACTGCATTTGCTGCATCAGGAATTCGGGGTCGCTGACCGTGACTTCCTGGGGCACTTCATGGCCATTGATGGCCAGCAGATACCGCGCGCGGCGCGGCGCGCTCTTGAGGGTCTGGTAGGCATCGTTCAACGCGGCCGACTGCTCCAGCGCCTGGCGCTGTTCGCGCTCGGGGGCGTCGGCGAAGCGGTCGGGGTGAACGCTGCGCGCCAGTTCCCGGTAGCGCGTGGCCAGTTGCTCGAGGTCAAGGCGAAACGCCGGCTTGAGCTCGAACAGCGCGTAATGGCAAGGAGTACCCACGGGTTTACCTCAAACGTTGAAGCTTTCGCCGCAACCGCACTCACCGCGCACGTTGGGGTTGTTGAACTTGAAGCCTTCGTTCAACCCTTCACGGACGAAGTCCAATTCGGTGCCATCGAGGTACACCAGGCTTTTGGGGTCGATGACCACCTTCACGCCATGGTTCTCGAACACCTCGTCTTCGCTGCCGGCTTCGTCGACGAACTCCAGCACATAGGCCAGGCCCGAGCAGCCGGTGGTACGCACACCGAGGCGAATGCCCTCACCCTTGCCGCGCCCTTGCAGGGAGCGGCGCACGTGATTGGCAGCGGCTTCAGTCATGGTGATAGCCATTGCAGACTCCTCAAGCGTTCAGAGCAGGCCTTTTTTCTGCTTGTAGTCGCGAACGGCCGCCTTGATGGCGTCTTCGGCGAGTACCGAGCAGTGGATCTTAACCGGCGGCAGCGCCAGTTCTTCGGCCAACTGGGTGTTCTTGATGGTTTCGGCTTCGTCCAGGGTTTTGCCCTTCATCCACTCGGTGGCGAGGGAGCTGGAAGCGATCGCCGAACCGCAGCCGTAGGTCTTGAACTTGGCGTCTTCGATCACGCCCAGGTCGTTGACCTTGATCTGCAGCTGCATCACGTCGCCGCAGGCCGGCGCGCCGACCATGCCGGTGCCGACTGTAGGATCGTTCTTGTCGAGCTTGCCCACGTTACGCGGGTTCTCGTAGTGGTCGATGACCTTTTCGCTGTAAGCCATGGTGTGTCTATCCTCTCAACTCATCAGTAGTCGCTCTGTGGGCCCCGCGCGCAACGCACGGGCCACGGGGCCTTTGGCGGCGACTTGAATAAATCAGTGCGCAGCCCACTCGATCTTCGACAGGTCAACCCCGTCCTGGTACATGTCCCACAGCGGCGACAGTTCGCGCAGCTTGGTCACGGCTTCGCGCACCTTGGCGGCGGCGTAGTCGATCTCTTCCTCGGTGCTGAAGCGGCCGAAGGCAAAGCGGATCGAGCTGTGCGCCAGTTCGTCGTTGCGGCCCAAGGCGCGCAGCACGTACGAAGGCTCGAGCGAAGCGGAGGTGCAGGCCGAACCCGAAGAGACCGCCAGGTCCTTGAGCGCCATGATCAGCGACTCGCCTTCGACGTAGTTGAAGCTCAGGTTCAGGTTGTGCGGCACGCGCTGGGTCAGGCTGCCGTTCACGTACAGTTCTTCGAGGTCGGCCACGTGGGCATAGAAGCGGTCAGCCAGCGCCTTGATGCGGGCGTTGTCGCTGGCCATTTCTTTCTTGGCGATTTCGAACGCTTCGCCCATGCCAACGATCTGGTGGGTCGGCAGGGTGCCGGAGCGCATGCCGCGCTCGTGGCCGCCACCGTGCATGGTCGCCTCGAGGCGCACCCGCGGCTTGCGGCTGACGTACAGCGCGCCGATGCCTTTGGGGCCGTAGATCTTGTGGGCGGAGAACGACATCAGGTCTACTTTCAGGTTCGCCAGGTCGATTTCGACCTTGCCGGCGGACTGCGCGCCGTCGACGTGCAGCAGCACGCCGCGCGAACGGGTGAGCTCGCCGATGGCGGCGATGTCGTTGATGGTGCCGATTTCGTTGTTCACGTGCATGATCGACACCAGGATGGTGTCTTCACGCAGGGCGGCTTCGATCATCGCCGGGGTGATCAGGCCATCTTCGCCAGGCTCGAGGTAGGTCACCTCGAAGCCTTCACGCTCCAATTGGCGGGCGGTGTCGAGCACGGCCTTGTGTTCGATCTTGCTGGTGATCAGGTGCTTGCCCTTGCCCGAATAGAAGTGCGCGACACCCTTGATGGCAAGGTTGTCGGATTCGGTGGCGCCGCTGGTCCAGACGATTTCGCGAGGGTCGGCGTTGACCAGGTCAGCGACCTGGCGGCGGGCGTTTTCAACGGCCTCTTCGGCCTTCCAGCCGAACACGTGCGAACGCGAGGCGGGGTTACCGAAGTTCCCGTCCAGGGTCAGGCACTCGACCATTTTCTGGGCGACACGCGGGTCGACCGGGGTGGTCGCGGAGTAATCGAGGTAAATCGGCAACTTCATTGAAAATCTCCTATCAGGCTCGCGCGCCGCTTCTTTGGGCGGTCAGTCGACGACGGACGTTTCTATTTTGTCGAGTTTATCCAGCATCGGCGTGCGCCCATTGCAACGGCGCAAGTCTTGACGCTGGGCCACTTCCTGGACCTCGCGACGCGTGACCAGGTCGGCCAAACTGATACCGCTCAGGAATTCGTGAATCTGCTGGCTCAAATCGCACCACAGGTGGTGGGTGAGGCATGTGTCCCCGGAATGGCAGTCGCCCATGCCCTGGCAGCGGGTGGCGTCGACCGATTCGTTGACCGCGTCGATCACCTGCGCCACTTGGATGCCTTGCATGTCACGCGACAACTGGTAGCCGCCGCCAGGGCCGCGAACGCTGGAAACCAGGTTGCTGCGGCGAAGCTTGGCGAACAGCTGCTCCAGGTAAGACAGCGAAATACCTTGGCGCTCGGAGATGTCGGCCAGCGAGACGGGCCCACGCTGTGCGTGCAATGCCAAGTCAAGCATGGCGGTCACGGCGTATCGGCCTTTGGTGGTCAGTCGCATGAGTCGTTACCACGGGTGAGCGGGTTGGGGATCACGATGCGCCAAGTATGCTATTCCCGAGTAAATGAGTCAACTATAAGACCCACTGATTTACTCGGGATTGGTCGCGAAATGGCGACGGATGATAGCACACTATTATTGCGCGGCTGGCGTTTCAGCCGTTGGCGGCCCGCTCGCCCTCTGCGCACTGACCTTTGACGCAATCGAAGTCTTCGTCGCGCAGCGGCGGGAGGTCTTTGGCGCAGTAGTCGCTGCCCATGCGCGTCATCGCCGCGCACATGCCTTCGAGGCGGCTGTCGACCGCGTGCAGGTGATCGAGCATCTGCCCGACCGCGCGGGCGACCGGGTCTGGCATGTCGCCGGCCACGCCGTAGGCGTCGAAGCCGATCTTCTCGGCCATGGCCTTGCGCTTGGCGTCCTGCTCGTTCAGCTCGGCCTCGCGGGTGATGATCTTCGCCGGGATACCCACCGCGGTCGCACCGGCCGGTACCGGCTTGGTCACCACTGCGTTGGAGCCGATCTTCGCCCCCTCGCCCACGGTGAACGGCCCCAGCACCTTGGCGCCAGCGCCCACCACCACGCCGTTTTCCAGGGTGGGGTGGCGCTTGCCGGCGTTCCAGCTGGTGCCGCCGAGGGTCACGCCCTGGTAAAGGGTGACGTCATCACCCAGCTCGGCGGTTTCGCCGATCACGATACCCATGCCGTGGTCGATGAAAAAACGCCGGCCAATCTTCGCCCCGGGGTGGATCTCGATGCCGGTCAGCCAGCGGCTGAAGTTCGACACCGAGCGCGCCAGCCACTTCCACTGGCCGCGCCACAGCGCGTGAGCCACCCGGTGCAGCCAGATGGCGTGCAGCCCCGGGTAGCAGGTAAGGACCTCGAAGGCATTGCGCGCGGCAGGGTCGCGGTGGAATACGCTCTGGATGTCTTCTCGCATGCGCTCGAACATTTATTGCTCCTTCCGCTTGTGAGGCTCGCCGCGTACCGCTTTACCGGTTTCGGTGAGGATGCCCCGCAAGATGCTCATTTCAGTGTGGTCCACGGCGCTGCGGGCAAACAGCCGGCGCAGCCGGGCCATCAGATGCCGGGGGTTGGCCGGGTCGAGAAAACCAATCTGGACCAGGGTCGCCTCCAGGTGCTTGTAGAACCCTTCCATTTCATCCATGGTCGCCAGCGCCGGCGCCTCGGCGGCCGTGCTGGCGCCGCCCGCGGCCTGGCCAGCGAGCCAGGCGGTACGCACCTCGTAGGCCAGCACCTGGACCGCGGCGGCGAGGTTCAGCGAGCTGAACTCCGGGTTCGACGGGATGTGCACGTGGTAATGACATCGCTGCAGCTCGTCGTTGGTCAGGCCGGCGTGCTCGCGGCCGAACACCAGCGCCACCTGCTGGCCCGTGGCGGCGGCCTCGACCGTTTTGCCACCGCACTCGCGGGGGTCGAGCATCGGCCACGGCAGGCTGCGGTCGCGGGCGCTGGTGCCGAGCACCAGCGAGCAGCCGACCAGGGCCTCTTCGAGGGTGGCGACCACCTGGGCGTTTGCGAGGAGGTCATCGGCCCCGGAGGCGCGCGCGCTGGCGTCGGCCGCCGGGAACTGCAGCGGGTCGACCAGGACCAGGTGCGCCAGGCCCATGTTTTTCATGGCGCGGGCAGCACCGCCAATGTTGCCGGGGTGGCTGGTATTGACCAGCACGACACGGATGTTCTGCAGCACGGTGGGAACGCTCTGGCTGTGCAAAAAGAGATAAATAGTACCGAACCGACGAAAACTACGCCACGGCACCCTCGCCGCTCTTTTTACCGCACAGGTTTCTGGTAGAATGCCCGGCTCTTTTTTCCAACGACCCAGGTGAACACATCCATGCAGCCCATGCTGAATATCGCGCTGCGCGCCGCCCGCAGCGCCAGTGAACTGATCTTCCGCTCCATCGAGCGCCTGGATACCATCAAGGTCGATGAAAAAGGTGCCAAGGACTACGTCAGCGAAGTCGACCGCGCCGCTGAGCAAACCATCGTCACCGCGCTGCGCAAGGCCTACCCGAACCACGGCATCCTCGGTGAGGAAACCGGCCTGCACGCCGGCTCCGGCGACGGCCAGGACTACCTCTGGGTGATCGACCCGCTCGACGGCACCACCAACTTTTTGCGCGGCATCCCGCACTTCGCGGTGAGCATTGCCTGCAAATACCGCGGCCGCCTCGAACACGCCGTGGTGCTCGACCCGGTTCGCCAGGAAGAATTCACCGCCAGCCGCGGCCAAGGCGCCCAGGTCAACGGCCGGCGCATGCGCGTGAGCTCGCGCACCAGCCTCGACGGCGCCCTGCTGGGCACCGGCTTCCCGTTCCGGGACAACCAGATGGACCACCTCGACAACTACCTGGGCATGTTCCGCAGCCTGGTCGGCCAGACCGCCGGCATCCGCCGCGCTGGCGCCGCCAGCCTCGACCTCGCCTACGTGGCCGCCGGCCGCTTCGACGCCTTCTGGGAGTCGGGCCTGTCGGAGTGGGACATGGCCGCGGGCGCCCTGCTGATCCAGGAAGCAGGCGGCCTGGTCAGCGACTTCACCGGTGGCCATGACTTCCTCGAGAAGGGCCATGTGGTCGCGGGCAACATCAAGTGCTTCAAGGCCGTATTGACCGCCATCCAGCCGCACCTGCCGCACTCGATCAAGCGCTAACCTGGCCACCCCTTCGCCCGGCACAACCGGAGTGCTGTTCACTTAAGCAATCAGAGCGCTAAATCGGGGTTAAAAAGCCCTGATTTCTTCAAATGGTTTTACGGAGCGCATGACCTGACTGGCCCTTCGCCCGGCACAGCCGGCCTCCCACTAGATTTGTGTAAGTACTTGATTTACGGTGCAACACAGAACTGGTGGGAGGCCGGCTATGCCGGGCGATGGGCCCCGAAGCTCATGCACAAAATCAGCAGAGCTCACAGATTGATCTCTTCCGTAAAGCCGTGAAATGGCCTAAGTGAACAGCATTACGGCGCAACCGGGCGAAGGAAGCAGCACACAAAAAAGCCGATACCCGCAACAGGTATCGGCTTTTTTCATGCCCAGGCTTCAAGCCGCGGTCATTTGACCACTTTCAGGCTCGGCTTGCCGGTCGGGCGCGGTGGTTGCGGCGGCTGCGGATCATCATCTTCGCCCTGCTCTTCCACCAGGGTTTCGTCTTCTTCCTCGAGCACCGGCTCCAGGTCGAAGACCATGCCCTGGCCATTCTCCCGCGCATACACGCCCATAATGGCGGTGATCGGCACATAGAGGCTGTAGGCGTTACCACCAAAGCTACCCTCGAAGCTGACCGCTTCGTTGTCCATGTGCAGGTGGCGCACGGCGGTGGGCGAGACGTTCAACACGATCTGGCCATCGCTGGCATAGCCTGGGGGGATCTGCACGGCCTTGTGCTCGGCATTGACCAGCATGTGCGGCGTGCAGTCGTTATCGACGATCCACTCGTAGAGGGCGCGAACCAGATAGGGGCGGCTGGAATTCATAAAGGCTCCTTGGAAAACTAGCGCATTTCTCGCTCAGCGGCGCTGAGGCTGGCCTGGAAGGCCTCGCGAGCGAACTGGCGATCCATGTAATCGAGCAACGGCTTGGCCGCACGGGGCAACTCCACCCCCATCACGGGCAAACGCCAGAGAATCGGCAGCAAACAGCAATCGACCAGGCTGAATTCTTCGCTCAGGAAGAACGGCTTGTCGGCGAACAGTGGCGACACACCCGCCAGGCTTTCGCGCAGCTCTTTACGCGCCTGATCCCGGGGCGCCTGGGCACCACGGGGGTCGAGCAGGCGGTCGACCAGCGAGCACCAGTCGCGCTGGATACGGTGCATCAACAGGCGGCTATTGGCCCTGGCCACAGGGTAGACCGGCAACAACGGCGGGTGCGGGTATCGTTCTTCGAGATACTCCATGACCACCGAAGGCTCGAACAGCGCCAGGTCACGGTCTACCAACGTAGGCACCCCACCATAGGGGTTGGCCTCCATCAATGCCGCCGGCTGGCGGCCCGGCACGATGTCGATGATTTGCGCGCCGACCTGCTTCTCGGCAAGCACAATGCGCACGCGGTGAGAATAATGGTCGGCGGGGTCGGAGTAACAGGCTAACCGATTGGTCACGCCCATAGAGCCCTCCTCCGGACTGAACGATAGGCACGCGCGCCAGCGCGCGCGAAAGGCCGAATATTACACTATTTGGCCATGCCATTGGGCGGCAAAGCGGCCCACCAGGGCGCTGCCGGAAAACAAAAAACCCGGCCGAGGCCGGGTTTTTTGCTGGACTGCAAACGAATTAACGCTTGGAGTACTGAGGACGCTTACGCGCTTTGCGCAGGCCGACCTTCTTACGCTCGACTTCGCGGGAGTCGCGAGTCACGAAGCCTGCGTCGCGCAGAGGCTTGCGCAGGGATTCGTCGTAGGCCATCAGGGCGCGGGTGATACCGTGGCGGATTGCACCGGCCTGGCCGCTTACACCACCGCCAACGACGGTAACGTAGATGTCGAATTTCTCGACGTTTGCGGTCAGCTCCAGCGGCTGGCGAACGACCATTCGAGCGGTCTCACGACCGAAGAATACGTCCAGCGAGCGGTTGTTGATGGAGATGTTGCCAGTGCCCGGACGCAGGAAAACGCGTGCGGTTGCGGTCTTGCGACGGCCAGTGCCGTAATTTTGAGTCGCCGACATAGTGAACTATTCCGTCAAATCTTCAGTTCTTGGGGCTGCTGAGCGCTGTGCGGGTGGTTGGCACCGGCATAGACCTTCAGCTTACGGTACATGTCGCGACCCAGCGGGTTCTTAGGCAGCATGCCTTTGACCGCGGTTTCGATAACACGCTCAGGGGCCTTGTCGATCAACTTCTCGAAGTTGATTTCCTTGATACCGCCCGGGAAACCGGAGTGAGAGTAGTACATTTTGTCGGAAGACTTGGCACCGGTCACACGGATCTGCTCGGCGTTGATAACGACGATGTAGTCGCCGGTGTCAACGTGAGGGGTGTACTCGGGCTTGTGCTTGCCACGCAGGCGAGACGCGATTTCGGTAGCCAAACGACCCAGGGTCTGGCCAGCGGCGTCGACGACGAACCAGTCGCGCTTTACTGTTTCCGGTTTAGCAGTAAAAGTTTTCATGCTTTATAGCCTCAGGGGCCGCCCTGCAAAAATAGACGGCGGAGCTTACTGAATAGTGCTTGCTTTGACAAGTCAAAGGCAGCCGGAGACAGACGCACTTGGGGGCTCGGGTCGTAGCGTCGATATTCGGCCGTGTCTTCCGGGGGGCGCATCACTTCCACCCAGAAAGAGCGCGCTGATTATCCAGATTTTCAGCCGGATTACAAGCCCGCATTCGGCGAGTGGACAAACGCCGCCAAACATAAGACGATTTGGCCGTTTCGTGACCACTATCACCTACAAGAAAACCACGATGCTCATAAATACTCCGGCCCTTCAGCGGGTCTGTATCCTGGCCACCGACAAGGTGTTCGCCTCTACCCTGATGCAAGCCAAGGATTTCTTCCACCTGGCCAGCCTGCGCCACGGCCTGCAGCTTGAGCAGGGCCCGGTGCCCTCCTTCGAAACCCGCCTGGTCAGCCCCTGTGGCGGCGCGGTGAACACCTTCAGCGAGGTGAGCCTGAACGTCGACGGCCCGCTGGCCGATGCCGACGTGATCCTGCTGCCGGCCTTCTGGGAAAGCTTCGAGGTGCTGCTCGCGCGCTACCCGCAGGTGGTGCCTTGGCTGCAGGCCCAGCACGCCCGTGGCGCAGTGCTGTGCGGCGAGGCCAGCGGGGTGTTCTGGCTGGCCGAGGCGGGCCTGCTCGATGGCTGCGAGGCCACCACCTACTGGCGCTTTTTCGAGACCTTCAGCCAGCGCTTCCCCCAGGTGCAGCTCAACCCCGACAAACACCTGACCGACGCTGGCAATGTGTACTGCACCGCCGGCGCGACCTCCGCCAGCGACCTGTACATTCATTTGATCGAGCGCTTTTGCGGCCTGCGGGTGGCCCAGGGCGTGGCCCGCGACATCCTCTTCGAGGTGCAGCGCAATTATTCGCCGGGGCGCATCGGCTTCGGCGGGCAAAAGCTGCACCAGGACCCCGCCATCCTGCAGATCCAGCAATGGCTTGAGGATCACTTCGCCGAGAAATTCCGCTTCGAGGACATCGCCCGCGACCACGGCATGAGCATCCGCAACTTCATGCGCCGCTTCCACGCCGCCACCGGCGACAAACCCTTGCATTACCTGCAGCGGCTGCGCATCGAAACCGCCCGCGGGCTGCTGGCAACCACCCGGCGCAGTGTGAAGGCGATCAGTTATGAGGTGGGGTACGACGACGCGAGCTTCTTCGCCCGGCTGTTCCGCCAGCACACCGGGGTGACCCCCAATGCCTACCGGCAGCAGCGGTTGCCGGCTGCGGCGGCCTGAGGCCACCGCACAGTGGGCCCGGGAGGGCCCGCATGCTTCCAGCTTCAAGCGTCCAAGGGGTTCGTGCAGCGCCCGCTTGCCGCTTGCCACTCACTACGGCTTGTGCGCCCGCGACAGAAACTCGTGGCTCTGCATCTCGAGCAACCGGCTCAGGGTGCGCTGGAACTCGAAGTTCAGCCGCCCACCGGAGTACAGGTCTTTGAGTTCGACCTCGGCGGAGATGATCAGCTTCACGTTGCGGTCGTAGAACTCGTCGACCATGTTGATGAAGCGCCGGGCGATGTCGTCAGTGGTCACGCTCATCTGCTCGACCTTGCTCAGCAACACCGTGTTGTAGATTTTGCCCAGCTCGATGTAGTCGTTCTGGCTGCGCGGCCCGTCGCAGAGCGCGCGGAACTCGAACCAGGCAACGTCGTCGCAGGTGCGCAGCGCCTGGATCTCACGCTTCTCGATCATCAGCACATCGTGCTCGATGACCTTCTTCGAATCGTTGGTCAGCGCCCGGAAGCTCTCGCGCATGCTCTGCTCGGCGGCTTCGTTGAGCGGGAAGTGGAACAGCTCGGCCTGCTCGAGGTGGCGCAGGCGGTAGTCCACGCCGCTGTCGACGTTCACCACTTCGGTGTTTTCCTTGATCATCGCGATCGCCGGCAAAAAGCGCGCGCGCTGCAGGCCGTCTTTGTACAGGCCATCAGGGACGATGTTGGACGTCGCGACCAGGGTCACGCCGTGCTTGAACATCTCTTCCATCAAGGTACCGAGGATCATCGCGTCGGTGATGTCGGACACAAAGAACTCATCGAAGCAGATCACCCGGGATTCAGCGGCAAAACGCTTGGCGATCACCGTGAGGGGGTTTTTCTCGCCCTTGAGGGTTTTCATTTCCTCGTGCACGCGCTTCATGAAGCGGTGAAAATGCGTACGGGTTTTTTCCTGGAACGGCAGCGCGTCGAAGAAGGTGTCGACCAGGTAGGTTTTGCCGCGGCCTACGCCGCCCCAGAAGTACAGCCCCTTGACCGGCGCGGGGTCTTTCTTGCCGAACAGCTTGCCGAACACGCCGCCTTTCGAAGGCTGCGCCGCGACCAGGTCGTCGTATAGGCGCTGCAGGTGGCGCACTGCTTGCTCTTGCGCCGCGTCATGGAAAAAGTCAGGGCGCTTCAGGTCAGCTTGATATCGTTCTAGGGGGGTCATATTCATCAGCAGGGCAACCAAACCGGGCCGTCACTTTAGCGACGGGCCCGGTTTAGCGCAATCGCGCCTGCGGCGATTCGTCGCTTTCAGGCGGCCGGTTGCAGGGCCTGGCGCACGGCTTCGAGGGCATTGTCGCGGGCCTGGGCATCGGCGAACGCCGGGCTGGTGGCCACTTCTTCGCCATCAAGCCACAGGCCAAAGGCATTGCCTTCGCCGCGCAGGTCCAGCGCATCGCCTTGCTGCAGGCGCTTGCTCACCGCGCCGGCGGCCTTGCCGTCGGCGAAGCTGCGCGACAGCAGCAACTGCTCACCGTCGGCGCTGAGCAGGCGGAAGCGGAAGCTGCCATCGTCGTCACGGAAACTGACGAACCGCGCGGCCTTGGCGGCCTTTTTCTTCTCGCCGCTGGCCGCCGGGCCCTGGGCCTTGAACGAGCGCAGGCCGACCGCCTGGCGCAGTTGGTCGAGGAACGGCGTGGCGGTTTTGCGCGCCTTGGCGGCGCCGGCCAGGAGGATGTCTTCGAGCTCGTCGGGGCGCGCGATCAGCTGCTGGTAGCGCTCGCGGCCCTCACCCAGCTCGCCGTCGAGCAGCTCGAACAGCCGCTGCTTGGCCTCGCCCCAGCCCAGGCCATCGACCAGCTCGGCGCGGAAGGCCTCGGTTTGCCCAGGGTTGGCGAAGGCCGAGTAGAGGGTGAACAGGTGCGACGCGCCTGGGTCTTTGGCTTCGCCTGGCAGCCGCGAGTCGGTAACGATGCGCGCCACGGCCTCTTTGAGGGCCTTGGCGGTGCCGTACAGCGGGATGGTGTTGTCGTAGCTTTTGGACATCTTGCGCCCGTCCAGCCCGGGCAGGGTCGACACGCTTTCTTCGATCAGCGCCTCGGGCAGCACGAAGAAGTCCTTGCCGTTGCCGAACAGGTGGTTGAAGCGCGCGGCGATGTCGCGGGCCATTTCCACGTGCTGGATCTGGTCGCGGCCTACTGGGATCTTCTTCGCGTTGAACATCAGGATGTCGGCGGCCATCAGCACCGGGTAGCTGTACAGCCCCATGGTGATGCCGGCGTCGGGCTCTTCGCCCTGCTCGAGGTTTTTGTCGACCGAGGCCTTGTAGGCGTGGGCGCGGTTGAGCAGGCCCTTGGCCGCCACGCAGGTGAGCAGCCAGGTCAGCTCGGGGATCTCGGGGATGTCTGACTGCCGGTAGAAGGTCACCCGCTCAGGGTCGAGCCCGGCGGCCAGCCAGGTGGCGGCGATCTCCTGGCGCGAGCGCATGATACGCACGGGGTCGTCGCACTTGATCAGCGCGTGGTAGTCGGCCAGGAAGTAGAACGAGTCGGCGCCGCTTTCACGGCTGGCGACGATGGCCGGGCGGATGGCGCCAGCGTAGTTGCCCAGGTGGGGCGTGCCGGTGGTGGTGATGCCGGTAAGAATGCGCGTGCTCATGGTTACTCTTGTATTCAGGCGGTCAGGCGCGGCAGGACCAGATCCTTCAGGTCGGTCAGCTTGCCGTGAAAGAAGTGGCCGCATTCTGCCACTTTCAGCAGTTCGTGGGGGCGCGAAAGCGCGGCGGACCAGGCATAAACCAAGGCTGGGTCGACCACTTCGTCGTTTTCCGGCTGGATCACGGTCATCGGTACCGCTTCCGGCAACGGGTGCTCGGCGGCCAGGCGCATCACCGCTGGGGCGCACATGAACAGGTGCTTGAGCGGCGCGCCGGCGCGCTCCAGGCGCCCCGCCAGGCTGGCCGCGACAAAGCCGCCAAAGGAAAACCCGAGCAGGGTGATCGGCAGGCCGGGGTGCTTGATGCGCAGCCAGTTGGCGGCGGCCTGGGCGTCGTCGACCTCGCCACTGCCCATGTCGTGGCTGCCGGCGCTGCTGCCGGTGCCGCGGTAATTGAAACGAAGCGTTACCAAACCGCTGTCGCGCGCGGTGCGCTGCAGGGTAGAAACCACTTTATTGAGCATGTTGCCGCCCTGCACCGGGTTGGGGTGGCACAGCAGGGCCACACCATGGGCGCCGGGGTTTTCCAGATACAGTGCCTCGAGCTGGCCCAGCGGGCCGTCGAGCATCAAGGGGGTTTCGCGGATAAGCAAGGATGAACTCCGTGACCCTGCACCGGGTCGACTCGTCTAGCTGTTGGATTCTGCCTGGCATATCTGCCAACCTATTCCGGCCCCCGCCGTGTACAGCACGGGCGCAAGCCGTTAACGTAATGCAAAGCCGTTTATAGAGGAAGGACTCGTGGAACTCTCGCTCTTAGTTTGGTTGCTGCCAACCCTGGCCCTGGTGGTCGGCGTTGTCGTGGGTTTTCTCGTCGCCCGCCTCGCCCCCAATGCCGTTCCCAGCAGCACACAACGGCAACTCGACGACATCCAGGAAAAATTCGACAGCTACCAGCACGAGGTGGTCACCCACTTCAACAGCACCGCGATCCTGGTCAAGAAGCTCACCCAGAGCTACCAGGAAGTGCAGGAACACCTCGCCGACGGCGCCAACCGCCTGGCCATGGACGACCTCACCCGCCAACGCCTGCTGGCCGCGCTGCACCCCGATGCGCCACAAACCGCCCGCGAGCGCATCACCCCGCCGCACAGCGACGAAGCGCCGAAAGACTACGCGCCCAAAGCGCCTGACTCTCCCGGCATGCTCGATGAGCAGTATGGGTTGAAGCGCAAGTAAGGCAGTACCGCGGTCATGAAAAAGCCCCGGCTCTTGAGAGCCGGGGCTTTTTTTGTGACCAGGCTTGAGGGCCTGCTTGAGCCTTACACCGCCCCGCGCTGGCGCAGCAGGTCAAGCACCGCCTTGACGCCTTCGTCGACGCTCAGCGCCTGGGTGTCGATCACCAGGTCGGCCTTTTGCGGCACATCGTACGGGAAAGACTCGCCCGGGATGTTGTCCTGGCCGGCCGCGTACAGCCCTTGTGGGTCGCGTTGCGAGCAAATCGCGGGCGAGGCCTGCACGTACACGGTAATCACCCGCTCAGGGCCGATCAGCGCCTTGGCCTGCTCACGGCCTTCGGCATCCGGCGCGACGAAGGCGGCCAGGGTGATCATCCCGGCTTCGTTGAACTGCCGGGCCACGTGCGCGGCACGCCGCCAGTTCTCGGTACGCCCGGCGCGGTCCTGCGGCAGGCCCTTGTTCAGGTCGTGGCGCAGGTTTTGCCCGTCCAACACATAGACCGCGCGGCCCATGTCGAACAGCTTGCGCTCCAGCGCGTAGGCCAGGGTGCTCTTGCCCGCGCCCGAGAGCCCGGTGAACAGCACGGTGGCCGGCTGCTGGCCAAAGCGCAGGGCACGTTCGGCGGTGCTCACGTGGGCACCCTTGCCATGCCCGGCGGCGCTGCCGTGCGGGGTCACCGGCGGGGCGATGATCATGCCGGCGCCCACGGTGCCGTTGGTCAAGCGGTCGATCACCACGAAGGCGCCGGTGGTGCGGTTGCTGTCGTAACCGTCCAGCGCGATGGCGGTGTCGAGGCTGACCTTGACCCGGCCGATCTCGTTGAGCTTGAGCTGGCTGGCCTGGCCCTTCTCGAGGGTGTTCACGTCTACCGTGTGAACGATGCTCGGCAGCGAGCCCGGCACGTAGCTGGTAGCGCGCTTGATGTCGTATTTCTTGCCCGGCAGCATCGGTTCTTCGGCCATCCACACCAGCATGGCTTCGAACTGGTCGGTCACCGGCGGTACGTTGTCGGCGTGTACTAGCAGGTCGCCACGGGAGATGTCGATCTCGTCTTCCATGGTCAGGGTCACGGCTTGGCCAGGGCCAGCCTGTTCCAGTTCGCCTTCGAAGGTGACGATCGATTTGACCCGGCTGCTCTTGCCCGACGGCAGCACCACCACTTCATCGCCCTTGCACACCACGCCGCTGGCCAGGGTGCCGGCGAAGCCGCGGAAGTTCAGGTTGGGGCGGTTCACGTACTGCACCGGGAAGCGCAGGTCGGTCAGGTTGCGGTCGGCGGCGACCTCGACGGTTTCGAGGATTTCCATCAACGCCGGGCCTTCGTACCACGGCGAACGCTCGCTGCGGTTGACCACGTTGTCGCCCTTGAGCGCCGACATCGGCACGAAGTGCAGGCTGCTCGGCACCAGGCCAATGGCATCGGCGAACTTCAGGTAGTCGGCCTTGATGGCCTCGAACACACCCTGGTCGAAGTCCTTGAGGTCCATCTTGTTGATGGCCACGACGATGTGCTTGATGCCCAGCAGCGAGGCAATGTAGCTGTGCCGGCGGGTTTGGGTCTGCACGCCGTAACGGGCATCGACGAGAATGATCGCCAGGTCGCAGGTGGACGCGCCAGTGGCCATGTTGCGGGTGTACTGCTCATGGCCGGGGGTGTCGGCGATGATGAACTTGCGCTTGGCGGTAGAGAAGTAGCGATAGGCCACATCGATGGTGATGCCCTGCTCGCGCTCGGCCTGCAGGCCATCGACCAGCAGCGCCAGGTCAACTTCCTCGCCGGTGGTGCCGACTTTTTTCGAGTCGCGGGTAATGGCCTCGAGGTGGTCCTCGTAGATCATCTTCGAGTCGTGCAGCAGGCGCCCGATCAGGGTGCTCTTGCCGTCGTCGACGTTACCGCAGGTGAGAAAGCGCAGCAGTTCTTTGCGTTCGTGCTGGGCCAGATAAGCGAGGATGTCTTCGCTGATGAGATCAGACTGATGGCTCATGGTATTGCAAGCTCCAAGCTGCAAGCGTCAAGCGAAAAGCAAGTCCGCGGCAACTAATCAGAAATCGTTTTGATCAACCCGTGGAGCATTTTGGAAAGCTCACGGGTTTCAGTTATCCATTGGTGGGAAAGCCCTTCGGGTACATAGCCAAGCTCCATCCCAATCATCATCTGGGTACGCAGCTCGCCACAGGCCCCCTTGGCAATCCACAAGAACCTCGCCTTGTCTTTACCTGTTCGGCGCTCCAGCCCTTCAGCAATGTTCGAGGGGATTGAGACCTCTGCCCGGCTCATTTGCGCCCTGAACCCTGAGTCGCGGCAGTGCCTGAGTTCCAACGCCACCGCGACTGCCAAAGACTTGCTTCTACGCCAAACCACCAGGTTCTCGAAATTCATCACAGCCTCCGTCCATGAGGGCCGCGCAAACCGCGGCAAGCGAAGCCGGCAACTCTAGCGCAGAGCTTGCGGCTTCCCACTTGCCACTTGTTACTAAAGCTTTAGAAGTAGCCCTGGCGTTTTTTGTCTTCCATCGAGCCGGTGGCGTCGTGGTCGATGACCCGCCCCTGGCGCTCGGAGGTCCGCGTGAGCAGCATTTCCTGGATGATGTCGGTCAGGGTCTCGGCTTCGGATTCCACCGCGCCCGTCAACGGGTAGCAGCCCAAGGTGCGGAAACGCACTTTCTTGGTGAAAATCCGCGCTTTTTCTTCGTCGCTCAGGTGCTCGAGGATGCGATCGTCGTCGATCATCAGCAAGGTGCCGTTCTTCTCGATGACTGGGCGCTCGGCCGCGAAGTACAGCGGCACGATCGGGATGCCTTCGAGGTAGATGTACTGCCAGATGTCCAGCTCGGTCCAGTTCGACAGCGGGAACACGCGGATCGATTCGCCCTTGTTCACCTTGCCGTTGTAGATGTTCCACAGCTCGGGGCGCTGGTTTTTCGGGTCCCAGCGGTGCTTGCTGTCACGGAACGAGTACACCCGCTCCTTGGCCCGCGACTTCTCTTCGTCGCGGCGCGCGCCACCGAAGGCGGCGTCGAAGCCGTATTTGTCCAGCGCCTGCTTGAGGCCCTGGGTTTTCATGATGTCGGTGTGCTTGGCGCTACCGTGAGTGAAGGGGTTGACGTCTTGCTCAACGCCTTCCGGGTTGATGTGCACCAGCAGGTCGAGATTCATGTCCTTGACCATCTGGTCACGGAACTTGTACATCTCCTGGAATTTCCAGCGGGTATCGACGTGCAGGACCGGGAACGGCAGTTTGCCCGGAAAGAACGCCTTGCGCGCCAGATGCAGCATCACGGCCGAATCCTTGCCGATCGAATACAGCATCACGGGGTTGTCGAACTCAGCGGCCACCTCACGAATGATGTGGATACTTTCCGCCTCCAACTGTTTCAGGTGCGTCAGTTTGTCGACCATGGCTACTCACGGTAAAAGCTTTGTATTTTGGACGGCCCGCGGGGCCGTGTTCGAGCCGCGCACTGTAGCACAGCGGCTGTTTATATAGAGGCCGCCCCTTAGACCAGAACGGCATTAGCATATGACTGCTGGTTTTTTCCGTCAGACCGGATTGGGGATGTCGATGAACTGGTGCTCCACCGCAAAGCGCCTCGCCAGGTACTCGCCCAGGGCCTGCACGCCGTAGCGTTCAGTGGCGTGGTGGCCGGCGGCGATAAACGCCACGCCGTTCTCGCGGGCGCTGTGGAAGGTCTGCTCGGAGGCCTCGCCGGTGATGAACAGGTCGACCCCGGCGGCGATCGCCTGGTCGATGTAGCCCTGCCCGCCGCCCGTGCACCAGCCCACCCGGCGGATCACCCGGTCGCTGCCAACCAGCAGCGGCGTACGCCCCAGCACCTGCTCTACCCGCGCAGCGAACGCCGCCGCGCTGACTGGCTCGGCCAGAGCGCCAAGCAGGCCGACCACCTTGGGGTTGGCCGGGTCGAGCGGGCCTTCGACGTCAATGCCCAGTTGCAGCGCCAACTGCACGTTATTGCCCACCTCCGGGTGCACGTCGAGCGGCAGGTGGTAGGCCACCAGGCTGATGTCGTGCTTGAGCAGCGCCTTCAGGCGGCGCTGCTTCATGCCGGTGATGCAGGGGTTTTCGCCCTTCCAGAAGTAGCCATGGTGCACCAGCAGCAGGTCGGCGCGGGCCTCGATGGCGGCGTCTACCAGGGCCTGGCTGGCGGTCACGCCACTGACGATGCGGCCCACCTGCGGCCGGCCTTCAACCTGCAGGCCGTTGGGGCAGTAGTCGTGGATTTTCCCGGCGCTGAGGTAGCGGTCGGCTTCCTCGATCAGGGTGGTCAGTGCAACAGCCATGTTTGTCTCCCGAAAAGGCCAGCCAGAGCGCGCAAAGCGCCCGTATAATGCTGCCCATTATGCGGCGTGCAGCCCAGCCTGCAAGCCGCCCTACCCACCCCTCGGAACCCATCAATGTTCAAGGCATTGCGTTATTTCGGCTGGCCGCTTTTAACCGGCGTGCTCATTGCGTTGCTGATCATCCAGCGCTTCCCCGAATGGGTGGGCTTGCCCAGCCAGGACGTAAACCTTCAGCAGGCCCCGCAAACCGCCACGGTGGTCGCGGGGCCGGTGTCCTACGCCGACGCGGTGGCCAAGGCCGCCCCGGCGGTGGCCAACCTGTACACCACCAAGCAGGTCAACAAGGCCGCCCACCCACTGTTCGAAGACCCGCAATTCCGGCGCTTTTTTGGTGACAACATGCCGCGCCAGCGCCGCTGGGAATCCAGCCTGGGTTCGGCGGTGATCATGAGCCCGGAGGGCTACCTGCTCACCAACAACCACGTCACCTCCGGCGCCGAGCAGATCGTGGTAGCGCTCAAGGACGGCCGCGAAACCCTCGCCCGGGTGATCGGCAGCGACCCGGAAACAGACCTCGCCGTGCTGAAGATCGACCTGAAAAACCTCCCCGCGATCACCATCGGCAGCTCTGACAGCATTCACATCGGCGACGTCGCCCTGGCCATCGGCAACCCCTTTGGCGTCGGCCAAACGGTGACCATGGGCATCATCAGCGCCACCGGGCGCAACCAGTTGGGCCTGAACACCTACGAAGACTTCATCCAGACCGACGCGGCGATCAACCCGGGTAACTCGGGCGGCGCGCTGGTCGATGCCAACGGCAACCTGACCGGGATCAACACGGCGATCTTCTCCAAATCCGGTGGCTCGCAGGGCATCGGCTTCGCCATCCCGACCAAGCTGGCGCTGGAGGTGATGAAATCGATCATCGAACACGGCCAGGTGATCCGCGGCTGGCTGGGCATCGAGGTGCAACCGATGACGCCGGACCTGGCGCAGTCGTTCGGCCTGAAAGACCAGCCAGGCATCGTGGTGTCGGGGATTTTCAAGGACGGCCCGGCGCAAAAGGCCGGCTTGCAGCAGGGCGACGTGATCGTTGCGATCAACGGCGAAGCCGCCGCCGACGGGCGCAAGTCGATGAACCAGGTGGCGCGCACCCACCCAGGGGAACGCATTGGCATCGACGTGGTGCGCAATGGCAAGCCGCTGAAGCTGACGGCTGAAGTGGGCATTCGCCCGCCGCCGGCGCCCGTGGCGAACCCTGAGGAAAACTAACCGCGGGGTTGAGGGCCCTCCCACACTTCCCCTGGGGGAAGGCCCTCACGCCGATCACAACGCGGCGATCAACGCCTGGTTCTGCTCTGGCGTACCCACGCTGATGCGCAGGAACTGGGCAATCCGCTGCTGCTTGAAGTGCCGCACGATCACGCCCTTCTCCCGCAGCTTCGCGGCAATTTGCGCGGCATCCTGCTCTGGGTGGCGGGCGAAGATGAAGTTCGCCGCCGACGGCAGCACCTCGAACCCGCGCTCACGCAGTTGCGCGACCAGGGTTTCGCGGCTGGCGATCACCGCCTGGCGGCCTTGTTCGAACCAGGCCACATCCTTGAACGCGGCGGCCGCGCCGGCTTCGGCAACGCGGTCGATCGGGTAGGAGTTGAAGCTGTTCTTCACCCGCTCCAGGGCCTCGATCAGGTCGGGGTGGCCGACCGCCAGGCCTACCCGCAGCCCGGCCAGCGCGCGGGACTTGGACAGGGTCTGGGTGACCAACAGGTTCGGGTAGCGGTCGACCAGGGCAATCGCGGTTGCGCCGCCAAAGTCGATGTAGGCTTCATCCACCACCACCACGGAATCCGGGCTTTGCGCGGCCAGTTGCTCGACCGCCTCGAGCGGCAGCAGGCAGCCGGTGGGCGCGTTCGGGTTGGGGAAGATGATCCCGCCATTGGCGCGGGCGTAGTCCTGCACGCGGATCTGGAAGTGCTCATCCAGCGGCACCGGCTCAAAGTCAATGCCGTACAGGCCGCAGTA
This sequence comes from Pseudomonas sp. NPDC007930, assembly GCF_042958985.1. NCBI lineage: Bacteria > Pseudomonadati > Pseudomonadota > Gammaproteobacteria > Pseudomonadales > Pseudomonadaceae > Pseudomonas > Pseudomonas sp. NPDC007930. The sequence goes on from NZ_JBIBKC010000002.1 coordinate 453,458, forward strand.
CACCGGGTAGAAGCTGTAGCTGATGTCTGGGAACAGCAATGGCGCTTCGTGCTGGAACAGGCCGTGGAAGATGTGCGCCAGCACTTCGTCCGAGCCATTGCCGACGAACACTTGCTGCGGGCGCACACCGTAGTACTCGGCCACCGCCTGCTTGAGCCGGTCGCTGTTCGGGTCTGGGTACAGGCGCAGGTCGTCGTTCAGTTGTTCACGCATGGCCTGCAGCGCCAGCGGGGACGGCCCGTAGGGGTGCTCGTTGGTGTTGAGCTTGACCAGGTTGGTCAGTTTCGGTTGTTCACCCGGCACATACGGCACCAGGTTCTGCACGAAGGGGCTCCAGAATTTGCTCACCGGTTACTCTCCCTGGCCTTGGATACGGAATTCGGCGCTGCGCGCGTGGGCGCTCAGCGATTCGCCACGGGCCAGCACCGAGGCGGTTTTACCCAGCTCCGAGGCACCGGCTTCGGAGCAGAAGATGATCGACGAACGCTTCTGGAAGTCATACACCCCCAGCGGCGAGGAGAACCGCGCGGTGCCGGAGGTCGGCAGCACGTGGTTGGGGCCGGCGCAGTAGTCGCCCAGCGCCTCGCTGGTGTGGCGGCCCATGAAGATCGCGCCAGCGTGGCGGATGCTCGGCAGCCAGGCTTGTGGGTCTGCCACGGACAACTCCAGGTGTTCGGGGGCGATGCGGTTGGCCACCTCGATGGCCTGGGCCATGTCACGTACCTGGATCAACGCGCCGCGGCCTTCGATCGAGGTGCGGATGATCTCGGCGCGCTCCATGGTCGGCAGCAGCTTGGCGATGCTCTCGGCCACCCGCTCGAGGAAGGCCGCGTCCGGGCTGACCAGGATCGCCTGGGCGTCCTCGTCGTGCTCGGCCTGGGAGAACAAATCCATGGCGATCCAGTCCGGGTCGGTGCCGCCATCGCAGACCACGAGGATTTCCGAGGGGCCGGCGATCATGTCGATGCCAACCTGGCCAAACACATGGCGCTTGGCCGTGGCCACATAGATGTTGCCGGGCCCGACCACCTTGTCGACCTGCGGCACGCTTTCGGTGCCATAGGCCAGGGCGGCCACGGCCTGGGCGCCGCCGATGGTGAACACACGGTCAACACCGGCGATGCAGGCGGCGGCCAGTACCAGTTCGTTCACCTCGCCACGCGGCGTAGGCACCACCATCACCACCTCGCCCACCCCCGCGACCTTGGCGGGAATGGCGTTCATCAGCACCGACGAAGGGTACGAGGCCTTGCCGCCGGGTACGTACAGGCCGGCGCGGTCCAGCGGGGTCACCTTCTGCCCCAGCACCGTGCCGTCGGCCTCGGTGTAGGTCCAGGAGTCCTGTTTTTGCTTCTCGTGGTAGCTGCGCACGCGGCTGGCGGCGGTTTCCAGCGCCTGCCGCTGGGCCGGGGTGATGCGCTCCAGTGCCTGTTCCAGGCGTGCGCGCGGCAGGATCAGCTCGGCCATGGAGGTAGCCTGGACCCCATCGAAACGCTCGGTGAACTCCACCAACGCCGCATCGCCACGCTCGCGCACGGCCTGGATGATGTCGAGCACGCGCTGGTTGACCGCACCGTCGGAGACGCTTTCCCAGCTCAGCAGATGGTCCAGATGCTTGGCGAAATCCGGATCAAGGGCGTCGAGTCGGCGAATGGCGATTGGTGCGGTCATGGCTTGCCTCTATTTGGCGGTTGCACGGGAAAACTAATCTATCAGCCCATCGGCGCCAGAGTCGGGAATTTTGCCTATGGCGCGGATAGGGCAGTGCGGCGGGCGCCGCACGGGGGAAGGGTCAGTCGCGGTGTCGCGACTCTACCGCGATACGCAGGGTGTCGATCAGCGCCTGGATGCGCGCGTGCTGCATTTTCATCGAGGCCTTGTTCACCACCAGGCGCGAGCTGATGGTTGCGATCAGCTCCTGGGGCTCGAGGCCGTTGGCACGCAGCGTGTTGCCGGTGTCGACCACGTCGATGATCTTGTCGGCCAGGCCGACCAGCGGCGCCAGCTCCATCGAGCCGTACAGCTTGATGATGTCGACCTGGCGGCCCTGCTCGGCATAGTAGCGCTTGGCTACGTTGACGAACTTGGTGGCCACTCGCAGGCGGCCCTTGGGCGCGGGGGCACCAATGGCGCCGGCGGTCATCAGCTTGCAGCGGGCGATTTTCAGGTCCAGCGGCTCGTACAGGCCCTGGCCGCCGTACTCCATGAGCACGTCTTTGCCGGCAACGCCGAGGTCGGCGGCGCCGTGTTCGACGTAGGTAGGCACGTCGGTGGCACGCACAATCAACAGGCGCACGTCATCCTGGGTGGTCGGGATGATCAGCTTGCGGCTTTTGTCCGGATTCTCGGTCGGCACGATCCCGGCATCCGCCAGCAGCGGCAGGGTGTCGTCGAGAATGCGGCCCTTGGACAACGCGATGGTCAGCATGGGAAAAGCGAAACCCTTATTCAATGGGCCGGGCACGCGCCCGGCCCGATCATACTAGCCCGGAACGCGGCGAATTTTCGCGCCCAGCATCTGCAGCTTCTCTTCGATGCACTCGTAACCACGGTCGATGTGGTAGATGCGGTCGATCAGGGTGTCGCCCTCGGCCACCAGCGCCGCCAGCACCAGGCTGGCCGAAGCGCGCAGGTCCGTGGCCATCACTGGGGCGCCCTTCAGCGAAGAAACGCCGGTGACTACCGCGGTGTTGCCTTCGACCAGGATGTGCGCGCCCATGCGCAGCAGCTCGTACACGTGCATGAAGCGGTTTTCGAAGACGGTCTCGATCACCGCGCCGGTGCCCTCGGCCACGGTGTTCAGCGAGATGAACTGGGCCTGCATGTCCGTAGGGAACGCCGGGTACGGCGCCGTGCGCAGGTTGACCGCGCGCGGGCGCTTGCCCTTCATGTCGAGCTCGATCCAGTCTTCACCGGAGGTGATGGTGGCGCCGGCTTCCTTGAGCTTCTCGAGTACCGCTTCGAGAATGGTCGGGTCGGTGTCCTTGAGCTTGACCCGGCCGCCGGTGATGGCGGCCGCGACCAGGTAGGTACCGGTCTCGATACGGTCAGGCATCACCTTGAAGTTGGCCGAGTGCAGGCGCTCGACGCCATCGATGGTGATGGTGTCGGTGCCGGCGCCCTGGACCTTGCCGCCCATGGCATTGATGAAGTTGGCCAGGTCGACCACTTCCGGCTCGCGGGCGGCGTTCTGCAGCACCGTGCGGCCATTGGCCAGCGCAGCAGCCATCATGATGTTCTCGGTGCCGGTCACGCTGACCACATCGAAGAAGAAGTGCGCGCCACGCAGGCCGCCTTCAGGGGCCTTGGCCTTGATGTAGCCGCCTTCGACGTCGATTTTCGCGCCCATCGCCTCGAGGCCGCGGATGTGCAGGTCTACCGGGCGCGAGCCGATGGCGCAGCCACCGGGCAGGGCCACTTCGGCCTCGCCGAAGCGCGCGACCATCGGGCCGAGCACCAGGATCGAGGCGCGCATGGTCTTGACCAGTTCATACGGCGCGACCAGCGTCTTGATGGTGCGCGGGTCGATTTCGACGGCGAGTTTTTCGTTGATGACCGGCTCGATGCCCATGCGCCCGAACAGCTCGATCATGGTGGTGATGTCGTGCAGGTGCGGCAGGTTGGAAACGGTCACCGGGGCATCGGCGAGCAGGGTCGCGGCGAGGATCGGCAAGGCGGAGTTCTTCGCCCCGGAAATGCGGATTTCGCCGTCGAGGCGGGCGCCGCCGGTAATGATCAGTTTGTCCATAACGGTCTCGTGTTCAGGCGCGCTGCGCCCAGGCGGCGCGGCTGAAGAATTTCATGGTCACGGCATGAATGCTGCCGTCGGCGATCCAGGGATTGAGGTGGGCGTAGATCTGTTGCTGACGTTTGACCGGGCTCAGCGCGGCCAGCTCGTCGCTGATCACGTTCAACTGGAAGTTGCAGCCTTCACCTTCGACTTCAACCTGGACCTGATCGAGCTTTCCTTCAAGAAAGCTTTTCACTTCTGTGGCCTGCATGCTCAACCTCAATCGGCGCCCTGTGCGCACGGGCCGGCCATCATACAAAAAAAGCCCGCCGCCTGCGAATCCCGTGTAAACGGGCCGGACGGAGGGCACCTTTGAACCGCCGCCGCGCTCAGGCGCTGTGCAACAGCTCGGAAATACCGCACACCTCGGCGATCTGGCACACCTCGGCCGGGATCGCCCGCACCTGCAGGGCCTTGCCCGCCGCCTGGGCGTCGCGGGTGAACGCCAGCAGCAGCGACACCGCCACGCTGCTGGCCTTCTCGACCCTGGCGCAATCGACGATCACCACCGGCTGCGCGCAACCGGCCACCAGCTTGCGCCCCTGCTCGCGCAGGGCGGCGCCGCTGCGGTAGTCGAGCACGCCCGCCAGGGCCAGGCCATCGGCGGTTTGTTCAACGCTGGCTAGGCTCACTGCGCGCCACCCTGGGGGGCGGCGGCGTCGGTTTCCTGCTTGGCCTTGGCGACTTCGCCGGCCCAGCCGTCGATGGTTTTGTCGAGGTCGTTGCCGTTGCGCTGCATGGCGTCGGCGAACTGGTCACGGAACAGTTTGCCGATGTTGATGCCGTTGACGATCACGTTACGCACCTTCCATTCGCCGTTGACCTTCTCCAGGGTGTAGGCCACCGGGTACACTGCGCCATTGTTGCCCTTGACCTGCATGCCAACGCTGGTGCGGTCGCCGCTTTCGTCCTTGGGCGGGTCTACGGTGATGCCCTGGTTGTTGTACTCCAGCAGCGCATTGCCGTAGAACTGGATCAGGCTGCGCTTGAAGTTCTCCTGGAAGCGAGTCATTTGCTCCGGGGTGGCCTTGCGCGAGTACTTCACGGTCATGATGCTGCGGGAAATGCCGTCGGCATCGACCACCGGCCCGACGATGCGGTTGAGCGCGTCGTAGAAGGCGTTGGGGTTGCTGCGGTATTGCTCGCGGTTGGCGTTCAGGTCGCTGAGCAGCTCGGTGGTGGTGCCCTGCACCAGGTCATGCGCCGAGGTGCCGGCAGCGGCGTTGGCCAGCAGCGGCAAAGCCGCCAGCAGCGCCAGGCAAGTGCTTCGCAGGAACGACATCATGTGCATAACTCCTTATTTGGCCTCTTTGCCCACATTGTTGAGCAGGAACTTGCCGATCAGGTCCTCGAGCACCAGCGAAGACTGGGTGTCGTGGATGGTCCCGCCATCCTTGAGCACCGCCGTATCGCCACCCACGCTCAGGCCGATGTACTTCTCGCCCAACAACCCCGCGGTCAGGATCGACGCCGTGGAGTCGGTAGGCAGGTTGTTCACGCTCTTGTCGAGCGCCATCGTCACCCGGCCGGTGAAGCTGTCGCGGTCCAGATCGATCGCCGTGACCTTGCCGATGGTCACACCGGCCATGGTCACCTTCGCTCTGACAGTCAAACCGGCGATATTGTCGAAGTTGGCGTAAAGTTTATAAGTGTCGTGGTGCGAGGTGGGGGACAGGCCGCTCACGCGCAGCGCCAGCAGTACCAGCGCCAGAATCCCGGCCAGCACGAACAGGCCGACACCCACTTCCAAGGTGCGGTTTTGCATCAGAAATCTCCAAACATCAATGCGGTCAGAATGAAATCCAGACCCAGTACCGCCAGTGAGGCGTAGACCACGGTCCTGGTGGTGGCACGGCTGATCCCCTCTGAGGTGGGCTCGCAGTCGTAGCCTTGGAACACGGCGATCCAGGTGACCACAAAGGCGAACACCACACTCTTGATCAGGCCGTTGAGCACGTCTTCGGTGAAACTCACGCTGTTCTGCATGTTGGCCCAGTAGGAGCCGTCATAGACGCCCAGCCAGTTGACCGCCACCCATGAACCACCCCACACACCCACCACGCTGAACATCAGCGCCAGCAGCGGCAGTGAAATGAACCCCGCCCACAGGCGCGGCGCGGCAATGTACTTGAGCGGGTCGACGCCGATCATCTCGAGGCTGGACAACTGCTCGGTCGACTTCATGTTGCCGATCTCGGCCGCCAGCGCGGAGCCGGCGCGGCCCGCGAACAGCAACGCGGTGACCACCGGGCCGAGTTCGCGCAGCAGGGTCAGGGCGACCATTTGCCCCACTGCCTGCTCCGAACCGTACTTGGCCAGGATGCTGAAGCCCTGCAGGGCCAGCACGCCGCCGATGAACACACCGCTGACGATGATGATCGGCAGCGACAGCACGCCCACCGAATAGAGTTGCTGGACCAACAGCTGAAAGCGCCCGGAAACCCCACCACGGCCCAACAGCGCGTGCAGCAGGAACAGGCTCGAACGCCCCAGCACCTGGACCACGTCGATGGCCGAGCGGCCTACCAGGCGCACCCGGCCGGTCAGTGTCTTGCGGCGCATCAGCGGTTCCCCAGAAAGTCGGCGCCCAGCGCCGGGGCGGAAAAATGAAACGGCACCGGGCCGTCGGGCTGGCCCTTCATGAACTGGCGGATGCGCGGGTTATCCGAGGCCTTGAGCTCGGCCGGCGTGCCCTGCCCCAGCACCTGGCCCTCGCCGACCACGTACACGTAGTCGGCGATGCTCGAGGTTTCGGCCAGGTCGTGGGACACCACGATGCTGGTGATGCCGAGGGCATCGTTGAGCAGGCGGATCAGCCGCACCAGCACGCCCATGGCGATTGGGTCCTGGCCGACGAAGGGCTCGTCGTACATGAGGATTTGCGGGTCCATGGCGATCGCCCGGGCCAGCGCCACCCGGCGCTTCATGCCGCCGGACAGCTCGTCGGGCATCAATTCGATGGCGCCGCGCAGGCCCACGGCCTGCAGTTTCATCAGGACGATGTCGCGGATCATTTCTTCAGGCAGGTCGGTGTGCACCCGCAGCGGAAACGCCACGTTCTCGAACACGTCGAGGTCGGTGAACAGCGCGCCACTCTGGAACAACACGCCCATGTGCTTGCGCGCGTCGAACAGGTCGCTGCGCGACAGCGTGGGCAAATTCTGCCCATTGACCCACACTTCGCCGGCCGAGGGCCGCAGTTGCGCGCCCATCAGCCGCAGCAACGTGGTTTTACCGCAGCCGGACGGGCCCATGATGCCCGTGACCTTGCCGCGCGGAATGCGGATGTCGACGTTTTCGAAGATGCTGCGCGTGCCACGCTTGAAGGTCACTCCCTTCAACTCGACCGCGTAGGCGTTATCGGTTGTCATTGAAACTCCTTGCGACGCCACCACGCCCTGTGGGGCGCCCCGCCGCAGAGCGAGGGCACAGCCCGGGGCGGGCCAAGTAAGCGGCGAACTATATCACTCTGGACACAGGCGGCCCACTCGCATATGCAAAACTCACTGTTTCAGAAAATGCCTCATACGCCCTGTTGCGCGGTCTTTACCGAAACGGGATGAACGCCAGGCTGCATTCCCCTATAATCCCCGCCCTTGCCTTTTCTTCGACCTGTTCGCCATGAGCCTGCACGAATCCCTGATCCAGTCCGCGCACCGCACCATTCGCCTCGAGCTGCAAGCCGTCGAGGGCCTGCTTTCGCATATTGGCGGCGATTTCGTCAGTGCCTGCGAGATGATCATGGCCGGCAGCGGCCGCGTGGTAGTGATGGGCATGGGCAAATCCGGGCACGTGGGCCGCAAGATCGCCGCCACCCTGGCCAGCACCGGCACCCCGGCGTTTTTCGTCCACCCCGCCGAGGCCAGCCACGGCGACATGGGCATGATCACCACCGCCGACATCGTGCTGGCGCTGTCGCATTCGGGCTCGTCGGCCGAGATCATGACCCTGGTGCCGCTGTTCAAGCGCCTGGGCATCCGCCTGATCAGCCTGACCGGCAACCCCGAGTCGCCGCTGGCCAAGGCCGCCGACATCAACCTCGGCGCGCCGCTGGCGCAAGAAGCCTGCCCGCTCAACCTGGCGCCCACCTCCTCGACCACCGCCGCGCTGGTACTGGGCGATGCCCTGGCGGTGGCGCTGCTCGAGGCGCGCGGCTTCACCGCCGAAGACTTCGCGTTCTCCCACCCCGGGGGCGCGCTGGGCCGGCGCCTGCTGCTGAAGGTCGAGAACGTGATGCACGGCGGCGAGCAACTGCCCCAGGTGCGCCGCGGCACGCTGCTGCGCGAGGCCCTGCTGGAGATGTCGCGCAAGGGCCTGGGCATGACCGTGGTGCTCGAGGAAGACGGCCGCCTGGCCGGGATCTTCACCGACGGCGACCTGCGCCGCACCCTGGACCGCTCGGTAGACATCCATACCGCGCGCATCGACGACGTCATGACCGTACACGGCAAGACCACGCGCCCGCACTTGCTCGCCGCGCAGGCGCTGAAGGTCATGGAAGACAACAAGATCAGCGCCCTGGTGGTGGTCGACGACCACAACCGCCCGATCGGCGCGCTGAACATGCACGACCTGCTGCGTGCCGGAGTGATGTGAATGAACCCAGACCTGCTCGAACGCGCGCGGCGCGTTAAAATCGCGATTTTCGACGTTGACGGCGTGCTCACCGACGGCCGCCTGTACTTCCTCGAAGACGGCAGCGAGTTCAAGACCTTCAACACCCTCGACGGCCAGGGCATCAAGATGCTCGGCAACAGCGGCGTGATCACCGCGATCATCAGTGGCCGCAAAACCGCCGCCGTCGAGCGCCGGGCCAAGGCGCTGGGCATCAGCCACCTGTACCAGGGCCGCGAAGACAAACTCGTGGTGCTCGACGAACTGCTCGGGCAACTGGGCCTCGAATACCAGGACGTCGCCTACCTGGGCGACGACCTCCCCGACCTGCCGGTGATTCGCCGCGCGGGCTTGGGCATGGCGGTGGCCAATGCCGCGCCGTTCGTGCGCGAGCACGCGCGCGCCGTGACCCAGGCCAGGGGGGGCGAAGGCGCCGCTCGCGAGTTCTGCGAGCTGATCCTCAAGGCCCAGGGCAAGCTCGAAACGCTGCTTGGCAGCTATCTATAAGGCGCCGGAAGGTTCCGGCACCGGTAAGGTCCGCATATGCAGAATAAGCTGTTTCGAAATATCATTGCGCTGTTGGTGCTGACGCTGGTCGTCGGCGCCATCGGCTACTGGCGGATCGCGCCAGAGCGCTTCATGGACAACACGCCCGTGGCAGTCGATGAAAACCTCATCGACTACTACGCCACGAACACTCACACGGTGCAGTACATGGAAGACGGCAGCGTGCAATATGAACTGACCGCCGACAAGGTCGAGCACAAGCAGGCCAACGAGGTGTCGTACGTCACCCGGCCCGACATGCAGATCTACCGTGGCACCCCCTACCCCTGGCACGTGCGCAGCGATCGTGCCGAGGTCAACCCCGATGGCACCCAGGTCGAGTTGATCGACGCGGTGAAGATGAACCGGACCGATCAGAAGGATCGCACCACCATCATCAACACCAGCCGCGCCACGGTTTTTCCACGCCGCCAATATGCCGAAACCGACCAGAACGTTAGAATCGACGGCGCCAACGGGGTCACCACGGCCAAAGGCATGAAAGCGTATTTGAAAGACAGCAAGGTAGACTTGCTGTCCAACGTAAGAGGACAGTATGACGCTCGCTCTCGCTAAAACTCTCCCTGTTCTGCTTGGCCTGAGTGCGGCGCTCGGGAGCGTAGACGCCCTGGCGCTGCCCACCGACCGTGACCAGCCGATCCACATCCAGGCAGACACCTCGCAGCTTGACGACAAGCAAGGCGTGGCGGTGTACACGGGCGATGTGATCATCACCCAGGGCACCATGAAGATCACCGGCAACAAGGTGACCGTCACCCGCGACTCCAACGGCGACGTGAAGACCTTCACCTCCGTGGGCAACCTGGCTTATTACGAGCAGAAGCCGGCGGTGAACAAACCCATCGTGCAGGCGTGGGCGATCACCATCGACTACCTGGCCAACCAGGACCGGATCATCCTCACCGACCGCGCCAAGGTGCTCAACGACGGCAACGTGTCGACCGGCGAGAAAATCGTCTACGACACCGTCAAGCAGGTCGCCAACGCTGGCCGCGCCACCGGTTCGAAGATCACCGCGCCGCAGCCGCGGATCGACATGGTGATCCAGCCGAAGAAGAAAACCGACCAACCAGAGAAGGCGCAGTAATGGCAACTCTGAAGGCCCAGCACCTGGCCAAAAGCTACAAAGGCCGCCAGGTGGTCCGTGACGTCAGCCTGTCGATCGACAGCGGCCAGATCGTCGGCCTGCTTGGCCCGAACGGCGCCGGCAAGACCACCTGCTTCTACATGATCGTCGGCCTGGTGCAGGCCGACCAGGGCCGCGTGCTGATCGACGACCTCGACGTCAGCCACCAGCCCATGCACGGCCGCGCGCGCTCCGGGATCGGCTACCTGCCGCAGGAAGCCTCGATCTTTCGCAAGCTGTCGGTGGCCAAGAACATCATGGCCATCCTCGAAACCCGCAAAGACCTCGACGCCGCGGGCCGCCGCCAGGAGCTCGAAAGCCTGCTGCAGGAGTTCCACATCACCCACATCCGCGACAACCTCGGCATGAGCTTGTCCGGCGGTGAGCGGCGCCGGGTGGAGATCGCCCGCGCCCTGGCGACCTCGCCCAAGTTCATCCTGCTCGACGAGCCTTTCGCTGGCGTCGACCCGATCTCGGTCGGCGACATCAAGCAGATCATCCACCACCTCAAGAACAAGGGCATCGGTGTGCTGATCACCGACCACAACGTTCGCGAAACCCTGGACATCTGCGAAATCGCTTATATCGTCAATGACGGCCAATTGATCGCCGAAGGCAGCGCCGAAACCATCCTGGCCAACCAGTTGGTCAAGGAAGTGTACCTGGGCCACGAGTTCCGCCTTTGAGCAAGGGCCCGTGCCCCCTGGGCCCGGGCCATTCTTGTGCCAGGTTCTGATAGAGAACACTAGGCAAACCCCCAGGTTTCAGGCATATAATTTGCTTAAGGCTGCGACCCCTTTCACAGGGCGGGCAGTGTGTAGTGGATGGCGCCCCGCGCCGGCAGAACAAGGTGTCTAGCTTCCGCCATGAAACCAACGCTTGTCCTAAAAATGGGCCAGCAACTGACGATGACACCGCAGTTGCAACAGGCCATCCGCCTTCTTCAGCTCTCCACGCTGGATCTCCAACAGGAAATCCAGGAGGCGCTGGACTCCAATCCCATGCTCGAACGCCAGGAAGACGGCGAAGACTTCGACACCAGCGACCCGATGGCCGACCATGCCGAAATGAAGGCCAATGGTGAAGCCCAGGAAGCCGCCTACCAGGAAAGCAGCTACCAGGACAGCGCCCCGGTGGCCGAGCGCGAAGGTGGCGAGGAAGGCGACTGGGGCGACCGTATCCCCAACGAGCTGCCCGTAGACACCGCCTGGGAAGACGTTTACCAGACCAGCGCCAGCAGCCTGCCGGCCAGCGATGACGACGAGTGGGACTTCACCACCCGCACCTCGGCCGGTGAAAGCCTTCAAAGCCACCTGTTGTGGCAGCTCAACCTGGCGCCGATGTCCGACAACGACCGGCTGATCGCCGTGACCCTGATCGACAGCATCAACGGCCAGGGCTACCTCGAGGCGACCCTCGAGGAGATTTGCGAGGCGTTCGACCCCGAGCTCGACATCGAGCTCGATGAAGTCGAAGCCGTGCTGCACCGCATCCAGCAGTTCGAGCCCGCCGGCATCGCCGCGCGCAGCCTGAGCGAATGCCTGGCCCTGCAACTGCGCCAGCTACCGGCGAAAACCCCTTGGCTGGCTGAAGCCCAGCGCCTGGTCGGCGACTACATCGACCTGCTCGGCAGCCGTGACTACAGCCAACTGATGCGGCGCATGAAGGTCAAGGAAGACGAGCTGCGCCAGATCATCGAGCTGGTACAAAGCCTGAACCCCCGCCCCGGCTCGCAGATCGAGTCGAGCGAGCCCGAATACGTGGTCCCAGACGTCATCGTGCGCAAGGACAGCGAACGCTGGCTGGTCGAGCTCAACCAGGAGGCGGTGCCACGGCTGCGGGTCAACCCGCAATACGCCGGCTTCGTGCGCCGCGCCGACACCAGCGCCGACAACACCTTCATGCGCAACCAGTTGCAGGAGGCGCGCTGGTTCATCAAGAGCCTGCAAAGCCGCAACGAAACCCTGATGAAGGTGGCCACGCAGATCGTCGAGCACCAGCGCGGCTTCCTCGACTACGGCGACGAGGCCATGAAGCCGTTGGTACTGCACGACATCGCCGAGGCGGTGGGCATGCACGAGTCGACGATTTCCCGGGTGACCACGCAGAAGTACATGCACACCCCCCGTGGCATTTTCGAATTGAAATACTTTTTCTCCAGCCACGTCAGCACCTCCGAAGGCGGTGAATGCTCGTCTACGGCGATCCGCGCGATCATCAAGAAACTGGTCGCCGCGGAAAATCAGAAAAAGCCATTGAGCGACAGTAAGATCGCTGGTTTACTGGAGGCACAGGGCATCCAGGTGGCTCGCCGCACTGTCGCCAAGTACCGTGAATCCCTCGGGATCGCGCCGTCCAGCGAACGCAAGCGGTTGATGTAGCGCACCAGGTGCCGGCCCTGGCGGCAAGGCCGCGGCCAGGGCCCTCGTGTTCAGGGGGCCGGTATTTCCAGCCTCTTTATGCACTGGCAATAAGGAGAAGCGGTATGCAAGTCAACATCAGTGGGCATCAACTGGATGTGACCGACGCCATGCGTAGCTACATTGGCGAGAAGCTTTCCAAGCTCGAGCGGCATTTCGACAAGATCACCAACGTGCAGGTGATCATGGAGGTCGAAAAGCTCAAACAGAAAATCGAAGCCACCCTGCGGGTACCGGGTGCGGAAGTGGTGGCCAACGCCGAACATGACGACATGTACGCGGCCATCGACCTGCTCACCGACAAACTCGACAGGCAACTGCTCAAGCATAAGGAAAAACAGCAGAGCCACTTCCAAGGTGCGGCCGCTCGCTGATCTCCCCCCCATGATCCGACTCGAACAGATCCTGACCCCCGGCCGTTCCCTGGTGAACGTGCCGGGCGGCAGCAAGAAACGCGTACTGGAAACGATCGCCAACCTGGTAGCTCGCGAGCTGCCCGGCCTCGACAGCCAGGACATCCTCGAAGCGCTGGTAGCCCGCGAACGCCTGGGCTCGACCGGCTTCGGCAACGGTATCGCCATTCCGCACTGCCGGCTGGCCGGCTGCCAAGCGCCGATCAGCGCGCTGCTGCAACTCGACCACCCGGTAGACTTCGACGCCATCGACGGCGCCCCGGTCGACCTGCTGTTCGTGCTGCTGGTGCCGCAGGCGGCCACGGACGAACACCTCGAACTGCTGCGCCAGATCGCCAGCATGCTCGACCGCAAGGACATCCGCGAGCACCTGCGCTCGGCCGGAGACAGCGAAGCCCTGTACAAGGTGGTACTGGACGCCCAGAAGGGTCACTAAGCATGCGCCTGATCATCGTCAGCGGCCGCTCCGGCTCCGGCAAGAGCACCGCGCTGGACGTGCTGGAAGACAACGGTTTCTACTGCATCGACAACCTGCCGGCCGGCCTGCTGCCGCAACTGGCGGAGCGCGCGCTGATCCACACCGAGCTGGCGCAGCCGCTGGTGGCGGTGTCTATCGATGCCCGTAACCTGCCCAGCCACCTGAGCCGCTTCCCCGAGCTGCTCGACGAAGTCCGCGGCCGGCACATCGTTTGCGACGTGCTGTACCTCGACGCTGACGAAGACACCCTGCTCAAGCGCTTTTCCGAAACCCGCCGGCGCCACCCGCTGAGCAACGCCGAGCGTTCGCTGGCCGAGGCGATCCGCGTGGAGCGCGACCTGCTCGGCCCGATTGCCGACCTCGCCGACCTGAAGATCAACACCACCCACCTGAACCTGTACCAGCTGCGCGACGCGATCAAGCTGCGCCTGCTGAACAAACCCGATGCCGGCACGGCCTTCCTGATCGAATCGTTTGGCTTCAAGCGTGGGGTACCGGTCGACGCCGACGTGGTGTTCGATGTGCGCTGCCTGCCCAACCCCTACTGGAAGCCCGAACTGCGCGAGCATTCCGGCCTTGACCAGCCGGTGATCGACTACCTGGCGGCCTCCCCGGACGTTCAGGAGATGTACCAGGATATTCACACCTACCTGTTCAAATGGTTGCCGCGCTTCGCCGCCAGCAACCGTGCCTATGTCACAATAGCCATCGGCTGCACGGGTGGGCACCACCGCTCGGTTTACCTCACCGAGCGCCTGGGCGCTGAACTGCAACACACCCTGAAAAACGTGCAGGTTCGCCATCGCGACCTGACCTGATAGGAACTGCCCCGCAATGCCCGCACTCGACATCACCATCATCAATAAACTGGGCCTGCATGCACGGGCCGCGGCGAAGTTCGTCGGCGTGGCCGGGCGCTACCCGTGCCAGGTGCGGGTCGGGCGCACGGCCAGTTCACTGGTCGACGGCAAGAGCATCATGGCGGTGATGATGCTGGCGGCGGGCAAAGGCACGGACATCCACCTGAGCACCGAGGGCGAACAGGCCCAGGACGCGCTCGACGCCCTGGCCCAGTTGATCAACGACAAGTTCGACGAAGGCGAATAACGCCTTCAACCCAGCGCGGTATCCATCACCATCATCAGGCAGAAGCCCACGCACAGCCCCAGGCTGGCCAGCTTGTGATGGCCGTTGCTGCGCGACTCGGGAATGATCTCGTGGGTGACCACCAGCAGCATGGCGCCGCCGGCGAACGCCAGGCCCAACGGCAGTAGCATCTGCGCCAGGGTCACCAGCCAGCCACACAACACCGCGAACACCGGCTCGACCAGCCCTGAGGCGGCACCAATCAGGAACGCCCGCACGCGAGACATCCCCGCCCCGGCCAACACCAAGGCGATCACCAGGCCCTCGGGCACGTCTTGCAGGGCAATGCCGATGGCCAGGCTATTAGCGCCTTCCATATGGCCACCCGCCGATACGCCGACGGCCATCCCTTCAGGGATGTTATGCACGATGATCGCGATGACGAACACCCAGATGCGTGCCGGTACCACCGGCCGGTCAGGGGCCGACACCAGGGCCTCGGGGCTGGCCACTGGCACCTGCCGGTCGAGCAGGTACAGCGCCATGGCGCCGAGCATGATGCCGAAACTCACCAGTAAACCGGCGCCCCAGGCGGAAAAGCCCAACACCGCCGCAGCATCGAGGCCCGGCAGTATCAACGAAAAGGCAGTGGCCGCGAGCATCACCCCGGCACCGAAGCCCAGCAGGGTGTCGGCGGCGGCCACCGGCATATTGCGGATCACCAGCACCGGCACGGCGCCCAGGGCAGTACCCAGGGCGCACAATGCGCCGCCTTGCAGCGCGCGGAGCATGCCGCTGTCCAGTTGTAGCCAGTCCAGCGCCCGCGCTGCCAGCAGGGAAAACCCCGCCAGCAGCAGCAAGGTACCTAACGCCAGGCGGAACAGGCGAACACTGCTGACCGACAGATTGTCGGTTCGCTTGCCCACAGCCTGAGCGTCAGGCAATGGCGGCCTGGTAGCGTTTCTCGACTTCTGGCCAGTTGATGACGTTATAGAAGGCATTGATGTATTCCGGGCGGCGGTTCTGGTATTTGAGGTAGTAGGCGTGTTCCCAGACGTCCAGGCCCAGGATCGGGGTGTTGCCGTTCATCAGCGGGCTGTCCTGGTTGGCGCTGCTCTCAACCACGAGTTTTTTCGCCGGGGTTACGCTCAGCCACGCCCAGCCACTGCCGAAGCGGCTGACCGCGGCCTTGGTGAAGGCTTCCTTGAAGGCGTCGAAGCCGCCCAGCTCAGCGTCGATGGCCTGGGCCACCGAACCGCTGGGCTGGCCACCACCGCTCGGGCTCATCACTTCCCAGAACAGCGAGTGGTTGGCGTGGCCGCCGCCGTGGTTGGTGATCGCGCCTTGTTTGTCCGCAGGCAGGCTTTTCAGCTCGCGCAGCAGTTTTTCCAGCGGCCATTGCGCGTACTCGGTGTTTTCCACCGCGGCGTTCAGGCCGTTGACGTAGGTCTGGTGGTGCTTGGTGTAGTGAATCTCCATCGTCTCTTTATCGACGTTCGGCTCCAGCGCGTCATAGGCGTAGGGCAGCTTGGGCAAAGTGAAAGCCATGTCAGTGAACTCCGTAACGGTGGGTGGGTGGCTGCTCCAGTGCCGGCGGGTAACCTGGGGCTTCCAGGTGGCCGGCGAGCAGCCGGGTAATACGGGGAAACTCGCCCTGCTCGCGGATGAACCCGAGCAATTCGGTGCGGGTATGGCTGCCGTGCCGCAACGCGGCCTGGCGCAAGGCTGGGGCCAGGCGCAGGTCGTGTACGGCCAGCAGCAAGCGCTGGTGGATCGCGCAAAGGTACTCGGCGCTCTCCTCCGGCTGGCCCAGCCGGATGTGCAGGTCGGCCAGATTCAAGTGGGAGATCACACAAGCAGCCACCGCCTCGTCCGGCTCGGGCCAGCGTTCGAACAGGGTCTGGGCCCAGGCCAGTGCTTGCAGGTATTGCTCGCGCGCCTCGGCCAGTTCACCGCGTTCGAAATGGCCGTTGGCCCGCCCGATGAGGTGTTTCCAGTGCTGCATGGCGATCTCCAGGGCGGTCAAAGACCGCCGGCGGTGAGTTTGACCGGGTCCAGCAGGGCCTCAAGGCGGTCGCGGGGCAAGTCGGTGTTCTCCAGTGCCACGTCGATCACCGGCCGCCCTTCTCGGTAGGCCTGCTTCGCGATCTCGGCGGCCTTCTGGTAACCGATGATCGGGTTCAGTGCCGTGACCAGGATCGGATTGCGCCCCAGCGCTTCCTTGATCTTGGCCTCGTTGACACGGAAGCTGGCGATCGCCTTGTCTGCCAATAGGCGGCTGGCATTGGCCAGAAGTTCAATGCTTTCGAGCAGGTTCGAGGCGATCACCGGCAGCATCACGTTCAATTCGAAGTTGCCCGACTGGCCGGCCACGGCGATGGTGGCGTCGTTGCCAATCACCTGCGCGGCCACCATGGCGGTGGCTTCCGGGATCACCGGGTTGACCTTGCCCGGCATGATCGAAGAGCCCGGCTGCAAGCCCTCCAGCTCGATCTCGCCAAGGCCGGCCAGCGGCCCTGAGTTCATCCAGCGCAGGTCGTTGGCGATTTTCATCAGGCTCACGGCGAGCGTTTTCAACTGGCCAGACACGGCAACGGCGGTGTCTTGCGAGCCGATCAGGGCGAACAGGTTGGCGCCCGGGGTGAACGGCACGCCGGTGGCGCTGTGCAGTTGCTCACTGAACAGCCGCGAGAAGTCCGGGTGGGCGTTGATCCCGGTGCCCACCGCATTGCCGCCCTGGGCCAGTGCCTGCAGCGCCGGCTGCACGCCACGCAGGTGGCCGATGCCGGCGCGCAGTTGCGCGGCCCAGCCCAGCAGCACCTGGCTCATGCGCACCGGCATGGCGTCCATCAGGTGGGTGCGGCCGGTTTTCACGTAGGCGTGCACTTGCTCGGCCTTGGCCTCGATGGTGCCGACCAGGTGCTCCAGTGCCGGCAGCAAGTGCTCGTGCAAGGCCAGCGCGGCGCTGATGTGGATGGTGCTGGGGATGATGTCGTTGCTGCTCTGGCCGCAGTTGACGTGGTCGTTGGGGTTGACCGCTTCGCCGAGTGCGCGGCTGGCGAGGGTGGCGATCACCTCGTTGGCGTTCATGTTCGAGCTGGTGCCCGAGCCGGTCTGGAAGATGTCGACCGGGAAGTGCTGCATGAAATCCCCCGCCAGCAACTGCTCGCATGCCTGGCCAATGGCTTGGCCTTGGGCCGGGGTGATCTGTTCCAACGCCACGTTGGCGCGGGCGGCGGCGGCCTTGGCGAGGATCAGCGCGCGCACGAACTGCGCGGGCATGCGCTGGCCACTGACCGGGAAGTTGTTGACCGCGCGCTGAGTCTGGGCGCCGTACAGGGCCTCGGCCGGCACCTGCAGCTCACCCATGCTGTCACGCTCGATACGGGTAGTGCTCATCAGAAGTGTCCTTGTTGGGGGGCTTGGTAGGAAAGCGACGGCTGCAGCTCGCACTGCGCCAGGGCCTGGGCATACAACTGCCATTGCCGCAGGGCGGCGCAGCTGTCGGCCAGCCCGTGGAGGTCACGCAGGGGGCGCCAAGCTTGGTCCAGGCACTGGTTGCGCCAGTGCCAGGGCAGCGCGATGTCGATAGCGGTGTCTAGCAGCAGGCGGAAGCTGCTGCGCGCCACGGCCGCGGGGCCCATGGGCGTGAAGCGCGCCAGGCAGCGCCCGGCGGCGAAATAGTGGTCGATCAGCCGCGGTTCGTCGGGCTGCAACGCACAGCGGATTTGCGTGCCCAACCAGTGCCAGTGGTGGAGGTAGGGCAGTTCACGGACAGCAGACGTCATCGCATAAACCGTATCGCTCCGGTAATGCGTTTTATTATTATTTGATAAGGAGAATCACTGCAAGTGGGGAAGTGTGAATGGGCGTGGCTTCGGCGGCCTTCGCCCGGCACGGCCGTAATGCTGTTCACTTAAGGAATCAGAGCGCTAAATCGGGGTTAAAAAGCCCTGATTTCTTCAAATGGTTTTACTGAGCGCATGACCGGACTGGCCCTTCGCCCGGCATAGCCGGCCTCCCACCAGTTCTGTGTTGTCCCGTAAATCAAGTACTTACACAAATCTGGTGGGAGGCCGTGGTCCGGCACTCCGGCTGTGCCGGGCGATAGGCCCTGAAGCTCATGCACAAAATCAGCAGAGCTCACAGATCGATCCCTTTCTTAAAGCCGTGAAATTGCTTAAGTGAACAGCATTACGGCACAGCCGGGCAAAGGCGCAGCCGGGGTTCAGCTCCCTGCCACGGTCATCCGCTCGATCAACACCGAGCCACTGCGAATGTGGCTGCGGGTTTCGACGTCAGCGCCTACATCGACGATATTGCCGAGGATGTCTTTCATATTGCCGGCGATCGTCACTTCCTGAACCGGGAACTGGATCTCCCCGTGCTCCACCCAAAAGCCCGCTGCGCCGCGGGAGTAATCCCCGGTGACCATGTTCAGGCCGTGGCCCATCAGCTCGGTCACCAGCAAACCGCGGCCCATACGCTTGATCAGCGCCTGCTGGTCGTCGTTGCCGTGGGTCACGTAGAGGTTGTGCACGCCGCCAGCGTTGGCGGTGCTGGGCATGCCCAGCTTGCGCCCGGAATAGGTCGAGAGCACGTAAGACACCAGCCGGCCGTTCTCGATGAACGGTTTCGCCGAGGTGGCCAGGCCGTCGCCGTCGAACGATGCGCTGGCCAGCCCGCCCCGAATGTGTGGGCGTTCGTCGAGGGTCATCCACGCCGGGAAGATCATCTCGCCCAGCTTGCCTTCGAGAAACGACGACTTGCGGTACAGGTTGCCGCCGGAAATCGCCGACAGGAAGCTGCCAAACAGCCCGCCCGCCAGTTCGGCGGAGAACAGCACCGGCACTTCGCAGGTCGGCACCGGGCGTGCGCCCAAACGGCTGGCGGCGCGCTCGGCGGCGCGCCGGCCAATCGATTCGGGGCTGGCCAACTGTTCGCCACGGCGGTTGAAGTCGTACCAGTAATCGCGCTGCATCTGCCCGTTGGCTTCGGCGATCATCACGCAAGACAACGTGTTGCGGGTAGACGCGTAACCGCCGATGAAACCATGGCTGTTGCCATACACCCGGCAACCCTGGTGTACGTTGACCGTGGTGCCATCGGCATTGAGAATGCGCGGATCCGCGTCGAACGCCGCGGCTTCAGCCGCCAGGGCCTTTTCGATGGCCTGGTCCGGGGTGATCGCCCACGGGTGATACAGGTCGAAGTCCTCAATGCTTTTGGCCATCAGGCTGGCGTCGGCCAGGCCCGAGCAAGGGTCTTCAGAGGTGTGCTGGGCGATGGCCAGGGCCGCGGCGACGGTTTCGCGGATCGCCGCGGTACCGCTGGCCGAGGTGCTCGCCGAGCCTTTGCGCTGGCCCACGTACAGGGTGATGCCAAAGCCTTGGTCGCGGTTGAACTCGACCGTTTCGACCTCGCGCTGGCGCACCGAGGTCGACAGCCCCTGCTCCAGCGACACCGCCACTTCGCACGCGGTGGCCCCTTGGCGCCTGGCTTCGTCGAGAATCTGCTCGACCTGCGCCTGCAACTGGGGCAAGTCCCCGGGCCCGACGCTTTGCTCTGCTTTCATGGCACTCTCCACACTTCACATTCGCTGTTCAGTACGGGCGGCCGATACAAGCGGCCCCCGACTGGTTATCATGGCGGCGTTTTTAATCGGACGGCCCCCATGGTTGATTCTTACGACGACTCCCTCGGCGAGGGAAAAAGCAAAACCCAAATCAAGCGCGAAATGCACGCGCTGACCGAACTGGGCGAGCGCCTGATGGCGCTCAAACCCGACATGCTGGCCCGCCTGCCGTTGACCGACGGCCTGCGCAAGGCCCTCGAAGAGGCACCCCGGCATACCGCCCACTCGGCGCGCAAGCGGCACACGCTGTTCATCGGCAAGCTGATGCGCGACCAGGATACCGACGCGATCCTGCAACTGCTTGACCAGGTCGACAGCTCGACCCGCGAATACAACGAGCGTTTTCACAACCTCGAGCGCTGGCGCGACCGCCTGATCAACGGCAACGATGAGGTGCTGGCGCTGTTTTTCAGCGAATACAACGAGGCCGACCGCCAGCACCTGCGCCAGTTGATCCGCCACGCCCAGCACGAGGCGGCCCACAACAAGCCGCCGGCGGCCGCGCGCAAGCTGTTCAAGTACATTCGCGAGCTGGACGAACAACAACGCGGCCTGCGCTGACCGGCGCCCTCAGGCGCCGGTACCGCCCACGGTGATGGCGTCGATCTTCAGGGTCGGCTGCCCTACCCCGACCGGCACCGACTGGCCATCCTTGCCACAGGTGCCCACGCCGCTGTCCAGGGCCAGGTCGTTGCCCACCATCGACACCCGGCTCATGGCCTCTGGGCCATTGCCGATCAAGGTCGCGCCCTTGACCGGGGCGGTGATCTTGCCGTCTTCGATCAGGTAGGCCTCGCTGGTGGAGAACACGAATTTGCCGCTGGTGATGTCTACCTGCCCACCACCGAGGTTGGCGCAATAAATGCCGCGTTTCACCGAGGCGATGATCTCTTGCGGGTCACTGGCGCCGGCCAGCATGTAGGTGTTGGTCATGCGTGGCATCGGCAGGCAGGCGTAGGACTCGCGGCGGCCGTTGCCGGTGCGGGCCTTGCCCATCAGGCGGGCATTGAGCTTGTCTTGCATGTAGCCCTTGAGGATGCCGTTCTCGATCAGCGTGGTGCACTCGGTGGGGGTGCCTTCGTCGTCGACCGACAACGACCCGCGGCGGCCGCTGAGGGTGCCGTCGTCGACGATGGTGCACAGCGACGACGCGACCTTCTCACCCACCCGGCCGCTATAGGCCGAGCTGCCCTTGCGGTTGAAGTCCCCTTCCAGGCCGTGGCCCACGGCTTCATGCAGCAACACGCCCGACCAGCCCGAGCCCAGCACCACCGGCAGGGTGCCGGCGGGCGCGGCCACTGCCTCGAGGTTGACCAGCGCCTGGCGCAGGGCCTCGCGGGCATAGCCCATGGCCCGGTCGTTCTCGAGGAAGTAGCGGTAGTCGGTACGCCCGCCACCGCCCTGGCCACCGCGCTCGCGGCGGCCGTTCTGTTCAACGATCACGCTCACGTTGAAGCGCACCAGCGGGCGCACGTCGGCGGCCAGGGTGCCGTCGGTGGCGGCCACCAGCACCCGGTCCCATACCCCCGAGAGGCTGACCGACACCTGCTGGATGCGCGGGTCGAGGGCGCGGGTCTGGGCGTCGATGCGCTTGAGCAGCTCGACTTTTTCAGCGCGGCTGAGCACTTCGAGAGGGTTGTCCGGGGCGTACAGTTGCTCGACCGCTTGCGGGCTGAACACCTGCACCCGGCCGTTCTGGCCGGCGCGGGAGATCGACCGCGCCGCCAGCGCTGCTTGCTGAAGGGCTGGCAAGTCGAGGGTGTTGCTGTAGGCGAAGCCGGTTTTCTCGCCGGACTGGGCACGCACGCCCACGCCTTGGTCGAGGTTGAAGCTGCCTTCCTTGACGATGCCGTCTTCGAGTGCCCAGGATTCGGAGATTTGCGCCTGGAAGTACAAGTCCGCGGCATCGATGCCGGGGCCGGCCAGCTCGCCGAGCACCGCCTGCAAAGCGGCCTGGTCGAGGCCACCGGGTGTCAGCAAATGTTCACTGACGCTGCTTACCATGTCGCTCATGTTCACTCCACATCTGCGGCAGGCCGCGGCGCGCCCTGCGTAAACAAACGCCGGTGCGCCAGCACCGGCATGCGCGCCCGGATGAGCGCTTGTTCTTCTGCGTCCCGTGCCGCACAGAGCACGGCAGGCCCCTTGGCCTGTTCGGCGAGCAGCCGCCCCCACGGGTCGACGATCGCCGCTTGGCCCCAGGTGTGCCGGGGGCCCGGGTGTTCGCCGCCTTGGGCGGCGGCGAGCACATAACACTGTGTTTCGATGGCCCTGGCGCGGATCAGCACCTCCCAGTGGGCCGCACCGGTCACCTCGGTGAAGGCCGAGGGCGCGCTGATCAGTTCAGCGCCCTGCTCGCGCAGGCGGCTGTACAGCTCCGGGAAGCGCAGGTCGTAGCACACCGTCAGGCCCAGCCGGCCCACCGGGGTGTCTGCCACCACGATGGTCTGACCATGAGCATAGTCGTCCGACTCCCGGTAGCGCGCGCGGTTGTCGCTCACGTCGACGTCGAACAAATGCAGTTTGTCGTAACGCGCTACCACCTCGCCGCTGTCGGCCAGCAACAGTGAACACGCCCGTGGGCGTGCCTCTGGGGCGTCGAACGGCGGCAGTGGCAGTGTGCCGGCCACTATCCATAGATTCAGGTCGCGCGCGGCCTGTTTCAAGGCCGGCAGGATCGGCCCCTCGCCCAACGCCTCGCTCCGGCCAATCGCGGCGGCGTCGCGGCGCCCGAGCGAGGCGAAGTTCTCTGGCAACACCACCAGCCGCGCGCCGGCCTCGGCGGCCTGCTCGAGCAGGCCGCGGGCAGCGGCAAGGTTGGCGGCGATGTCCGGCTGGCTGACCATCTGGATCACGGCAAAGGTCATGGCGGGGCTCTCCAATAGGGGCAAGGCAACGGCGATGCTAGCACCGGCGGGTCATTGCGGCTTGCGGAAGGCTTTGTCGAAGGCCAGTTTCGGGTCTTTCAACGGGCCTTGCACCGTGTATTGCACGGTGGCGAAGCGCGCCACCCGGTCACCCAGCAGTTTGTCGAAGATGAACAGCGCCCCGCCCACCGCCGGCGCGCCGACGATCAACGCGGCCAGCGGCAGGTTGGTCGACAGCGGCAGGGTGACCAGCACCTTGGCGTCGATGCGGTCGGCGGCCATGTCGAGGGTGCCGTCCATTTCAAGGTTGCTCGACGGCCCAGCGAGGGTGATCGGCGTGCGCGTGACATACACGCCATTGCTGGCCGCCAGTTGCCCCTTCACTTCGTCGTAGCTCAAGCCCTTGCCCCAGAGGTCGGAAAAGTCCAAGCGCAAGCGCCGGCCGATGGCGTTGAAGTTGAGCAGGCCGAATACCCGCAGTGCCTGGGCGCCGCCTTCTACCTCGACAAACTGGCCGTGGCGCAGGTCGGCATCGATGCTGCCCGAATAGCGCTTGGGCGACACCCAGGCCGGCGACCCCGGCCAACGGCCGTCGACGCCAATGGCAAAGCGTTCGCTGGTCACGCTGGGGGCGAACTTCCAGGCCTTGAGCACATCGCCGAGGTTCTTCCCGGCCATCTGGCCCTTGAACCAACTGCTGGTGGCCCCCGGGGCGCCCTCCCAACTGCCCGCGCCACTGAGCTGCAGGCCTTTCAGGCCGAGGGCGATGTCGCTGAAGTTCACGCCCTTCTCGCTGGGGCGCATTTTCAAGGCCCACGCGCCAATCGGCTCATCGCCCTGCCAGAGCTGGTCGATGGCCAGGTTGACCGCCGGCAGGCTGCGCGGGTCGACGCTGGCCAGAGGGTCTGGCGTGTCTACCGGCTCGCTGCCCTCGGGCGCCGGCGGCGCGGCCGGCGGCAGGTGCACCGCTTGCAGGCGCACGTCGATCGGCGCGCCGCTGGCGGCCGGCAGGGTGGCCTTGCCGGTCACCTGCTGGCTGGCCAGGGCCAGCGCCCAGCCGCCGCCGGGCAGCGGCGCGAGGTTGACCTGGGCCTGGTTGAGGGTGGTGCCGATGCCGGTGAGCTCGCCGATGTTCAGGTCGATGCTGTTCAACCACTGCCAGTTGCTGCCAGCGCCGCCACCGCCCAGCGCCGCGCTGCCCTGGGTTTTCCAGGCGGCAACGTCGAGCCGGGCCAGGCTGCCACGCACCCGCAGGCCTTTGTCGGCCGGCAATTGCGCCGGGGTGCTGCCCAGTTGCAGCTCGCCACGGCCATTGGCGGCGTTGCCGCCGGGCGCCAGGTACACGCCGTTGGCCACGTCACCGTAACGGGCGCTGGCCAGGCGGTCTTCACCGGCCAGCGACAGCTCGAAATGGCTGGGCCGCGGCGCCAGGGCGTCTTTGCCGAACGGCTCTGGCAGGCTGAAGGCCAGGCCCTTGAGGTCGGTGTCTACGCTCAGGCGGCTGCGCTCGTCGAGCCACACCTGCAGGTCGAACGGGATGTCGCCGCTGACCGGCAGCGCGCCGCTGTAGGCCAGCCATTCGGCCAGCGCCTTGGCGTTCACCTGCCCGCGCGCGGCAATACGCGTGGCCGGGGCGCCAGGCTTGCCCTCGGCGAAAATCTGCGCGCTCACCGGCTTGCCGAAGGCCTGGCCGGTGATGCCCTGCCCGCTCAGGCCCTTGGCCAGGTCAAAACGCATCGCCCCCTTGAGCTGGCTGAGCTCCAGGGCCGGCTTGGCGATTTTCAGCCGCGCGCCTTCAGTGGCGAAATCCACCTGCACGGCGGGTAGCTGGCCCTTGACCAGCGGGATGTCCAACGCCAGCGAGCCATTCAGCGGGCCGTCGGCCTCCCAGCCGGCGAAGGTGTCGCCGGTGCCGATCGGCGCGGTCTGCAGCAGGGTGATGCCGTCATCCAGGGTGCCGGCGAACTGGCCATCGACCAACAGGTGGCTGGGCTGGCTGCTCGGTACGTGGGGTACCCGCACGTCCACCGCGCTGACCTGCGCGCCCAGCACCTGGCCGCGGTCGGCGAGGATGCGCACGTCGCCATCCTGGATGTACACCCGCCCATCCACGTGCTCGGCCTGGGGCCAGCCCGGCTCGAAGGCCAGGGCGGCATCATGCACCTTGAAGAACAGGCTGATGCTGCGCGCGTGGTCCGGCGCCGCCTTGGCCAACGACCCCTGGTACTGGAAGTAGCCTTCGTCTACATGGCCGCGGATCTGCGCCTTGCGCAGCCAGTCGGCGACCGAGGTGGGCAGTTCCTGGGGCAGGTATTTGGGCGTGTACTGCCCGTCGCCCTGGCTGAGGCCCACGCGCAGGTCCATGTACGGCTCTATTTCGTGGGCGAACGGCAGGTAGATGTTGAAGTCGGCGGCGATCTGCCCTTCTTCGCCCTGCACGCGGATCGCCGGCGCCGCCAGGGTGAAGGCGGTCGAGTCCAGGCGCCAGGTGAGCAGCGCGTTGGCCTTGAGGTAGTGCCACTGCTGGGTAAAGATCGGAAACAGATGCAGCATGAAGTCTGTAGTGGCCAGGCGCAGCTCACCGTGGCCCAGGTCACCGTTGATCGCCCCGCTCACGTTGGCAGCCCCGGGGGCGCCGTGGTACGGGCCGAAGCCGAGGCGGTCGAGGTTGGCGGCGAAGCTCAGGCGGCGGTCCCCCTGCGCTTGCGGGCGCCACTCCAGCTGCAGGTTGCGCAGCGCACCCGTGAAGGCCAGCGAATCGACACCTTGGCGGGCCGCCACGGGCAACGGCGCCCACGCGTCGATCAAGGCGGTAAGCGGCGCCAGCTCGAGGCGGTCGGCCTGCAGCTGCCACAGCGGGCCGTCGTTGCCGGCGCCCTGGCGCACCTGCAGGCGGCTTTCCCAGCGCTTGCCTTGAAGGGTCATGGCCAGGGAATTGACCAGCACCTCAAAGCCTTCATCGCCGCGGCGCACCCAGGCGTTGAGGGCGAGGTCCTTCGCGCCCGCGGTTTTTTGCTGGCCATACCCCCCCACTACAACCGGAGCATTGAGCCGCAGCGCTGCGCTTTGCAGGCCACCGGCGCGCCACTCGGCCCACGCCTCGCCTCCCGCTTTGAGGGTGGCGAGGTTCCACCCTTGCAGCAGGCTGGGTGGTACCCACCGCGCCCAATCGCTTTGCGGCAAGCTGAGGTAGGCACTCAGGCTGCTCTGTTCCCAGGCCTGGGGCACCAGCCGCCCTTGCACATGGGCGGCCAAGGGCTGGCCATCGGGCAGGTTCAGGCGCAGGTCGAGGCGCTGCTCGCCGGCCACGCCATTGCGCAGGCTCAGGGCCACGTAGTTGAGGGCGAGCGGGTCGCGGTCGCGCGGTTTGAGGGTGAGCTGGCTGTCGTTGAGGCTGACCTCGCCCAGTTGCTCGAGGCGCCCGAGCACGGTGGCTGGGTCCAGCGGGCTGTCGTGCTGCTGCGGCGGCAAGCCCTTGAGCGCCCACTGGCCGTCGGCGCCCTGCTCCAGGCTCAGGCGCAGGCCGTCTACTTCAAGGTACGCCAGGCGCGGCGAGAGGGTCAGCAGGCTGCGCCACAGCGACGGCACCACCTGCACCCGCTCCAGGCGGATCGCGTCGCGGCCGCTGCCAAGGGTGATGTCGCGCGCCGCCAGCACCGGCGCCAAGCCGTGCCAGCGGCCTTCGAGGGCGCCCACCTGAACGGGCATGCCCAGCAGTTGGCTGGCCTTGACGCTGGCCGGGCCGGCGTACTCGCCCACCAGCGGCACCAGGTAGCGGCCCAGGCTGACCAGCAGCGCGAGCAGGATCAGCCCCGCGGCGCACAAGCCCAGGGCCCAACGCACGAGCGCATCCAGAAACCGCGTCAGGCGCGCCATGGGAAATAACCTTCAAACACCGGGAACGACTGAATCAGAGCAACACCACGTCGTATTGTTCCTGCGAGTACATCGATTCGACCTGAAAGCGAATGGTGCGGCCAATGAAGGCTTCGAGCTCGGCGACGTTCCCGGATTCCTCGTCGAGCAGGCGGTCGACCACCTTCTGGTTGGCCAACACTCTATAGCCTTCGGCCTGGTAGGCACGTGCTTCCCGGAGAATTTCCCGGAAAATTTCATAACAGACCGTTTCCGGGGTTTTCAGCTTGCCGCGGCCCTGGCAGCTCACACAGGGCTCGCACAGCACCTGTTCGAGGCTTTCGCGGGTGCGCTTGCGGGTCATCTGCACCAGCCCCAGCTCGGTGATGCCGATGATGTTGGTCTTGGCGTGGTCGCGCTCGAGTTGTTTTTCCAGGGTGCGCAGCACCTGGCGCTGGTGCTCTTCGTCTTCCATGTCGATGAAGTCGATGATGATGATCCCGCCGATGTTGCGCAGGCGCAGTTGCCGGGCGATCGCGGTGGCGGCCTCGAGGTTGGTCTTGAAGATGGTTTCCTCGAGGTTGCGGTGGCCGACGAACGCGCCGGTGTTGACGTCGATGGTGGTCATCGCCTCGGCCGGGTCGACGACCAGGTAGCCGCCAGACTTGAGCGGCACCTTGCGCTCCAGCGCGCGCTGGATTTCATCCTCCACCCCGTACAGGTCGAAAATCGGCCGTTCACCGGGGTAATGCTCCAGGCGGTCGGCGATCTCCGGCATCAGCTCGGCAACGAACTGCGTGGTTTTCTGGAAGGTTTCCCGGGAGTCGATGCGGATTTTCTCGATCTTCGGGTTGACCAGGTCGCGCAGCGTGCGCAGCGCCAGGCCGAGGTCTTCGTAGATCACCGTGGGCGCGCCGACGGTCTTGATCTGGTGGCCGATCTGCTCCCACAAGCGCCGCAGGTAGCGGATGTCGAGCAGCAGGTCTTCGGCGCGGGCGCCCTCGGCGGCAGTGCGCAGGATAAAACCGCCGTTGTCGGTGATGCCCTCCTGGGCCATGCAGTCGGTGACCGCGCGCTTGAGGCGGTCACGCTCGGCTTCGTCTTCGATCTTCAGCGAAATACCCACGTGGCTGCTGCGTGGCATATACACCAGGTAGCGCGACGGGATAGACAACTGAGTGGTCAGGCGCGCGCCCTTGGTGCCGATAGGGTCTTTGGTGACCTGCACCACCAGGCTTTGCCCTTCGTGCACCAGGGCGCTGATGGTTTCGACCGCCTGGCCTTCGCGCAGGGAAATCTCCGAGGCATGGATGAACGCCGCGCGTTCCAGACCGATGTCGATGAACGCCGCCTGCATGCCGGGCAGCACCCGCACCACTTTGCCCTTGTAGATGTTGCCGACGATCCCGCGGCGCTGTGTCCGTTCGACATGGACCTCTTGCAGCACGCCGTTTTCTACCACCGCCACGCGCGATTCCATCGGCGTGATGTTGATCAGGATCTCTTCACTCATGGGGCTTCCATCCAGGGCAATGTTGTTGTTCGTTACCTCATTGCCAGCACGCGACACCCATTTGCGCCAGCAGTTGAGCAGTTTCGCACAACGGCAGGCCAACTACCGATGAATAACTTCCATCGAGGCTTTCGACGAACACCGCGCCAAGGCCCTGGATGGCGTATCCGCCGGCTTTGTCGGCGGGTTCGCCGGTATGCCAGTAGGCCTCGGCGCGGGCCGCGCTGATGGCGCAAAAACGCACACGGCTGCTCACGCACACGGCCTGTTCACGGGTGCCGTCGGTCA
Organism: Pseudomonas sp. NPDC007930; assembly: GCF_042958985.1. Classification (NCBI taxonomy): domain Bacteria; kingdom Pseudomonadati; phylum Pseudomonadota; class Gammaproteobacteria; order Pseudomonadales; family Pseudomonadaceae; genus Pseudomonas; species Pseudomonas sp. NPDC007930. The sequence continues at coordinate 482,110 of NZ_JBIBKC010000002.1, forward strand.
CTGCGACGGCGGTCAGCACCTGGTGCTCGCGCCCGCCCAGGGCCAGCAGCATGGCCTGGGCCTGGGCGGCGTTTTCCGGCTTGCCGAGAATGCGCCCGTCGAGCACCACGCTGGTGTCGGCGCCCAGCACCACGCCAGGGCCGCCGAGCCCGGCTAGGCCGGCCCGCGCCTTGCCGCGCGCCAGGCGCTCTACATACAGCTCAGGCAGCTCATTGGGCAGTGGAGTTTCATCGATGGGCGCGGCGATGACACTAAAAGCCACGCCGATTTGTTCGAGCAGTTCCCGCCGGCGCGGCGAGCCAGAGGCCAGGTAAAGGGCAGCCATGGCGGCGCCTCCGTGCGGTCAGTTGATCCGGTAGCGCTGGCGCAGGCCACGCAGGCCGTAGCTCACCCACGGCCAGAGCAAGGCGCTGACCACCGCGGGCAGTAGCAGCGCCAAGGTTGGCTGGCGGTTGCCGGTCAGGGCGCTGAGCCACAACTGCGCCAGTTGCATAACTCCCAGCACCACGAACAGCGTGAGGCATTGCTGCCACATGTGGAACAGCCGCAGGCGCGGTGCCAGCGACATCACCAGGAAGATGGTCAGGGTGAGGATGAGCGCGTTCTGCCCCAGCAGGGTGCCGAACAGCACGTCCTGGGCCAGGCCCAGCACGAAGGCGGTGGTCATGCCGATTTTATCCGGCAGTTGCAGGCACCAGAACGCCAGCAGCAGGGCCACCCACAGCGGGCGAAGGATTTCCATGAACTGCGGCATCGGCGCCACGCTCAGCAGCAGGCCGATGACGAAGGTGAACCAGACGATCCAGCCATGGTTGCGGCGGCGGGTGGCGACCATCAGTGGCGTTCTCCGGTGCTGGCTGGCGGGGCCGCCGGCGCGCTGGCCGGGTGGCTCTGGCGGCTGGCGGGGTGCGAGGCGGCCGGCTTGCTGGCGGGCTTGGCCGGCTCAGCGGGCTTCGCCGGTTCGGCCGGTTTCGCCGCGCTGGCGGCCGGCGCGGCGGTGGCGGCGGCAGGCGTGGCCGGGTGGCCGCCGGCGGCTTCTTCGGCCTGGGCGGCGTCGGCGGCGCGTTGCTCCGGGGTGCGCGCATCGCTGAACACCAGCAGCACGTAGCGGCTGCGGTTCAGCGCGGCGGTGGGCACCGCGCGGACCACGGCGAACGGCTGGCCCTGGTCGTGGATCACTTCCTTGACCGTGGCCACCGGGTAGCCGGCCGGGAAGCGCTGGCCGAGGCCCGAGCTGACCAGCAGGTCGCCTTCTTTGATGTCGGCGGTATCGGCCACGTGGCGCAACTCGAGGCGTTCGGGGTTGCCGGTGCCGCTGGCAATGGCGCGCAGGCCGTTGCGGTTGACCTGCACCGGGATGCTATGGGTGCTGTCGGTGAGCAGCAGCACCCGCGCGGTGTAGGGCATCAACTCGACCACCTGGCCCATCAGCCCACGGGCGTCGAGCACCGGCTGGCCGAGGAACACGCCATCGCGCTCGCCCTTGTTGATCAGAATCCGCTGGGTGAAGGGGTTGGGGTCCATGCCGATCAGCTCGGCCACCTCGACCTTCTCGTTGACCAACGCCGACGAATTGAGCAACTCGCGCAGGCGCACGTTCTGCTCGGTCAGGGCCGCCAGCTTTTGCAGGCGCCCCTGCAGCAGCAGGGCTTCGGTCTTGAGTTTCTCGTTTTCGGCGATCAGCTCGGTGCGGCTGCCAAACTGGCTGGCCACCGCTTGCCAGGTGCGCCCGGGCAGGTCGGTGATCCAGTAAGACTCCATCAACACCAGCGACATCTGGCTGCGCAACGGCGCCAGCAGGGTGAGGCGCGAATCGACCACCATCAGGGCGATAGCGAGCACACCCAGCACGAGCAGGCGTACGCCCAGCGAAGGGCCTTTGCTGAAAAGCGGTTTAATGGTCCGCTCCTCTCGGGCAGATGGGCGCGTGTTCAATCATGGGGAAACCGGTACGAACGGGAGGCAATGCGGGGTATGGAAGCCATGGACTACAGGTTACACCGCCGGTGCAACCTGTAAACCCGGCCCGGCTCACTCGCTGGAGAGCAGGTCCATGGTGTGCTTGTCCATCATTTCCAGCGCACGGCCGCCACCGCGGGCCACGCAGGTGAGCGGGTCTTCGGCGACGATCACCGGCAGGCCGGTTTCCTGGGCCAGCAGTTTGTCGAGGTCGCGCAGCAGCGCGCCGCCGCCGGTCAGCACCAGGCCACGCTCGGCGATGTCGGAGGCCAGTTCTGGCGGCGATTGCTCCAGGGCGCTCTTGACCGCCTGAACGATGGTCGCCAGCGATTCCTGAAGGGCCTCGAGCACTTCGTTGGAGTTCAGGGTGAAGGCGCGCGGTACACCTTCGGCCAGGTTACGGCCGCGGACGTCGACTTCACGCACTTCACCGCCCGGGTAGGCGGTGCCGATTTCCTGCTTGATGCGCTCGGCGGTGGATTCGCCGATCAGGCTGCCGTAGTTGCGGCGCACGTAGGTGACGATGGCTTCGTCGAAACGGTCGCCACCGACCCGCACGGATTCGGCATAGACCACGCCGTTCAGGGAGATCAGCGCGATTTCGGTGGTACCACCACCGATGTCGACGACCATCGAGCCACGGGCTTCTTCGACCGGCAGGCCGGCACCGATGGCGGCGGCCATCGGTTCTTCGATCAGGAACACTTCACGGGCACCGGCGCCCAGGGCCGATTCGCGAATGGCGCGGCGCTCGACCTGGGTGGATTTGCACGGCACGCAGATCAGCACACGGGGGCTGGGCTGCAGGAAGCTGTTCTCGTGCACCTTGTTGATGAAGTACTGGAGCATTTTTTCGCACACGCTGAAGTCGGCGATCACGCCGTCTTTCATCGGACGAATGGCAGCGATGTTGCCAGGCGTACGGCCCAGCATGCGCTTGGCGTCGGTACCGACGGCCACCACGCTCTTCTGGTTGCCGTGGGTGCGGATGGCGACCACGGAAGGTTCGTTCAGGACGATACCGCGCTCACGCACGTAAATAAGGGTGTTGGCTGTCCCCAGGTCGATGGAAAGATCGCTGGAAAACATGCCACGCAGTTTCTTGAACATGGAAAGATGACCCTGGGAACGCGTGGTAAAAAAGTGGCGCAAACTCTAACAACGGCGGGGATTTTGGGCAAGGCGCCAATATGTTAAATTGGTGGTTTTTCCGACCACGCCACCACATGATCGACGCCATGTGACCGCGTGATCGCGACCATGTTCCCCAGGCAGTGGAACGAATCCGCCGCCTTTTACCGGAGACCCCCAATGGCGCTCGAACGCAGCGACGTGGAAAAAATCGCCCATCTGGCCCGTCTGGGCCTGAAGGACGCCGATCTCCCACGCACCACCGATGCCCTCAACAGCATCCTCGGCCTGGTCGACCAGATGCAGGCGGTGAACACCGACGGCATCGCCCCGCTCGCCCACCCCCTTGAAGCCAGCCAGCGCCTGCGCCCCGACCAAGTGACCGAACACAACCAGCGCGAAGCCTACCAAGCGGTCGCCCCGGCCACCGAAAGCGGCCTGTACCTGGTGCCCAAAGTCATTGAGTAACGCAAGCGAGCCTGCCATGCATGAATTGACCCTGGCCCAGATCGCGCGCGGTCTGGCCGAGAAACAGTTTTCCGCCGAAGAGCTGACCACCACCCTGCTGGCGCGCATCGCCCAGCACGACGGCCAGCTCAACAGCTTCATCACCGTGACCCCGGAGCGCGCCCTGGCCCAGGCCAAGGCCGCCGACGCCCGCCGCGCCGCCGGCGAGGGTGGCGCCCTGCTGGGCGCGCCGATCGCCCACAAAGACCTCTTCTGCACCCAGGGCGTGCGCACCACCTGCGCCTCGCGCATGCTCGAACAGTTCGAAGCGCCCTACAACGCCACCGTGGTCGAGAAGCTCGACGGCGCCGGCATGGTCACCCTCGGCAAAACCAACATGGACGAATTCGCCATGGGTTCGGCCAACGAGAACAGCCACTTCGGCGCGGTGAAAAACCCCTGGCAGCCCGAGCACGTGCCCGGCGGCTCCTCCGGTGGCTCCGCCGCCGCGGTGGCCGCGCGGCTGGTGCCGGCCTCCACCGGCACCGACACCGGCGGCTCGATTCGCCAGCCGGCGGCCTTCACCAACCTCACCGGGCTCAAGCCCACCTACGGCCGGGTCTCGCGCTGGGGCATGATCGCCTACGCCTCCAGCCTCGACCAGGGCGGCCCGCTGGCGCGCACCGCCGAAGACTGCGCGCTGCTGCTGCAAGGCATGGCCGGTTTCGATCCGAAAGATTCCACCAGCATCGATGAACCGGTGCCAGACTTCTCCGCCGGCCTGAACGCCTCGCTCGGAGGCCTGCGCATCGGCGTGCCGAAGGAATACTTCGGCGCCGGCCTCGACCCACGCATCGGCGCTGCCGTGCAGGCGGCGGTGGCCGAACTGCAAAAGCTCGGCGCGCAGGTCAAGGAAATCAGCCTGCCCAACCTGGGCCACGCGATCCCTGCCTATTACGTGATCGCCCCGGCCGAGGCCTCGTCGAACCTGTCGCGGTTCGACGGCGTGCGCTTCGGCTACCGCTGCGACAGCCCGGTCGACCTCACCGACCTGTACAAGCGTTCGCGCGGCGAAGGCTTTGGCGCTGAAGTGCAGCGGCGCATCATGGTCGGCACCTATGCGCTGTCGGCCGGTTACTACGATGCCTACTACATCAAGGCCCAGCAGATCCGCCGGCTGATCAAGAACGACTTCATGGCCGCCTTCGAGAACGTCGACGTGATCCTCGGCCCGACCACGCCGAACCCGGCCTGGAAGATCGGCGCGAAAAGCGCCGACCCGATTGCCGCCTACCTCGAAGACTTCTACACCATCACCGCGAACATGGCCGGCCTGCCGGGCCTGTCGATGCCCGCGGGCTTCGTCGACGGCTTGCCGGTAGGCGTTCAGTTGCTGGCGCCGTACTTCCAGGAAGGCCGCCTGCTCAACGTCGCGCACCGCTACCAGCAGGTCACCGACTGGCACAGCCGGTCGCCGGAAGGGTTCTGAGGAGAAACACACATGCAATGGGAAGTCGTGATCGGGCTGGAGATTCATACCCAGCTCGCCACCCAATCGAAGATTTTCTCCGGTTCCGCCACCACCTTCGGCTCCGAGCCCAACACCCAGGCCAGCCTGGTCGACCTCGGCATGCCCGGGGTGCTGCCGGTGCTCAACGCCCAGGCCGTGCGCATGGCGGTGATGTTCGGCCTGGCGGTAAACGCTGAAATCGGCCAGCGCAACGTGTTCGCGCGGAAAAACTACTTCTACCCCGACCTGCCCAAGGGCTACCAGATCAGCCAGATGGACCACCCCGTGGTCGGCAAGGGCTTTCTGGACATCACCCTGGAAGACGGCACCATCAAGCGCGTGGGCATCACCCGCGCGCACCTGGAAGAAGACGCCGGCAAAAGCCTGCACGAAGACTTCAACGGCGCCACCGGCATCGACCTGAACCGCGCCGGCACGCCGCTGCTGGAAATCGTCTCCGAGCCCGACATGCGCAGCGCCAAGGAGGCCGTGGCCTACGTCAAGGCCGTGCACGCGCTGGTGCGTTACCTGGGCATCTGCGACGGCAACATGGCCGAAGGCTCGCTGCGTTGCGACTGCAACGTGTCGGTACGGCCCAAGGGCCAGGCCGCGTTCGGCACCCGCTGCGAGATCAAGAACGTCAACTCGTTCCGCTTCATCGAAAAAGCCATCAACCACGAAGTGCAGCGGCAGATCGAACTGATCGAGGACGGCGGCAAGGTGGTGCAGGAAACCCGCCTGTACGACCCGAACAAAGACGTCACCCGCTCGATGCGCAGCAAGGAAGAAGCCAACGACTACCGTTACTTCCCGGACCCCGACCTGCTGCCGGTGGTGATCGAAAGCGCCTTTATCGAAGAGGTGCGCGCCGGCCTGCCGGAGCTGCCACCGCAGAAGGTCGAGCGCTTCCAGAGCCAGTACGGCCTGTCGCAGTACGACGCCTCGGTCTTGGCCTCCAGCCGCGAACAGGCCGACTACTTCGAAGCCGTGGTGGGCATTGGTGGCGACGCCAAGCTGGCGGCCAACTGGGTCATGGTCGAGCTGGGCAGCCTGCTCAACAAACTGGGCCTGGACATCGACCAGTCGCCGGTCAGCGCGGAGCACCTCGGTGGCATGCTGCTGCGCATCCGCGACAACACCATTTCCGGCAAGATCGCCAAGATGGTGTTCGAAGCGATGGCCGCCGGCGAGGGCGACGCCGACCAGATCATCGACGCCAAGGGCCTGAAGCAGGTGACCGACAGCGGCGCGATCGAAGCGATGCTCGACGAGGTGCTGGCGGCCAACGCCCAGCAAGTCGAACAGTACCGCGCCGCCGATGAAGCCAAGCGCGGCAAGATGTTCGGCTTCTTCGTCGGCCAGGCCATGAAAGCCTCCAAGGGCAAGGCCAACCCGGGGCAGGTGAACGATTTGCTCAAGCGCAAACTCGAAGGGTGACCCTCACCCTCCCGCCGGTGGCGGCAACGCCCGCCACCGGCCACCTTCAGAAGGAACTGCAGCGCATGTGGCGCCCCCTTTGCCTGATTGCCGCCCTCTCCGTACTGGGCGGTTGCGCCCTGGTCGAAGAGGCCGAACCGACCATCGACCCACATGGCTACGACGAACAAGGCATGGCGTCTTATTACGGCGCCCGCCATCACGGCAAGCGCACCGCCAGTGGCGAACGCTTCGACCAGAACGCCCTGACCGCCGCCCACCGCCGCCTGCCGTTTGGCAGCAAGGTGCTGGTGACCAACCTGGCCAACCAGCGCACGGTGGTGGTGCGCATCAACGACCGAGGCCCGCACACCCGCGGGCGGTTGATTGACCTGTCCCAGGCCGCCGCCGAACAACTGGGCATGGTCGCCAGCGGCACCGCCCGGGTGCGCGTGCAAGACCTCGACGACTGACGGAGCCCGCCCATTTTCGACCTCGCCGCCCTCCCCGCCCTCAGCCTGATCCAGGGCGCATTGGGCCTCGTGATGCTGCTGGCCGGCGCCGAGTGCCTGGTGCGCGCGGCCGTGGGCCTGGCCAGCCGGCTGAACCTGCGGCCGCTGATCCTCGGGCTGACGGTGGTGGCGCTGGGCAGTAGCGCGCCGCAAATGGCCATCGCCTACCGCGCCACCGAGCTGGGCGCCGGCGACATTGCCCTGGGTAGCGTGTTTGGCGGGTTGATCTTCAGCGTGCTGGCCACCCTCGGCCTGTGTGCGCTGCTCACCCCGCTGCGGGTGTCGCGGCCGGTGGTGGTCAACGACCTGCCGCTGATGGTCGCGGCCACCGCACTGGTGTACGGCCTGTGCCTGAACCAGACCCTCGGCCGCGCCGAGGGCGCGCTGCTGCTGGTGGGCCTGGCCGGCTACCTGTGGCTGGTGCTGGGGCAATCGCGCCGGCACGGGCGCAGTTGGTCGCGCCAAGGCACGCCGAGCACCCTGCTCACTCCGGCGCTGCTGGCGCTGTTCGGCCTGGCCGGCACCCTGCTGGGCAGCCGCTGGTTGCTCGGCGCCACCCTCGATGTGGCCACCGATTTGGGGCTGTCGGAGCGGATCGTTGGCCTTACCGCCGTGGCGATCTGCGCCAGCCTGCCGGAAATGGCCATGTCGTTGATGGCCGTGCTGCGCGGCGAGCGCGACCTGGCGGTGGGCAACGTGATCGGCAGCAACCTGTTCAACCTGCTCGGGGTGCTCGGCTTCACTGCCTTGGCGGCGCCGTTGTCGGTGTCACCCAACGCCCTGGACTTCGACCTGCCGGTGATGCTCGGCGTGACCCTGCTGGCCATGCCACTGTTCTACGCCGGCTACCGCATCACCCGCCTCGAAGGCCTGCTGCTGCTGGGGCTGTACGCCGCCTACGGGCTGCACCTGCTGGCATTCACCTTCGGCATGCCCCTGGCCGGGCGGCTGGAGCACTGGCTGTGGCGCGGCTTGCCACTGCTGGCCGCCGTGGTGGCCTGGGGCGCGTGGCGTACCTGGCGGCGGCGCTGATCAGATCACCCCCGCCCACTGCAACAAAAAGATCCCGATATTGGTAGTCACCGCGGCCGCCACGGTGGTGATCACCACGATCGCCGCCGCCAGCTGGTAGTTGCCGCCCGCCGCGCGCACCATCACATAGCTCACCGAGGCAGTGGGCGCGCCGAAGTACAGGAACAGGATACCCAGGTCCGCCCCGCGGTAGCCGCACAACCAGGCACCGAAGGTGCCCAGCACCGGCAAGATCACCATCTTCGCCACGCTCGACTCGATCGCCGTGCGGCTGCTTTCGCGCAGCGCCGCCAGCGACAGGCTGCCACCGATGCAGATCAACCCCAGCGGCAGGCTCATGTTCGCCAGGCTTTGCCCGGACTGTTCGATCCAGGCCGGCAGGCGCCAGCCGGTCAGGGCGAACGGGATGGCCACCAGCACGCTGATGATCAGCGGGTTACGCACGATATTGACCAGCACGCTCCACGGGTCTGACTTCATCCCCGGGGTGTACACCGACAGCACCACCACCGACAGCGCGTTGTAGCACACGATGACCAGGCCGGCGAGGATCGACCCCAGCGAAATACCATAGGTGCCGTACATGCTCGCCGCCAGCGCCAGGCCGATGACCCCGTTGTTGCCGCGAAACGCCCCTTGCACGAACACCCCGCGGTCGGCCAACGGCACGCGCAGGGTGGCGTACCACCAGATCAGCGCGAAGCTGAGCACGCTGGCCAGGGTGAAGTACAGGGCAATGCCGGGTTTGAATGAGGTGGCGAAGTCTGCGTGGACGATGCCCAGGAACAACAGGCACGGCATGGTCAGGTTGAACACCAGCGCAGACGTTACGCGAATGAAGCCGTCGTCGATCCAGCCCACCCGCTTGAGGACCCACCCCAGCGCCAGCATGGAAAACACCGGCAGGGTAATGTTCAGGGTTTGCAGGAAAAGCTGAAGCATGCAGGGAGGTCCGTTGTCCGTTGTCGGAGCCCCATCTTAAACGCAACGGCGCGCTCGTGGCGCGCCGTGGTCTGTGCAAGCACAGAAAAAGAGAGAAGGAGCACCCGCCAGGCTTGTGGCCCCGCGGGGGTGGGCGGCCGGAGCCGCCCGGATGGGCTTATTGCGGGCCCATCTTGTCCATCAGCGCGGCAAGGGCTTCGTACTCTTCGCCGGTCAGGTCGGTCAGCGGGGTACGCACCGGGCCTGCGTCGTAGCCGGCGATCTTGGCGCCGGCCTTGACGATGCTCACCGCGTAGCCGGATTTACGGTTACGGATGTCGAGGTACGGCAGGAAGAAATCGTCGATCAGCTTGCCAACGGTTTCGTGATCATCCTTGGCAATGGCGTGGTAGAAGTCCATCGCGGTTTTCGGGATGAAGTTGAACACCGCCGAGGAGTACACCGGCACGCCCAGGGCCTTGTAGGCCGCGGCGTAGACTTCAGCGGTCGGCAGGCCGCCGAGGTAGCTGAAGCGGTCGCCCAGGCGGCGGCGGATGCTGACCATCAGTTCGATGTCACCCAGGCCGTCTTTGTAGCCGATCAGGTTCGGGCAACGCTCGGCCAGTTGCTCGAGCAGCGGCGCGTTGAGGCGGCAAACGTTGCGGTTGTAGACGATCACGCCGATGTTCACCGACTTGCACACCGCCTCGACGTGGGCGGCAACGCCGTCCTGGGAAGCTTCGGTCAGGTAGTGCGGCAGCAGCAGCAGGCCCTTGGCGCCCAGGCGCTCGGCTTCTTGAGCGTAGGCAATGGCCTGGCGGGTAGAGCCACCCACACCGGCGAGGATCGGTACGCTCTTGGCGCAGGTGTCGACCGCGGTCTTGATGATGGCGGAGTATTCGTCGGCGGCCAGGGAGAAGAATTCACCGGTGCCGCCGGCGGCGAACAGCGCGCTGGCGCCGTACGGAGCGAGCCATTCCAGGCGTTTGACGTAGCCTTTGGGGTCGAAATCGCCCTGGGCATTGAAATCGGTGACCGGGAACGACAGCAGACCGGACGAGAGGATGGACTTGAGTTCTTGTGGAGTCATTGTAGGAACACCCTGCGAGCACTGTTTGGGGATACGGGCATCGGCGTGTTGTCCGATGTTGTAGGTCATCGTACAACTACAATTGGGGAGATGCAAGAGGCAGGTGATTAAGGTTGATGGCAATGCAACTGGCCCCTTGGCGCGCAAACGCAAAGGGGCCAGCTACCCGCGGAAAAAACCTTTGTGCCCTAGCGCGCCGCTTCTTCGTGCGCCTGGCGCAGCCGCTCGCGGCTGTTGGTCAGGTGCAGGCGCATCGCCGCGCGGGCGGCGTCGGCGTCCTGGCGGGCGATGGCGTCGAAGATTTCCTCGTGCTCGCGGCTCAGGCGGGTCATGTAGTGCTGTTGGTCATCATGGGCCAGGCGCGCCGAGTTCAACCGCGTGCGCGGGATGATGCTGGTGCCCAGGTGGGTCATGATGTCGGTGAAGTAGCGGTTGCCGGTGGCCAACGCGATACGCAGGTGGAACTGGAAGTCCGAGGCGACCGCGTCGGTGGCGTGGGCGGCGCTTTCGTTCAGCGCGTCGAGCGCCTCGCGCATCGCCGCCAGTTGCTCTGGCGAGCGCCGCTGAGCGGCCAGCCCGGCGGATTCCACCTCCAGGCTGATGCGCAGCTCGAGCACCGCGAGCACGTCACGCAGGGTGACGATGGTTGCCGGGTCGATGCGGAACCCGCTCGGGCTTGGCGTATCGAGCACGAAGGTGCCGATGCCGTGGCGGGTTTCGACCTGGCCGGCGGCCTGCAGCCGAGAGATCGCCTCGCGCACCACGGTGCGGCTCACGCCTTGTTCTTCCATGATCGCCGACTCGGTCGGCAGCTTGTCGCCGCGCTTCAATTCACCGCTGCGGATGCGCTCGCTCAGCACGGCGACCAGTTCCTGGGCCAGGCTACGGGGTTTCTTGCGGGCGCGTGGGGTGGCGCTCTGGTTATCCATGACGTGTATCGATCTCGAAGCGGTGATTAAGCGGCATCATAGCGCAAACCGGGTCATACGATCACGACTCCAGCACGCCGGCCGGCTCTGGGCACAGTTGGCCGTGGTCGATACGCACCCGCCGCGGGTGGAAACGCTTGAGGCTGCTGCGGTGGCCGACGCTGACCACCCCCAACCCAGGCAGTTTTTCGATCAACATTTGATACAAATTAGCTTCGTCCTCTTCGTCCATCGCCGACGTGGCTTCGTCCATGAACAGCCACTGGGGCTTGAACAACAGCGCCCGGGCAAACGCCAGACGCTGCTGCTCGCCGGGGGACAACACCCGTTGCCAGTGGTTGGCTTCATCCAGCCGGCCTTGCAGGTGGCCCAGGCGGCAGGCTTCCAGCACCTCGGCGAACTGCTCGGCGCTGTAGGCGCTGGCCGCCTGTGGATAACTCAGCGCTTCGCTCAGGCTGCCGATGGGCAGGTAGGGCTTTTGCGGCAGGAACAGGCAGCGCTCGGCCGGCATCAGGATGCGCCCGCCACCGCTCGGCCAGAGCCGGCCCATCGCCCGCAACAGGGTGCTCTTGCCGCTGCCGGAGCGCCCCAGCAGCATCACCCGCTCACCCGGCGCTACCGCCAGGTTGGCGCCTTCGACCAACGCGCGGCCATCGCCCAGCGTCAGCGCGAGGTTTTCCACCGCCAGCGCCTCGCCCTGGGCGCTCACCTCGATCGCCTGCGGCCGTTGTTCGTTGGCGGCCATGTCTTCATGGAAGCTGAGCAAGCGGTCGCAGGTGGCGCGCCAGGTGGCCAGCGAGGCGTAGGAATCGATGAACCAACTGAGGTTTTCCTGCACGTTGCCAAAGGCGGAGTTGATCTGCATCAGCTCGCCGAGCTGGATCTTGCCGGCAAAGTAGCGCGGCGCGGCAACGATGAACGGGAAGATCACCGCGGCCTGGCCGTAGCCGGCGGTGAAGAAGGTCAGGCGCTTCTGCACCCGCATGGTGTTCCAGTAGTTGTGCCACACCGCGCCAAAACGCCCGCTCAGGCGCCGATGCTCGTTGGGCTCGCCATCGAACAGCGCCACGCTCTCGGCGTTCTCACGCACGCGGATCATCGAGAAACGCAGGTCGGCCTCGTAGCGTTGCTGCTGGTTGGCCAGGGGGATCAAGCGCCGGCCGATCTTGTGGGTCAGCCAGCTGCCGACCACCGCGTACACCAGCGCGGCCCAGAACATGTAGCCGGGAATGCTGAAACCAGCCACCTCAAGGCTACCCGACACGCCCCAGAGGATGATCGAGAACGACACCAGGCTGACCACCGTGCGCAGTAGCCCCAGGCTCAGGCCCAGGGTGTCGCTGGTGAAGCTGTTGATGTCTTCGCTGATGCGCTGGTCCGGGTTGTCAGTGTAAGAGGCGGTTTCGAGCTGATAGTAGTTCTTGTGCCCCAGCCAGCGGGCAAAGTGCTGCTCGGTGAGCCAGCGCCGCCAGCGGATGGTGAGCATCTGGGTCAGGTACAGGCGGTACACCGCGCCGAAGATCGCCACCATGGCGATCACCAGAAAATGCAGGATCAGCCGGGTGAAGGCCGCGGTGTCTTTGTTTTCCAGGGCGTTGTAGAAGTCTCGGTACCAGTTGTTCAACCACACCGAAATGCCCACGCTGAACAGCGACAACACCACCACGGCGATCAGCAAGGCCCAGGCCTTGCCCTTTTCCTCGCTGCGCCAGTAGGGCGCGGTCATCTGCCACACGCGTTTGAGAAATTGCCCATGGACCGCGTCATTGACCACGGAAGGCTCTGGGTTCTGGTTCATTGATCAGGCTCTTGCACGGCGACGCCGCGGTTCGGCCTTGAACCGCCCAGCGCTCGAGGGAAGGTAAGGCCGGCGCTCAGCGCCGGACTGGCCGCTTCTGCAGCTTGCGTTGCAAGGTCCGCCGGTGCATGCCCAGGGCGCGGGCAGTGGCGGAGATGTTGCCTTCGTGTTCGGTCAGTACCCGCTGGATGTGCTCCCACTGCAGGCGGTCGACCGACATCGGGTTGTCGGGCACCAGGGTGTCGAGGTCGGCGTGGTCGCTCATCAGCGCCGCCAGCACGTCGTCGGCATCGGCCGGCTTGCACAGGTAATTGCGCGCACCGCGCTTGATCGCCTCCACCGCGGTGGCGATGCTCGAATAGCCGGTGAGGATCACCACGCGCATGTCTGGGTCCAGCGCCAGCAGCTTGGGCAGCAGCACCAGGCCAGAGTCGCCTTCCATCTTCAGGTCGAGGGCGGCGTAGTCGGGGATGTCCTGCTGGGCCAGTACCAGGCCCTCTTCGGCCGAGCTGGCGGTGCTCACGCGCAGCCCACGGCGGGCCATGGCGCGGGCCATCACGCGGGTGAAGGTGGCGTCGTCGTCGACCAGCAGCAGGTGCGGCAGGTCTTCGCCTTCGCCTGGGGTTTCGTCAGTCATTCAAGTCTCCTCGCGGGTCAGCGGAAGGCGCAGCTCGGTGAGCGTGCCGCCTTCCTCATGACTATAGAGTTTTACCGAGCCGCCAGCGCGGGTCACGCTGGCCTTGCTCAAGAACAGGCCCAGGCCGAAGCCCTTGCCCTTGGTCGTGAAGAAAGGTTTGCCGATTTGCTCGGCAATAGCCAGAGGCACACCCGGCCCATGGTCACGAATTCGAATGAAGATGTTTTCATCGTCCCAGTCCAGCGTCACCGCCAGGTCGTCCGGGCAGGCGTCGGCGGCGTTGTTGAGCAGGTTCAGCAAGGCCTGGGTGAGGTCGGGCGGCGGCGCCAGCAGCGGCGGCGTGCCCTTGCCGAGCATCTGGTAACGATAGGTGGTTTCCGGGCGCATCAGGTGCCAGCGGTTGGTCGACTCGTCGAGCCACAGGGTGACCGGCCGGGCGCTGACATCCAGCCGGCGGTTGGCTTCGGCAGCGCGCACCAGTTGCTGGAGGGTCTCTTTGCACAGCTTGACCTGGTCTTGCAGCAGGGCGAGGTCTTCCTGCAGGGCGGGGTCTTTGTCGGTGTGCTCCTGGCGCATCTCTTTGAGCAACACGCTCATGGTCGCCAGCGGCGTGCCCAGCTCATGGGCGGCGCCGGCGGCTTCGGTGGCCACCGCCAGCAGTTGCTGGTCGCGCAGGCCTTCTTCGCGGCGCTCGGCGCGCCATTGCTCCTGGCGGCGCAGTTCTTCGGCCATGCGCGCGGCAAAGAAGGTGATCACCCCGGCAGCCAGGGCGATACTCAGCCACATGCCGTACACCTGCATGCTCTCGCGCGCCACCGGGAACGCCTCGAGCGGGTAGAAGCGCACCAGCAGCAGGGTGTAGCTGACCAACGCCAGGCCAGACAACGCCAGCGAGTAGATCCACGGCAAGGTCACCGCGGCGATGGTCAGCGGCACCAGGTAATACGACACGAACGGGTTGGTCGAACCGCCGGAGTAGTACAGCAGCACGCTGTGGATCAACAGGTCGCAGCCCAGTTGCACGGCATACTCGAACTCGGTCACCGGCAGCGGCAGGCGCAGCCGCGCGGCGGTCAGCGCGCAGAGCACCGCGGAGAACGCCAGGGTGATCACCAGCGGCAGCCACGGCAACGGCAACAGGTGGGTGAGGTAGGCGAACCCCACCGAGCCGGCCTGGGCGGCCAGCACCAGGATACGAACCAACGTCAACCGCCAGAGGTTCTGGCGGGTGGCGGACAACGGCGGCAAGGCGGCGAGCATGCGCTCTCCCGAGAGCGGAAATAGTTTCAAAAGTATACCCAATGCCCCTTGATGACTGACAAACCTGCGGCAAACGGCCACAGTGGAACCGTGCCCCGAGCATACAGTCTCAGGGGCAGGAATTCGCCTCTGCCGTTACCTAGGAGCTGCCATGTTCACCCCACGCCGCTGTTCGGCCCTGCTGCTGGCCGCGGGCCTCGCCGCCCTGCCCCTGGCCCACGCCGACGACCTTCACTACAACCAGGTGTCATTGCGCGCCGAGGCCAGCCGTGAAGTGCCCCAGGACTTGATGAACGTGACCCTCTACACCGAGGACCAGGGCCGCGACCCGGCCGAGCTGGCCGCCAGCATCAGTGCCACGCTGAACAAGGCCCTGGGCCAGGCCCGCGCGGTGCAGGGCGTGACCGTGCGCCAGGGCAGCCGCCACAGTTACCCGATTTACGACGACAAAGGCCAGAAGATCACCGGCTGGCGCGAGCGCGCCGAATTGCGCCTCGAAAGCCAGGACTTCCCTGCCCTGTCCAAGCTCACTGGCGAGCTGCTGCAAACCCTGAAGATGGGCGGCATGGCCTTCGACATCGCCAAGAACACCCGCGCCGACAACGAAAACGCCCTGCTCAAGGATGCCGTGGTGGCCTTCAAGGCCCGCGCGCAACAGGTGACCGAGGCCATGGGCGGCAGCGGCTACAAGATCGTCAGCCTCGACCTCAACAACAGTTCCAGCGCGCCCATGGCCCGCGCGCCGGTGATGATGCTGAAAGCCGCGCGGGCCGATGCCGCGCCGATCACCCCCGACGTAGAAGCCGGTACCAGCGAAGTGCAGGTCAGCGCCGGCGGCATCATCGAGGTGCAGATGGCGCCCTGAGGCCTCTGCCTCAGGCGTTAGCCAGGCGGCCCGATGCTCCCCTTTCGGGCCGCCGCGCACCGTTCGCCCGCTCACGGTGCACGCTGGGCTAAATTGTTCTTCACTGAACGGCGAAAGCTTTCATCGATTTATATCGATGCGACATTCTAGTACGTCCGTACAGCATTTTCGGAAAACTACGCGGCTGCGGCATTGCACTGGGTATGTACCCTGCATAAGTATCGCCGGGTGCCCAAAAGGCAGCCCTCTTTTTCTAAAATGACAACAATGAGGCCACCATGCTCAAACATGCAGTCATTCCGTTTCTCGTTGGTGCCAGCCTGTTCGCCGCCACCCCCCTGGCACAGGCCGCGTCCAACCTGGTGTTTTGTTCGGAAGGCAGCCCTGCTGGCTTCGACCCGGGGCAGTACACCACCGGAACGGACTTCGACGCGTCCGCTGAGACCGTGTTCAACCGCCTGACCCAGTTCGAGCGCGGTGGCACCGCCGTGATCCCGGGCCTGGCCACCAGCTGGGACGTGTCCGACGACGGCTTGACCTACACCTTCCACCTGCGCCAAGGCGTGAAGTTCCACACCACCGAGTACTTCAAGCCCACCCGCGAATTCAACGCCGACGACGTGCTGTTCACCTTCAACCGCATGCTCGACCCGAACCTGCCGTTCCGTAAGGCCTACCCGACCGAATTCCCCTACTTCACCGACATGGGGATGAACGACAACATCAAGCAGGTCGAGAAAGTCGACGCCGCCACCGTGAAGTTCCACCTGGCCACGGTCGACGCCGCCTTCATCCAGAACCTGGCGATGAGCTTCGCCTCGATCCAGTCGGCCGAATACGCCGACAAACTGCTCAAGGAAGGCAAGCCCGAGCTGATCAACCAGCAACCGATCGGCACCGGCCCGTTCGTGTTCAGCCGCTACCAGAAAGACGCGCTGATCCGCTACAAGGGCAACAAGGACTACTGGAACCCGGCCGACGTGAAGATCGACAACCTGATCTTCGCCATCACCACCGACGCCTCGGTGCGCGCGCAAAAGCTCAAGCGCAACGAATGCCAGGTCACCGCCTACCCGCGCCCGGCCGACATCAAGCCGCTGGAAGACGACAAAAGCCTGAAGATGCCGAACCAGCCTGGCTTCAACCTGGGCTATATCTCCTACAACGTGACCCACAAGCCCCTCGATGACCTGCGCGTGCGCCAGGCGCTGGACATGGCGGTGGATAAAAAACGCATCATCGAGGCGGTGTACCAGGGCGCCGGCCAACTGGCCGTGAACGCCATGCCACCGACCCAGTGGAGCTACGACAAAACCATCAAAGACGCCCCCTTCGACCCGGAAAAAGCCAAGGCCCTGCTCAAGGAAGCCGGGGTGAAGGAAGGCACCGAGATCCAGCTGTGGGCCATGCCGGTGCAGCGCCCGTACAACCCCAACGCCAAGCTGATGGCCGAAATGCTGCAGTCGGACTGGAAGAAGATCGGCATCAACGCCAAGATCGTCAGCTACGAGTGGGGCGAGTACATCAAGCGCGCCAAGGCCGGCGAGACCGACGCCATGCTGATCGGTTGGAGCGGCGACAACGGCGACCCGGACAACTGGCTGGGCACGCTGTTTGGTTGTGACGCAGTCAACGGCAACAACTTCGCCAAGTTCTGCAACCAGGACTACGACAAGCTGATCAAGGCCGCCAAGGCCACGCCCAAGCAGGCCGACCGCACCCCGCTGTATGAAAAAGCGCAGCAGTTGCTCAAGCAGCAAGTGCCTTACACCCCCATCGCGCACTCCACGGTGTACCAGCCGATGCGTGACACCGTCACCGACTTCAAGATCAGCCCGCTGGGCTTGAACTCGTTCTACGGCGTCGGCATCAAGGACTGACCCCAACCCGGCTTTTCACGCCCCTCCCGCTGCCCCCAGGGCAACGGGGCGGGTGCGTGCTGCCTGAAACTTCAGAGTTTTCCCACAGCTTTAGCTGAAAAGTCTGCTGATGCGTACTGGCGACAGAACCTAGTGTCCGCCTGCGCCCCCCTTTTGGCCGCGATCTGGCCGGGGCGCAACCCACGGTTCTATTGCCAGAGAGGTTCGATGCACCGATGAATACCACTAACCTGATCGCCGCCCTGCTTGCCTGGGGCATGCTCGGCCAGGCGAACGCCGCCAACACCCTGGTGTTCTGCTCCGAAGCCAGCCCCGCCGGCTTCGACATTGCCCAGTACACCGCCGGCACCGACAACGACGCCGCCGAGCCGCTGTACAACCGCCTGGCCGAGTTCGAGCCCGGCGGCACCCTCGCCGTGCCGGCCCTGGCCACCGCCTGGGAGGTCAGCGCCGACGGCCTGGCCTGGACCTTCCACCTGCGCGAAGGGGTGAAGTTCCACCACAACGCCGGCTTTACCCCCAGCCGGGCGCTGAACGCCGACGACGTGCTGTTCACCTTCAACCGCATGCTCGACCCCCAGCACCCGTTCCGCCAGGCCTACCCGGCGGAGTTCCCGTACTTCACCAGCATGGGCCTGGACCGCAACATCGAAAGCGTGAGCAAAACCGGGCCGATGACCGTGGTGTTCCGCCTGCGCCAGGTGGATGCGGCGTTTATCCAGAACCTGGCGATGAATTTCGCCTCGATCCTCTCGGCCGAATATGCCGAGCAACTGATGGCCAGCGGCAAGCCCGGAGACATCAACCGCCGCCCCATCGGCACCGGCCCGTTCATGTTCAGCCGCTACCAGAAAGACGCGCAAATCCGCTACAAGGCCAACCCGGACTACTGGGCGCCGGCGCAGGTGAAGCTCAACCAACTGGTGTTTTCGATCAACACCGACCCGTCGGTGCGCCTGCAAAAGCTGCGCAAGAACGAATGCCAGGTCACCCTCAACCCACGCCCGGCAGACGTTGCCGCGCTCAAGCAAAACCCCCGGCTCAAGGTGCTCGAGCAACCCGGCTACAACCTCGGCTACCTGGCCTACAACACCCTGCGCGCGCCACTGGACCAACTGGCCGTGCGCCAGGCGCTGGACATGGCCATCGATAAACCGAGGATCCTCCAGGCCATCTACCAGGGCGCCGGGCAAGCCGCCAGCAACGCCATGCCGCCCACCCAGTGGGGCTATGACCCGAGCATCAAAGACGCGCCCTTCGACCCTGAAAAAGCCAAGGCCCTGCTCGCGCAGGCCGGGGTAAAGGCCGGCACCGAGATCACCCTCTGGGCCATGCCCGTACAACGCCCCTACAACCCCGACGCCCGGCTGATGGCGCAGATGCTCCAGGCCGACTGGGCCAAGGTCGGCATCAAGGCGAACATCGTCAGCTACGAATGGGGCGAGTACATCAAGCGGGTGAAAAAGGGCGAGCACGACGTGGTGCTGTTTGGCTGGACCGGCGACAACGGCGACCCGGACAACTGGCTGGGCACCCTGTTCAGCTGCGCCAGCGTGGGCAGCAACAACGTTTCGCAGTGGTGCGACCCCGCCTACGACCAACTCGTGACCCAGGCCAAGCAGGTGACCGACCGGCCCACCCGCATCGGCCTGTACCAGCAGGCGCAGCAGCGCCTGAAGCAGCAACTGCCGATCACCCCGATCGCGCACTCCACCGTCAACCAGCCCGTCAGCGCCCAGGTAGAAGGCTTCGTAGTAAGCCCGCTGGGGCGCAACAGCTTCACCGGCGTGCAACTGGTTGATTGATCCACCGGCAACACCCGGCCCGCACAGGCCGGTACTTCTAAAAATAAATGGAGCAACACCCATGCAGTCGATCCAACGCACTCTCCTGGCCCTGGCCATCGCTGGCACCACCACCCCGGTGCTGGCAGGCGCCGCCAGCCAGGCCTTCGTACCCACGGAGCTGAGCAGCAACAACGCCCAGGCCCAGGCCAGCGGCTTCATCGCCGGGCAAAGCCTGAGCGGCTCGACCAAGAACTTCTTCGCCCAGGAACGCACCAAGCGCGACACGCGCTTCTCGATCCTCAAGGGCGATGGCAGCCGCGAAAGCACCAGCCTGCGCGAAACCTGGACCCAAGGCACCATCCTCAACTACAGCTCGGGCTTTACCCAGGGCACCGTGGGCTTTGCCGCGGAGCTGGCCGCCTACAACGAAATCGCCCTGCAGCAGGGCCACGGGCGCATCGCCGGCGGCGGCAACCGCACCCTCACCGACAGCGACGGCGACGCCGTGGCGCAATGGAGCAAGCTGGGCCTGGGCAACCTGAAGGCGCGAGTGTCGAACACCACCTTCACCGCCGGCCGGCAAACGATGAACACGCCGATGATCGCCACCATCGGCAACCGCGCGCTGCCCTCGAGCTTCGAAGGCTTGAGCCTGCACAGTGCTGAATTCAACAACCTGAGCTTCGACGCCGGCACCTTCGACCGCGTGTCGCCGCGCACCGAGCAAAGCCTCACGCGGTTTGTCGCCGAGTACGGCAACCGCGCGGTCAGCACCGACCACGCCAGCACCGTCGGCGCCACCTACAAGCCCCTCGAAAGCCTCGAGACCAGCCTGTACGCGACCCAGGCCAAGGACTTCTGGAACCAGTACTACTTCGGCCTCAGCCATGACCTCGGCGACCCGGCCCAGCTGGCCCTGAACACCTCGCTGAACTACTACAAAACCCGCGACGAAGGCGCCGCCAAGCTCGGCGCGATCGACAACGACACCTACAGCCTGGCCTTCACCCTCAGCCACGGCGCGCACAGCTTCCTGGTCGGCTGGCAGCAGGTGAACGGCAACGAATACTTCGACTACCTGCACGAAACCAACGGGATCTTCCTGGCCAACTCGCTGTTGTCTGACTTCAACGGCCCGAACGAGAAATCCCTGCAGTTCGCCTACGGCCTGAACATGGCCGAATACGGCGTGCCGGGGCTGAAGTTCAACGCCTACACCGCCCGCGGCTGGGGCATCGACGGCACCCACTACAACAGCAGCGGCTATACCGATGTGAAGGCCCAGAACGGCGAGAGCCATTACGAATACGGCGTGGGCGCGGCCTACACCCTGCAGAGCGGCGCGCTGAGGAACAGCAGCGTGCGCGCCACCTACAGCGCCCATCGCGCCAGCGCCAACCAGGTCGATGGCAGCCTCAACGAACTGCGGGTGGTCACCACCATTCCGTTCAACATCCTGTAATACCGCGCCCCTGCCGGCAGCACGCCCGGCAGGGGCAACTACGCTATCAACAGCAGAGGGCCCAGCATGAAACAGCCTGCACTACGCACTGCCCTGGCGGCGCTACTGTTCAGCGCCAGCGCCAGCACCCTGGCCAAACCCTTGGTGGTGTGCACCGAGGCGAGCCCGGAGGGCTTCGACATCGTGCAATACACCGCAGCCACCACCGCCGACGCCTCGGCCGAGACGCTGTTCAACCGCCTGGTCGAGTTTGCCCCCGGCACCACCGACATCCAACCCGGCCTGGCCGAGCGCTGGGAGATCAGCGACGACGGCCTGCAATACACCTTTCACCTGCGCCCCGGGGTGAAATTCCACAGCACCGAGTACTTCACCCCCAGCCGCACACTGAACGCCGACGACGTGCTGTGGAGCTTCAACCGCCAGCTCGACCCCAACCACCCCTGGCACAACCAGGCCCCGATGGGCTACGGCTACTTCGAGTCGATGGGGCTGCAGGCGCTGATCCACAGCATCGAAAAAACCGACCCGATGACCGTGGTGTTCCACCTCAACCGCCCGGAAGCGCCGTTCCTGCGCGACCTGGCCATGGGCTTCGCGTCGATCTACTCCGCCGAATACGGCGACCAACTGCTCGCCGCCGGCACCCCGGAAAAACTCAACAGCCAGCCTATCGGCACCGGGCCGTTCATCTTCAGCCGCTATGCCAAGGACTCCCAGGTTCGCTATAAAGCCAACCCGGATTACTACAAGGGCAAGCCACCGGCCGACCCGCTGGTGTTCGCCATTACCATCGACGCCAACACCCGCCTGCAGAAGCTGCGCGCCGGCGAGTGCCAGGTGGCGCTGTACCCCAAGCCCGAGGATGTGGCCGCGCTGAAGGCCGAGCCGGCGATCAAGGTCGAGGAACTGCCCGCGCTGGTGGTCAGCTACGTGGCGATGAACACCGAGCGCCCCTGGCTCAAGGATGCCCGCGTGCGCCAGGCAATTGCCCTGGCGGTAGACAAACCCAACCTGGTGCGTACCCTGTTCGGTGAAGGCAACGCGGTGCTCGGCACCGGCCCCTACCCGCAAACGGTGCTGGGCTTCAATCATCACCTGGTCAACCCGCAACATGACCCGGCCAAGGCCCGCGAACTGCTCAAGCAGGCGGGTGTGCCCGAGGGCACCACGTTTACGGTGTACACCCGCAACGGTGGCGGCGTGACCAACCCCAACCCGGGGCTGTCGGCGCAATTGTTGCAGGCAGACCTCGCCAAGGTCGGCCTCAAAGCGGACATCCGCATGATGGAATGGGGCGAGATGGTCAAGGCGGTGAAACTCGGCCAACACGACCTGGTGTTCTACGGCTGGGCCGGCGACAACGGCGACCCAGACAACTTCGTGACACCCAACCTCAGCTGCGATGCAGCCAAAAGCGGTGAAAACGCCGCGCGCTGGTGCAATGCCGATTTCGACCGGCTGATCACCCAGGCCCGGGGCGAAACCGAACCTGCCAAGCGCGCCGCGCTCTATGAGCAAGCACAGGATGTGTTTAGCCAGCAGCACCCCTGGATCAGCCTGGCCTACCCCAAGCTGTTCGTGGCGCTGCGCAAGAACGTCGAGGGGTACCACATCAGCCCCCTGACCAATAACAACTTCGCCACTACCCAGGTGAAGTAAAAGAACGAAAGCCCGGCGTAACCCGCCGGGCACCAGTGCCTGACCGGCCGATGAGGTAAACACACACATGCTCAGTTTCATTGCCCGCCGCGTGGGGTTGTTGATACCCACGTTCTTCGGCATCACCCTGCTCACCTTCGCGCTGATCCGCCTGATCCCCGGCGACCCGGTCGAAGTGATGATGGGCGAGCGCCGGGTCGACCCTGAAATGCACGCCCAGGCCATGGAGCGCCTGGGGCTGAACAAGCCGTTGTACCTGCAGTACTTCGACTACGTGGGGCAACTGGCCCACGGCAACCTCGGTGAGTCGTTGCGCACCCGCACCAGCGTGTGGACGGAATTCCTCAACCTGTTCCCGGCCACCCTGGAGCTGTCGATCTGCGCGCTGATCTTCGCCGGGGTGCTCGGCCTGCTGGCCGGGGTGATCGCCGCGCTCAAGCGCGGTTCGATCTTCGACCACGGGGTGATGGGCATCTCGCTGGCCGGTTACTCGATGCCGATCTTCTGGTGGGGGCTGATCCTGATCATGGTGTTCTCGGTCAGCCTCGGCTGGACGCCGGTCTCCGGGCGCATCGACCCGCTCTACGACATCGAGCCACGCACCGGCTTCATGCTGATCGACGCCCTCTACAGCAGCGACGAAGGCGCCTGGATCGACGCGCTCAAGCACCTGATCCTGCCGTCGATCGTGCTCGGCACCATCCCGCTGGCGGTGATCGCCCGGATGACCCGCTCCTCGATGCTCGAAGTGCTGCGCGAGGATTACATCCGCACCGCCCGGGCCAAGGGCCTGTCGCCCGCGCGGGTGGTGTTCGTGCACGGCCTGCGCAACGCGATGATCCCGGTGCTGACGGTGTTCGGCTTGCAAACCGGCACCCTGCTGGCCGGCGCGGTGCTGACCGAAACGATCTTTTCCTGGGCGGGCGTGGGCAAATGGCTGATCGATGCCATCGGCGCCCGTGACTACCCCGTCGTGCAAAACGGCATCCTGCTGATCGCCTGCCTGGTGATCCTGGTCAACTTCGTGGTGGACATCCTCTACGGCCTGGCCAACCCACGCATTCGCCACCAGCGCTGAGGCCCCTTATCCATGAATAGCCAAACCCCTGTAACCGCGGCTGACCCCAGCCTGCTCTACCCCTCGCCGCTGAAGGAATTCTGGCAGGCGTTCGCGCGCAACAAAGGCGCGGTGGCCGGCCTTGCCTTCATGCTGCTGGTGGTGTTCTGCGCGCTGTTCGCGCCCTGGGTCGCCCCACATGACCCAAGCGAGCAGTTCCGCGACGCCCTGCTCACGCCACCGTCGTGGCTCGAAGGCGGGCAGTTCACCTACCTGCTGGGCACCGACGAGTTGGGCCGCGACCTGCTCTCACGGTTGATCCACGGCGCCCGCCTGTCGTTGCTGATCGGGTTGTCGTCAGTGGTGATGTCGTTGATCCCGGGGATTCTCCTCGGCTTGCTGGCGGGGTTCTTCCCACGCGCCATGGGCCCGGCGATCACCCGCCTGATGGACGTGATGCTCGCCCTGCCGTCGCTGCTGCTGGCGGTGGCGATCGTGGCCATTCTTGGCCCTGGGTTGATCAACACCGTGATCGCCATCGCCGTGGTGTCGCTGCCCAGCTACGTGCGCCTGACCCGCGCCGCGGTGATGGGCGAGTTGCACCGCGACTACGTGACCGCCGCGCGCCTGGCCGGCGCCAGCCTGCCACGGCTGATGTTCGTCACCGTGCTGCCGAACTGCCTGGCGCCGCTGATCGTGCAGGCCACCTTGAGTTTTTCTTCGGCGATCCTCGATGCCGCGGCGTTGGGCTTTCTCGGCCTGGGCGTGCAACCGCCAACGCCGGAGTGGGGCACCATGCTGGCCTCGGCCCGCGACTACATCGAGCGCGCCTGGTGGGTGGTGAGCCTGCCGGGCTTGACCATCCTGCTCAGCGTGCTGGCGATCAACCTGATGGGTGACGGCCTGCGCGACGCGCTGGACCCGAAACTGAAGAACGCGATTTGAGGGTTTTCACATGGCATTGCTAGACATCAAGAACCTCAGCGTGCGCTTCGGTGACCACAACGCTGTACCGGTGGTAGACGGCCTCAGCCTGAGCGTGGAGCGCGGCGAAGTGCTGGCCATCGTCGGCGAGTCCGGCTCGGGTAAATCCGTGACCATGATGGCCCTGATGGGCCTGATCGACGCGCCCGGGATCATCACCGCCGACACGGTGAACTTCGACGGCAACGACATGCTGCGCCTGGGCCGGCGGCAGCGCCGCAAGGTGGTTGGCAAAGACCTGGCGATGGTCTTCCAGGACCCGATGACCGCGCTGAACCCCAGCTACACCGTGGGCTACCAGATCGAAGAAGTGCTGCGCACGCACCTGGGCCTCAAGGGCAAGGCTGCCCGCCAACGCGCCCTGGAACTGCTGCGCAAGGTGGAGATTCCGGCCCCGGAAAGCCGCCTCGACGCTTACCCCCACCAGCTCTCCGGCGGCATGAGCCAACGGGTGGCGATCGCCATGGCGATTGCCGGCGAGCCCAAGCTGCTGATTGCCGACGAGCCGACCACCGCGCTCGACGTGACCATCCAGGCGCAGATCATGGAGCTGCTGCTGAGCCTGCAGAAGGAACAGGACATGACCCTGATCCTGATCACCCACGACCTCGCCGTGGTGGCCGAAACCGCCCAGCGGGTGTGCGTGATGTACGCCGGCCAGGCGGTGGAACTGGGCCATGTGCCGCAGTTGTTCGATGAACCCGCCCACCCCTACAGCGAAGCGCTGCTGGCGGCGATCCCCGAGCACAGCGAAGGCGCCGAGCGCCTGGCCACCCTGCCGGGCATGGTCCCGGGCCGCTACGACCGCCCCCAGGGCTGCCTGCTGTCGCCACGCTGCCCCTACGCCCAGGCCGACTGCGCCAGCAACCGCCCAGGGCTGGACCCTAAACGGCAAAGCCTGGCGCGTTGTTTCTACCCATTGAACCAGGAGGTGGCGTGATGAGCGTCGTACTCACCGCGCGCGACCTCACGCGCCATTACGAAGTCTCCACCGGGCTGTTCAAGCCCCACGCGCTGGTACGCGCGCTGAACGGCGTGTCGTTCCAGCTCGAGGCCGGCAAAACCCTGGCGGTGGTGGGCGAGTCCGGTTGCGGCAAAAGCACCCTGGCGCGCGCCCTGACCCTGATCGAAGAGCCCACCAGCGGCTCGCTGCAGATCGCCGGGCAGGAAGTCGCCGGCGCCACCAAGGCCCAGCGCAAGGTGCTGCGCCGCGACGTGCAAATGGTCTTCCAAAGCCCTTACGCCTCGCTCAACCCGCGGCAGAAGATCGGCGACCAATTGGGCGAGCCGCTGTTGATCAACACCGACCTGTCCCGCGAGCAACGCCGCGAAAAAGTGCAGGCGATGATGCAGCAGGTGGGCCTTCGCCCAGAGCATTACCAGCGTTACCCGCACATGTTCTCTGGCGGCCAGCGCCAGCGCATCGCCCTGGCGCGGGCGATGATGCTGCAACCGAAGGTACTGGTGGCCGACGAGCCCACCTCGGCGCTGGACGTGTCGATCCAGGCGCAGGTGCTGAACCTGTTCATGGACCTGCAGCAGCAGTACCAGACCGCCTACGTGTTCATCTCGCACAACCTGGCGGTGGTGCGCCACGTAGCCGACGACGTGCTGGTGATGTACCTGGGCCGGCCGGCGGAGATGGGGCCGAAGGAGGACCTCTACACCAACCCGCTGCACCCTTACACCCAGGCGCTGCTGTCGGCCACCCCGACGATCAAGCCAGACCCAGCCAAGCCACGGATCAAGATCGCCGGCGAACTGCCCAACCCGCTCAACCCGCCACCGGGCTGCGCGTTCCACAAGCGCTGCCCCTATGCCACGGAGAAGTGCGCCACTGAAGAGCCGGCGCTGCGGCCGATCGGAACGCGGCAGGTGGCGTGCCATTATGCGGAGCAGTTCGTGGCCTGAGGGTGGCATGGCAGGCCCCTCGCCCGGCACAGCCGGCCTCCCACCAGATTTGTGTAAGTGCTTGATTTAAGAGCCAACACAGAACCCGTGGGAGGCCGGCTGTGCCGGGCGAAGGGCCCTGAAGGTCACAAGATAATCTGCGTTCCCAACAACGTCAGAAACGCCGCCAACCACGCCGGGTGCGCCGGCCAGGCGGGGGCGGTGACGAGGTTGTCTTCGACGTGGGCCTGGCTGACTTCGATGTCGATATAACGCCCCCCGGCCAGCTTCACTTCCGGCGCACAGGCCGGGTAGGCGCTGCACTCACGCCCATCCAGCGCCCCGGCGGCGGCCAGCAGCTGCGCGCCGTGGCACACCGCGGCAATCGGTTTACGCTGCTCGGCAAAGTGCTGCACGATCGCCAGCACATCCTCGTTCAGGCGCAAATACTCCGGCGCCCGGCCGCCAGGAATCACCAGCGCGTCGTAATCCACCGCGCTGACCTGGCTGAAATCATGGTTCAGGGCAAACCGATGCCCGGGCTTTTCGCTGTAGGTCTGGGCGCCCTCGAAGTCATGGATCGCCGTGTGCACCGCCTCCCCGGCGCGCTTGCCGGGGCACACCGCGTGCACGCTGTGGCCCACCATCTGCAGCGCCTGGAAGGGCACCATCACCTCATAATCTTCGACGTAATCGCCGACCAGCATCAGGATTTTTTTTGCGCTCATGGCTTAGGCTCCGGGCAGGGTTACCTGAGCGTAGACCGTTTCATGCCCCGCGGCTAAGCGCCCCCAAGCGCCGCGACAATTCCTGCATGCCCCGGCTCAGCCCAGACAGCGCACCAGCATCGCGCGCGCCGGCGTCGGCGGCTTGCTGGATGCGCACCGCCAGTTCGTTGATCTCCTGGGTCACGTGGCTTTGTTCCTGGGCCGCCACGGCGATTTGCTGGGCGCGCTGGACGATGTCATCGAACGCCGTGACCGTTGCACCAAGCGAGGCCACCAGCACATCGGCCTGCGCCACCACGGTGCGCGTGCGGTCTTCGCCGGCGACCATGGTGGTCACGGCGCGGGCCGAGGCGCTGCGCAGCTCGGCAATCATCTGCTGGATCTGCTCGGCCGAGGCCTGGGTACGCCCGGCCAATGTGCGCACCTCGTCGGCCACCACCGCGAAGCCCCGGCCCTGCTCGCCAGCGCGGGCGGCTTCGATGGCGGCGTTGAGCGCCAGCAGGTTGGTTTGCGCGGAGATCGACTTGATCACCTCAAGCACCCCGCTCACGCTTTCGATGTCTTCGCCCAACCCCGTGATGGCTTGGGCCACGCCGGTCAGGTCGGTGGCCAGCGAGCCAATCGCTTCGCTGTTCTGCCCCACGTGCTGCTGGCTGCCGCGGGCGCTATCGAGCGAGCCCTTGGCGGTGTCGGAGCAATCCACCGTGGTGCGCGCCACTTCCTGGGCGCTGGAGGCCATTTCGGTGATTGCCGTGGCCAGCAGGTCGTTGTCTTCGCGCTGTTTGTCGGCGCGTTCGGCCATCAGCGTCGACAACCGCGCCACGTCATCGGCCTGCTGCTGCAGGCTGGCGGCTTCGGCGGCGATCGCCCGGAGCATGTTGCGCAGGGTGCCGGCGTAGCGGTTGACCGCGCCGCGCAGGGCGCCGATCTCGTCGGCGCGGCGGATGTCCAGTTGCTCAGCACCGGCACCGCCCTGGCTGAGGCGGTCGATCTGCGCGGTGGTTTCGTCGACCTGGCGCAAAATCGAACGCCCGGCCAGCCAGGCCAGGCCGAACACCACCAGCAGCAGCGGCAGCAGAATGCTGAGGATGTCGACGGTCAAGCGTTTGGCCACGGCGGTCATCTGCGCCTGCGGGGTGACCAGGCCGATCACCCAGCCAGTGGCGGGGATCCGCGTCAGGCTTACGTAGGCGGCGCCGCCCAACTGGGCTTCGTTGGCCACCGGGAAGGTGGTCGCCGGCGCCTGGGCGCGGCTGCGCCAGTCACTGACCTGGCTGAACCACGGCTGCGCCGCCAGCAGGGCTTTTTCATCCGCCTGGGCGGCACCGGGGAAGTACAACACCTTGCCCGAGCGGTCGAGGGCGAAGGCATAGCCGCCGGTGACCGCGCCATTCTGCTTGAGGAAATCCGCCAGGCCGGAGAGCGTCATGTCGATCGTGGCCACCCCGGCAAAGCGCCCGGCGCGTTGGTAGGGCACGGTGCAGGTGGTCATCAGGATCTTGCTGACCGGGTCTTCATAGGCGTCGGACCAGCCACAGCGGCCGGGGCTCGAGGCTTTGCCCTGCAGGTACCAGTCGGCGCTCTGGTAGGGGTCCGCGCCGGGGGCGTTGTATTCCTCGGAGTAGCCCAGGCCTTGGCCGCCGCGTGCCCAGTAGAAGCTGCGGCGCTCGGTGCCAGCGCTGAAGGCGTTGGGTTCGGGCCACAGGCCACCGCCAGCGATGGCGGGGTCCCCTTGGGAGTCGATAATGGGCGCCAGGTTGGCCTTGACCAGCTCTACATCGGCCGGCAGCGTGCCACCGAGGTTGGCCAGTGCCGCCACCCGGCCTTCGACCTCGCCCAGTTTGATCGACAGTTGCCCGGCAATCGCCGCGGCGGATTGCTCGGCGCGCAGGGTGTTGGTCTGGATCAGCTTGGGCTCGCCCGACAGCACCATCACGGCATAGATGGCCGTGGCGGTGAGGGCCACGATGAACAGCATCGCCCAACTCAGGCGGGCGATGATTTTGATGGGTAGCAGGCTCACGGTGGTTCCTTGACAACTTTATGTAATAAAACCGTCACAGGCATTTCCCGTGCCAGCCGGCTAGCTGCGCCGGTCGAGCAGGTTGACTACCAGCCGGTCGAGCCAGCCCCACACCCGCTGCTGCACCCGGCGCCATAGCGGGCGGGCCTTCCAGGCCGCCAGGGTCACCTGCCGGCTGCGCTCGAAGTCGGCCTCGAAACTGGCCTGCACCGCGGCGGTCAGGCCTGGGTCCAGCGCCTCGACGTTGGCTTCGAGGTTGAAGCGTAGGTTCCAGTGGTCGAAGTTGCACGAGCCCAGGCTGACCCAGTCGTCGACCAGCACCATCTTCAGGTGCAAAAAGCACGGCTGATACTCGAAAATCTTCACCCCGGCGCGCAACAGCCTGGGGTAATAGCGGTGCCCGGCGTAACGCACCGAAGGGTGGTCGGTGCGCGGGCCGGTCAGCAGCAGGCGCACGTCTACCCCCTTGAGCGCCGCCCGGCGCAACGAACGGCGCACCTTCCAGGTCGGTAAAAAGTACGGTGTGGCCAGCCAGATGCGGCGCTGGCCGCTGTTCAGCGCGCGCACCAGCGATTGCAGAATATCCCGGTGCTGGCGTGCGTCGGCGTAGGCCACCCGGCCCAGTTGCTGGCCTTGCGGCGGCACCCGCGGTACCCGCGGCAGGCCAAAGTGGGTGGGCGGGCGCCACTCGGTGCGGCGCAGGTTGGCCCGCCACTGGCGGTCAAACAGCATCTGCCAGTCGGCTACCAGCGGCCCCTGGATCATCACCATCACCTCATGCCATTCGCTTTGCGCGGCGCCCGGCTCCCAGAACTGGTCGGTCACGCCGGTGCCGCCGACCACCGCCAGGTCGCGGTCGACGATCAACAGCTTGCGGTGGTCGCGGTACAGGTTGCGCCCACCGCGCCACCACTTCACCGGGTTGTACAGGCGCAGCTCTACCCCGGCGCTGGCCAGCCGCACCGCCAGCGCATTGCCCAACGCCAGGCTGCCGTAACCGTCGAACAGGCAGCGCACCGGCACGCCACGCCCGGCGGCGGCTTCCAGCGCCGCCACCACCGCCTCGGCGCACGCCCCGGCCTCGACCAGGTACAGCTCCAGGTCGATGTGCTCGCGGGCCTGCTCGATGGCCTGGAGCATGCGCGGAAAAAACCGCGGGCCGTCGATCAACAGCTCGAATTGGTTACCGCTACGCCAAGGAAAGACCGGGCCGGCCATCGCCACTCCATGTTAAAAAAGACCCACGCCACGCGCGTCACGCGCTGTCATTATCGCAACATCCGGTTACAGACAACCGCCACGCGGAAATATCTCCGAGGAAACGCCGCCTATGAACAGCGATATTCATTATTACGAGCCGGCCCTGGGCCACGGCCTGCCCCACGACCCGTTCAACGCCATCGTCGGCCCCCGGCCAATTGGCTGGGTGTCCAGCCGCGCGGCGGACGGCACCCTGAACCTGGCGCCCTACAGTTTTTTCAACGGCTTCAACTACATCCCGCCGATCATTGGCTTCAGCAGCGTTGGCCGCAAAGACAGCCTCAACAACATCGAGGCCAGCGGCGAGTTCGTCTGGAACCTGGCCACCTTCCCCCTCGCCGAGCCGATGAACCAAAGCTGCGCGGCGGTGGCGCCGGAGGTGAACGAGTTCGAACTGGCCGGGCTGACCCCGGCCCCCTCGCGCAAGGTCGCGGCGCCGCGGGTGCTGGAGAGCCCGGTGTCGTTTGAGTGCAAGGTCACGCAGATCGTTCGGTTGCAGACCGCCGCGGGAGAGGCCGTTAACAGTTGGCTGGTATTGGGTGAGGTGGTGGCGGTTCACATCGCCAAGGTGCTGCTGAAGGAAGGTGTGTACGACACGGCCGCGGCAGACCCGATCTTGCGTGGCGGCGGCCCCGCGGACTACTTCCGCCTGGGGGAAAAATTCCTGATGCGCAGGCCCGGGGCCTGATCAGCCGGCGCGGCGCAGTTGCGGTGCAGCGCTGCGGCTGTACACCGAGTCGAAGGTTTGCACGTCGATGCGGGTGACCAGTTGGTCGCGCACCAGCAGGCTGAACACCTCCATGCTCGGCGACGCGAGCCAGCCGCCCAGGGCTTCGTCGCTGGCCCATTGGGCGCTGAGCATCCAGGTGCCTTCGTCATGGGCCGCGCGCTGGGCGGCGCACTGCAGGCAGCCGGGCGCCTTCAAGGTACCTTCGACCAGGTGCGCCAGGCACTCGCCCAAGGCCGCACTGCGCCCGGGGAAGGCACTGATGAACACGCAATGGCTGACGGCGGGGAAATGAGTCATGGTGTCTCTCCCTGATAGGTGTGGGGCAATGCTTCACGGTTACAGAGAATACCCGCCGGGTTAACACCGCGTTATCTCGATCCTGCCCGGTACTTGCCTGATCCTGCGGGGCGCTGGAAACCCACCGGCCCGGCAGGGTAAAAGGTGTTCAGCAAGGGGCTGGCAAAAAGCCTGTAAACCGGCGTTCGGGCAGGATCAGGCAAGCATCGAGCAGGATCGGCCTACCCTGTTGCACTTGCACAGAATTATCCTGCAACGCATTCACCCCCTCCCCAGGAGCCGCCCATGAGCATGGCCGAGCCGACCGACAGCAGCGTGCCCGCCGCACTGGAAACCCAGCGCCTGGAACTGGCCGGGTTGATCCGCAAGCACACCCGCTCCAGCGCCACCGGCGACGCCCACCAGGCCTGCGCGGTGCCGGGCCTGCACCTGGTGCGCTACGAACATTGCCGGCCATCGGCGGCGAGCATCGCCCAGCCGGCGCTGTGCGTGTTCGCCCACGGCAGCAAGGAGGTGTACCTGGGCGATGAGCGTTACGTGTACGACCCGCTGCACTTTCTGGTGGTGTCGGTGGCGATGCCAGTCAGCGGCCGGCTGCTCAACGCCAGCCCCGAAGACCCGAGCCTGTTGATCCGCCTGGACATCGACCCGGCGGAGATCAACCAGTTGATCGCCGACGCCGGCCCGCTCAGCGTGCCCGCCCGCCCTGCCGAGCGCGGGCTGTATGTGGAGCGAATGGAAAGCACCCTGCTCGATGCGTTGATCCGCCTGGTGCGCCTGGTGGAAACCCCGCGCGACATCCCCATGCTGGCGCCGTTGATCCGCCGTGAAATCCTCTACCGCCTGCTGCGCGGCAAGCAGGGCCAGCAGTTGTACGAAATCGCCCTGTGCAACAGCCAGACCCACCGCGTCAGCCAGGCCATCGACTGGCTCAACGGCCACTTCGAAAAACCCCTGCGCATCGACGACCTGGCGCGCCGGGTCAACCTGTCCAGCTCTACCCTGCACCACCGCTTCAAGGCCATCACCTCGATGAGCCCGCTGCAGTATCAAAAGCAACTGCGCCTGCAGGAGGCGCGGCGGTTGATGCTCAACGAAGGGCTGGAGGCCGCGGCGGCGTGCTACCGGGTGGGCTATGAAAGCCCGTCGCAGTTCAGCCGCGAGTACAGCCGCGCCTACGGGGCGCCGCCTTCGCGGGATCTGGCGCGGTTGCGGGCGGGGGCTTGAAGGGCCCATCGCCCGGCACAGCCGGCCTCCCACGGGTTCTGTGTTTACCTGTAAATCAAGTACTTACACAGATCTAGTGGGAGGCCGGCTGTGCCGGGCGATGGGCCCGCCAAGCCTTACCCAAGCCCCGCCTTCACCACATGCTTCACCTCCTGAAACGCCGCCAACCCCCACGGCCCCAACTCCCGCCCCAGGCTGCTCTGCTTGTACCCGCCCCACGCCGTTTGCGGGAAGATCGCCTGCGGTGAGTTGAGCCACACCGTGCCCGCGCGCAAGCGGTTGGCCACCGCCTCGAGCACGGCATCGTCTCCCCCGACCACGCTGGCGACCAAGCCGTATTCGGTGTCGTTGGCCAGGCGTACGGCTTCGTCCAAATCCGCGAACGGCCGCACACACAGCACCGGGCCAAAGATTTCTTCGCGCCACAGCGCGCTGGCCAACGGCACCTCGGTGAACACCGTGGGCGCGATGAAATAGCCCTGGCGCAGGTGCGCCGGGCGCCCACCGCCGCAGCGCACTACCGCGCCAGCGGCCTGGCCTTGGCGCACATGGGCCAGCACGCGCTGGTACTGCGTGGCATTTACCAGCGGGCCGATGTCGGTGCCCGCTTGCATGGCCTCGGCGGCGGCCACCAAGCGGGCGAGAAACGCCTCGTACAGCGGCGCGGCCACCAGCACCCGGCTGGTGGCCGAGCACATTTGCCCGGCGTTGAAGAAGCCGCCCCCGGCGGCCAGCGTGACGGCCTGGTCGAGGTCGGCGTCTTCAAGCACCAGCAGCGCGCTCTTGCCGCCCAGCTCCAGGCTAACGCCCTTGACCGTGTGCGCCGCGCTCTGCATCACCCGCACGCCCACGGCGTTGCTGCCGGTAAAGGATATCTTGGCGATGCCGGGGTGGGCGGCCATCGCCGCGCCCACCGCCTGGCCGGTGCCGCAGAGTACATTGAACACCCCGGCCGGCAGGCCGCTGGCGGCGACGATACGGGCCATGGCCAGCTCGGCCAGCGGGGTGACTTCGCTCGGCTTGAGCAGCACAGTGCAGCCGGCGGCCAGGGCGGGGGCGAGCTTCCAGGCGGTGGTGACCATGGGGAAGTTCCACGGCACGATCAGCCCGACCACGCCACAGGCTTCCCGGCGCAGGCGGGCGCTGAAGCCTTCTACCGGCAGTGGCACCTCGGCGTCGGCCTGGCTGGCGGCCAGCCCGGCGTAGTACTCGAAGGTGGCGATGGCGTCGTCTACGTCCAGTTCCGCTTCAAAACGCGGCTTGCCGTTGTTGGCGCATTGCAGCGCCAGCAGCGCTTCACGCTGCTCGGCCAGGCCTTGGGCGATGCGCCGCAGGCAGGCGGCGCGTTCGCCAGGGGCGGTAGTGGCCCAGCCGTCGAAGGCGCGTCTGGCGGCGGCCACCGCCCGCTCAACATCGGCCGCGGTGGCGCCGGCCACGGCTGCCAGGGGGGCTTCGGTGGCCGGCGCGATTACCTCCAGCAGGTGCTCGCCGGCCTGCCAGTGGCCATCGATGAACAGGCCGGGTTCGGCATTAAAACGGGGCGTGGGCATAGTGTTCGGTCCATGTGTGCTGGTCGATTTCGATCAGGGTGGGGCGTTGCCCGGCGGCGGCCTCGCGCACCGCGCTGAGCAGGCCGGCGCGGTCGGCCACGGCCAGGGCATGGCAGCCCATGGCGCGGGCGATGCCGACGAAGTCCGGGGTGTAGATGTCGACGCCGACCGGGGTAATGCTGCGGCGCTCCATGTAGCGTTTTATTTCTTCATAGCCCTGGTTGTTCCAGAGGATCACCACCAGCGGGATGCCCGCCTCAACGCCACTGGCCAGCTCCGCCAGGGTGAACTGCAAACCGCCGTCGCCGATCAGGCACAGGGTGGGCGCGCCGCTGCCGAGCCAGGCGCCCATGGCCGCCGGCAGCGCGTAGCCGAGGGTGCCGTAGCCGGTGGAGGCATTGAACCAGCGGCCGGGGGCGGGCATGTCGAGGGTGAGGTTGCCGCTGTACACCGGCTGGGTCGAATCGCCGACCAGCACTGCGCCGGGCAGCGCTTCGAGCAGGCTGGTGAGCAGCGCAGTTTGCGCGCGCATCGGCAGGTCCTGCTCGGCCGCCTGGGTGGCGCGCACCTCGGCCACCCGGGCGGCGCCCCAGCCGGCTTCGGCCGCGGCGGTGGCCGGCAACGCCGCCAGCAGCGCTTCGGCGGCGAGCCGGGCATCGGCCACCAGCGCCTGGGTGGGTGGGCAGTTGCGCACGGTCTGGTCGGGGTCGATGTCGACCCGCAGCAGCTCGCCCTTGACGCTAAAGGGGTTGGCGAAGGTGATGTCGTAGTCGGTGTCGGCCAGTTCGGTGCCGATGGCCAGCACTACGTCGGCCGCATCCACCAGCGCGCGGCTGGGCGCCAGCGATTGGGTCGAGCCCACCAGCAGCGGGTGCCCGGCTGGCAGCAGGCCTTTGCCGTTGATGGTCAGCAGCACCGGCGCCTGCAGCCGTTCGGCCAGGGCCCGCAGCGCGGCGCCCGCCTTGAGCGCCCCACCGCCAGCGAGAATCAACGGCCGCCGCGCCTGGCCCAGGCGCTCGGCCATCCGCGCCAGCGCTGCGGGCGCCGGGCCGGCGCGGTCGATACGCACCGGCGCGGTGCCGAGCAGGTGGCCGGCCGGCTGCACGATCACGTCCAGCGGGATTTCAATGTGCACCGGCCGCGGCCGCGCGCCGTCGAACACAGCAAAGGCCCGCGCGAGCACGGCGGGCAGGTCGTCGGCGCTCATCAGCGTGTGGGAAAACGCGCACACTCCGGCCACCAGCGCGCGCTGGTCGGGCAACTCGTGCAGGTTGCCGCGCCCGCCGCCCAGGTGCTGGCGGGCCTGGGTGCTGGAGATCACCAGCATCGGAATCGAGTCGGCGTAGGCCTGGCCCATGGCAGTGGTGATGTTGGTCATGCCGGGGCCGGTGATGATAAAGCACACCCCCGGTTTGCCCGCGCTGCGCGCGTAGCCGTCGGCCATGAAGCCGGCGCCCTGCTCGTGGCGCGGGGTCACGTGGCGCAGGCTGGAGGCGGCCAGGCCGCGATAAAGCTCGACGGTGTGCACACCGGGAATGCCGAACACCTGGGTCACGCCATAGCGCGCCAGAAGGGTCACCAAAACTTCGCCGCACGTGGCCATGGGGGCTGCGCCTATCTAAGAAACCAGCCGCCATTGGGCCGCCCCGGGCTGGCGGCGACAAGGCAAATCTCGTCATACTAGCCATGAGCCCACGTCATGCCTGGCCCGCCATGAAACGCCTACCGCCGTTGCCCACGCTGCACACCTTCCAGGTGGTTGCGCAGTGCCTGAACTTCACCCACGCCGCCGCGCGCCTGCACATCACCCAAGGCGCGGTGAGCCGGCAGATCGCCGCGCTGGAAAGCCACCTGGGCTACCCGCTGTTCTTGCGCCAGGCCCGTGGCTTGGCGCTCACGCCCCAAGGCCAGGCGTTGTTTCCGCGGATCGAGCAGGTGTTCGCGCTGATCCACGACGCGGTGGGCGCCGCCGCCGGCGAAGGCGAAGCGCTGCGCCTGAAGGCGCCGACCTGCGCGATGCGTTGGCTGTGGCCACGGCTGATGCGCTGGCGGGATGAACACCCCAACCGGCCGGTGGAGCTGACCACCACCGTCGCCCATGGCGTGGCCTTCCACCGCGAGGCCTTCGACGCCGCGCTGGTGTACGGCCCGGCGCCGACCGGCGCGGTCAGCGCGGTGCACCTGTTCGACGAGCAACTCACCCCGGTGTGCTCACCGCGCCTGCTGGCAGGGCCCTTGCCCCTGGCGGCGCCGGCGGACCTGGCCCGGCACATGCTGCTGCACCCCACCTGCGATGAAACCGACTGGGGCCGTTGGCTGAAGGCGGCCGGTGCCGAGGTGCCGGGCCTGGCCAAGGGGCAGCACTTCGAAACCCTCGACCTGGCCATGAGCGTGGCCGCCCAGGGGGCCGGGGTGGCGATCGGGGATTATGCGTTGATCGCCGAGGATCTGGCCGAGGGCCGGCTGGTGGCGCCCTTTGCGTTGCGGGTGGCCACCGGCATGGGCTATTGGCTGGTGGCGCCGCGGCGGGAGCGGGAGGACCCGCGGGTGGTGGCGTTGTTTGGATTCTTGGCGGGGGCGGCCGGCGCCTCGCCCGGCACAGCCGGAGTGCTGTTCACTTAAGCAATCAAAGCGCTGAATTGAGGTTGAGAAGCCCTGATTCCTCATAGGGTTTTACTGAGTGCATGACCTGACCGGCCCATCGCCCGGCACAGCCGGCCTCCCACCAAGTTTGTGTAACTACTTGATTTACCGGGCAATACAGAACTGGTGGGAGGCCGGCTGTGCCGGGCGATGGGCCATTGGCCCTCACCTAAACACTAGATCTTAGGCCCCTTCGGCTGCGATTCGGCCATGTCCCGCAGTTCCTGGTTCTGGTCGGTGTGCTTGGCCGGGTCGTCGTCGTTGCCGCCGTAATCCTTGTGCAGGTCGTCGTCCAGGCGGTTTTCCGATGAGCCGTCTTTTTGTGGGGTGTCGTCGAAGTGCTCCCACTCGGCTTCCTGGAAGCGGAACAGGCTGTCGTCTTCCGGGGCTTCGCGGCCGTCGTAGTGGTAGATCGAATAGTGCGCGTATTCCACCTTGTCGGCCCAGTCGTCCTGCAGCAAGCCGTCGGCGGCGAGGTCGCGGTACCAGTCGTTCTCTTCTTCGGTGGCCTTCTGTTTTTTGTTGTGGTCCACAAAGTAACCGACGATCCCGCCCACCACCGCCAGCACCACCCCGACCAGAAAGAACGGCCCGGTGAGCGCCGCCGCCGAGCCGGCACCGAACAGCGCCGCGGCGCCGAGCACCCCGGCCGAGGCGCCAAAGGCCCCGGCGGCAATCTGTAGGCCGCCCTGGGCCTTGACCAGCGGGTCGTTGGTTTCCACCCCGCTCTTGATGGTAAAGGCGCCGAGCACGATGTCGGCGAAACCGCCGGCCAGGTCCGTGGCCGGGCCGAGCACCTTGATCACCGAACCGGCGATTTTCGCCGCCTTGCCGGCCGAGAGCTTGCCGCCGGTGGCGCCTTGCAAGCGCTCGCCAATGCTGCCGCCGAGGGCGTCGGCCGCCTGCTGGCCGCCGGCGCCGTCACCCAGCACATCGTTGAGGTCGCCGTATTTGTAAGAGGCCGAGCTGTCCAGCGCGGTCTCGATCTTGGCCTTCATCGACGGCGGCAGCTTGCTGGTTTCAAACTCGAAGTTCGGCCCCTGCACGCCGTTCTTGCCCCAGATTTCCGGGAGGGTGCTGTCTAGCCCGAGGAAGTCGACCAGGTTGCCCTTGCCCAGCGCCTCGCTGACCGCGCTACCCACCTTGACGAACTGCCCCGAGGCGCCGGCAAAGCTGAGGAAATCCTTGGCGATGGCCAGCCGCTGCTGCGGCGTTTCGCCGAGCTTGCCGCCGTCGCCGACCAACTGGTAAATGCCCGAGAACAACGACACGCCGGCACCGATCGAGCCCAGGATGCCCTTGCTGTTCAGCGCGCTGAACACTTCCCCTAGCTTGCCGCGCTCGGCGATCGGCACGTACGAGCGGTTCAGCGCGGTGTTCAGGTCGGCCTCGGAGATCACGCCGTTCTTTTTGTACACATCGCCCAGTTCTTCCAGGGCTTTGGTCACCGCCGAGGATTTTTCCTTGCCGTTCAGCCCCTCTTCGAGGAATTTCTCGATGGTTTCCTGGGTACGCCGCGGCAGGTCGACCAGCTCGCCCTTGAGCACGCCCTTGAGCAGGCCGAACAGGTCCTTGGTGGCCAGCTCTTTGTTTTCGTCGCTGATCTTGCTCGGGTCTGCGACCAGGTCGTTGAGGTCGCTGGTCAGGCCGTCGGCCTGAATATCCTGGGCCGCCTTGGTGGCGGCGTCGGGGTCGAACATCGACAGCGACGTGAGGGTGTCAGAGAGGTCTTGCTGGGCCTCGGTGAGCTTGCCCTGGTCTTTCAGGTCCTTGAGGTAGGCCACGTATTCATCGCGGTTCTTGCCCACCAGGTCGAGCAGTTTCTGCTTGATCTCGTCTTTGTTCGGCAGTTTGTCCAGGGCGCCGTCCATCTTCGCCTTGTAGTCGGCGGAAATGGTCGGGTCGGAGAACAGCTTGCCGATTTCTTCCTGCAGCTTGGGCCCGTCGATGATGTCGTGCATGTCGGCGCCGGTGAGCTGGGTCTGGCCGTCGTCGAACTCACGCCAGGTGCCGCCAAAGGCGCCCTGGGCCTCGGTGTAGCCGGTGATGCCGCGGCCGTTGGCGTACGCGGCCTGGGCTTCGAGGGCGCGCACCAGCTTGGCGCGCGGGTCGTCCTTGGCGATCGAGCCGTCTTCCACGCCGGCGCGGTATTCCTCGATGAGGTTTTGCGTGGCCAGTTCGCTGACGGTCAGCTCTTCGGAATTGGGGTCGTCTTTGTCGACATGCTCGCCGGTTTTCAGGTTGAGCACGTCGAGCTCGTCCTGGCTGGGCAGGTCATGCTTGGCGCGGGTGTCGTCCACCCCGCCCTGGCTCCAGTCGGTCCACTTGGCGAGCACGTCGTCGTACAGCTGCGGGCTGATGTCTTTGGACACGATGAACTTGCCGTCTTCGTTCTCGTAGCGGATCAGGCCATCGCCGAGTTCATCGGGCGAACCGAAGGTCATGTCCTGGTTTTTCAGGAAGTCATTCGGCCCGGCGAGCGTGTAGCCGTCGGCTTCGCTGGAGTGGATCTTGTCCCAGGTCTCGTGCAGGTTGGCGACGGTTTCGAACAGCTCCGGGGCCACGTCCTTGCTCACCACATGAGTGGTGCCGTCTTGGGTTTTGTAGGTAAGGACGTTGTCTTCTTCGCCCACCTGCCAGGAAAAGTCAGTGATGTCGTTCAGGCCGGGCAACGGCGTGTTGGCGTCGTCGAACACCGCGCCACCGTTGATGGCGCCCTCTACGGCGCTTTTCTTGCCGGGGTCGGTCATCACTTCGTACATGCCGGCCAGGTAGTCGAACAGCTTGGGGTTGTCGTCTCGGGCGACCACCACCTTGTTGCCATCGGCGTCTTTGTAGCGGATCAGGTCCGGGCCCATTTCATCGGGTGGGCCGATCTCAGTGCCGCTGTACGGCGGCCAGGTTTCGTTGTCGCCGGCGGCGCGGTAGCCGTCGTCGATGCTTTTGTTCTGGCCGGTGATCTGCTCACCGGCGGCCTTGATGAAGTCGAACAGGCCGGGGTTGTCACGCTCGGCCACCACCACCTTCTCGCCGTCTTTGGTCTCGTAGCGGATCACCCCCGGGCCGACCTCATCCACGGGGCCGACCACCGTGATGTCAGTGTACTTTTCCGGCACCGCTTCATCGGCGCCGGCGCGGCGGTAGCCGCTGTTCTCGCTGGCGTTGATGCCACTGAGGGCCTTGTAGTCTTCGCTGAGCTGCTTGAACAGCTCGGGGTTGTCCTGCTCGGCGACGATCAGCTTCTTGCCGTCGGCGGTTTCCACCCGGATCAGCCCTTCGCCCATTTCGCCGGGTGGGCCGATGCTCTTCTCGTTGAGGGTTTCCGGGGCCTGCACGTCGGCGCCCGCCAGTTCGTAGCCGTCGTCCAGGCTTTGGTTCACCCCCTGCACCTGCTCGCGGATCGCCTCCAGGCGGTTGAACAGGTCGGGGTTGGTCGACTTCGCCACGATCACGTGGTCGCCGTCTTTGCTCACGTAGCGAATGGTGTCGGCGCCGGCAGTGCCCGGCGCTTCGATCTCGGCGAAGTCGCCCAGGCCCGGGGCTTTTTCATCCGGGCCGGCGGGGCGGTAGGTGGCGTTCTTGCTTTCGCTGCGCTCTAGCACCTTGCTGAAGGCCAGCAACGGGTTGAGCTTGGCGAGCTTGGGATCGGGGCTGTTGCTGAGCGGGCTGGTAGACATCGTACGGGCTCCTAGAAAACTTCAGCGCGAAAGCCACCCTCGGCCCAGGCGAAAGCGTGCCGGGCCACTACGGAGGGGAAAGGGGATCAATGCAGTGCTTGATCGGAAGGTAACAGCCAGCGGGAAAAAAGGGAGGGAAAGCGGGGAACAATTCACAACGTTTCACAGAGCTGTGGTAAAGCGGGAGCCTATCGCCCGGCACAGCCAGTGTGCCGGGCGATCGGCCCTGGCGTCAGGCCCCGAACTTCTCCCCATCGGTATACGCCGGGTTGTAGAACACCGAGTCTCCTTCCTCGATGCCCATCCCGCCGACCAGCTTCAGGTAGGCCTCCAGGTCATCGGTGCTGAGCTTGCCGTCGCCGCCGTCGCGCTTCCAGAACACGTCGAGCATGTCGAAGAAGCCCTTGTTATCGAGCAGGAACTTCGCGGCGTCCTTTTCTTGCTGGCTGCCGTCGCCGTTGGCGATCTTGTTCAGGTCTTTGTCGCTGACGATCTTGTCCTTGCCGTTCCAGTCGTCCCAACGGGAATGGATATAGTCGATCACGTCTTTGTTTTTTTCGTAGAACGCCTTGCCGTATTCGTCCATCGCCAGGCCATTGGTGTTGTAGCCAACGATGCCGTTTTCATCCTTGTGCAGGCTTTCGTCGAGGCGGTTTTCCGACGAGCCATCTTCCTGCGGGGTGGCGTCGAAGTGTTCCCACTCGGCCTGCTGGAAGCGGAACAAGCTGTCGTCGGCCGGGGCTTCGCGGCCGCCGTAGTGGTTGATCGAGTAGTGGGCGTATTCCACCTTGTCGGCCCAGTTGTCCTGCAGCAGGCCGTCGGCGGCGAGGTCGCGGTACCAGTCGTTTTCCTTTTCGGTGGCCTTCTGCTTTTTGTTGTGGTCAACGAAGTAACCGATGATCCCCGCCACCACGGTCAGGGCGATCGCCACCAGGAAGAACGGCCCGGACAACGCCGCCGCAGAGCCGGCGCCGATCAACGCGGCGCCACCCAGCACGCCGGCCGAGGCACCGAAGGCGCCAGCGGCGATCTGGATGCCGCCCTGGGCCTTGGTCAGCGCATCGTTGCTGGTGATGCCGGATTTCAGCGTGAAGGCGCCGAGCACGATGTCGGCAAAGCCGCCCACCAGGTCGGCGGCCGGGCTCAGTACCTTGATCACCGAGCCGGCGATCTTCGCCGCCTTGCCGGCGGAAACGCCGGTGGTTTCGAGGCGCTGGCCGATGCTCTGGCCGAGTTTGGCGGCGTCTTCGGCGGAGCCGGCGCCGTCGCCCAGAAGCGTGTTGAAGTCCATCTTGTAGCTGGGCACATCGTTGAGCGCGGTTTCGATCTTGGTGCGCAGGGCCTCGGGCACCTCGCCCTTGAAGTCCACCTTGGTGCCTTGCGAACCACCCTTGCCCCAGATTTCCGGCAGGCTTTTGTCCAGCCCCAACAGGTTGCCTACCCCGCCCTTGCCAACCAGGCCGGCGACGGCGTCACCGGCCTTGACGAAGTGGTTCGAGGCGCCGGCGAAGCTGATGAAGTCCTTGGCGATAGCCAGGCGTTGCTGCGGGGTTTCACCCAGCGCGCCGCCTTTGCCGACCAACTGGTAGATGCCGGAGAACAGCGACACGCCGCCACCCAGCGAGCCGAGAATGCCCTTGCTGTTCAGCGCGCTGAAGGCCTCGCCGATGGCCCCGCGGTCGGCGATGGGGATGTACGACTTGCTCAGGGCCTTGTCGATGTCGCTCTGTTTGATGCTGCCCTGGTTCTTGTACACCTGGCCCAGCTCTTCCAGGGCCTTGCTCACCCCCGAGGCCTTTTGCTTGCCGTTCAGGCCTTCCTCGAGGAATTTCTCGATGGTTTCCTGGGTGCGCCGCGGCATGTCGAGCATCTCGCCCTTGATCACGCTCTTGAGCAGGCCGAACAGGTCTTTGGTGGCTTCGACCTTGTTCTCATCGCTGACCTTGCTCGGGTCCGCCACCAGGTCGTTGAGGTCGCTGGTCAGGCCGTCGGCCTGAATATCCTGGGCGGCCTTGGTGGCGGCG
Organism: Pseudomonas sp. NPDC007930; assembly: GCF_042958985.1. NCBI lineage: Bacteria > Pseudomonadati > Pseudomonadota > Gammaproteobacteria > Pseudomonadales > Pseudomonadaceae > Pseudomonas > Pseudomonas sp. NPDC007930. The sequence continues at coordinate 524,498 of NZ_JBIBKC010000002.1, forward strand.
TCGGGGTCGAACATCGACAGCGACGTGAGGGTGTCGGAAAGATCCTGCTGGGCCTCGGTGAGCTTGCCCTGGTCTTTCAGGTCCTTGAGGTAGGCCACGTACTCGTCGCGGTGCTCGCCGACCATGTCCAGCAGCTTCTGCTTGATTTCATCCTCGTTCGGCAGGGTGTCGATCGCGCCGTCCATCTTCGCCTTGTAGTCCTTGGCGATGGTCGGGTCGGCGAACAGCTTGCCGAGGGTTTCCTGCAGCTTGGGGCCGTCGATGATGTCGTGCATGTCGGCGCCGGTGAGCTGGGTCTGGCCGTCGTCGAACTCGCGCCAGGTGCCGCCGAACACCCCCTGCGCCTCGGTGTAGCCGGTGATGCCGCGGCCGTTGGCGTACGCGGCCTGGGCTTCGAGGGCGCGTACCAGTTGGGCGCGCGGGTCGTCCTTGGCGATCGAGCCGTCTTCCACGCCGGCGCGGTATTCTTCGATGAGGTTTTGCGTGGCCAGCTCGCTGACGGTCAGCTCTTCGGAATTGGGGTCGTCTTTGTCGACGTGCTGGCCGGTTTTCAGGTTGAGCACGTCGACTTCATCCTGGCTCGGCAGGTTGTGCCCGGCGCGGGTGCTGTCGACACTGCTGTCGGTGGAGGCGGTCCACTTGGCGACAACGTCGTCGTACAGCTGCGGGCTGATGTCTTTGGACACGATGAACTTGCCGTCTTCGTTTTCATAGCGAATCAGGCCATCGCCGAGTTCATCTGGCGAGCCAAAGGTCATGCCCTGATTTTTCAGGAAATCATTCGGCCCGGCGAGCGTGTAGCCGTCGGCTTCGCTGGAGTGAATCTTGTCCCAGGTTTCGTGCAGGGTCGCCACCTGGTCGAACAGCTCCGGGGCCACGTCCTTGCTCACCACATGGGAAGTGCCGTCCTGGGTTTTGTAGGTCAGCACGCTGCCCTCCTCGCCCACCTGCCAGGAAAAATCGGTGATGTCGTTGAGGCCGGGCAACGGCGCATTGGCGCCCTCGAACACCGCGCCACCGTTGATGGCGCCCTCTACGGCGCTCTTCTTGCCGGGGTCGGTCATCACCGCGTACATGCCGGCCAGGTATTCGAACAGCTTGGGGTTGTCGTCACGGGCGACCACCACCTTGTTGCCGTCGGCGTCTTTATAGCGAATCAGGTCCGGGCCCATTTCATCGGGTGCGCCGATTTCGGTGCCGCTGTAGGGCGGCCAGGTTTCGTTGTCACCGGCAGCGCGGTAGCCGTCGTCGATGCTCTTGTTCTGGCCGCTGATCTGCTCGCCGGCGGCTTTGATGAAGTCGAACAGCTCGGGGTTGTCGCGCTTGGCCACCACCACCTTTTCGCCGTCTTTGGTCTGGTAGCGGATCACCCCGGGGCCGACTTCGTCCACCGGGCCGACCACGGTGATGTCGGTGTACTTCTGCGGCACCCCTTCGCCAGCGCCGGCGCGGCGGTAGCCGTTCTTTTCACTGGCGTTGATGCCGCTGAGGGTTTTGTAGTCTTCGCTCAGTTGCTTGAACAGCTCGGGGTTTTTCTGCTCCGCCACGATCACCTTGTTGCCGTCGGCGTCGACGAAGCGAATCAGCCCTTCACCCACCTCGCCCGGGGCGCCAATGGCCTGCTCGTTGAGGCTTTGCGGGATCTTCTCGTCGGCGTTGGCCGGGCGGTATTCGCCGTTGTTGTTCTGGCTGCGCTCAAGCACTTTGCTGAACGACAGCAATGGGTTGAGCTTGAGGTCGGGGCGGTTGTTGACCGGGCTGGTAGACATGGCGGGGTTCTCCTCGCAAGGGCAGCGGCAGGGCCGGGTGAACAGGCAATGGCAAGCCTCGGCCAGGGTGCTGATTGCCCCCTACCACTGCGAGGAAAGTTGCCTGTTTAGAAGTAACGCATGCCCGGGAAGCTAACCTTCGAATATTAAAAATAAAGGCTCGAAGTTGCGCTTTCACAACGTTTCACAGGGCGCTTTTGGAACCGCTTGCGGGCCGCCGAAAAAGCCGTTTGGTTAACGGCATCAATATTATGTCGCGAAAAATACTGCTTACATATCAGTGATTTATCGATGTAAAAACGCAACGCATCACTGCATTTCGCAAAGGGTTCCAAGTTTTCACAACGTTTCACAGCGGGGTTGAAATTGGCCTGAGTAGTATTTGAATCGTGCAGCGCAGGCCGCTCCTGTTTCACGGTACTGACTGCGGTGTGCACTTTTTCAGTCTGCCCCTGGCGGCTGAGCCAACTGATCCGAATCCTTAACCCCTGCAAGGAGAAACATCATGGCCGATACCCCAACCGTAAGCTCGGGCAACGCCGACGCCGCCATCGCCAAAATGGAAGCGACCTTCAACATGGCTATCGAGAAGTCCGCCAAGATCACCGAGATCTCGACCGCCAAGAAAGCTGAGCTCGACGCGACCAAACAACGTCCGCAGAACTGACGTTGCCGTGCGGGCGGCCTTCGCGCCGCCCGCGCACCTCGGCTTTTTCGCTCCACCTGCTGTAACCCTCCTGTGGATCCTACGGTGGTACTGCGACCATGACAGCCCTGACTTCCCATGCCCAACTGCCCCCAACCGCGGCAGAAGGCACCACGGGCACCGCGGTGCTCGACATCCTCGCTGGCCTGCACCAGGGCGTAACCCTGGGCCTGGACCGCGACCAATACACCCTCGGCCGCGCCAGCAGCGCCGATGTGGTACTGCATGACGACGCCGTTGCCGAACGCCACGTGCGCCTGCGCCTGAACGGCCAGCGGCTCACGGTAGAAGCGCTCGGCGGCGATGTGCGCGTACGCGCCGCGCAACAGCCACAACAGCACGTGCCCAAAGGCCACGGGCTGATCACCGAACTGCCGGTAGAGCTGCACGTGGGCCAGGCGCGCCTGGCCATCCGCAGCACCCAACCGGTGGCGGCCACCCCGGCCTGGCGCAAGCCGCCAGCCGTGCTGGGTGTGGCGCTGATGCTGGTGTGCGGCTCGGTGTTCGCCCTGCGCGAGCCGGCCGGTGAAGACTTCTCGGTCACCCTGCCCGCCACCGCCGCCGCGCCCAAGGCCGTGCCCAGCGTGGCCCAGGCGCGCACCTGGCTGGACCACCAGCTTGACCAGGCCGGCCTTGCCAGCACCATCCACACCGATGCCGGTGAGCATCAGATCAGCGTGGCGGGCAGCTTCACCCCGGCGCAAAAAGCCAGTTGGGACGCCGTGCAACGGGGCTTCGACAGCCGCTACGGCGAGCACATGGTGCTGCACGGCAACGTCGCCCAGGCGGTGGAAGCCGACGCGCCACGGGTGCGCTTCCAGGCGGTGTGGTTCGGCAAGAACCCCTACGTGATCGACGGCACCGGCCGCCACCTGTTCCCCGGCGCCGCGCTGGAAGACCGTTGGGTGCTCGACACCATCGACGCCGGCAAGGTGGTGCTGGCCCGCGGCGAAGAACGCTTCACCTTCACCCTATGAGGGTAGAGCCCCGGCCCCTGCTGCCGCCGGGCAGCGAACCGGCGCAACGCCCCGAGCACGTCAACGGCATCACGCCGGTCAGCCCCCGCCAGAGCGCGCGTTTCGACGCGCTGCTCGGGCGCCGGCAGGCCAGCGCGCGCAAGGCGCTGCGCGACGAGGTGGAACAGGCCAGCGACCTGCAGGCCCTGGACCCCGCGTTGTTTTCGGCGCCGCGCTCGCTCGAGCTGCTCGGCCATATTCTCGATGAGGTGCTGCCGCGCCTGGACCTGGAACCCGACATCCGCGCCCTGGCCGAAGACCTGATCCGCGAGGAGATCCACATGCGCCACCTGTTGCAGGGCCAACGCGGCGAGGCCGACGAAGCATGAGTGCCCAGCACGAACGCGACAGCCTGCACCTGCTGCGCGGCCTGGGCGACCTCTACCGCCGCGCCGGCCAGTCTCAGCGGGGCCTGGTGATGCTGTTGATCGCCGCGCACATGGCCCCGGCCGACCCTGCCCTGCTGCGCAGCCTGGCCCTGGCCTTCACCGACAGCGGCGACGCCCAGCGCGCGCTCACCGCGCTGGACCGCCTGCACGCGCTGGGCAACCCGGAGCCCCACGACACCCTGCTGCGCGCCCGCGCGCTGTGGTGCGGCGGTGCCCACGCCGAAGCCCGCGCCTGCTTCAAAGACTACCTGGCCTTGAGGAGGGCCCGCCCATGACCGCCGCACCGCTCAGCCGGCTCAACGGCCTGGCCCGCATGGCCGCCCAGCGCACCGACGTGATCATCGTGGCCTTTATGTTGATGGCCATCGTGATGATGATCATCCCGCTGCCCACGCCGCTGGTCGACACCCTGATCGCCATCAACATCGCCCTGAGCATTCTGGTGCTGGTGGTGGCGTTTTATATTTCCCACTCGGTGGAGTTCTCCGCGCTGCCGCCGTTGATCCTGCTCAGCACGCTGTTCCGCCTGGCGCTGTCGATCACCACCACGCGGCTGATCCTGCTCCACGCCGACGCCGGCCACATCGTCAAAGCCTTTGGCGACTTCGTGATCGCCGGGCAAGTGGTGGTGGGCCTGGTGGTGTTCCTGATCATCACCGTGGCGCAGTTCGTGGTGATCACCAAGGGTGCCGAGCGGGTCGCCGAGGTGGCCGCGCGCTTCACCCTCGATGCCATGCCGGGCAAGCAGATGAGCATCGACAACGACCTGCGCAACGGCGACATCGACCAGGCCGAAGCGCGCCGCCGGCGCTCGCGCCTGGAGCGTGAAAGCCAGATGTTCGGGGCCATGGACGGGGCGATGAAGTTCGTCAAGGGCGACGCCATCGCCGGGCTGGTGATCCTCGCGGTCAACCTGCTGGGCGGCATGCTGATCGGCATGGTCGAGCGCGACATGGCCTTTGGCGCCGCCGTGCACACCTACTCGCTGCTCACCGTGGGTGACGGCCTGATCGCGCAAATCCCCGCGCTGCTGATTTCGGTGGCCGCCGGTACCGTGGTCACCCGGGTGAACAGCGCCGGCGCCGCGCAAGACCTCGGCAGCGAGATTGTCAGCCAACTGGGCAACAGCTACCGCGCCCTGGCCCTGACCGCGGCGATCCTGCTCGGCGTGGCGCTGCTGCCGGGCTTCCCGGCGTTGGTGTTCCTCGGCCTGGGCGGTGGGCTGGGTGCCTGCGCGTTCATGCTCTGGCGCCGCCAGCACCGCGCCGCCCAGCAAGAGGCCGCGGCCCAGGCGGCACCGGCGATCAGCGCCGAAGCGCTGCCAGCCGAACCCAGCGAAGAAATCTTCACCAAGCCGGTGGATGCCCGCGTGCTGCTGTGCCTGGGCAGTGGCCTGGCCGAACAGGCGCCGGAGCAGATGCTGCGCCAGCGCATCGAAAGCCTGTGCCACGACTTGCGCAGCGAGCTGGGCATCGACGTCCCGGTGCCACAGCTTTACCTCGACCGCGCCGCCCCGGCGCAACGCTACGTGGTCGAGCTTGAAGGCGTGCCGGTCAGCGAAGGCGAACTGCCCGCCGGCCAGTTGCTGCTGCGCGACGACCCCGTACATGCGCGGCTGCTGGAGGTCGAACCGTTCGAAGCCAGCTCGCCATTGAACCAACGCCCCGGCCATTGGGTAGCCCGCGAACACCAGGCCACCCTGCAAGACGCCGGGGTGGCCTTCCTGTTGCCCGACGAAGTGCTGCGCGGTTTGCTCGAGCGCACCCTGCGCCGTTACGCGGCGGATTTTCTCGGCATCCAGGAAACCCGCCTGCTGCTGGAGCGTATCGACGGCCAGTACGGCGAGCTGATCAAGGAAGTCACCCGCAGCGTGCCGCTGCAGCGCCTGGCCGAAACCCTGCGCACCCTGGTCGCCGAAGGCGTGTCGATCCGCAACCAGCGCGCGCTGCTCGAAGCCATGGTCGAATGGGGCAGCCACGAACCCGACGCTGGCCGCCTCGGTGAGCATCTGCGCGCGGCGTTGGCGCGGCAGATCAGCCACCAGTATGCAGACCCACAACGGGTGATCAGCGCCTTCGTGCTCGCCCATGGCGTGGAAGAACAACTGCGTGGCGCCCTGCGCCGCAACGACAAGACCTCGCAGAACTTCCCCGAAGAGCTGGCGCGCAACCTGCTGGCGCAACTGCGCCATGCCTGGCAGCGCCTGCCCGAAGACGACCGCACGGTGATACTGGTGCACCCCGAACTGCGCCGCGGCATCCGCCGCCTGTGCCAACGTGGCGAGGTACCGCTGCCGGTGCTGTCGTTCCGCGACCTGGCCGGCGAATACAGCGTGCAGGCGGTGGCCAACATCAGCCTCAGCGACATCACCCCCCGCGCAGTGCCCAAGGGCGCGGCGGCAACCCCCCTGGCGAATGCTTCATGACCCGACCTACGTACCTGGCTGTTTCGCGCTGGCTGTTCGGCGCCACCTCGTTGTTGCTGGCCCTGCTCGCCCACGGCGAAACCATTGCCCCGGGCGCCCAGCGCACCCTCGAGCTGGCCGCCGGCCAGGGGCGCATCCTGCACTTTGCCGCGCCGGTAGCGTCGGTGCTGGTGGCAGACCCGACCATCGCCGACCTGCAAGTGGTCGCCCCCGGCGTGCTGTACATCTTCGGCAAGGCCGCCGGCAACACCAGCTTGATCGCCCTGGGCAACAACGACCGCGAAGTGGCCAACTTGACCCTCGCCGTGGGCGCCAGCACTGGCGCGGTGGCCGCGCCACTGGCGCAGTTGCACCCCGGCAGCCAGGCCCAGGTGAGCGCCGCCGGCAACCGCATGGTCGCCCACGGCCAGGTTGCCGACGTGAGCGAGGCAACCGACCTCAACGCCCTGCTGAGCATCGAGAACCAAGGCCTGCAGGCGGCGCTGAACACCACCACCATGCCCGGCTCGGCGCAGGTGAACATCCGCGTGCGCTTCGCCGAGGTGTCGCGCTCGCAGTTGCTCAGCTACGGGGTGAACTGGAACGCGCTGTTCAACAACGGCACCTTTTCCTTCGGCCTGCTGACCGGCGGCCCGCTGGCCTCGGCGGCCTCGGTCAGCGGCGCGAGCAACCTGATCAGCGCCGGGCTGAGCAGCGGCAATGTGAACATCGATGCCGTACTGGACGCGCTGCAAAGCAACGGCGTGTTGGAAGTGCTGGCCGAGCCGAACATCACCGCCATGACCGGGCAAACCGCGAGCTTCCTCGCCGGCGGCGAAGTGCCGGTGCCGATCCCGGTCAACCGCGACACCGTGGGCATCGAGTACAAGCCCTACGGCGTGTCGCTGCTGTTCAACCCCACCCTGCTGCCGAACGGGCGCATCGCCCTGCAGGTGCGCCCGGAGGTGAGCAGCGTGGTCACCCAGAACTCCACCGTGGCCAACGGCATCGCCGTGCCGGCCTTCCGCGTGCGCCGGGCAGACACCCGGGTCGAGGTGGGCAGCGGCCAGACCTTCGCCATCGCCGGGTTGTTCCAGCGTGAAAACCAACAGGATGTCGACAAAGTGCCAGGCCTGGGCGAAATGCCCGTGCTCGGCAACCTGTTCCGCTCCAAGCGCTTCCAGCGCAATGAAACCGAACTGGTGATCCTGATCACCCCGTACCTGGTCGAGCCAGTGCGTGAACGGGTGGTTGCCACCCCGCTCGACGCCCAGCCCGGCAACACCACCGCCCAGGCCGGGCCGCGCACCGGCGGCGCGTTCGGCTTTTACCTGAATTGAGGCCGCGCCCATGAACAGAACGGCCATTTACCTTGCCTGCGCCCTGCTCGGCGGTTGCCAGACCCACCTGCCGCCGGCCAGCTACTCGCCGCATTACCAGGGCTTTACCGACGCCAACGGCCACAGCGGCCTGATGCCGGTGCAGTGCCTGGCGCCGGCGGCCGACGACCTGATCGGCCTGGGCGACGACTACCAGCCCAAGCTGGCGCCGGGCTGCGCCAACAACCTGGTGCTGCTGCAGATGGTCGAGTCACGCCGCGACCTGCAACAGGGCCGCGCCACCGGGCCGACCATGGCCGCGCCCGTGGGCCGCGCCGCGCAGGTGTACATCGACGGCTATGACCGTGAAGAACTGCGCCGGCGCCTGAAGGAACAACAGGCGGCGGCGAAGAACCAGGAGGGCAGCGAGTGATGCGCCTACTGCGCCTTCACCAAACCCATGGCGCGGGCCTGGGCGGCCGGGTCGCCAAGGGCCTTGATCTGCCGCGCCTGCTCGAGCAGGGCGGCGCGCTGCGGGGCGGGGACTTCGTCCAGCGGCAGGCTGGCCACGGCGGCCTCGCGGCCGGCGAGCACGGCGATCAGCACGGCGTTGCGCTGGTGGCGGGCCTGCACCCGCGGCGACTGCACCACCGCCTGGATGCCATTGAAGGCCGCCGCGCCATCACCGCCCAAGGCTTGCGCCAGGGCCAGGTTGCACTGGGTGTCGAGGTCATTGGGGTTGAGGCTGCGCGCCTTGCCGAAGGCGGTTTGCGCGGCGTTGGCCTGGCCGCGGAGGATCTGCGCGATGCCCAGGCGGTTCCACGCGCTGGCCTGGTTGCCGAGGTCGGCGGCCTGGGTCAGGGCGATCACGGCGCGGTCGTAACGGCCTTGCTGCAACTGCGCGGTGCCCAGCCCGAGCAGCGCGTCGGCGTTGTTCGGCGCGTCTTCCAGCGCTTGCTGGTAGGCACGCTCGGCCGCGCGGGCATCGCCCATGTCGAGCCGCGCCTGGCCCAACTTGACCCAGGCCTCAACGCCGGCGTCGGGCAACTGGGTGGCTTTGTCGTAGAGCGACGCGGCGCTGACCGGGTCGCCACGGCTGGCGAGGTCGTCGCCCAGCCGCAGGTAGCGCGCGTAGGCCGGGTCGGTGGGCGCTTGGTGGGCACAAGCGGTGAGCAGCAAACTGCCGAACAGCAGAGGGGCAACGCGATGGAGCATATGCAGGTCTCTTCAGGCGGACGGAACGAGTGTAACGGGTTCGACAGTATGCCGCTGCGCTTGTTACAGCGCGGCGGCCGCTGGCTGCTGGCGCTCGCCAGCGCCTGGCTGCTATGCACGGCACCGGCCCAGGCCGCCCCGGCCGACAACCCCGAATGGTTCGCCGAGCCCTACCCCTACGTGCTGGTCGAGCAAGACCTGCGCAAGGCGATGGAAGAATTCGGCCAGCACCTGGACCTCACCGTGGTGTTCTCCGACAAGGTGCGCGGCAAATCCCGCGGGGTAGTGCGCGCCAAGGAAGCCGGCGAGTTCTTGCAGAACCTCTGCGATGCCAACGGGCTGTCGTGGTACTTCGACGGCAACGTGCTGTACCTGAACAACGACGATGAAGTCACCACCCGCCTGTTCAAGCCTCAGAACGCCAACCTCGGCGAGCTGCGCAGTTACCTGGGCGGGCTGAACGTGTACGGCGAGCGCCTGGCGATGCGCGACAGCCCCGCCGGCGGCGAGCTGATGGTTTCCGGCCCGCCCGCTTACCTGGCCCTGGTGCAGGAGCACGTCGACCAGGTGCGCCGCCCCGCCGCCGCCGTGGCGCGCGCGCCCAGCAGCCATGGCATTCGAGTTTTCCGAGGCAACACCGTCAGCGAGGAAGCCCCTCGCTAGCGTTTTCATCCACCTGCAATCAGGAGCCACCATCATGGCCGTGACCCCGGTAGACAGCACCCAGAGCAGCACCGACACCCAGGCCCAGTTCGACGCCGCGGTAGACAGTTCCAGCGAGATGACCGACGAAGAGCTCACCAATGAACTGGTGAGCCAGGGCGTGATCATCGGTGGGCAATTCATCCTGATGCCCAAGGCGCAGGAAATGCTCAACGACGCCATGTCGGATGACGATGACGAATAAGAGGCCCGCCGCATGAGCGTGAACCTTTCACCGACCACGGCGGCCATGCCGCCGGGAGGTAACCAGGCTTCCCAGAGCCTGTTCGAACACATGGCCAACACCGCCCGCGGCCCGGATGGCGCGGGCCCGTCGCAGTTGGGCGAAAACCTGATGAACCGCCTCGACGGTTTCATGGACCGCTCCCACGCGTTCAACGCCAAGGCCGATGCCCTCGCCAGCCCCGCCGGCAGCCCGCCGCCGGTGCAGGTGGCCAGCAACGCCGATGCCGGCGCGGCCGCGGCGCGCTCGGCGAGCACCACCCAGGTCGACCAACTGGTGCACTCGCTCGGCAAGATGTTCGATTACTCCATCGAAACCCAGATGGTGGTACGCGGTGCCACGCAGATTTCCGGCTCCGCCAACACCCTGCTCAAAGGTCAATAACGCCATGAAACTCGCCCGCCTGATGCTCGTTCTCGTATTTGCCGGCCTGCTGGCGGCGTGCGACACGGCCCTGTACAGCAACCTCGACGAACGCAGCGCCAACACCATGGTCGCGGCGTTGCTGCAGGCGGGCATTCCCGCGTCGCGCAAGCTGCAGGACAACGGCCAGATGACCGTGATGGTCGATGAAAAACGCTTCGCCCAGGCCATGGCGGTGCTCGACGGCGCCGGCTTGCCGGGCGAGAAATTCGCCAACATGGGCGAGGTCTTCAAAAGCAACGGGCTGGTGTCTTCACCGGTCCAGGAGCGCGCCCAGATGGTCTTCGCCCTGAGCGAAGAACTCTCCCACAGCGTGTCGCAGATCGACGGCATCGTTTCGGCGCGGGTGCACGTGGTGCTGCCCGACAACGACCTGCTCAAGCGGGTGATCTCGCCGTCGTCGGCCTCGGTGCTGGTGCGCTACGAGCCAGGCACCAACATCAACACCCTGCTGCCGCAGATCAAAACCCTGGTGGCCAATGGCATCGCTGGGCTGAGCTACGACGGCGTGTCGGTCACCGCCATCGAGGCCCACACCCAGCGCAACGCCGCGATGCAGCCGGCGATGGCCAGCTTCATGGGCGTATGGATGCTCGAAAGCGACCTGCCGCGCGCGCAATGGCTGTTCGGTGGCGCGCTGGTGCTGGCCTTCGGGCTGCTCGGCGCGTTTGCCTGGCAACACTACAAACGCCGCCAGGGCCAACGCACCTACGTGCTCAAGGAGGCTGAATGAACTGGCAAACGTTGCGCGAGCAACCGCTGGATTTCGTGCGCCCCGAAGCGCTGGCCGCGTGCCTGGGTGAAGGCCCCGAGCAATGGCGCGAGCAGGTGCTTGGGCACCCGCGCTTTCGTGAGCGGCTGACCCACTTGATGCTGGCCTTCCACGAGCTACAACCGCTGGAACAAGTACCGCCCCCGGACGCTGCGACCCTGGCGGTGTTGCAACTGCCGGCGCTGCGGTTCGCCCGCTTGGCGCGCCAGTGCGGGGCGATCTGGCATGCCGCTACGCTGGCCAAGGAAGTGCGCGGCGAAGTGCTCCAGCAACTGCGTGAACGGCTGGGCCAAGGCGTGTACGAACAAGCCCTGGCGCACCGCGAACTGGCCGGTGCCGCCGACCTGCTGCGCGAGCCCAGCGCCCTGCTGGCGGCCATCGACCAAGACGGCGCCGCCTGCCTGAGCCAGTGGCTGCAGGCCCAACCCGAAGCCCTGCGGGCCTGGCTGCAACTGCGCTTCGAGCTGCCCAGCGCCAAGCCGGTGGGCCCGGCGGTGAACCCGGCGATCGTCGGCGTGGCCGCGCGCGCCCTGCTCGCCCCTGAGGAGGTGGCCCCATGAACCTGCCCAGCCGCCCGACCGGGCGTATTCTGCGCCGTGAAGACGCCGGCCTGTGGCTCGACGGCTACGCCCTGCTCAGCGCCGCGCAGGTTGAAGCCCAGCGCCTGCGCGACGACGCCGGCCAGTGCCAGGCCGATGCCCGCGCCGAAGGCTACGCCCACGGCCTGGCCGAAGGCCGCGCGCACATGGCCGCCGCCCTCGCCCAGCATCAGCAGCGCCTCGACCACTGGCTGGCGGACATCGAGCCGGCCGTGGCAGACCTGGCCTTGAACATTGCCCGTGAGCTGATCGGCGAACTGGCCCCGCGCGAGCGCCTGCTGGCGCTGACCCGCCAAGCCCTGAGCGGCTTCCGCCAGGGCCAGGCGCTGGCCCTGCACGTGCCCCCGGCTGAGGTAGAGCCGGTGCGCCAGCACATGGCGCAGGCCGGCCTGGGCGTCAGCGTTGAAGGCGACGATCTGCTACAGCCCGGCCAGGCCCGCCTGGCCAGCCCACAAGGCTCGGTCGAGCTGGGCGTGCACGAACAACTGCAGCAACTGCGCCTGGCCCTGCTGCCGTTCGCCGAACAGGAGCCGGGGCAATGAACAACGCCCTTGGCACGTTGCTGCCGCGCCTGCACGAGCGCCTGGCCCAGGCCCGCCCACGGCCGATGCGCGGCACCCTGCGCAGCCTGCGCGGGGTGCTGCTGCGCGCCAGCGTGCAGGGGGTGAGCATCGGCGAGCTGTGCGAGCTGTTCGACCCGGCCAGCGGCCGCACCCTGGCCGCCGAGGTGATCGGTTTCGAGGAAGACGAAGCGATCCTCTCGCCGATCGGCGACATGCAGGGGTTGTCGAGCCGCACCCGCATCACCCCCAGCGGCCGCGCCCTCGGCGTGCTGGTGGGGCCTGGGCAGTTGGGCCGGGTGATCAGCCCCATGGGCGAATGGCTCGACGGCGCCGCCCCGGCCAGCGGGCTGCTGCGCTACCCGCTGCACGCCGAGCCGCCGGCGCCGTTCAGCCGGCAGTTGATCGAACAACCCATGGCCTTGGGCGTGCGCGCCATCGACGGCCTGTTGACCCTCGCCCGCGGCCAGCGCATGGGGATTTTCGGTGAGCCCGGGGTGGGCAAGTCGTCGCTGCTGGCGAGCATCGTGCGCCACACCGACGCCGAGGTGATCGTCATCGGCCTGATCGGCGAGCGCGGCCGCGAGGTGCGTGAGCTGCTCGACGTGCAACTGGGCCGCGACGCCCGCGCGCGCACCGTGGCGGTGGTGGCCACCTCCGACCGCCCGGCCGCCGAGCGGGTGCGCGCGGCGTTCGCCGCCACCGCCATCGCCGAGTACCACCGCGACCAGGGCAAGCACGTATTGCTGCTGATGGACAGCCTCACCCGCTTCGCCCGCGCCCAGCGCGAACTCGGCCTGGCCGCCGGCGAGCCGCCGACCCGCCGCGGTTATCCGCCGTCGTTCTTCTCGGCACTGCCGCGCCTGCTCGAACGCGCCGGCCCCGCCGCCACCGGCAGCATCACCGCGCTGTACACCGTGCTCACCGAAGGCGACGTGGCCAGTGACCCAGTGGCCGAAGAAGCGCGGTCGATCCTCGACGGCCACATCGTGCTCAGCGCCGACCTCGCCCAGCGCAACCACTTCCCGGCGGTCGACGTGCTGCGCAGCCGCAGCCGCTTGATGGACCACGTCGCCCCGGAGGAACAAAAACGCCTGGCGCGCCGCCTGCGCGAGCTGATGGCCCAGCACGAAGCCATCGAGATGCTGGTGCGGGTGGGCGAATACGCCGCCGGCAGCGACCCCTTGGCCGACGAAGCGCTGGCCCGCGCCGCGGCCATCCAGGGCTTTTTGCGCCAGGCGGCGGATGAGCCCTCGAACGCCACGCAAACCCTCCAGCAACTGCGCAAGGTGCTGGCATGAAAACCCGCGAACTCGAACAACTGCAGGCATTGCGCACGCTGCGCGAAGACCGCGCCGCGCGCCAGTTGGCACGCCAGCGCCAGCAGCACCTGGCCGCCGTGGCCGCCGAGGCCCAGGCCCTGGCGCAACTGCAGGCGCACCAGCAGCAACTGGCCGAGCACGCCGAACGCCTGGCCGCCCGCGCCGCCAGCGGCCTGCCGGTGAACACCTGGCAGCAGGCCCAGGCCCAGTTGGCGGCGCTGGCCGAAGACGGCGCAGCGCTGCAGGCCAGCCTCGACGGCGCCCGCCAAAGCACCGCCAGCGAGGCCGAGCTGCACGCCAGCCGCCGCCGCGAACACCTCGCCGCGCAGCGCCAGCGCGAAGCCAGCGAGGTACTGATGCAACGCCGGCAGGCCGCCGAACGGCTTGCCCAGGAACGCCATGAAGACGCCGAAGCCCAGGCCACGCCACAGGTATTGCCATGAATTGCCGTAGCCAGGATTTGCCGCTGCCCTTGCACGGGCTCCCCACGTTCAGCGCCGCCGAGGCGGCGCTGCTCAACCGCCTGCACCGGCGCCTGCAACCCTGGCAGGGCCACTGGCGAGAACTGCCGCTGCAGTTGCACTGGGCCCCCGCCCCCAGCAGCCAGCCCATGCTCGAAACCGAAGCCCTGTGGGGCCGCGCGCCACTGCGCCTGGCCCTGCCTGGGGCGCTGTTCAGCAGCATGGCGGCCGGCTTTGGCGAAGGCCCGGCCGGCGCGCTGTGGCTGGAGGCCGCGCTGCTGCCGCTGCTCGAAGCGCTCGAAGGCGCCAGCGGCCAGGCCATCCAGCTGCAGCCGCTGGGCCAGCCGTTCACGCCATTCGCGCACCTGCGCTTGAGCCTCAACTGGGGCGATGACGCCGGCTTGCCGCTGGAGCTGAGCCTCAGCCAGGCCGCTGCCGTGCAACTGGCCGCGCTGCTCGACCCACACCCCGCCGCCCCGGCGCCGTTCGCCAGCCTGCCGTTGCCGGCGCTGGTCAGCGCCGGCGAGGCGCCGTTGGCCTTGGCCGAACTGCGCAGCCTGCGCGAAGGCGATGTGGTGATGCTCGACGGCAACGGCGAGCTCAGCCTGCACTGCGCCGGCCGCCAGGCCCGCCTGCGCCGCGAGCAAGACCGTTTGCACCTGCTGCACCCCCTGACCCCAAGGACACTCCCGACCATGAGCGACACCCCCGCAGCCGCCACGCCCGACGCCACCCTCGACAGCCTCGAACTGACCCTCACCTGCCAGGTGGGCCGCCTTGACCTGACCCTCGGCCAACTGCGCGAGCTCGGCGAAGGCAGCCTGCTCGCCCTCGAGGCACGCAGCGACGACGCCGTGGAACTGATGGTCAACGGCCGCCGGGTCGGCCATGGCCAACTGGTGCGCATCGGCGATGGCCTGGGTGTGCGCGTGCTGAGCTTTGCCAGCCTATGAGCGGGTACCAGCCCAACCTGATCGAGATCATCCTGGTTGTTGCGACCATCGGCCTGATCCCCCTGGCCGTGGTCACCCTCACCGGGTTCATGAAGATCTCCGTGGTGTTGTTCCTGATCCGCAACGCCCTCGGCGTGCAGCAAACCCCGCCAAACCTGGTGCTGTACGGCATTGCGCTGATTCTCTCGGTGTACGTGACCACGCCGTTGATCGGCGAGATGTACCAGCAGGTGCAGGGCCGCGAACTCACCTTCGAGAACGCCGCCCAGCTCGAAGAGCTGGGCGATGCGCTGCGCCCACCGTTGCAAACCCACCTGTCACGCTTCGCCAACCCCAGCGAACGCGGGTTCTTCATGCAGGCCACCGAAACCATCTGGTCACCGGAGGCCCGCGCCAACCTGCGCGACGATGACCTGGTGGTGCTGATCCCGGCGTTCGTCAGCTCCGAGCTGACCCGCGCCTTCGAGATCGGCTTCTTGCTGTACATCCCGTTCCTGGTGGTCGACCTGCTGGTGTCGAACGTGCTGATGGCGATGGGCATGTCGATGGTTTCGCCCACATTGATATCCATCCCGCTGAAAATCTTCCTGTTCGTTTCGCTCAGCGGCTGGTCACGGCTGATGCACGGGTTGATCCTGAGTTACGGGAGCTAGCCGCCATGGGCCAGGACGTTTTCCTCTCGTTGATGAAACACGCGCTGATGACCGTGCTGCTGCTGTCGGCGCCGGCGCTGGGCATCGCCATCGTGGTGGGGCTGTCGGTGGGGCTGTTGCAGGCGCTCACGCAGATCCAGGACCAAACCCTGCCGCAGGTGGTCAAGCTGGTGGCGGTGCTGCTGCTGGTGGTGTTCGTCGGGCCGTTGCTGGCCGGGCAGATCATGGAGCTGGGCAACCAGGTGCTCGACAACTTCCCGATGTGGACGCGCTAGCCTGATGGATGCCACCTTCGCCACCGCGTTCGTCGAGGTTGCCTACCCGGTGATCAGCTCCGCCGCCCTGGCCGCCGCCCGCGCCACCGGGCTGGTGCTGGTGACCCCTGCCTTCAACCGCCTCGGCCTCACCGGGATGATCCGCAGCTGCGTGGCCGTGGCCATCTCGGTGCCGATGTTCTTCCCGATCTTCGCCGAGTTCACCACCCTGCCCCAACACGGCGGCTTGTACCTGGCCGGGTTGCTGATCAAAGAGATGCTGATCGGCGTGCTGGTCGGGCTGCTGTTCGGCATTCCGTTCTGGGCCGCGGAGGTGGCCGGCGAGCTGATCGACCTGCAACGCGGCTCGACCATGGCGCAACTGGTAGACCCCCTCGGCTCGAACGAATCCAGCGTGATGGCCACGTTACTGGTGGTGATCATCATCGCGCTGTTTTTCATGTCGGGCGGGTTCATCCTGATGGTCGACGGCTATTACCACAGTTACCAACTGTGGCCGGTGATGGCCTTCACGCCGATTTTCGCCCAGGACGCGCTGATGGCCGTGTTGTCGATCCTCGACCAAGTGATGCGGGTGGGGGTGCTGATGGTCTCGCCGTTGGTGATTGCCCTGCTGGTCACCGACCTGATGCTCGCCTACCTGGCGCGGATGGCGCCGAACTTCCACATCTTCGACCTCTCGCTGCCGGTGAAGAACCTGTTCTTCACGGTGCTGATGGTGGTGTACGTGGGCTTTTTGATCCCAGTGATGCTCGACCAACTGGCGGAATTTCGCGCCACCATCGAATTCCTCAAAACCCTGGCGGGGGGCCTCTGAGCGATGGCCGATACCAGCGAAGAGAAATCCCAGCCGGCAACAAAAAAGAAGCTCAAGGAAGCCCGCGAAAAAGGCCAGGTGGCGAAAAGCCAGGACATGGTCTCCGGCGTGGTGATCCTCTTCTGCTCGCTGTGCATCGCGGTGATCGAGCCGCGGGCACGGGCGGAGATCGCCGCCCTGCTCGAGCTGGTGGCGAGTATCTACGTGCAGCCGTTCGCCGAGGTGTGGCCGCGAGCGATCGACACCGCCCAGCAATTGCTGATCAGCCTGACCCTGCCCGTGGTGGCGGTGACCGTGGGCGCGGTGATTCTCACCAACCTCACCACCATGCAGGGCTTTGTGTTTTCCGGCGAGCCGATCAAGCCGGAGTTCAAGCGGATCAACCCGGCCGAGGGGCTGAAGCGGATTTTCGCCCTGCGTAACCTGGTGGAATTCCTCAAGGGGGTGTTCAAGGTCGGCGGCCTGGCGCTGGCGTTCTACGTGGTGGGGCGTAATGCGTTGCAGGCGATGATGGAGTCCTCACGCTGCGGCGCGGGCTGCATCGAGTCGACCTTTTACCTGGTGCTCAAGCCGCTGGTGTTCACCGTGATCGCGGCGTTCTTGCTGCTGGGGGCGGTCGATGTGCTGATGCAGCGCTGGCTGTTCGGCCGCGACATGAAGATGACCCGCTCCGAGCAGAAGCGCGAGCGCAAGGACCAGGAAGGCGACCCGCTGATCAAGCGCGAACGCAACCGCCAGCGCCAGGAAATGCAAGCCATGAGCGGCAAGACCGGGATCGGCCAAGCGTCGATCCTGCTCGGTGGCGGCGGCGGCGCGATGGTGGGGTTGCGCTATGTGCGCGGCGAAACACCGGTGCCGGTGGTGGTGTGCCGGGCCGCCCCGGAAGAGGTCGCCGCGCTGCTCGAACAGGCCCAGGACCTGGGCATCCTGCAGGTGCACGCGCCGGAGCTGGCCGCCGACATCGCCCGCCGCACCGTGCCCGGCGAGCCGGTGCCGGACCACACCTTCCAGGCCGTGGCCGATATTCTGGTGGCCGCGCGGTTGATCTGACTGGCCCATCGCCCGGCACAGCCGGCCTCCCACGGGGTGTGTTGCGCCCAAAATCAATGGCTCACACAAAACTGGTGGGAGGCCGGCTGTGCCGGGCGAAGGGCCCTCAGCCTGAAATACTCAGCCGGCCCGCTCCAACGAACCCCGCTCATTGGCCAGCCCTGCCCGGCGCGGGCCCTGCAGGCGCGCCAGGTCGGTTTCGATGCGCGACAACCAGAACACCGCGCCCTGGGCCTGGGCCGCTTCGCGGGCCTGCTCGAGGGTGGCCAGCGCCGCTTCACGGCCGGCGTTGCCCTGGGCTTGCTGCAGCAATGCCGCCTTGACCCGCAGCAGCTCAGGCAGGAACCAACGCTCCTGGCGTTCGCACACCCGCGCCAGGGTTTGCTCCAGCGCGTCCAGGCCCCACTGCGGCAGGCCCAACGCGCCCAGCGCCTGTACGTACTCACTGCTGAACAGGCTGTAAAGCGGCGTGTCGTTCTGCTCGCGCAAGGCGCCGAGCAGCTCGCCGAGCTGGGCCACGGTGTCTTCGCGCACCTGCTTGCGCAACTGCACCACACACTCGAAGCACTGGCTGTAGCGCCACCACAACGGCAGCTCCTGGCTGGTGATGCTGCCCTTGAGCAGCCCCAGGTATTCCCCGGCCTTGTGCTCGCTGCCCGCCAGCAGGGCCACCGGCAAGGCGCTGTAGCACAGGCAATACCACAGCGTGGCCGGGTGGTTGAGGTTGATCGCATCGCCCAGGTAGCTGTCGAGCGTCACCAGCGCTTGGCCGAGGTTGCCTTCGAGCATCTGCACCTGGGCCTTCAGCGCGCGGGCCGCCAGGCGCTGGTCGAAGTGCACGTCGATGATGTGCGAACGCGGCGCGAACGGCGAACTGAGCGCCTCGCCGATGGCCTGGCGGGCCCCGGCGAGGTCGGCCTGGTAGAACAGCGCGATGGCCAGCATGCGCTTGCCCATCAGTTGGCGGTCTTCAACGTGGTCGCGCTGGCTCAGCGCCAGGTAACGCTTGGCCAGGGCCAGCGCCTCGACGTGCTGGTTGCAGCACACGCGGTCGTTCCACAGGCCCCACAGGGCGCGCAGTTGGTGCTGGCTGTCGGCGAGCAGCTCGGCGTCGGCCAGCACCCCTTCCCAGGCCTGGCGCACCCGCGGGCCACCGCCATGGGTGAGGGTGAGAATGCTCGCGGCAAAGGTGCGCAGCACCATCCGCGTGCCCGGCTGGGCTTCGCCTTCATCGACCCGCTGCAGGCCTTGTTCGATCCACGCCTGGCACTCGCCCAGCAGCGACAAACGCAGCCACAGCGGCGCGCTGAGCAGGGTCAGCTCCACTCCCAGGGCCACCTCGCCGCCTTCGGCGAAGGCCCATTGCAGGGCGGTGCGCACGCTGTCGATTTCCGAGGCGTGGCGGGCCAGCCATTTGCCCGGCGGCAGGCGGTCGAGCAAGGCCAGGGCCTCGGTCAACTGGGCCTTGACGTGGTGGGCGTGGCGGTAGCCGATGTGCGCCGCCTCGCCGTGCTGGTTGAGTTTTTCCAGCGCGTACAAGCGGGTGGTTTCGAGCAAGCGGTAGCGCTTGCCCTGCTGGTGTTCGAAGGCAGTGAGCAGCGACTTACCTACCAGGCTTTCCAGCGCGGGGGCCACTTCGAAGGCCGGCTGCGGTTCGATGTCGACCACCGCCTTGACCGTTTCCAGGCTGAAGCAACCATTGAACACCGCCAGTTGCCGGAGCATCGCCTGCTCGTGCTCGCTGAGCATGGCGTAGGTCCAGTCGAGGGTGGCGCTGAGGGTGCGGTGGCGCGGCAGCGCGGTGCGCCGGCCGGTCATCTGCAGGCGGAAGCTGCTGTCGAGCAGTTCGACCAGGTCATGCACGCCGAACGCCCGCGCGCGCGCCGCGGCGATTTCAATGGCCAGGGCGTTGCCATCGAGCTTGCGGCAAATAGCCGCCACGGCGTCGACGTCGGCGTCCTGGAAAACGAAATCCGGGTCGTGGGTGGCCACCCGCTTGATGAACAGCTCAACCCCCGGGTAAGCCATCGCCTGCTTGATGCCCAGGCCCGAGCGCGGCGCCGGCGCGGCCAGCGGCGGGAGGTCTTGCACGTATTCGCCCTCGGCGTGCAGCGGCTCGCGGCTGCTGACCAGCACGAAGTACTGCGGGCCTTGCTGCAGCAACGTTTCTACCGCGCCGGCGAGGTGGTCGAGCACGTGCTCGCAGTTGTCGAGCACCAGCAGGAAACGCCCGCTTTCATTGGGCGCTACCTGCAGCAGCGGCGCCTGGCCCGGCACGCTGATGCCCAGCGCGTTGGCGAGCATGCCCTGCACCTGGTAGGCCGAGGCCGCCGCGGCGAGGTCAACGAAGGCCGAACCGAGGCTGAAGGCCTCACGCAGGCAGTTGGCGGCGGCCAGGGCCACGGTGGTCTTGCCCACCCCGCCAGGGCCGGTGAGGGTGACGAAGCGGCGCCGCAGCAGTTGTTCGGTCAGGCCCTGGATCACCTCGTCACGGCCGATCACCCGGGTGGCCAGGTTCGGCAGGCTCGCCGGCGCCATCGGCAACGCCGCCGCGGCGGGCTCGAGGGCCGGCTGGCTCACCGGCGCGATAAAGCGGTAGCCGCGCCCCGGCACCGTGACGATATAACCGAAGTCGTCGTTTTCACCCAACGCCCGGCGCAGCGCCACCACCTGCGCGCGCAGGTTGCACTCCTCGACCACCGCCTTCGGCCAGACCAGGCTCAACAGCTCGTGTTTCTCCACCAGTTCACCGGGCCGGGTGGCCAACGCCACCAGCAGGCTCAGCGCGCGGCTGCCGAGGTTTACCGGCTCGCCACCACGCAACAGCATGTACTGCTGGGGGTACAGCACGAATGGGCCGAACGCCAGGCAGGGGTCGGCCTCTGCGCCGTCACTGCCACGGGAGGTAACCACTTCTTCGAGACCGATGCTGTTGAGTGCCATGGGTAAACCTTTTTTGATGAGGTTTTCAGCGGCGATCAGCCCACGGGGCGGTGGGCGGAACCACCGCCACGCTGTCGCCTTGACGAACGTGCGCAGCCGATCAGGGGGGTATTGTCCTGACCGATGGTTACTGTTTGGGGATGCACCCCAGGGTCGGCGGATGGCTAAGTGCCACGGATGACCGTAAAAATCAGGCTTTGTTCAAAAAGTGCCCTGCGGGTATTTGTTATTTTGAGCATTGCTTCGCATTCCTGGCAGGTGTGCACCATCAAAGGGCAACTTCTGCCGCCATGGCACGGGTGCCGTACGCTAGCAGAAAGTTATGACGGAAAGTTTGCAAGCACTGTGCCATGGCGGCTAAGCGTGATATTTTCTCAACTAATTGAAACATCTAGATACACGCTGAACCAGGCATTCCAAGGGGCTTGCGTTCGGTTTCCCGACGATTACCGATAACTTCGTTCGGAAACCCGAACAACTAACACCCCTTCGGAAGTTGCATCAGGCGAAAAGCCTGCGCACTTTCGGCGCACACTGCTTACTCACGGAGCCTGGCAGTTAGTTGCACATCGCCAGCATTGTTGAGTTGAACAGGTTAGTCCAACCCCGGCACTTCGCACCGTTCATCCCCGCACTCGCCGCTGCCCCGCGCAGCGGTGTGGCGGCGCTATACTGATCATCAGGACGACACACACTCCGGCAGTAGGAGGTCTACGTCATGGGCATAAAAACAAGAAGATGCCTGATGGTTGTTTCGATGTGTGCGCTGGCGGCGCTGTATGCCGCCGCCGTGTTCCGCGCCGAGCAGATGCGCACCCAGCGCTACGCGCAAAGCTGCGCCTACGCCCAGTGCGTGCCGCAGTCTGCCTCGTTCAGCGCGCTGCGATGACGGCCCACGGGTAACCCCACGCGGATAGATCGGTAGCCGGCTATCGGATAAACTGGCACAGCCCTCCCTTGCCAGGCGCCCTGCCGTGACCCAAGCCGAACCCCATGCGCCAGCCTTGCGGTCGATCCTGACCGCGTTGATGCTGGCGATCTTTCTTGGCGCCCTCGACCAGACCATCGTCGCGGTGTCGATGCCGGCCATTTCCGCCCAGTTCAAAGACCTTGCCCTGCTCGCCTGGGTGATCGCCGGCTACATGGTGGCGATGACCGTGGCCACGCCGGTGTACGGCAAGCTCGGCGACCTCTACGGGCGGCGGCCGATGATCCTCTTCGGCGTGGGGCTGTTCACCCTCGCCTCGCTGTTTTGCGGGCTGGCGCAGAGCATGGAGCAGTTGGTGCTGGCGCGGGTGATCCAGGGCATCGGTGCCGGCGGCATGGTGTCGGTGAGCCAGGCGATCATTGGCGATGTCGTGCCGCCCCGCGAACGGGGCCGCTACCAGGGTTACTTCAGCAGCATGTACGCCGCGGCCAGCGTGCTCGGCCCGGTGCTGGGCGGCTACATGACCGAATACCTGTCGTGGCGCTGGGTGTTCTGGATCAACCTGCCCCTGGGCCTGGGCGGCTGGCTGTACATTCGCCGTACCCTGGCCGGGCTGCACAGCCCGCAGCGCCAGGCGGTGGTGGATTATTTCGGCGTGGTGCTGATGATCACCGGGCTGACCTCCCTGCTGATGGCGGTGACCCTGGCCGGCCAGGGCCACCCGTGGGCCAGCCCGCCATTGCTGGCACTGTGGGCTTGCGCGTTGCTGGCGCTGGGGGTGTTCATCTGGCACGAGGCACGCTTTCGCGAGCCGCTGCTGCCACTGCATCTGTTTCGTAACCGGCCAGCGGTGCTGTGCTGGTGCACGGTGTTCTTTACCTCGTTCCAGGCCATTTCGATGACCGTGCTGATCCCGCTGCGCTACCAGGCGGTACTCGGCGCCGGCGCCGACAGCGCCGCGCTGCACGTGCTGCCGCTGGCCATGGGGCTGCCGCTGGGGGCGTTCTTTGGCGGCCGGCACACGGCGCGCCACGGTTACTTCAAACCGGTGATCCTCGCCGGCGCCGCGCTGATGCCGCTGGCCATCCTCGGCCTGGCGTTCACCCCGCCGCAGGCCAGCCTGCTCAGCAGTGTGTTCATGCTGCTCACCGGGGTGGCCGGCGGGTTGCAGTTCCCCACCTCCCTGGTGGGCGCGCAAAACGCCGCCCAGCCCAAAGACATCGGCGTGTCGACCAGCACCACCAACCTGTTCCGCTCCCTGGGCGGCGCGGTGGGGGTGGCGTGCATGTCGGCCTTGTTGCTGGCCTTGCTGCACGGGGGGCATGTGGGCGGGGCGGTGGGCTTGAGCGAAGGCAGCGGCAACCCGTTGCTCGATGGCCTCAACGCCGTTGACGGCAGCGCGCGCGAGGCCTTGCGGGGGCAATTGCAGGGGACCTTCCGCCAGTTGTTCCTGGCCAGTGCCGCGGTGGCTATGCTGGGCCTGGCGGCGGCGCTGGCGCTGCCGAACCACCCGCTGCGCGGGCGCGCCTAGGCTGGCTGCGCTTTAAATGAAATAAATTTTGAACAGCCGCCGGCGCTTCGCTTAATGCATTGGCGGCAGAAATAGTGTAATCAAGGTTTGCCAAGGTTCATGGCCGTAGGCCATTTAAGCCGCGCCTTTACGCAACGCCGGGCTCAGCCGCAGCATGTCGAGCATGGCCTCGACCAGGCGCTCGGCGTTGCGCTCCAGCGGCTGGCTTTCCGGCAACAGCAGCCACAAGCCAATGTGGCCATCGATGTAAGCGTGCAGTGACAGCGCCGCCAGGCGGGTGTCGAGGTCCGCGGGCAGTTGCTCGCGGTTCACTGCGTTACGCAAGGACAGTTCGATGCGGTCGTTGCACTCGTCGCTCACGGCTTTACGCTGGCGGCGCAAGTCGCACATCTCGTCGGTGAACTCGCATTTATGGAAGAGGATCTCGTTGATGCGTCGGGTTTTGGGGTCGAGCGCCAGCTGCCGAAACAATTTGACAAGTAATTGTTTGACGCAGCCCAGTGGGTCCGGCTCGTGCTCGTCTTCCGAGGCGCGGGCCAGCTCATCCAACGGCTCGGTCATGCTGTCGAGCAGCGCCTGCACCAGATCGGCCTTGTTACTGAAATGCCAGTAGATCGCCCCCCGCGTCACCCCCGCCAGCGCGGCGATGTCGGCCAGCGTGGTGCGCGCCATACCGCGGTCGTAGAACGCTGCTTCAGCGGCCTCGAGGATCTGCTTGCGGGTTTCCAGGGCTTCTTCTTTGGTACGGCGGACCATGGCGTTACAACCTTTGGTATTCCCCGGTTGGCCGGGGGCATTGTTCTGATCGCTCCCGGCAGCGGCAGCACCCGCGTTAAAGGGGCTGCGGCGTTGGGTCACGGCTGTTTACAAACAGGCGTGAATGTAAGTATATTCGATAGCAAGCTACTAATCCAGCTACAGCCGAATTCTCAGTTCCATCACTCTTGAGCGTCTTGCGCGTACACGCCTCCGAGGATCTTCATGCAATTCAAGCCAGCCGTTCCCGCTTTGGTGTCCGCCATTGCCCTGGCCACGCTGCTCAGTGGCTGCAACAAGGAGCAGGCCGCGCCCGCCGCGGCGCCCACCCCGCAAGTCGGTGTGGTCACCCTGCAACCCAGGACCGTGAACCTGTCCAGTGACCTCCCCGGGCGCACCAGCGCCTACCGCGCCGCCGAAGTGCGCCCGCAGGTCGACGGGATCATTCTCAAACGCCTGTTCAAGGAAGGCTCGGACATCAAAGCCGGGCAACAGCTGTATCAGATCGACCCCTCTACCTACGAGGCGACCCTGGCCAATGCCCAGGCCAGTGCCGAGCAATACCGCTCGCTGGCCAACCGCTACCGCCAGCTGATCGACGAACAAGCCGTCAGCCGCCAGGAATACGACACCGCCCACGCCCAGCAACTGCAGGCCGAAGCCCAGGTGAAAACCGCGCAGATCAACCTGCGTTACACCAAGGTGCTGGCGCCGATCGACGGCCGCATCGGCCGCTCGGCGGTGACCGAAGGCGCACTGGTGTCGAATGGGCAAACCACCGCACTGGCGACCATCCAGCAGCTCGACCCGATCTACGTCGACGTGACCCAGTCCTACACCGACATGCTCAAGCTGCGCCGCGCGCTGGACAGCGGCCAGTTGCAAAAGGCCGGCGACAACGCCGCCAAGGTCAACCTCAAGCTCGAAGACGGCAGCCAGTACCCGCTGGACGGCAAGCTGGAGTTCTCCGAGGTGTCGGTGGATGAAACCACCGGCTCGGTGACCCTGCGCGCGGTGTTCCCGAACCCGGACCACCTGCTGCTGCCGGGCATGTTCGTGCACGCCAGGCTGCCGGCCGGTATCGCCCAGCAGGCCATCCTCGCGCCGCAGATCGGCGTGACCCGTGACCTCAAGGGCAACCCGACCGCCATGGTGGTGACCGCCGACAACAAGGTCGAGCAGCGCCAACTGAAATCGAGCCGCACCATCGGCACCGACGTATTGGTCGAAGACGGCCTGAAGGCCGGTGACAAGGTGATCGTCGAGGGCCTGCAGTTCGTCAAGCCAGGCGCCACGGTCAACCCTCACGAGGCCCAGGCCGCCGCTGCGGCTAATGCCCCCGCGGCCAACGCCGGCGCGAAAACGGAGTAACCCATGTCGAAGTTTTTCATCGATAGGCCCATCTTCGCCTGGGTGCTGGCGCTGGTGATCATGCTGGTGGGGACGCTGTCGATCCTCAACCTGCCGATCAACCAGTACCCCGCGATCGCGCCGCCGGCCATCGCCATCCAGGTGACCTACCCGGGTGCTTCCGCACAGACCGTGCAGGACACCGTGGTGCAGGTCATCGAACAGCAGATGAACGGCATCGACAACCTGCGCTACATCTCCTCGGAGAGTAACGCCGACGGCAGCATGACCATCACGGTGACCTTCAACCAGGGCACCAACCCGGACATCGCCCAGGTACAGGTGCAGAACAAGCTCAACCTCGCCACCCCGCTGCTGCCGCAAGAGGTCCAGCAACAGGGCCTGCGCGTGACCAAAGCGGTGAAGAACTTCCTGCTGGTGATCGGCCTGGTGTCGACCGACGGCAAGCTGGGCAAGGAAGACCTCTCCAACTACATCGTCTCGAACATCCAGGACCAGATCTCGCGTACCCCGGGTGTGGGTGACTTCCAGGTGTTCGGTGCCCAGTACGCCATGCGTATCTGGCTCGACCCGGCCAAGCTGAACCAGTACCAGTTGACCCCGGTCGACGTGAAAACCGCCATCACCAACCAGAACGTGCAGATCTCTTCGGGCTCGCTCGGTGGCCTGCCGGCGGTCAAAGGCACGGTGTTCAACGCTACGATCATCGGCAAGACCCGCCTGCAAACGGCCGAGCAGTTTGGCGACATCCTGCTCAAGGTCAACACCGACGGCTCCCAGGTGCGCCTGCGCGACGTCGGCAGCATCGGCCTGGGCGGCGAGAACTACAGCATCGACGCGCAGTTCAACGGCAAGCCGGCTTCCGGTATGGCGATCAAGTTGGCCACCGGCGCCAACGCGCTGGACACCGCCAAGGCGATCCGCGCGACCATCGACAAGCTCAAGCCGTTCTTCCCGCCGAACGTCGAAGCGGTGTACCCGTACGACACCACCCCGGTCGTGACCGAATCGATCAGCGGTGTGGTACACACCCTGGGCGAGGCGATCGTGCTGGTGTTCCTGGTGATGTTGCTGTTCCTGCAAAACCTGCGGGCAACCATCATCACCACCATGACCGTACCGGTGGTACTGCTCGGCACCTTCGGCATCCTCGCCGCTGCCGGCTTCACCATCAATACCCTGACCATGTTCGGGATGATCCTGGCCATCGGCCTGTTGGTCGACGACGCCATCGTGGTGGTGGAGAACGTCGAGCGGGTGATGGCCGAGGAGCATTTGTCGCCCAAGGAAGCCACGCGTAAATCGATGGAGCAGATCCAGGGCGCGCTGGTCGGTATCGCCCTGGTGCTGTCGGCGGTACTGCTGCCAATGGCGTTCTTCGGCGGTTCCACCGGGGTGATCTACCGGCAGTTCTCGATCACCATCGTCTCGGCCATGGCGTTGTCGGTGTTCGTGGCCTTGGTGTTCACCCCGGCGCTGTGCGCCACCATGCTCAAGCCGATCGACGAGGCCAAGCACGGCCAGCCGAAGAAAGGCTTCTTTGGCTGGTTCAACCGCGGCTTTGACGCCTGCGTGCGCAGCTACGAGCGTGGCGTGGGGCGGATCATCCGCCACAAGGTCCCGGCCTTCGTGGTGTACCTGATCATCATCGCCGGCATGATGTGGCTGTTCACCCGCATCCCCACCTCGTTCCTGCCCGAGGAAGACCAGGGGGTGATCTTCACCCAGATCCAGACCCCGCCCAACAGCTCGGCCGAGACCACCCAGAAGGTGCTCGACCGCATGCGCACCTACCTGCTCGACCCTGAGCATGGCGAGGGCAAGGGTGTGAACTCGGTGTTCTCGGTCAACGGCTTCAACTTCGCGGGCCGTGGGCAAAGCTCGGCACTGGCGTTCGTGATGCTCAAGCCGTGGGATGAGCGCAACAGCGACAACACCGTGTTCAGCATCGCCCAACGCGCCCAGCAGCACTTCTTCGGCTACCGCGACGCGATGGTGTATGCCGTAGTGCCGCCGTCGGTACTTGAGCTGGGTAACGCCACCGGCTTTGACTTCTACCTGCAAGACCAGGCCGGCGTAGGCCATGAAAAACTCATGGAAGCGCGCAACAAGTTCCTCGGCATGGCCGCGCAGAGCAAGATCCTCGCTGGCGTGCGCCCGAACGGGCTGAGCGACGAGCCGCAATACCACCTGACCATCGACGACGAGCGCGCCAGTGCCCTGGGCCTGTCGCTGTCGGACATCAACACCACCCTGTCGGTGGCGTTCGGTTCCAGCTACGTCAACGACTTCATCGACCGCGGCCGGGTGAAAAAGGTGTACGTGCAAGGCCAGCCGGCTTCGCGCATGCGCCCTGAAGACCTGAACAAGTGGTACGTGCGCAACAGCGAAGGCAAGATGGTGCCGTTCTCGGCGTTTGCCAGCGGTGAATGGGTGTACGGCTCGCCGAAGCTGTCGCGCTACAACGGCGTGCAGGCCGAAGAGGTACTCGGTACCCCGGCGCCAGGCTACAGCTCGGGCCAGGCCATGGCCGAGGTCGAACGCCTGGCCAAAGACCTGCCACCGGGCGTAGGCCTGTCGTGGACGGGTTTGTCGTACGAAGAGCGGTTGTCTGGCTCGCAGGCCCCGGCGCTGTACGCGCTGTCGATCCTGGTGGTGTTCCTCTGCCTGGCGGCCCTGTATGAAAGCTGGTCGATCCCGATCGCGGTGATCCTGGTGGTGCCGCTGGGGGTAATCGGTGCGCTGATGGCCACCAGTTTGCGCGGGCTCTCCAACGACGTGTTCTTCCAGGTGGGCCTGTTGGTCACAGTGGGCCTGGCGGCGAAAAACGCCATTCTCATCGTGGAGTTCGCCAAGGAGCTACACGAACAGGGCAAGACGCTGTTCGATGCCGCGGTCGAGGCGTGCCGCATGCGCTTGCGCCCGATCGTGATGACCTCCGCCGCCTTCGTGCTGGGTGTGGTACCGCTGAGTATCTCCACCGGCGCCGGCTCCGGCAGCCAACACGCCATCGGCACCGGGGTGATCGGCGGTATGATCACCGCCACGGTGCTGGCGATCTTCTGGGTGCCGATGTTCTTCGTTACCGTTTCGTCTCTGTTCAAGGGTAACCGCATGAAGCAAGACGAAGCCCCTTCTCGCGATGAGGCTGGCCAATGAGCAAGTCGTTAATCTCCCTCGCGGTCGCCGCGGCCGTGCTCAGCGGCTGCTCGCTGATCCCCGAGTACAACCGCCCGGCCGCCCCCGTGGCCGCGCAGTACCCCCAAGGGCCGGCCTACTCGGCGGCCCAGGCGCCGGCGCAGGCCGCCGCCGAACAGGGCTGGCGCGAGTTTTTCCGCGACCCGGCGCTGCAGCAGTTGATTCAAACCTCGCTGGCCAACAACCGCGACCTCAAGGTCGCGGCGTTGAACGTCGAGGCCTACCGCGCGCAGTACCGCATCCAGCGCGCCGACCTGTTCCCGGCGGTGAGCGCCACCGCCAGCGGCACGCGCCAGCGCACCCCGGCAGACCTTTCGCAAAGCGGCCAGGCGGGTATTTCCAGCCAGTATGGGGTCAACCTGGGCATCAGCTCGTATGAGCTCGACCTGTTCGGGCGCATTCGCAGCCTCAGCCAGCAGGCCCTGGAAACCTACTTCGCCGGCGAAGAAGCGCGCCGTTCGACGCAGATCAGCCTGGTCGCCAGCGTGGCCAACGCCTACCTCACCTGGCAGGCCGACCGCGAGCTGCTCAAGCTGACCCAAGACACCCTCGGTGCCTACGAAGAAAGCCTGCGCCTGACCACCCGCAGCAACCAGGTGGGCGTGGCCTCGGCGCTGGACTTGTCGCAAGCGCGCACCTCGGTGGAAGGCGCCCGCGCCAGCCTGGCGACCTACCAGCGCCAGGTCGCCCAGGACGAAAACGCCCTGGTGCTGCTGCTCGGCACCGGCCTGCCGGGCAACCTGCCGCAGCCGCAACCGCTGGCCAACGCGATGCTCGCCGAAGTACCAGCCGGCTTGCCGTCAGACCTACTGACCCGGCGGCCCGACATCCTCCAGGCCGAACACTCGCTCAAAGCCTCCAACGCCAACATCGGCGCGGCGCGCGCGGCGTTCTTCCCGAGCATCAGCCTGACCGCCAACGCCGGCACCGCCAGCGCGGACCTCGACGGGCTGTTCAAGGGTGGCTCGGGCAGTTGGGTGTTCACCCCGACGATCAACCTGCCGATCTTCAACGCCGGCTCGCTGAAGGCCAGCCTGGACTATTCCAAGCTGCAAAAAGACATCGGCGTGGCCAACTACGAGAAGGCCATCCAGACGGCCTTCCAGGAAGTCTCGGATGGGCTGACGGCGCGTAAAACCTACGTCGACCAGCTGCAGGCGCAGAACGATCTGGTCAAGGCCAGCCAGGACTACTACCGCCTGGCCGAGCGCCGCTACCGCATCGGTGTGGACAGCAACCTGACCTTCCTCGACGCCCAGCGCTCGCTGTTCAGCAACCAGCAAACGCTGATCAGTGATCGGCTGGCGCAGTTGCAGGCGGAGGTGAACCTGTACAAGGCGCTGGGGGGTGGCTGGTATGAGAATACCGCCCAGGACCAGCAGGCCAGCCGCTAAAGCCGCGTGAATGAAGGGGGCCGCACAGGCCCCTTTTTTTGTGCCTGGCATTAGGGCCCTACCCTTTCCTATTTCCCCCAAACAGTCCAAAATCCCGCCTTTTTTTCATGGCCGCGCCCCGACCTGCCCGCTGTAATCGTCGCCGCGGCCCTACATAGAGCCTTGCCCACGGAGTTCCCGCATGAACAAGCAGGCCACCGGCGTCGACGCACGCCTTGAAAACGCCCCGGCACGCGCAAGCGGCTGGGGCCGTGAAGACACCACCTGGATGCTCGGCCTGTTCGGCACCGCCATCGGCGCCGGCACCCTGTTCCTGCCGATCAACGCCGGCCTCGGCGGCTTCTGGCCGCTGCTGGTGCTGGCGGTGCTGGCCTTCCCGATGACCTTCTACGCCCACCGCGGGCTGACCCGCTTCGTGCTGTCTGGCCGCGATGGCGCCGACATCACCGGCGTGGTCGAAGAACACTTCGGCGCCAAGGCCGGCACGCTGATCACCCTGCTGTACTTCTTCGCGATCTTCCCGATCCTGTTGATCTACAGCGTGGCGCTGACCAACACCGTTGGTAGCTTCCTTGAACACCAACTGCACATCGCGCCGCCGCCGCGGGCGCTGCTGGCGGCGTTGTTGATCGTCGGCCTGATGATCATCGTGCGCTGCGGCGAGCAGGCCACGGTCAAGGTGATGAGCCTGCTGGTGTACCCGTTCATCGCCGCGCTGGTGCTGCTGGGGCTGTTCCTGGTGCCAAGCTGGACCGGCGGCATCCTCGCCACCGCCAGCGAAGTACCGAGCGCTTCCAGCCTGCTGCGCACGCTGTGGCTGGCGATCCCGGTGATGGTCTTCTCGTTCAACCATTCGCCGATCATCTCGGCCTTCGCGGTCGACAGCAAACGCCGCCATGGCGCCGCCGCTGAAGCGCAAAGCAGCCGCGTACTGGGCCGCGCCCACGCGCTGATGGTGGTCACGGTGTTGTTCTTCGTGTTCAGCTGCGTGCTCACCCTCTCGCCGGCCCAGCTGGCCGAGGCCAAGGCGCAGAACCTGTCGATCCTCTCGTACCTGGCCAACCACTTCGCCAACCCGGCGATCGCCTTCGCCGCGCCGCTGATTGCCTTCGTTGCCATCGCCAAGTCGTTCCTGGGCCATTACATCGGCGCCAGCGAAGGCCTCAAGGGCCTGATCGTCAAAAGCGGCCGCCAACCCAGCGCCAAGGCGATGAACCGCATCGTCGCGGTGGCCATGGCGGTGGTCTGCTGGATCGTCGCCACGCTTAACCCGAGCATCCTCGGCATGATCGAAACCCTCGGCGGCCCGGTGATCGCGGCGATCCTGTTCCTGATGCCGATGTACGCCATCCGCCGCGTGCCGGCGATGCGCAAGTACGCGGGGCAGGGGTCGAACGTGTTCGTCGTGGTAGTCGGTGTGGTGGCGATTTCGGCGTTGGTGTATTCGTTGGTATAGCTTGACGGGCCCATCGCCCGGCGCAGCCGGAGTGCCGGGCGATGGGCCAGATCAGGTCGTACGCTCAGTAAAACCACCGGGAGAAATCCGGGCAAAAAACCCGCCAAAGTGTGCTTCGGATGCTACAGGGCCTCCCCAGCCTCACCGCCTAACCCAACACCCCACCGCACTCCCGGCAATCGCCAGCGCGGCCAGGCCAAACACCCAGGGCGCCGAGGCCACGGGCAGCAACAGCCCGGCCAGCAGCGGCCCGAGGCCGGCGCCGATGTCACGCCACACGGCGTTGGAGGCCAATGCCGCGACCCGCGCCGGGCCGGGGTTGCGCTCAGCGACCAAGGTGGTCACCAGCGGCAGTTGCAGGGCCCGCAGCACCAGCACGGCGGCGGCGCCGAACACCACCCAGAAGCTACCGAAGGCGGCCAACGCCAAGGCGCTGAGCACCGAGAACAGCAGCAGCATCTGGGTCGCGCCGAAGGCCTGGGCGGCGCGGCCGCCGAAAGGGCTGAGCAGCACTTCGCTCAGGTAACGCAGCGCCATCAACAGCCCGGCGATGATCAGCGCGTCGCCCCCCAGCAGTTTTTGCGCCTGCAACGACAAGCCGAAAATAAACAGCCCATCCAGCGCCACCCCCTCGATGAACGACCACACCGCTACGCTATCGGGCAGGCGAAAGCGCCGCGGCGCGCTGCTGGCGAGGTCATGCCCCAGGCTTGGCAGGCGGTGCGCCAGGCACACCCCCACCGCGCAAGCCAGCGCCAGCACCCAGAACACCGCGCGCGGGGCGATGGCTTCACTGGCCAACGCGCCCAGCGGCAGCGCCAGCATCGGCCCCAGGGCGATCAACGCCCGCGACTGCCCCGAGCGCCGGGCCGCGCCGGTGGGCTCGGCGGTGGCCAGCACCTGGGTAGAGAGGTTCAGCGCGGCAAAGCACAACCCCCACACCAGCCGCAGTACCAACAACGCGGCAAAGCCACTGAACCAGGCGTTGCCGATGGCGCAGCACAGCGCCGCGCCGGCGGCGAGCATCAGGGTCGGGCGGTCGCCGTGGCGGCCGTAGAAGCGCAGCACGTGGCTGTAGCCGAAAATCCGTACCAGGCGGTTGGCGGCCAGCAACACACCGGCCTGGGCCAGGGTAATGCCGAAGGCTTCCGGGTGCATGGGCATCAGCAGGTAGAGCAGCACGTCGCTGGGCAGGCAGAAGGCTAACGTCAGCGCGGCAAGGCGGGCATTGCGGTTGGCGTAGTGCTCGGGGGCGTCAGGCATCGGCTGGTCATATGTTGAAATAATTTCTTCACATGATCAGCCGGTTGCCCGCGCAGTTCAAGCCAAACGCTTATTCGGCGTCTTGCTCGGCCCAGATCGCTTCGGCCAGGTGGAAGGTGGCATTGGCCGCCGGGATGCCGCAGTAGATGGCGCTCTGCAGCAGCACCTCTTTGATTTCATCGCGGCTCACGCCGTTGTTGCGGGCGGCGCGCAGGTGCAGCTTGAGCTCGCCTTCGCGGTTCATGCCGATCAGCATGGCGATGGTGATCAGGCTGCGGGTGTGCCGTGGCAGCCCGGGGCGGGTCCAGATGTCGCCCCAGGCGTGGCGGGTGATCATTTCCTGGAATTCACCGTTGAACTCGGTGATGTGCTGCAGGCTGCGATCCACGTGGGCGTCGCCGAGCACCGCGCGGCGCACTTGCATGCCGGCTTCGTAGCGTTGTTTTTCGTCCATGCTTCAAGCCTCCAGAAGGAATTTCACAACGGCCGCGGTGAACGGCTGGCCCACCTCGACGCTGGACAAATGCGCGGCGTGGAACTGCACATGCTGCGCGCCCGCCACCCGCTCACGGATGAATTCGCCGTCGGCGGGGGTGGTCACGGCGTCTTCGATGCCGGAAATCACCAGCAACGGCGCCTCGATACGGCCCAGTTGCTCACGGAAGTCGGCATCGCGCACTGCCGCGCAGTTGGCCGCGTAGCCGTCGGGCGAGGTGGCTGCGAGCATCGCGGTGATGCGCCCGGCAATCTGCGGGTTGGCCTCGGCGTAGGCGGCGGTGAACCAGCGGGCGATGGACGCATCGCGCAGGCCGGCCATGGCCGCTTCGCGGTCACGCAGCACGGTTTCGATGCGCGGGTTCCACACCTCGGGGGCGCCGATTTTCGCGCCGGTGTTGCACAGGATCAGCTTGGCGATGCGCTGCGGCGCGTTGATCGCCAGCCACTGGCCGATCTGCCCGCCCATCGACAAGCCGCAAAAGTACACACGCTCAAGCTTCAGGTGATCGAGCAGGGCGAGGACATCCTGGCCCAGCTGGGCAATGCTGTAGGGCCCTGGGCTCACCAGCGAGCCACCGTGGCCGCGGGTGTCGAAGCGCAGTACGCGAAAGTGCTCGAGCAGGCCTGGCACCTGGTTGTCCCACATGTGCAGGTCGGTGCCGAGGGAGTTCGACAGCACCAGCACCGGCTTGCCTTCGGCGCCTTCGAGTAGGTAATTCAATTCGCCATCGGCGAGTGCGACACGGGCCACGGCAGTCTCCTGGTTAGGCAATGAAACGGTTATGTTCGGCGACCGCGCGGGCGACCCAAGCTTGGGCCTGGCCCAGGTAATGGGCCGGGTCGAGCAGGCGGTCGAGTTCGGCGGGGGAAAGTTCGGCGGCCACCTGGGGCTCATCGCCCAGCACTTGGCGCAGGTGGCGCTGTTCGGCCACCGCGCGCTTGCAGCATTGCTCCACCAGGTGGTGCGCGGTGTCGCGGCCCAGGCGCTGGGCGAGCACGATGCTCACCGCTTCGGCCAGCACCAGGCCTTGGGTCAGTTGCAGGTTGCGGCCCATGCGCGCGGCGTCTACCTCAAGCCCGGCGGCGATGGTACGCGCCTGTTGCAGGGCGCCGGCCACCAGGCAGGCGATCTCTGGCAGTGTGTCCCACTCGGCATGCCACAGCCCCAGGCTGCGCTCGTG
Organism: Pseudomonas sp. NPDC007930; assembly: GCF_042958985.1. NCBI lineage: Bacteria > Pseudomonadati > Pseudomonadota > Gammaproteobacteria > Pseudomonadales > Pseudomonadaceae > Pseudomonas > Pseudomonas sp. NPDC007930. Next base: position 558,666 of record NZ_JBIBKC010000002.1, read on the forward strand.
CTCCTGGGGCATGGCGCTGAACATCGTCGCCACCAACCCGGGCACCCGGGTGGCGGCGCCGATCAGCACCGCCGCGCCCACCGGGTTGCGCTTGTGCGGCATGGTCGAGGAGCCGCCCTTGCCCGGCGCCGAGGGCTCGAACACCTCACCGGCTTCGGTTTGCATCAACAGGCTGACGTCGCGGCCCAGCTTGCCCAGGGTGCCGGCCACCAGGCCGAGCCAGGCGGCGAACTCCACCAGGCGGTCACGCTGGGTGTGCCAGGGCTGCTCGGGCAGGTTGAGGTTTAGCGCCTCGGCCAACGCCTCGGCGATCGGCAGGGCTTTGTCGCCCAGCGCCGCCAGGCTGCCGGAAGCCCCGCCGAACTGCAGCACCAGCAGGCGCGGGGTGAGTTCGGCGAGGCGCTGGCGATGGCGGGTGAGCGCGCCGAGGGTGCTGGCGAGCTTCATGCCGAGGGTCACCGGGGTGGCATGCTGCAGCCAGGTGCGCCCCGGCATCGGCGTGGCGGCGTAGCGCTCGGCTTGCTGCGCCAGGGCGCCGGCCAGTTGCGCCAGCTCGGCGTCGAGCAGCGCGGCGGCGCGGCGCAGTTGCAGCACCAGGCCGGTGTCCATCACGTCCTGGCTGGTGGCGCCGAGGTGCACGTAGCGCTCGGCCTCGGGGTGATGCTCGGCGATGCGCTTGCCGAGCATTTTCACCAACGGGATCGCCGAGTTACCGGCGCTGCCGATGGCCACCGCCAGTGCATCGAAATCGTAGAGGCTGGCCTGGCAGGCCGCCTCGATCGCCGCCACCGCACTGGCCGGCACCAACCCTACCCGCGCCTCGGCCCGCGCCAGCGCGGCCTCGAAGTCGAGCATGCCTTGCACGCGCCCGGCATCGGAGAACACTTCGCGCAGCGCGGTGGAGGTGAAGTAAGCGTCGAACAGGCCGTTGTGGGGGCGGTCACTCATGGCAATACCTTGGCAGGCACGCCCAGGGGGCGTGCGGAGGGGTCAATGGTCTTCGTGAAGGTAACTGGGTTTTTTCGGCAGCCGCAGGCTGAACAGGAAGGCGATCACCATCATCACCGTCACGTACCAGTAAAAGGCGTTTTCGCTGCCGGCCGACTTCAGGCTCAGCGCGACGAACTCCGCCGAACCGCCGAAAATGGCGTTGGCCACCGCGTAGGCCAGGCCCACGCCCAGGGCACGCACTTCCGGCGGGAACATCTCGGCTTTCACCAGGCCGCTGATCGAGGTGTAGAAACTGACGATGGCCAGGGCCAGGGTGATCAGCACAAAGGCCACGAACGGGCTGGTGACGGTTTTCAGGGTGAGCAGGATCGGCATCGTGAACAGCGCGCCGAGGCCAGCGAACAGCAGCATGTTGGCGCGCCGGCCGATACGGTCGGCGAGCATGCCGAACAGCGGCTGCATGCACATATAAAGGAACAGGGCGCCGGTCATGATGAAGCTGGCGGTTTCGGCGCTCATTTTTGCCGTGTTCACCAAGTACTTCTGCATGTAGGTGGTGAAGGTGTAGAAAATCAGCGAACCGCCGGCGGTGTAGCCCAACACGGTGATGAACGCCGCGGTGTGGTGCTTGAACAACCCGGCCAGGCTACCGGCGTTCTTGTCGGCGCGGGTTTCAGCGGTGCTGGTTTCTTCCAGCGAACGACGCAGCAGCAGCGAGATCACCGCGGCCAGCGCGCCAATCACGAACGGAATCCGCCAGCCCCACTCGGTGAGCGCGGCCTTGTCGAGAAACGCCTGGAGGATCACCACCACCAGCACGGCCAGCAGTTGGCCGCCGATCAGGGTGACGTACTGGAACGACGCAAGAAAGCCGCGCTGGCCGCGCAGCGCGACCTCGCTCATGTAGGTCGCGGTGGTGCCGTATTCGCCACCCACCGACAACCCCTGCACCAGCCGCGCCAGCAGCAACAGCACCGGCGCAGCGGCGCCGATGGTGGCATAGGTGGGCAGGAAGGCGATCACCAGCGAACCCGCGCACATCATCAGCACGGAAATCATCATCGAAGTGCGCCGGCCAAGGCGGTCGGCGATACGGCCAAACAGCCAGCCGCCGATCGGGCGCATCAGAAAGCCCGCGGCGAACACCCCGGCGGTGTTCACCAATTGAACGGTGGGGTCATCCTTGGGAAAGAAGCTCGGTGCGAAGTACAGGGCGAAAAAGGCGTAGACGTAGAAGTCGAACCATTCCACCAAATTACCCGAGGAGGCACCCACGATGGCGAAGATCCGTTTGCGCCGCTCTTCACTCGTGTAATGAGTCGTTGTCATGTTGTTTCTCATTAGGTTGTGACATTGGGAAACATACCGTAACACTCTCCCAAGGCCACGGGCACCACTGAGCAGTGCCTCAGGCAGGTTGGCCGTTCGCCCGGCACAGCCGGGCGAACGGCGCCAAACCCTACTTAGCCCACGCGCTCAACGGCCAAGGCCAAGCCCTGCCCCACGCCCACGCACATGGTCGCCAAGCCCAGGCGGCCACCGGTTTTCTCCAACTGGTGCACCGCGGTCAGCACCAGCCGCGCGCCGCTCATGCCCAGCGGGTGGCCCAGGGCGATGGCGCCGCCGTTGGGGTTCACCTGCGCGGCGTCGTCGGCCACGCCCAGGTCACGCAGCACGGCCAGGCCTTGGGCGGCGAAGGCTTCGTTGAGCTCGATCACGTCGAAATCCGCCACCGCCAGGCCAAGGCGTTCGGTGAGCTTGCGCACCGCCGGCGTTGGGCCGATGCCCATCACCCGTGGCGCGACGCCGGCGCTGGCCATGCCGAGCACCTTGGCGCGCGGGGTCAGGCCGTGTTTTTTCACCGCTTCGGCGCTGGCCAGGATCAGCGCCGCGGCGCCGTCGTTCACACCCGAGGCGTTGCCGGCAGTCACGGTTTTATCCGCGCCGTTGACCGGCTTGAGCTTGGTCAGGGCTTCGAGGGTGGTTTCGGCGCGCGGGTGCTCGTCGTGCTCAACCACGGTTTCGCCTTTTTTATGGGCGATGCGCACCGGCACGATTTCTTCGGCGAAGTAACCCGCTGCCTGGGCGGCCGCGGTGCGCTGCTGGCTGCGCAGGGCAAAGGCGTCCTGGTCGGCGCGGCTGACGTGGTAGTCGTCGGCCACGTTGTCGGCGGTTTGCGGCATGGCGTCGACGCCGTACTGGGCCTTCATCAGCGGGTTGACGAAACGCCAGCCGATGGTGGTGTCTTCGATTTTCATGTCACGGGAGAACGCCGCGCCGGCCTTGCCCATCACGAACGGGGCGCGCGACATCGACTCCACGCCACCCGCGATGGCCAGCTCCATTTCACCGCTGGCAATGGCGCGGAACGCCGTGCCGACGGCGTCCATGCCGGAGGCACAGAGGCGGTTGAGGGTCACCCCGGGCACGCTTTCCGGCAAGCCCGCCAGCAGCAGCGCCATGCGCGCCACGTTGCGGTTGTCTTCACCGGCCTGGTTGGCGCAGCCGAGGAACACTTCGTCGATCTGGGCCCAGTCGACCTGCGGGTTACGCTCGATCAACGCCTTGATCGGCACCGCGGCCAGGTCGTCGGCCCGTACCGCCGCCAAGCCGCCGCCGAAACGGCCGATCGGCGTGCGAATGGCGTCGCAGATGAATACCTCGCGCATCAAATTTCTCCTGGTGCTTGGCCGTGGGCCTTGGCGGTACGTGCTGGAGGCCGCGCAGGGCGGCCAGTGCGTGTGCGCCGGGTGGAATTAAAAAAGGCGCTGAGGGACACGCCAGAAATCGCAATGGTCGAAGGTTAATCCGGGCAGCAGCGCCGAAACAATCCGATAATCGACTACGCGTGCGGTTATCGAACCCTTTCAGCGCCGCGCTTCAAGTGGCGTCGGCGTGGCTGACCCAGCCTTTGACCAACACCCCGGCGGTGGCCAGCACGGCCGGCACCAGCAGTGCGGTGAGCACCTGTTCGAAGCTCCACCCCAGCCCCAATAGCGTAGCCCCACTCCAGGCGCCGACGATGGCGCCGAAGCGGCCGATGCCGAGCATCCACGACACGCCAGTGGCGCGGCCCTGGGTGGGGTAATAGCGCGCGCCCAGCGACGGCATGGCCGATTGCGCGCCGTTCACGCACATGCCCGCCACCAGCACCAGGGTGGCCAGCAGGGTAATGTTGCCGAGGCTTTGGCCAACGCAATAGGCGAACACACCCGCCAGCAGGTAGAAGGTGGCGATCACCTTGTGCGGGTTGAAGCGGTCCATTGCCCAGCCCACCGCCACCGAGCTGAGCACCCCGCCAAACTGGAACAGCGCGCCGATGAACGCCGCTTGCTCCAGGCTCGCGCCGCTCTCGCGCATCAGCGTCGGCAGCCAACTGGTGAGCAGGTAGACGATCACCAGGCCCATGAAGTACGTGGTCCACAACAGCAAGGTGCCGGCGCCGTAGCCCGGGCTGAAGATCACCGCCAGCACGTTGCGCGCCTTCACCGACTTCTGCTCCGGCACGCTGAAGCTGCCGGCCTGGGCCACCAGCGCCGGCGCGATCGGCGCCAGCACCTTGCGCACCGGCTCTACCCCACGCCCGCGCACCACCAGGAACCGCGCCGACTCCGGCAGCCACACCAGCAGCACCAGCGCCAGCAGCAACGGCAGCACCCCGCCCAGCAGCAACAGGCTGTGCCAGCCAAAGGCCGGGATCAGCTTGGCGGAGATAAAACCGCCCCCCGCCATGCCCAGGTTGAAGCCGCAGAACATGCTGGTCACCAGCAGCGATTTCAGCCGCTCGGGGGTGTACTCAGACAGCAACGTGGTGGCGTTGGGCATGCCGGCACCGAGCCCCAGGCCCGTGAGGAAACGCAGCACCAGCAGTTGCTCAACGTTGTTGCTGAATGCCGAGGCCAGGCTGAACCCACCAAACAGCAACACCGCCAGCACCAGCACCAGCTTGCGCCCGAAGCGGTCGGCCAGCGGCCCGGACCCAAGGGCGCCGAACACCATGCCGATCAGCGCGGCGCTCATCACCGGGCCCAGGCTGGCGCGGTCGATGCCCCAATCCTGGGACAGCGCCGGGGCAATGAAGCCCATCGCGGCGGTGTCGAGGCCATCGAGGAAAACGATCAGAAAACAGAGGATCACCACCCGCCATTGGTAGCGGCTGAGCGGTTGGGTGTTGATGAAGGCCTGCACATCCAGGCACTGGCCCACTTCGGTTTGGGGTTGGTTCATTGTTGTTATTCCTTTAGGGCTGCGCGCGCGAACGGTGCCGCCATACCTGGGGCACTGCTGTAAGGGCTGGGGCAACGCTAGCGTGGCCCGGTACCGGGCGTGGCTCAGGTGGCGCGTAACAAGAGGGTAGTCAGGCGCATGCGGGCAGTCTCGCTATTATTATTCGGGCCGGCACGCTCGCCGGGCCCTGCTGCCGACATTAGGTTTCGCCCAAGGGGCCGTCAATCGGCCCGGGGCGGGATGCGTGCGGTTATCGCACAGCATCAAGTGAACAGTTGTGCGCTCAGGTCGCGGCTGGCGGCCAGCATGATCGGCAAAAAGCGCTGTTCCAGCTCGGCGCGGGTCACCCGGCCGGCATGGGTGCTCACGTTCAACGCCGCCAGCACCTGGCCGGAGGCGTCGTACACCGGCACGGCGATCGACCGCAGGCCTTGCTCCAGCTCTTGGTCAACGATGCACCAGCCCTGCTCGCGCACCAGTTGCAGGCATTCGAGCAACGCTTGGGTGGAGGTGATGGTGCGGCTGGTCTTGGGCTTGAGGTCGACGCTGTCGAGGTACTCGCGCAGGGAAGCGTCGTCCAGCGACGACAACAAAATCCGCCCCATCGAGGTGCAATAGGCCGGCAGCCGACCACCCACGTTGAGGTCGACCGAAATCAAGCGCTGGGTCACCGCCGAGCGGGCGATGTAGAGGATGTCTTCGCCCTCGAGGGTGGCCATGTTGCAGGCCTCGTGCAGTTGCTCGCTCATCTGGTCGAGGTACGGCTGCGCCGACACCGCCAGGGGCGTGGAAGACAAATACGCATGGCCGAGGGTGAGCACCTTGGGCAACAGCGAATAGGTGCGCCCATCGGTGGTGGCGTAGCCCAGTTTGATCAGCGTATGCAGGCAACGGCGCACCGCGGCGCGGGGGATTTCCGTGCGGTGGCTGATCTGCGCGATGGTCAGGTGGCGCTTGCGCTCCTGGAATGCCTGCACCACCGCCAGGCCGCGGGCGAGCGAGGTCATGAAGTCCGGGTCGCCGGCGAAAGCCTGGATCCGCTTGGCCGGCGAGGCCACGATGGGCGGTGCCAGGGAGGCAAAGGAATTGCGCAGTTGGTCGTTCATGGCTACTCCGGTTTCGATGCGCCCCGCTTGTGGGCCGCGGGGCTCTGCGGGCGATTATCGGACCAACGACCGATAATCGCAATTGACCCTCGTCGCCTGCCGCTATACCTTTGTGCCTTGCCGGGCCTGCGCGCAGGCCGCGGGATTTCCAGGGAAATACTGGTCAGGTACCCACCACGGAAGTTCCAGGCAAGGCCTTGCCCTTATGGCGAGGCCTTTTTGTTACTGCCCGTTATTTCCCCCTCCCCCGCACTGTGCGAACTTACTCGCTAAAGTTTTGCAACCTCTGTCTGAAACCCTCGCCCGCGTTGACGAGTCATAACGCCAGAGGCTAACGTTGCTCGCGCCCGCCCCTCAGGCCCGGCGGCAACGGGTTGCCCCATAACCCCCTGCTTCTTTCTCTTCAACTTTTCATTGAGATACATCGTGACCAAAGATGAACTGCGCGCGGAACTCGAGCGCCAGGAAAAACGTTTCAAGGATGTTTACGGTGGCGAAGTCACCACCTATGCCGCGCAGCCCGAACCCGAGCGCAAGCCGTGGCGTAAACGCGCCTCGGTGCAAGACAAAGCCTTCGCCCAGGAACTGCAAAAAATCGAAAAAGAGCTGCACACCGAAGACTGAGCCCCGCCCTCCCCGGCGCCGCCCGCTCGCTTCGTACCGGCCATGGAACCGGCCACTTCACGCCCGCACCGTACCTTTTGCCGGAAGGCGCTTCGACCCTGACACTTTTCTGTCATAATCGCGCCCCCCAAAGAACGGTCACGTAACCTTCATGATTGATCTATTCAGCGGATTGGACGCCTGGGTAATTGTCAGCCTGCTGCTGGCACTGGGCTTCGTCCTGGCCTTCGAGTTCATCAACGGCTTCCACGACACCGCCAACGCGGTGGCTACCGTCATTTATACCAAGGCCATGCCGCCGCACCTGGCGGTGGCGTCCTCGGGCCTGTTCAACTTCCTCGGGGTGCTGCTGGGCGGGGTGGGCGTGGCCTACGCCATCGTGCACTTGCTGCCGGTTGAGCTGTTGATCAACGTGAACACCGGCCATGGCCTGGCCATGGTGTTCTCGCTGCTGGCCGCGGCGATCGCCTGGAACCTCGGCACCTGGTATTTCGGTATCCCGGCGTCCAGCTCGCACACGCTGATCGGCTCGATCCTCGGCGTGGGCCTGGCCAACGCCTGGATCAACCACATCCCGCTGGCCGACGGCGTCAACTGGCAAAAGGCGATCGACATCGGCGCCTCGCTGGTGGTCTCGCCGATCGTGGGCTTCCTGCTGGCCGGCGCGCTGCTGATCGCCATGAAGAAGCTGCGGCCGAACTCGAAGATGCACAAAACCCCAGAGCAACGGCGCAAGCTCGACGATAAAAAGCACCCGCCGTTCTGGGGCCGCCTGGGCCTGGTGCTGTCGGCGATGGGCATGAGCTTCGTGCACGGCTCCAACGACGGGCAAAAAGGCATTGGCTTGATCATGCTGGTGCTGATCGGCATCGTGCCGGGGCAGTTCGTGCTCGACCTCTCGAGCACCACCTACCAGATCGAACGCACCCGCGACGCCACCCAGCACCTGAGCCAGTTCTACCAGCGCAACGCCGCCACCCTGGGCGACTACCTGGCGCTGGGCAAGGCGCAGCCGGGCGACCTGCCGGGGCAGTTCAAGTGCGACCCGGAGCAGACCGAGCCGACCATCGCCGCGCTGCTGGCGAACCTGAACAATGTCAGCGACTACCACAGCATGGCGCCGGAGCACCGCATCGAAACCCGCCGCTACCTGCTGTGCCTCGACGACACCGCGCGCAAGGTCGGCAAGCTGCCGGCACTCGACGGCCGGGAAAAAGCCGACCTCGACAAACTGCGCAAAGACCTCACCAGCACCACCGAGTACTCGCCGTTCTGGGTGATCCTCGCCGTGGCCCTGGCGCTGGGCATCGGCACCATGGTCGGCTGGCGCCGGGTGGTGAAAACCATCGGCGAGAAAATCGGCAAGCAAGGCATGACCTACTCCCAGGGCGTGGCCGCGCAGGTCACGGCGGTCTCGGCGATCGGCCTGGCCAACGTGTTCGCGTTGCCGGTGTCGACCACCCATGTGTTGTCGTCCGGGGTGGCGGGGACCATGGTCGCCAACCGCAGCGGCCTGCAGGGCAGCACGGTGAAGAACATCCTGCTGGCCTGGGTGCTCACCCTGCCGGTGGCCATGTTCCTCGCCGCGAGCCTGTTCTGGCTGGCGTCGCGGTTCGTTTCCTGACTATCATCGCCCGGTAAGCATCAGCGAGCCGGGCGCATGGCGCCCACGCATCGAACAACCCTCAGGCGCCGCGGTCCATTGTCGGGCCCGGTTTGCAAAGGCTGCCCGCACTGTGTATCGCGCTTTTTCCCGCCCTGAACGGCGCCCTACCGAGGCCCACGCTTGAACCGCCTGCTCTGGCTGGTACTGGCCATGGCCGCGGCGATCGCTATCCCGCTGGTACTCGGCGGCAACGAACTGTTCGCCCGTTTGCGCGGCTTCCCGCTGTCGTGGCTGCTGGGTATGTTCGGCATGATCATGCTGTGCTGGGTGATCAACTCCACTCGCACCCGCCTGCTGCTCGGCGACCAGGCCCATAAGGTGGGTGCGGTACGCTGCCTGGGGCTGGTGATGGCCACCGAGTTCGCCTATTGCGCCACCCCCGGCGGTAGCGGCGCGCCGCTGACCTTCATGGCCCTGCTGCGCCGCCACGGCGTGCACCCGGCGCGCAGCGGCGCGGTGTTCGCCATGGACCAGCTCAACGATCTGATGTTCTTCCTGTTCGCGCTGATGGGCGTGCTGGGCTATGCCCTGCTCCACCATTTGAACGAGCACATGCGCGGCCTGCTGGTCAGCAGCGCGGTGTTGATCGTAGCGGCGTTGGTGGGTTGCTACTGCCTGGCGCGCTACCACCGGCGCCTGCTCAGCCTGAGCGGCAGGTTGCTGGCACGCCTGCGGGTGCGCCACGCCACGCGCTGGCGCTGGGCGCGGCGCACGTTGCACTTCAGCGCGCAACTGGCCGAAACCCTGCGCCAGCCCAAGCAGCGGCTGCTGCTGGTGTTCGCCCTCACCTGTTTGCACTGGAGCCTGCGCTACACGGTGTTGTACATCACCCTGCTGGGCCTGGGCGTGGAGCTGGAATGGGCCTGGGCGTTCCTGGTGCAGATGCTCGCCCTGTGCGCCGGGCAGTTCAGCCTGCTACCGGGCGGCGCCGGCGCCACCGAACTCACCTCCGCCGCCCTGCTGGCACCGATGGTGGGCAGCGGCACTGCGGCGGCGGCGATCGTGATCTGGCGGATCGTCACCTTCTACTTCTACCTGGTCGCCGGCGGCCCGCTGTTCCTGATGCTGGTGGGCAAGCCGCTGCTGGCGAGGTTGCTCAGGCTGAAGAAGGGTTAGCCGAACACCACGGTCTTGTTGCCGTGCACCAGTACGCGGTCTTCGAGGTGGAAGCGCAGGCCACGGGCCAGGACCATTTTCTCGACGTCACGGCCGAGGCGGACCATGTCTTCGGTGGTGTGGCTGTGGCTCACGCGGACCACGTCCTGCTCGATGATCGGGCCTGCGTCGAGCTCTTCGGTCACGTAGTGGCAGGTGGCGCCGATCAGCTTCACACCGCGCAGCGCAGCCTGGTGGTAAGGCTTGGCGCCGACGAACGACGGCAGGAAGCTGTGGTGGATATTGATCACTTTTTGCGCATAGGCCTGGCACAGCTGCGGCGGCAGGATTTGCATGTAGCGCGCCAGCACGACTACGTCTGCTTCGTGTTGGTCGACCAGGCGCGACACTTCGGCGAAGGCCGGTTGTTTGTCTTTCGGGTCGACCGGCACGTGGTGGTACGGAATACCGTGCCACTCGACCATGCTGCGGAGGTCGTCGTGGTTGGAGATCACGCAGGCGATGTCGCAGTCCAGCTCATCGCTGTGCCAGCGGTGCAGCAGGTCGGCCAGGCAGTGGGATTCGCGGCTGGCCATCAGCACCACGCGTTTTTTCACCTGGCTGTCGGTGATGTGCCACTGCATCGAAAAGGCTTCGGCGATGGGCGCAAAAGCCTGGCGAAAACCTTCGAGGTCGAACGGCAGGCTGTCGGCACGGATTTCATGGCGCATGAAGAACCAACCGCTCTGGTCGTCGGAGTGGTGGCTTGCTTCGTGAATCCAGCCGTTGTGCGACGCCAGGAACTGGCTGACCTGGGCGACGATACCAACGCGATCGGGGCAGGCGATCACCAGCCGGAAAGTGCGCATGGGAAAACTCCGTTACTTCAAGAAAAGGGCGCCATTCTAGCGGCTGGCACGGCCGAAGTGCAGGGGCCGGCCGATGAAAAACACCGCGGGCGGCGATCATCGCCGTGGCCGGGTAATGAAGGGGCGCGGCGTACAGTTATGCAGCGTTTTGAAACATATATCCTGAGTTGCCGGTTATTTTCATCGGTTTTATTTAACGCTATTGTTTACTCATTGGCCGGGCATGCCTATTATTGCGGCACGCCCTCCCAAGCTCATTGAATAAAGGCCTATCATGTCGCTGATCAACGAATACCGCAGTACTGAAGAAACCATTCGCGAATTGCAAGCACGCCTGGAAGCACTCAAAGGCGACAAAAACCTGCAAACCGAGCTCGAGTTCGAACGCAAACTGCGCGAACTGATGGGTGAATATCAAAAATCCCTGCGTGACATCATTGCCCTGCTCGACCCAGAGTCGCGCGCCAGCAAAGTCACCCGCAGCGCCACCAAAGTCAGCACCCCGAAGCGCGCGCGCAAGGTCAAGCAATACAAAAACCCGCACAATGGCGAAGTGGTCGAAACCAAAGGTGGCAACCACAAAACCCTGAAAGAATGGAAAGCCAAGTGGGGCGCCAATGAAGTCGAAAGCTGGGCCACCCTGCTCGACTGATTTGTTTCACGCTTGAAATAAACGCCGGCGATTGCCGGCGTTTTTCATGGCCGCGATTAAACCGGCAAGTGCAGCCGGCTGGCCAGTTGCGCGGCGTACTGCCGCCACTGCTCCAACACCGCCTGGCCCTCGGGGCTGGCCTGCGCGCTGAACTCGCTCAACGCTTGATTGAAGCCCTGCAGGGTATTGGGCGCGCCGTATTCCGGGGCGGTCAGGCGGGCTTGGCAGAACGCCAGCCAACGTTGGGTTTCTTCGCCGCTCAGGCTGCCTGGGTAATTACGCGCGCGGTAGCGAAATAACAACTCGGGTAAACGCGCGTCATCGAATATCCAGTTGCCCTGGCGCAGGCCTTCAGCATCGGCGTTGCGAACCGCCTCGCAGAGTTTCCGGTCGCGGTCACCGATAAAACCGCCGTATAACTGTTGTTCAGGGTCTTCCTGCTCTGGGAAACCTTCACCACTGCTGTACACCTCCGGCAGCGCGGCCGCCCAAACGGCCTGTTGTGCGCGCAACTGTTCGGCGCGTTGCGTGAGCAGGTTGATGTCGAGGCCCCAACGTTGAATATCCGCCTCGCGCAATACCGCCAAGGGCGCCAGTACCGGGCAACGGTTGATTTGCACCAACTTTAACGGCACCGGTAATTCACCCTCGGCCAACGCGTCGCGGCGGGTATATAAACGCTGCGCCAATACCTCGGCCGGGGCGGTCCATAACACGCTCGGGTCCAGATGCAAGTCGCAGACGATCAAGGCATTGCGATTGCGCGGGTGCCAGGCCAGCGGTAAGACCACGCCTAAATAACCACGGTCGGCGCCAAAGCGGCCAGACACATGCACCAGCGGTTTTAACAACTGGATCTGGTCCATCACCTTGTGTTTGCTGCGCAACTGAAATAACCAGTCAAATAAACGTGGCTGGCGCTGCTTGATCAACCGGGCCAGGGCCAGGGTGGCGTACACATCGGATAGCGCATCGTGGGCCTGGCCGTGATCCAGGCCATTGGCGGCGGTCAGTGCTTCAAGCTTGAGGCTGACGCGGCCGTCGGCCTGCGGCCACTCGATGCCTTCGGGGCGCAGCGCATAGGCGGTGCGCACCACGTCGATCAGGTCCCAGCGGCTGTTGCCGCCCTGCCACTCGCGGGCGTAGGGGTCGTAAAAGTTGCGATACAGGCTGTAGCGGGTGACTTCGTCGTCGAAGCGCAGGGTGTTATAGCCCAGCCCGCAGGTGCCGGGGCGGGCCAGTTCGGTGTGCACGCGGGCCATGAACTCGGCCTCGCCCAGGCCCTGGGCCGCCAGTACCTGAGGGGTGATGCCGGTGATCAGGCAGGCCGCGGGGTGCGGCAGCACGTCATCGCTGAGCCGGCAATGCAGGTTGAGCGGCTCGCCGATGGGGTTGAAGTCGGTATCGGTGCGCAGGCCGGCGAACTGCAACGGGCGGTCGCAGCGCGGGTTGATGCCAGTGGTTTCGAAGTCGTACCAGAAGAGGCTGGTGCTCACAGGGGTAGCCTTTTGCGGGTGCATAAGCCTGCCATTGTGCCCGATTGCAACCGGGCAATGCCGATGGGTTGCCGGGAAGCGCGTCGCTGGATAGCATCGCAGGCTATCAAAAGGAACCTGCCATGCCCGCGACCGGATCGCACACGCCCCCCGTCGATACCCTGCTGCTGGTCGAAACCCCCGAGGGCATTGACCTGCCCTTGCGCCCCGCCGGCCTGGCACCGCGGGCCCTGGCGTTCTGCGTCGACCTCGCCCTGCGCGGCGCGCTGCTCGGTGGCGCGGCGTTGTTGCTGGCGCCCCAGGGCGAAGTGGGCATGGGCACCCTGATGCTGCTGGCGTTCCTCGCCAACTGGTGGTTCATGGTGCTGTTCGAGGTACTGCGCCAGGGCCGTACGCCCGGCAAGCAATGGCTGGGGCTGCGCGTGGTGCACGACGACGGCACCCCGGTGGGCTGGTCGGCCTCGTTGCTGCGCAACCTGTTGCGCAGCGTCGACATGCTGCCGCTGGGCTATGTGCTGGGCATCACCAGCAGCCTGCTGCACCCAGCCTTCAAGCGCCTCGGCGACCTCGCCGCCGGCACCTTGGTGATCTACCAGGACGCGCCACCGCCCGCCCCCAAATTACCCGAGGTACCGGCCCAGCCCGCGCCGTTCACCTTGCGCCCCGCCGAGCAACGCGCACTGCTGGCCCTGGCTGAACGCCAGGCCGAGCTGGCACCGGCGCGGGTCGAGGAACTCGCCGGCTTGCTGGCCGTGCCGCTGCAGGTCGAGCCGGCGCAGGCCATGGCGCGCATCAACGGCATTGCCCGCGCGCTGGTGGGCAGCCGGTGAAACAAAGCCAATTCGAAACCCGCCATCGCCCCAGCTGGGACGCCTTCGCCGCGCAACTGGCCGAGGCGCAACGGCGCCAGGGCCTCGGCGCTGGCAGCGAAAGCTTCGGCCCAGCCTACCGGCGGGTGTGCACCCACCTGGCCTTGGCGCGGGCGCGCAACTACTCCACGCCGCTGGTGGACCACCTGCAGCACCTGGCGCTGCGTGGCCACCAACAGTTGTACCGGCGCCAGCCGCGTGCCGCGGCGCGGGTGGCGCATTTTTTGTTGGCGGGCTTTCCGCGCCAGGTCCGCGCCAGCGGCCGCTTCGTGCTGCTGGCCGCCGCCGTGCTGTTCGGCACCCTCGCCTTGGTGGCCGGGCTGGTGTACCTCTACCCAGAGCTGGTCTACAACCTGCTGCCGGCGGCCAAGGTCAGCGCCGCCGAATACATGTACGACCCCAGCCAAAGCCACCTCGGCCGCGCCGCCAACCGCGAGGCCAGCACCGACTGGGCGATGTTCGGCTTCTACGTGATGAACAACATCGGTATCGCTTTCCAGACCTTCGCCAGCGGCCTGCTGCTGGGCTTGGGCAGCCTGTTCTACCTGTTCTACAACGGCCTGCAGATCGGCGCGGTGGCCGGGCACCTGTCGCAGAGCGCGGCCAGCGTGCCGTTCTGGTCGTTCGTGATCGGCCATGGCGCCTTCGAGCTCACCGCCATCGCCCTGGCCGGCGGCGCCGGGTTGCAACTGGGTTGGGCGCTGATCGCCCCCGGCCGCCTCAGCCGTGGCCAGGCGCTGCGCCAGGCCGCCCGGGCGGCGCTGAACCTGGTGTACGGGCTGGCGCTGTTTTTGTTGTTGGCGGCGTTTCTTGAAGCGTACTGGTCTTCGAAGGGCAGCATCACCCCGCTGGTGAAGTTCAGCGTCGGTGGGCTGCTGTGGGCCGGCGTGCTGGCCTACCTGCTGTTGGCCGGGAGGCGCGCCGGTGAAGCTTGACCAAGCCACGGTGGTGATCCGCCCACGCTCGCACTGGGAAGCCCTGGACCTCGGCGCGCTGTTGGCCGCGCGCCACCGGCGCTTGCTGGTGGCGGCCTGGCTGTGCGTCACGCTGCCGATCTTCACCGTGCTCAGCCTACTGTGCTGGCGCAGCCCTACCCTGGCCGCGCTGCTGTTCTGGTGGGGCAAGCCGCTGTACGAGCGGGTGCTGTTGTTCATTCTGGCGCAGGCGCTGTTCGCGGCACCGCCCAGCCTTGGCCAGGCCCTGCGCGCCTGGCCGGGGCTGCTGCGCCGGCAATGGCTGGCCAGCCTGACCTGGCGGCGCTTGAGCCCCAGCCGCAGCTTCGATTTGCCCATCCTGCAGCTTGAAGGCCTGAACGGCGCGGCGCGCCGCGCGCGGCTGGCGCTGCTACACCTGGACCACGGCCGCCCGGCCGCCTGGCTCACGCTGGTCGGCGCCCACGTTGAAACCTGCCTGCTGTTCGGCCTGATGGGGCTGGTGGTGGCGATGGCGCCAAACGTAGAGGACCAAGCCCTGCACTGGGCGCAGTGGCTGCTGGCCTCGCCCGACAGCGGCCTGCTCTGGCTCGGGCACCTGAGCAACGTGTTCTATGTGGCGGTACTGGCGTTCTGGGAGCCGATCTACGTGGCCTGTGGTTTCACCCTGTACCTGAACCGCCGTACCCACCTCGAAGCCTGGGACGTCGAGCTGATCCTGCGCGCGCTGCGCCAGCGCCTGGCGCCCGTGGCGGTGGTGGGCATGCTGCTGGCCTGCCTGCTGGTGCCCAGCCCGCCGGCCTATGCCGCCGAGGCACCTCGGCTGGCCCAGCAACGGCTGAACGCCGCCCAGGCCGAGCAGGCGATCGGCGAAATCGTCGGCCAGCCGCCGTTCAAGAACATCGAGCAGCGCAGCCATTGGCAGTGGCGCCAGGCTGATGCCCCCACCCCGGTGGCGCCGCCAACGTTTGGCCCGGCCTGGCAGGCGCTGGCCAAGCTGCTCGAGGTGCTCGGCTGGGTGATCCTCGCCGCGGCCATTGGCTGGCTGCTGTGGCACTACCGGCGCTCGCTGGCCAGGCTCCGGCCACATCTGCCCGGGCGCCCGCGCCGGGCCCAGGCCACGCCGCCGCAGCTGTTTGGCCTGGGCCTGGCCGCGCCGCTGCCCGCTGACATCGCCGCCGAAGCCCAGCGGCTCTGGGCCGATGACCCGCGCCAGGCGCTGAGCCTGCTGTACCGCGGGCTGCTCGGGCGCCTGCTGAGCGACTACAAGGTGCCGCTGCGCAGCGCCGACACCGAGGGCGAGGTACTGGCGCGGGTGCGGGCATTGCAGCTCAGCGGCCTGGAAGACTTCAGCCGCAAGCTCACCGGCCATTGGCAGGCCGCCGCCTATGGCCAGCGGCTGCCGTCGGCAAGTGCCGGTGAAGAGCTCTGCCAGGCCTGGCGGCGGTTGTTCCCGGCCGCAGGGGGGCAACCATGAAGGCGCGGCGGCTGGCCCTGGTGCTGCTGGCGTCGATCGCCCTGGCGGCGGCCGGGTATTACCTCTGGGCGCACCTGGAGCGGGTCGAAGAAACCGTCGACCACGGCCCTTCCGAGGCGGCGCGCAACAACCCCTACCTGGCCGCCGAACGCTTTTTACGCGGCCAGGGCCTGGCGGTCAGCCCTGCCGGCGGCGGCGACCCCTGGGCCGGCATGGCCCCGGCCTCCAGCAGCCTGGTGTTGCTGGCCGACCGCCGCGGCATGAGCGCGCCGCAGGTGCAGCGCCTGCTGCAATGGGTGCGCCGCGGCGGCCACCTGGTGGTGGTGGCCCAAGGCATCTATAACGCCCAACGCGGCCGCAGTGGCGATGCCCTGCTCGACACCCTGCGCATCCGCCGCACCCTGAGCAAAGACCTGCCCGAAGCGGCCCAGGCCAGCCAGGACAAAACACCCGACCTGACCCAACTGTACCTCGAGAACGAACCCGCCCCGGCGCTGCTTGGCTTCGACCCGGCGTTCCACCTCGAAGACCCGACCGACAAAGCCATGGCCTGGGCCAACAGCCGCATCGCCACCCACCTGATGCAACTGGACTGGGGCGACGGCGTGATCACCGTGCTCAGCGACGCCGCGCTGTGGCGCAACGGCGCCATCGGCAAGCACGACAACGCCTGGCTGCTCTGGTACCTCAACCAGGACCGCAAGGTCACCCTGGTGCAGCAGGCCCAGCCGCAAGGCTGGTTCAGCCTGCTCTGGCAATACTTCGCCCAGGCGTTGGTGGCCCTACTGGCACTGGCCTTGGCGGCCTGCTGGTACCACGGCGTGCGCACCGGCCCGGCGTTGCCGGCGCCGCCCCCCGGGCGCCGGCGCCTGGCCGAACACCTGCGCGCCAGCGCGGCTTTCACCCTGCGCCACGGCGGCCAGCAGCAGTTGCTCAAACACTTGCGGCGTGACCTCGGCCGCCGCGCCGCGCGGCACCACCCTGGCTTCGCCCAACTGCCGGTCGCCGACCAGTGGCACGTGCTGGCGCGGCTGGCCGGGGTGCCCACCGCGAGCATCGCCCAGGCGATGGCGCCGAGCGCCGGCAAACGCCTTTCCAGTGGCGCCTTCAACCAGCAGGTTGCCCAACTGCAACGCATCAGGAACGCCCTATGAGTGATGAACGTTCGTTGACCCTGGCCCAGGCCAGTGAATTGGCCCAGGCCCTGGCGCAAGAACTGCGCAAGGCGGTGATCGGCCAACAGGAAGTGATCGACGAGGTGCTGTGCGCCCTGATCGGCGCCGGCCACGTGCTGGTCGAGGGCGTGCCGGGGCTGGGAAAAACCCTGCTGGTGCGGGCCCTGTCGCGCTGCTTTGGCGGCGAATTCGCGCGCATTCAGTTCACCCCCGACCTGATGCCCAGCGACGTCACCGGCCACGCCGTGTTCGACCTCAAGAGCGAGCAGTTCAAGCTGCGCCGCGGGCCGGTGTTCACCCACCTGCTGCTGGCCGATGAGATCAACCGCGCGCCGGCCAAGACCCAGGCGGCCTTGCTTGAAGCCATGCAAGAGCGCCAGGTCACCCTGGAGGGCCGGGCCCTGCCGCTGCCACAACCGTTTCTGGTGATGGCCACGCAAAACCCGATCGAGCAAGAAGGCACCTATCCACTGCCGGAAGCCGAACTCGACCGTTTCATGCTCAAGGTGCGCATCGGCTACCCGGCACTGGACGAAGAGCTGGCCATGGTGCGCAAGGTCAGCGCGTCGAGCCGCGCCGACATGCTCGACGTGCAGCCGCTGGCGCAGTTGCTCGACGCCGCCCAGGTGGTGGCGCTGCAGAAGGTTGCCAGTGAAATGCCCCTGGCCGACACAGTGCTCGACTACGCCGTGCGCCTGGCCCGCGCCACCCGCGAATGGCCGGGGCTAGCGGTGGGCGCCGGGCCCCGGGCGTCGATCGCGCTGGTGCGCTGCGCCCGTGCCCGGGCGTTGCTGCGCGGCGGCGAATTCGCCACCCCCGATGACGTTAAAGCCAGCGCCCCGGCGGTGTTGCGCCACCGTGTGCGGCTGGCCGCCGAGCTGGAAATCGACGGGCTCGACGCCGACCAGGTGCTGCAGCAGTTGCTCGACCAAGTGCCGGCGCCGCGCAACTGATGCTGCGGCCAACCCGCCTGGCCCTGGCCTGGGGTGCTGGCCTGGCGCTGCTGTGCCTGGCCCATGGCCTGCTGCGCGCCTTCGGCGTGCTCGGCGAGGGGTTGAACGCGGCCCTGTGGGGGCTGCTGCTGGCCTTGCCGGTGTTGATGCTATTCGATGCCGGGCTGCTCTGGCGGCGCCGCTCGCCCCAGGCCAGCCGGCAGATGCCGGCAAACCTGGCGATCGGCCGGGCGAGTGAAATCCAACTGGCCATCACCCATGCCGGCGGCGCGCCGCTGCGCCTGAGCGTGATCGACCACCCGCCCGAGGGCCTGGCCTTCGATGGCGTGGCGCAGGCGCTGCGGCTGCAAGCGCAGCACACGGCGCGGCTGAGCTACCGGCTCAAGCCCCTGCGCCGGGGCCACTTCGAATTCGACCGCTGCGAGGTACACCTGCACAGCCCACTCGGGCTATGGACCCAACGGCGTTACCTGGCGCTGCCCGGGCAGGCCCGGGTGTTCCCTGATTTCGCCCGCCTGCACGGCGCCCAGTTGCGCCTGGTCGACGCCTGGCTCGGGCAGATGGGCGTGCGCCAGCAGCCGCGCCGCGGCCAGGGCCAGGCGTTTCATCAGTTGCGCGAGTACCGTGAAGGCGATGCCCTGCGCCAGGTCGACTGGAAGGCCACCGCGCGCCTGCGCGCACCGATCGTGCGTGAGTACCAGGACGAGCGCGACCAGCACATTGTGCTGTGGCTCGACAGCAGCCGGCGCATGCGTAGCCAGGATGGCGAACTGGCGCACTTCGACCATGCCCTCAATGCGGCCCTGTTGCTGGCCTATGTGGCGCTGCGCCAGGGCGACGCGGTCGGCCTGCGCACCCTCGCCGGCGAGCCGTGCCAGGTACCGCCGGGCAAGGGCCCGCAACACCTGGCCAACCTGCTGGGCGGCACCTATAACCTGGCGACCAGCATCGGCCACGCCGACTTCAACAGCAGCGCCACTGAGCTGCTCAACAGCCAGAAGCGCCGGGCGTTGGTCATCCTGCTGACCAACCTGCGCGATGAAGACGACGAAGAACTGCTGGCCGCGCTGCAGCGGGTCAAGCGCCACCACCGGGTGCTGGTGGCCAGCCTGCGCGAAGAAGTGCTCGATGAACTGCGCCAGCAACCGGTCAGCGGCCACAGCGAGGCACTCGACTACTGCGGCGCGGTGCACTACCTCGAAAGCCGCAGCCTGCTCCATGAGCGCCTGGCCGCCCATGGCGTACCGGTGCTCGACGTCACCCCGAACGAACTCGGCGGCGCCCTGCTCGGAAAATACCTGGAATGGAAAAAAGCCGGGGTGCTGTAGCTGTTAAGCCGATGCGCTCATCGGTAGAAAGCTGAAGTACTGGCGCAGCACCTGCACCAGTTGCTCGTACTCGGCGGGGGCCTGCAACAGCATGAAGCCGGAGTCGTAATGCCCTGGGGTGGCGTCTTCCTGGCACCACAGGCAACTGGCGGTGAGGTTGATCAACTGCACGCTGCCGTCGGCCTCGGGCACCTTCAACTGCAGCTCGAAATCAGGCCCCACCAGCAACGGCAGCTGGCTGATCAGCATCAACCCCGCCTCCGACACATTGCCCAGGTAACCAATGGGCTGGTCGGTGTAGCGGTTATAGACTTTCAGGTAATACGGCAACTGGTGCCGCTCGATCCGCCGTTCGATGAACTTAGCCATGATTATCGTTCCCTGACCTCACTGGAGGTCGGACACGCACCAACCGCTCAAAGTGCAAATTGATTGTTAACCCAGCTTAAACCACCGCTAGCAAACTGCCATAACCGCTTGCGAGGCTGTCAACATTTTCATAAAGCCGCCGGTCGGGTAACCGCTTCACCTTCGGGGTGGTAATGCCCGGTTTGTTCTAAGGTCTGCAACCGGGCACGGGCACGAAAGGCGTACTCGCTGCCAGGGTACTGGAACAAGATCCACTGGTAGGTCTGCACCGCGTCAACGAACAGGTTCTGCCGCTCCAGGCACTGGCCCCGCAGCAGCGCCGATTCCGGGCGCAGGTAGGGCCGGGATTGGGTCTGGCGGTCTACCTGCGACAACTCCAGCGTTACTTTCTGGCAGTCACCGTCATCATAGGCACGATACGCGCTGTTAAGGTGCTGGTCGGCCGACCAGCGGGTGCAGCCGGCGACGGTCGCCAGCAGGGTCAAGGCTATGAGGGTACGCATGGCAATCTCCTGGAATACCGACCATATCGGCCCGCTTGGGAATTTCTTCAGTCACAACTGCCTGGCAAAATCGCCGCCCGGTAGTGCAGCGGAACAATGACTACAGCCTGCCAGAGGAGTAGCCTTTCGCTGCGCGTCAATAAAGGAGTCAGTGCATGACCGTTCGCCGTACCAAAATCGTCGCCACCCTGGGCCCGGCCAGCAATTCGCCGGAAGTGCTGGAACAACTCATTCTGGCTGGCCTGGACGTTGCCCGCCTGAACTTTTCCCACGGCACCCCGGAAGAACACAAGGCTCGCGCCCGCCTGATCCGCGACATCGCCGCCAAGCATGGCCGCTATGTCGCGTTACTCGGTGACCTGCAAGGTCCGAAAATCCGTATTGCCAAGTTCGCCAACAAGCGAATCGAACTGAAAGTCGGCGACCAGTTCACCTTCTCCACCAGCCACCCGCTCACCGAAGGCACCCAGGAAGTGGTCGGCATCGACTACCCCGACCTGGTCAAGGACTGCGGCGTGGGCGACGAACTGCTGCTCGACGACGGCCGCGTGGTGATGCGCGTTGAAACCGCCACCGCCGATGCCCTGCACTGCGTGGTGATCGTCGGCGGCCCGCTGTCTGACCACAAAGGCATCAACCGCAAGGGTGGCGGCCTGACCGCGCCGGCGCTGACCGAAAAAGACAAAGCCGACATCAAGCTCGCCGCCGAGATGGAAGTCGACTACGTCGCCGTGTCGTTCCCCCGCGATGCCGCCGACATGCACTACGCCCGCAAGCTGCTGACCGAAGCCGGCGGCACCGCCTGGCTGGTGTCGAAGATCGAGCGCGCCGAAGCGGTGGCCGACGACGAAACCCTCGATGGGCTGATCCAGGCCAGCGACGCGGTGATGGTCGCCCGTGGTGACCTGGGCGTGGAAATCGGCGACGCCGAACTGGTCGCCATCCAGAAGAAGATCATCCAGCACTCGCGCCGCAACAACAAAGCGGTGATCGTGGCGACCCAGATGATGGAGTCGATGATCCAGAACCCGATGCCGACCCGCGCGGAAGTTTCCGACGTGGCCAACGCCGTGCTCGACTACACCGACGCGGTGATGCTCTCGGCCGAAAGCGCCGCCGGCTCTTACCCGATCGAAGCGGTCAAGGCCATGGCCCGCGTGTGCGTGGGCGCTGAAAAGCACCCCACCAGCAAAAAGTCGAGCCACCGCCTGTACACCCAGTTCGAGCGCTGCGACCAGAGCATCGCGCTGGCGGCCATGTACACCGCCAACCACTTCCCGGGCGTGAAGGCGATCATCGCCCTGACCGAGAGCGGCTACACCCCGCTGATCATGTCGCGCATTCGTTCTTCGGTGCCGATCTTCGCGTTCTCTCCGCACCGTGAAACCCAGGCGCGGGTGGCGATGTTCCGCGGCGTGTACACCATCCCCTTCGACCCGTCGGCGCTGCCGCTGGGCGAGGTCAGCCAAGCCGCGGTCGACGAACTGCTCAAGCGCGGCCTGGTGGAGCAAGGCGATTGGGTCATCCTCACCAAGGGTGACAGCTACCACACCGTGGGTGGCACCAACGGCATGAAGCTGCTGCACGTAGGCGACCCGTTGGTCTGACCCCGCGCGGGGCTTGGATCCTGAAAGGCCGGCGCATGCGCCGGCCTTTCAGTTTGTACTACCAGCCTGTTACTGTTGGGCACCTTTTCCAACTGCCTCTAATACGTGACAGGAAGCCCGCCTATGACCGCAACCGTACTGGCCGAGTTGCTGCTGCAACACGAGAGCACCTTGCTCGAACGCTGGATCGCCGCCCAGCGCATGGCCGGCATCCGCGCCGACCTGATCGACGACCAGACCATGGTCGAAAATTCCCGCGAACTGCTGCGCGCCCTCACCCGCGCCATCGGCGAAGGCACCGATGACGTTGAGCAAAGCGCCTGGCGCCCGGTCAAGCAACTGCTCGAGCGCCTGTCCCAGTCCCAGAGCCGCCAGGGCTTCAGCCCAACCGAAACCGCCACCTTCGTGTTCTCGCTCAAAGAGCCACTGTTCGAACGGCTGCAGGGCGTTGAAAACGGCCTGACCCTGGTGCTGGCCAGCAGCCGGCTGATCGACAAGCTCGGCCTGTACAGCATGCAGTGCTACGTGACCGGCCGTGAGTCGGTGATCCGCGAACAGCAAGAAAGCATGCTCGAACTGTCTACCCCGGTGGTGCAGTTGTGGAAGGGCGTACTGGCCATCCCGCTGATCGGCTCACTCGACAGCAACCGCACGCAAATGGTCATGGAAGCCCTGCTGCAGATGATCGTCGAGACCGAATCGGACATCGCCATCATCGACATCACCGGCGTGCCGACCGTCGACACCATGGTCGCCCAGCACCTGCTCAAGACCATCACCGCGGCCAAGCTGATGGGCGCCAAGTGCATCATCAGCGGCATCCGCCCGCAGATTGCCGCGACCATCGTGCACCTGGGCGTGGAGCTCGGCGATGTGGTCACCAAGGCTTCGTTGGCCGATGCCTTCCAACTGGCACTGCGCGAGCTGAACGTGCGCCTGGTCTCGAACCGCTGAGGCCCGGCCATGACCGACAAGATTCCAATTCTGAAAATGGGCAACTACCTGCTGCTGAGCATCCAGGTAGACATGCACGACCAACTGGCCCTCGACCTGCAGGAAGACCTCACCGAGCAGATCGTGCGGCATAACGCCAAAGGGGTGCTGATCGACATCTCCGCGCTGGAAATCGTCGATTCCTTCATTGGCCGCATGCTGTCGCACATCGCCAACGTCTCGCGCATCCTCGATGCCCGGGTGATCGTGGTGGGCATGCAGCCGGCGGTGGCGATCACCCTGGTCGAGCTCGGCCTGTCGCTGGAAGGCATTGCCACCGCGCTGAACGTCGAGAAGGGCATGCGCTGGCTGGAGCGCAACGTAGACGCTGGCATGCTGGCGGAGGCTGATGATGACGAAGACAGAGACGCTGCCACTGAAGCTGGAGACTGACATCGTCACCATTCGCCAGAAGGTCCGCAAGGCCGCCGAAGAGGCCCGCCTGGGGCTGGTGTCGCAAACCAAGATCGTCACCGCTGCCAGCGAAATCGCCCGTAACGGGCTGATCTACGGCGGCGGCGGCCAGTGCATGGTCGAGCGTACCCAGCGTGAGGGCCGCGCCGCGGTGCGCCTGGTGATCAGCGACGACGGCCCGGGCATCGCCAACCTCGAGCAGGCCATGGCCGATGGCTACACCTCTGGCAACGGCCTGGGCCTGGGGCTGTCTGGCGCGCGCCGGCTGGTGGACCATTTCGAAATCGACAGCCGCCCCGGCGCCGGTACCACCGTGGAACTGTGGAAATGGAAATGAACAGCGCCAGCCTGTGCCTGCTGGTGCACGACCCGGCCCACGTCGATGCCGCCCGCCGGGCGATCATCCGTGAAGCCGTGCAGGCCGGCGCCGACGAGGCCCTGCAGGGGCGGCTGGTGGTGGTGGCGCAAGAGCTGGCCTTCAACCTGCTGCGCCATGGCGGCGGTGGCGAGCTGTATTACCAGCAGGGCGACGGCGACCTCGCCTTGCTGGCCGTCGACCGCGGCCCCGGCATGGCTGACGTGAACCGCTGCCTGAGCGACCACTACTCCACCACCGGTACCCTGGGGGTGGGGCTGGGGGCGATCCGGCGGATGTCTGACCGTTTCGACCTGTTCTCCCGCCCCGGCCAGGGCACCGTGGTGTTCGCCGGCTTCAACCTGCCCGGCGCGGCGCCGCGCAGCCTGCAATACGGCGCGGTGTGCAGCGTTTACCCCGGCGAGAGCGTGGCCGGCGATGGCTGGGCGATCAAGGGCGAGCGGATACTGCTGTGCGACGGCCTGGGCCATGGCCCGAATGCCTACCAGGCCAGCCAGCGCGCGCGCGAGGTGTTCCTCGCCCACGATGCGCGGGTGCCGCTGGACACCCTGATGGAGCAGTTGCACCGGGCGCTGTCGGCCACTCGCGGTGGCGCATTGGCGATCGCCGAGCTGAAACCGGCGGCCGGCCAGGTGCTGTATTGCGGGGTGGGTAATATCGCCGGCCTGCTGCACGGCGAAAAAACCCGCAGCATGGTGTCTTGCAACGGCACCGTTGGCTATCGGGTAGGTCGAATCAATACCTACAGCTACCCTTGGGACCGCCAAACCTTGCTGATCATGACCTCCGACGGCATCAACACACGCCTGGACCTGGCGCCCTATCCCGGCCTGAGCAGCCGCCACCCGGCAGTCATCGCCGGCATCGTGCACCGCGATTTTCGCCGGCTGAACGACGACGCCACCGTATTGGTGGCCCGAATTGAGTGACGCGCGCCGCCTGACCACCATCGCCATCCTCCAGGAAACCGACGTGGTGACCTGCCGCCAAAGCGCCAAGCAGATCGCCGCCTGGCTGGGGTTGTCGACCCTCGAACAGATCCGCCTGGCCACCTCGGTCTCGGAACTGGCGCGCAACATCTACCAGTACGCCGGTTCCGGGGCGTTTCATTTCGACCTGATCGGCAACAGCCAGGGCCGCCTGCAGGCGCTGGCGTTCGAAGCCTTCGACCACGGCGGTGGCATCGAGCAGATCGACGCCATCCTCGACGGCAGCTATGTGTCGCCCACCGGCATGGGCGTGGGCTTGCGCGGCGCGCAGCGGCTGATGGACGAATTCGACCTGCACACCTCGCCCCATGGCACGCGGATCCGCGCCAGCAAGCAGGTCAACCCGCCCGTGCCGTTCCCCACTGAGCGGCGCATCGAAGAGATCCGCCGCCAGCTCAAGGGCCTCGGCGTGGCCGACCCGTACATCGAGCTGAACACCCGCGGCGCCGAGCTGCTGCTGACCAGCAGCGAGCTGCAGGCCAAGCAGGTGGAACTGGAGGCGATCAACCAGGAGCTGGAAAACACCAACAAGGGGGTGGTGGCGCTGTACTCGGAGCTGGAAAAAGCCTCCCACGAGCTGCAGCAGGCCAGCGAAGCGAAAAGCCGCTTCTTCTCGAACATGACCCACGAGTTCCGCACGCCGATCAACATCATCGAGAACATCTCGAAGCTGTTGCTCAACGGCACGGACGGGCGCCTGAACGAAGAACAGCACAAGCAGGTGAGCTTCATCACCTCCGCGGCCGGCGAACTGGCCGACATGGTCAACGAGCTGCTCGACCTCTCCCAGGCCGAATCCGGCCGGCTGGAGGTCACCAGCGAAACCTTCAGCCTGGGCAGCGTGCTGGAGCAACTGCGCGAGTTCATGCACGCGCTGGGCATGCGCTACCCAAGCGTGGCCTGGCAGGTGCATGGTCTAGAGCAGGAGGTGCCGCTGGCGACCGACCGCGGCCGGCTGTTCCAGGTGTTGCGCAACCTGGTGAGCAACGCCTTCAAGTACACCCCGGAGGGGCGCATCGATGTGCGGGTGTTCTTGCCCGACGAGCAACACATCGAGTTCGTGGTCGAAGACACCGGCGTGGGGATTGCCGCTGACCAGCTGGAGCGGGTGTTCGAGGAGTTCGCCCGGGTGCGCACACCCGGCCTGACCCAAGTGCTGGGCAATGGCCTCGGCCTGCCGCTGGCGCGGCGCCTGGCGCGGCTGCTCAAGGGCGAGCTGAGCGTCAGCAGCGAAGCTGGCCAGGGCAGCCGCTTCACCGCGAGCATCGCCCGCGAGCTGGAGCCAGCCAACGCGCCGCTGGGCGAGTTCAACCTGCAGGGGGTGAGCGTGCTGATCATCGACGACAACGAAGGCGACCGCTACCTGCTGCGGCGCCTGCTCGAGCCGTACCAGCCGTTGATCATCGAGGCGGCCAACGCCAGCACCAGCATCGACAAACTGCACAGCGTGCGCCCGGATGTGATCTTCCTCGACCTTGACCTGCCCGACATCTACGGCGGCGACCTGCTCGAGAGCATGGACTGGGCGATGCACGCGCGGGTGCTGATCAACACCGCCAAGGCCCTGAGCGGCAGCGAGCAGGCCGCCTTGGCCGAGCGCTGCGCCGGGGTGCTGGTGAAGTCTCAGGATAACTACGCCGACGCCGTGCTGCGCCACGTGCAGCGCCTGGCAGGGAGTTTCAGACATGCGAACTAGGCGAATCCTGATCATCGACGACATGGATGCCAACCGCTACGTGCTGCGCAAGATCCTCTCGGCCCAGAGCGGCTACGAGGTGATTGAAGCGGCCAACGGTGCCGAGGGCTTGGCGCGCTTGGACCAAACCGTCGACCTGGCGATCCTCGACATCAACCTGCCCGACATGAACGGCTTCGACCTGATCCGCGCCGCCGAGGAGAAACTCGGCAGCGAGCACATGCCGGCGATCATCAACATTTCGGCCACGTTCATCACCGGCTCCGACAAAGCCATGGGCCTGAACAACGGCGCCCGCGCCTACCTCACCCACCCGATCGACGCCGACGAGATGCTCGCCACCATCGCCAGCCTGGTGAAGTCCGAGAACCGCCTGGAACGGGTAGAACGCCGGCGCCAGGTGGCGGTGGCGCGCAGTGAAAGCCTGCGCGCGGAGAAAATCACCCTGGAGCGCTTCATGCGCTCGTTCAGCCACGACCTGCGCTCGCCGCTGGCGGCGGCGACCATGGTCGCCGGGCTGATGAAACGCAACCCGGCGCGGCGCACCGAAGAGTTGATCAAAGTGCTGGAGGACAACCTCAAGCGCATCGACCAGATGATCACCAACGTGCTGGACATCTCCCACGTGGCCATCGGTGGCGGCATCCAACTGTGCGCCGAGGCCCTGGCGTTGAATGCCGTGCTCGAGGAAGCCACGGAGAACCTGCGCCTGCAACTGGGCCGGCCGCTGCACCTGGCGCTGAGCGAACCGGTGCAGGTGCACTGGGACCGCAACGCCTTTTTGCGCATCTACGACAACCTGGTGGTGAACGCCGCCAAGCACGGCGCGCAGGGCGCGGCGATCAGCATCGAGCAGACCCTGGCCGGCAATGAGGTGGTGCTGTGCGTGGTCAACGAGGGGACCTTCCCCGACGACGTACTGGCCAACCTGGCCACCCCGTACTTCATCTCGACCCGCAGCGACACCAAGGGCTGGGGGTTGGGCTTGCCGATCGTGAAGGCCCTGTGTGAAAGCTTTGGCGGCAGCGTGAGCTTCCAGAACCTCGCGCCGTTGGCGCGGGTCGAGGTGCGCTTGCCGTTGCGGGTGGGGGATTGAGGGGCCCTTCGCCCGGCACAGCCGGGATGCCGGACCACGGCCTCCCACCAGATTTGTGTAACTGCTTGATTTACGGGGCAACACAGAACCCGTGGGAGGCCGGCTGTGCCGGGCGAAGGGCCCTGAAGCTCAAACCCCGTCGCGGGCGATGTCCATCGCGAAATAGGTCAGGATCAAATCCGCCCCAGCGCGCTTGATCGCGCCCAGGCTCTCGCGCACCACTCGCGCTTCGTCCACCGCACCGGCCAGAGCGCCGAACTTGATCATCGCGTACTCACCGCTCACCTGGTACGCCGCCAGCGGCAGGCGCGAGGCTTCGCGGATGTCGCGAATCACGTCGAGGTAGGCCCCGGCCGGCTTGACCATCAGCGCGTCGGCGCCTTCGGCTTCGTCCAGCAACGACTCACGCACCGCTTCGCGGCGGTTCATCGGGTTCATCTGGTAGGCCTTGCGGTCACCCTTCAGCGCGGTGCCACCGGCTTCGCGGAACGGCCCGTACAGCGCCGAGGCGAACTTGGTCGAATAGGCCATGATCGAGGTGTTGTTGAAGCCCGCGCCATCCAGCGCGCCGCGAATGGCCTGCACCTGGCCGTCCATCGCCGCCGACGGCGAGATGAAGTCGGCACCGGCCTGGGCCGCCACCACGGCCTGCTTGCCGAGGTTGATCAGGGTGGCGTCGTTGTCTACGTGGTCGCCATGCAGCACGCCGCAGTGGCCGTGGGAGGTGTACTCGCAAAAGCAGGTGTCGGACATCACGATCATCTCCGGCACGGTTTGCTTGGTGGTGCGCACCAGGCGCGCGACCAGGCCGTTCTCGTTCCAGGTGTCGCTGCCGGTGGCGTCGAGGTGGTGCGACACGCCGAACAGCATCACCGAACGGATGCCGGCGCGGGCGTAGCGCTCGATTTCACCCGCCAGCCGCGACTCGGGGATGCGGTTGACCCCGGGCATGCTGGTGATCGGCACGAAATCGTCGATGCCCTCTTCAACGAAGATCGGCAGCACCAGGTCTTCGAGGCGGAACTCGGTTTCCTGGAACACCGAACGCAGGGCTTCGGACTGCCGCAAACGGCGCGGGCGGCTGGCGGGGAACTGGCTGTGACTCATCGGGTACCTTTTAAACCTTAACTGACGCGCTCATAGCCGCCGAGTACGCCCTTCTTGGACAGCACCCATTGCCAGAGCTGAATATCGCGGGCACGGAAGGCGCCTGCGCAAGACAACAAATAGTAACGCCACATGCGCCAGAAGCGCTTGCCCATCTTGTCGGAGAATTGCGGCCAGGCCTGCTCGAAGTTCTCGCACCAGGCCATCAGCGTCTTGTCGTAGTCGGGGCCGAAGTTGTGCATGTCTTCGGCCACGAACAACCCATCCATGGCATCGCCCATCTGGCCGATCGACGGCAGGTCACCGTTGGGGAAGATGTACTTGTCGATCCACGGGTCTGGGGTGCTGTGGCGCTGGTTCTTGCCGATGGTGTGGAGCAGGAACAGGCCGTCGTCTTTCAGGCAGCGGTGGGCGGTTTCCATGTACACGCGGTGGTTCTTGCGGCCCACGTGCTCGAACATGCCCACGCTGACCACATGGTCGAACTGCTCGTGAACGTCGCGGTAGTCCTGCAGGCGAAACTCCAGCGGCAAGTTGGGGTAGCGCCGCTTGGCCCAGTCGCACTGCTCGCGGGAAATGGTCACGCCCACGCACTCGACGCCGTAGTGCTCGGCCGCGTAAGACATGAAACTGCCCCAGCCACAGCCGATGTCGAGCACCCGCTGGCCGGGCTGCAACTTCAACTTGCGGCAGATCAAATCGAGCTTGGCGGCCTGCGCCTGCTCGAGGGTCTGGGCATCTTTCCAGTAGCCGCAGGTGTAGGTCATGCGCGAATCGAGCATCTTCTCGTAGAAGTCGTTGCCCAGGTCGTAGTGCTGCTCGCCGACTTTCCACGCGCGTGATTTGCTCTGCAGGTTGACGAACTTCGCCTTCACCGCATGGAACAGCAGCGCCGCCGGGTTGACCATGTCGGCGATCCCCGCGCGCAGCAGCCGGGCAAAGAACTCATCCAACTGGTTCGCCTCCCAGTCACCGTTCATGTAGGCCTCGCCCAGCCCCAGGTTGCCCTCGGCCAGCGCCTTCTCTGGCACATGCACATCGTTCAGGCGCATGTCCCAGGGGTGCTCGCCGTCCATGCCGATGCCGGCCTTGGCCAGCAGGTCACGGGCGAACTTGTAGGAGGTGGTGGTACGGGAGGTAGACGCGGGCGACGCGGAAGAACCAGAAAGCTTGCTTTGCATGGCGATCCCCTGTGCTGTTCGTGCTTGAGCGGTGCGGCGAATGTCCATCTGTTCGATCAATCGGCTGCCGAAATCGCTGCCACCCCTGGCAACTCCGCTTAATGCAGTTTAGCCCAGCCGCGTCAATCGCTTGCCGGGCGGGCGGAAGTCGTCATGAATATGTCGCTATCGGCTAATGAACTGAGCTTAATACCGATGAACGGCAGTGAAAAACAGCGAAACGATAAAAGTGCTTTACTCGCTCAGCAACAATCACACACAAAAAAGCCGGGGGTTACCCGGCTTTTTGCTTATTCGCTGGTACGTGCCTTGCGCGGTGGCTTGTCTGCCGGCGCCGGGTTATCTGCCCGGAACATCTGGCGGATGCCGCGCACGGCCTGGCGGATCCGGTCGTTGTTCTCAATCAGCGCGAAGCGCACGTGGTCATCGCCGTAGTCACCAAAGCCGATGCCGGGCGATACACACACCTTGGCCTCGGCCAGCAGCTTCTTGGCGAACTCCAGCGAGCCCAGGTGCGCGTAAGCTTCGGGAATCTTCGCCCAAACGTACATCGAGGCCTTGGGGTTCTCGACCATCCAGCCCAGCTCGTGCAGGCCCTTGACCAGGGTATTGCGGCGCTGGCGGTACTGCTCGGCGATGTCTCGCACACACTGCTGGTCGCCTTCCAGGGCGGCGATGGCGGCCACCTGCAGCGGGGTGAAGGTGCCGTAGTCGTGGTAGCTCTTGATCCGCGCCAGGGCACTGACCAGCTCAGGGTTGCCGACCATGAAACCGATACGCCAGCCGGCCATGTTGTAGCTTTTGGACAGCGTGAAGAACTCCACGGCGATGTCTTTGGCGCCGGGCACCTGCATGATCGACGGGGCCTTCCAGCCGTCGTAGACGATGTCGGCGTAGGCCAGGTCGTGCACCACCAGCACGTCGTAGCGCTTGGCCAGGGCCACCACGCGCTCGAAGAAATCCAGCTCCACGCACTGCGCGGTGGGGTTCGACGGGAAGCCCAGGATCATCATCTTGGGCTTGGGGATCGCCTCGCGAATCGCCCGTTCCAGCTCGTTGAAGAAGTCGACCCCCGGCACCAGCGGCACCGAACGCACCTGGGCGCCGGCAATCACGGCACCGTAGATGTGGATCGGGTAGCTGGGGTTGGGCACCAACACGGTGTCACCCTGGTCGAGGGTGGCCAGCATCAGGTGGGCCAGGCCTTCTTTCGAGCCGATGGTGACGATCGCTTCGCTTTCAGGGTCGATGGCCACGTCGTAGCGGTCGGCGTACCAGCGCGAAATGGCCCGGCGCAGCCGTGGAATACCGCGGGAGGTGGAGTAACCGTGGGTGTCTTCGCGCTGGGCGACGCTGACCAGCTTCTCGACGATGTGCGGCGGTGTGGCCCCGTCGGGGTTGCCCATGGACAAGTCGATGATGTCTTCACCGCGGCGGCGCGCGGCCATCTTCAATTCGGCGGTGATGTTGAAAACGTAGGGGGGAAGGCGATCGATGCGCGCAAAGCGGCGCGGCGGACGGATGTCGGCCATGGTGTCCTCGAATGTACGTAAGCGCCCGGAACCGTCCGAGCGACGCAGGCCCTGCTTGGGCCTGGGCGCACGATACTCAGGCGGGGGCGCGGCTGTCCAGAGGGGTGGATGAAAAAGCCCTGCCCAAAACGAAAAAACCCGGCACAAGGCCGGGTTTAGTCGTACAGCGTTGCCTGCTTACGGCGCCGCGTAGGTCAGCAGCAGCTCGGTCGGGGCCTTGAAATCCAGAGACATCGCCACGCTCAGCGCGGTGATGGTGAAGATCGAGAACACGAACAGCTTGCGTGCCCATACGCGGTCGTCGGTGGCCTTGTAGCCGGTCCAGGCCATGTACAACCAGTACATGCCCATGGCCGCAGCGACCGCCAGGTAGCTCATGCCGGCGTAACCGCCGACGGTGAGCATCAGGGTGGCCAGCAGGAAGGCGAAGGTGTACAGCAGGATGTGCTTCTTGGCGACGAGAATACCGCGTTTGACCGGCAACACCGGAATGGACGCGGCGAGGTAGTCGTTGAAGCGGAAGATCGCGATCGCATAGGAGTGCGGCATCTGCCACAGGCTGAACATCACCAGCAGGGTCAGCGCCGCCAGGTCGAAGCTGTTGCTCACGGCAACGTAGCCGATCACCGGCGGCATGGCCCCCGACAAGCTGCCCACGAGGGTACCGTGGACCGACTTGCGCTTGAGGTAGAGGCTGTAGAACCCCACGTAGATGACGAAGCCAATCAGGGCGAACAGCGCTGCCAGCGGGGTGGCCCGCAGGTACAGCAGCGCCAGCCCGACCACGCCCAGCACCGTGCCGTAGACCAGTGCCAGCCTGACCGGAATCAGGCCCTGGACCATGGCGCGGTTCTTGGTGCGCTCCATCTTCACGTCGATGTCGCGGTCGATGCAGTTGTTGAACACGCAACCCGATGCAACGACCAACGACGTACCGATCATCGCGGCCAGGAAAAGGGCGAAATCGACATGCCCTTGCGAGGCCAGGAAGAAGCCGCCTGCCACGGAAAGCACGTTACCGAAAATGATCCCCGGTTTGGTGATTTGGATAAAGTGCTTAACGGACATGCGTACTTCCCTCACTTCGCCATCATGAAGTGATGGATGCTGAACATGATCCACAGCGACAGGCCAACCAGGAACGCGATGATCACCGCCGAGAAGACGAAGGCGATCACGTTCCAGCGTTGCTCCGACGAGCGATCCAGGTGCAGGAAGTAGACCAGGTGAACGATCACCTGAACCACCGCGAACACCAGGATGATCGCCAGGATGGCGTCTTTGGACATCGACCCGGCCATGACCAGCCCGAACGGGATCACCGTCAGGATGACCGACAGCACGAAACCGATCATGTACGACTTGAAGCTGCCGTGGCTGGCGCCGCCAGCGGAATGATTGGAGTTAGCCATTACAGGGCCCCCATCAGGTAGACAACGGTGAACACGCAGATCCAGACAACGTCCAGGAAGTGCCAGAACAGGCTGAGGCAGCTCATGCGGGTCTGGTTCGTGGCGGTGAGGCCCTTCTTCGAGATCTGCGCAATCAGTACCGCCATCCACAACAGGCCGCTGCTCACGTGCAGGCCGTGGGTGCCGACCAGGGTGAAGAAGCCCGACAGGAAGCCGCTCTTGTCAGGGCCGTAGCCCTCTTCGATCAGCTTGTGGAATTCGTTGATTTCCATGCCGATGAAGCCGGCGCCGAACAGGAAGGTCACGAACAGCCACAGCAGCACGCCGCTTTTGTTGCCCTTGTGCATGGCCAGCATCGAGAACCCGAAGGTGATCGAGCTGAACAGCAGCAGGAAGGTTTCGACCAGAACGTAGTCCAGTTCGAAAATCTCGTGGCCCGACGGGCCGCCTGCAACGTTCCCGCTGAGCACCGCGTAGGCGGCGAACAGGCACGAGAACAGAATGCAGTCTGTCATCAGGTAGATCCAGAAGCCGAAGACGGTCATGCCCCCGGCGTCGTGGTGGTGGTCATCGTGCCCATGGTCGTGGCCGTGCGCAGCATCACCGTGAGTTACTGTATTGGACATGTGTTATGCCTTCTCCATCGAGGAGTTCACGCGCGCACCCGCCGAACCGGCGTGGGCGTTTGCCAAGGTTTTCAGCCGTTCTGCTTCGATACGGGCCACTTCGTCGACCTGCACGTAGTAGTCGATGTCGTCGTCGTAGCTGCGGATGATCAGGGTCACGATCATGCCGACGAAGCCCAGGCCGACAGCCCACCAGATGTGCCAGATGAACGCGAAGCCGAAGATCAGGCTGAACAGCGCGATCAGGAAGCCCATGCCGGTGTTGCGTGGCATGTGGATCGGCTGGAAGTGCGCGGCTTTTTCGGTGGCCTGCGAACGTTCCTTCATGCCCCAGTAAGCGTCCAGATCAGAAACAGCTGGCACTTCGGCGAAGTTGTAGAACGGAGGTGGCGAAGAAGTCGACCATTCCAGGGTACGGCCATCCCACGGGTCGCCAGTCAGGTCTTTGTTCTTCTCGCGGTCGCGAATCGAAACGAAGATCTGGATCAACTGGCAGGCGATACCGGCGGCGATCAGCAGGGCGCCGACCATTGCCAGGTGCAGCCATGGGGTCCAGTCCGGGTTGTCGGTGTGGTTCAGGCGGCGAGTCATGCCCATGAAGCCCAGCACGTACAGCGGCATGAAGGCGAAGTAGAAACCGACCAGCCAGAACCAGAAGGAGGCCTTGCCCCAACGCTCGTTCAGGGTGAAACCGAAGGCTTTCGGGAACCAGAAGGCGAAGCCCGCCAGGTAACCGAACACGGCGCCGCCGATGATCACGTTGTGGAAGTGGGCGATCAGGAACAGGCTGTTGTGCAGTACGAAGTCAGCACCCGGTACCGCCAGCAGCACGCCGGTCATACCA
Source organism: Pseudomonas sp. NPDC007930 (assembly GCF_042958985.1). NCBI lineage: Bacteria > Pseudomonadati > Pseudomonadota > Gammaproteobacteria > Pseudomonadales > Pseudomonadaceae > Pseudomonas > Pseudomonas sp. NPDC007930. Next base: position 592,831 of record NZ_JBIBKC010000002.1, read on the forward strand.
CCGATACTGAAGGTCACGATAAAGCCTACCGTCCACAGCATCGGCGTTTTGAACTCGATGCGGCCGCGGTACATGGTGAACAGCCAGGTGAAGATCTTCACCCCTGTCGGAATCGCGATGACCATCGTCATGATGCCGAAGAAGGCGTTGACGTTGGCACCCGAACCCATGGTGAAGAAGTGGTGCAGCCAGACGATGAACGACAGCACGGTGATCGCGACCGTCGCCCAGACCAGCGAAACGTAACCGAACAGGCGCTTCTTGGCGAACGTCGAGGTGACTTCCGAGAACACACCGAACGCTGGCAGGATGAGGATGTACACCTCGGGGTGACCCCACGCCCAGAACAGGTTGACGTACATCATCGGGTTGCCACCAAGCTCGTTGGTGAAGAAGTGCATGCCCAGATAACGGTCAAGCGAGAGCAGGAACAGGGTAGCGGTCAGGATCGGGAACGACGCGGCGATCAGGATCGCGGTGCACAGGCAGTTCCAGGTGAAGACAGGCATCTTCATCAGGGTCATGCCAGGGGCGCGCATCTTCAGGATGGTGACGATGAAGTTCACGCCGGTCAGCAGGGTACCGAGGCCGGAGATCTGCAGCGACCAGATGTAGTAGTCAACGCCGACCCCAGGGCTGTATTGCAGCCCCGCCAACGGTGGGTACGCAACCCAGCCGGTCTTGGCGAACTCGCCCACACCCAGGGAGATGTTGACCAGCAGCACGCCGACCACGAAGAACCAGAAGCTCACCGAGTTCAGGAACGGGAAGGCCACGTCACGGGCGCCGATCTGAAGCGGCACGACGATGTTCATCAGGCCGATCATGAATGGCATCGCCATGAAGATGATCATGATCACACCGTGGGCGGTGAAGATCTGGTCATAGTGCTCAGGCGGCAGGTAGCCGGTGGAGCCGCCGGTGGCGACCGCCAGCTGCGAACGCATCATGATGGCGTCGGCGAAGCCGCGCAGCAGCATGATCATGGCGACGGCGATGTACATCACGCCGATCTTCTTGTGGTCGACCGAGGTCAGCCACTCGGTCCACAGGTAACCCCACTTCTTGAAGTAGGTGACCGCGCTCACAACACCCAGGCCAAGAACCGCGACGATGGCGAGGGTCACCATCACTATCGGCTCATGGAAGGGTATCGCTTCCAGACTTAGTTTACCGAACATCTCTTACTCCTCTGCCCCAGCAGCTGCGTGCGTGCTCATGTCCATCCCGCCCATGTCGGCCGTTTCGCCTTTGTGCTCGCCATGGCCCTTGCCTGGGTTCATACCTTCGTACTTGTCGACGATGGTCTGGAACAGGTTAGGAGCGAACGAGGCGTACTGCTCGACCGGGTTGTTCTCGCTCGGCTTGAGCAGCGCATCGTACGTAGCCGCATCGAGCGTTTTAGACGAACCTTTCACTTCATTGACCCAGCTGTCGAAATCAGCCTGGGAGGTGGCCGTGGCCTTGAATTTCATGCCGGTGAAGCCTGCGCCGCTGTAGTTCGCGGAGATACCGTCGAACGTGCCGTTTTCATTGGCGATCAGGTGCAGTTGCGTGGTCATGCCGGCCATGGCGTAGATCTGGCCGCCCAGCGCGGGAATAAAGAAGGAGTTCATCACCGAGTCGGAGGTGATGCGGAAGTTGACCGGGGTGTTAGCCGGGAACACGATCTTGTTGACCGTGGCGATGCCTTGTTCCGGGTAGATGAACAGCCATTTCCAGTCGAGCGAAACGACTTCGATGGTCACCGGCTTCGCTTCGTGGTCCAGCGGGCGGTACGGATCGAGGTGGTGGGTGGACACGTAGGTGACCCAGCCCAGCGCGGCAACGATCAGCAGCGGCACGCCCCAGACGACCAGTTCGATCTTGGTGGAGTGGGCCCACTCAGGCGCGTAGGTCGCGCTTTTGTTGGAGGCACGGTACTTCCAGGCAAAGGCGAAAGCCATGACGATGACCGGAACGACGACCAGCAGCATCAGCACGAAGGCGGTGATGATCAGGTTGCGTTCGTCGATACCGACCTGCCCTTTCGGGTCGAGCAGGGTCCAGTCGCACCCGCTGAGAAACAGCATGCCGATGAACGGCAATATGCCAAATAGTCTGGGGTAACGCTTTTTACTCATCTCACGACCTCTAAGCAGCTTGCTTCAATGCAATGTGTGTTGTGATCGCCAACACTTCGTCCTGCCAAGCGTCAGCATTTCTCGAGACTATTGCGGGCGTGCCAAAAGATCAGCTACTGCGTAGGCAGACCTGTTATGCACGGTACTCTCTTGCTGTGACTCGTCGATTATAGGCAAGTCGCCCGATCGCGCCCCATTCCCTTGGAGCGGACAATCATGAAGGGTATCTACCCGACCTCCCGCGGGGGCTGGCGAAACGCTTCAACCAAGCGCTATGCCCTTGATTTCAGCGGGTCGCGGAGGGAGCCCGAGCAGAAATTGCCGCGATTGTAGTGAGCTAACCCCACATTGAATATGGCTTATGTAGCAACAGTTACTTTCGAATTATGCAACAATCCGGGGCGTTTTCAAGCCCTTGCGACACGATGTCGCACCCTGCGCGCAGGGGCTGAAAGCCACGGTTTCCGGGGGTTTCAGAGTATTGCCGGGTTGCCCTGGGAAAAAATGCCCCTGCGCCAAGGCGGGGCATTTTTTGTACCCGGCACGATTCATGATAGGGCGCGACGGCGGTTGTGGATCACGCCCAACGGTACCAGCACCAAGGTGAGCACAAAGGCCACCAGGGCCCACTGCGGCAGCGACAGGCCCAGCAGGGGTGGGTAAGGGGTCACGCAGAAACCGCGCACTTCGAACACATCCGGCAACCAGCGCGCCGGTGGCAGGCTGTCGACGATCGGCATCAGCAAATCGGCGCCGCAACTTTCGGTGGGGTGCGCCAGCACCCAGGCGTGGTTACCCGCGGCCACGATGCCGCCCACCGCGCTGAGCACCACCAGGGCCTCGAAGAAGGTCATGCTGCGTTTGCCCGGCATGGCCGCGGCCAGGAAGGCGAACAGTGCGATGAACAACAGCGCATAGCGTTGCAGGATGCACAATGGGCAGGGCATTTCGCCCAGGGCCACCTGCAGGTACAGCGCGCCGCCGATCAAGGCCAGGCAGATCACGCCCAGCAGCACCAGAAAACGCCGTTCACGCGCCAGGCGCTGTTTCAGCTCAGTCATGGGGTATCCCGGTCATCCAATACGCTCAATGGGGGCGGCTACGGTATCACCGTAACCGCCGCCAGTTAAGGCATGGCCCATTAATGCGGCATTAAGCGCCGCCGCGCAGCGCCTGGGCCGGGCCGAAGAACTCGTAGTGGATGTCGCCGTCTGCCACGCCCAGCCGCCCCAGCGTATTGAGCATGGCGGCCATGAACCCGCTGGGGCCGAGCAGGTACACCTGTGCCGCGGCCGGCAACCATTCGGCCAGCTGGGTGTGGCCCACGTGGCCGTTGGCATGGCTGTACCAGTGCCGCAGCGTGATATTCGGGTAGCGCGCCGCCAATGCTTGCAGCTCACCGGCAAAGCCCTGCACCGCGGGCTCCCGCGCACAGTGCACGAACATCACCTCACGCCCTTCGCGGGCGGCCACCTCGAGCATCGGCAAGGTCGGCGTGATGCCCACCCCGGCACTGAGCAACAGCAACGGCCCGCTACCTGGCCGCAGCACGAAGTCGCCCGCCGGGGCGAGCAGCTCGAGGGTACCGCCTACCTGCAACTGGTCGTGCAGGTAGGTAGACACCCTGCCCTGCGCCACCCGCTTCACGCTGATGCGGTAGCCCACGCCGTCGCACAGGGCCGACAGCGAGTAGTTACGGCGGTGCTCCACCCCCTCTATATATAGCCTTACGCCCAGGTACTGGCCGGGCAGCGCCTGCAGCACCGCGCCGCCGTCGCAGGGTTCGAAGTAAAACGAGGTGATCTCACGGCTCTCAGCCTCCCGCCGCGCCAACCGGAACGGCCGCGCGCCCAGCCAGCCACCGGGGCGGCTGGCGTTGTTCTGGTACTGTTCGCCCTCGGCGCCAATCAACAACTGCGCCAACTGGCCGTAAGCGGCGCCCCAGGCTTCGAGCACGGCGGGGGTGGCCACCTCGGCGCCGAGCACTTCACTGATCGCCGCCAACAGGCATTGCCCGACCAACGGGTAGTGCTCCGGTTGCACCTGCAAGGCCACGTGCTTATTGACGATGCGCCCGACCAGCGGGCCGAGTGCCTCCAACTGGTCGATGTGGCGGGCGTACATCAGGATGCCATTGGCCAGCGCCCGCGGTTGCTCGCCGCTGGCCTGGTGGGCGGCATTGAACAATGGGCGCACTTCGGGGTGGTCGGCCAACAGCTTTTGATAGAAGTGCGTGGTCAGCGCCTCGCCTCCGGTTTCGAGCAGGGGTACCGTGGCTTTGATAATGGCGCGATGGGCAGAGGTCAGCATGGCGGGCTCCAAGGCTTAGGGAATGCTTGGCTTAACCACTTCAAAGACCGTGCCTACTGAATAATCCAATAAAAACAATAGTTTAAAAATTAAGTAGTCATAAAGACTCAACAGCATTATGGTCATATAGACCCAACGAGGAGTCATTATGACCTCATCCCACCTGCTGACCGCCCTGCTCCCACTGGTAGACGACCTAGCCCGCGAGCTCGACCCCGCCGAACGTTACCGCCGAGTGTTGCAGGCCTTGCGCGCGGTGGCCCCGGCCGATGCCGCGGCGCTGCTGAAGCTGGACGGCGAGTACCTGCTGCCGCTGGCGGTCGACGGGCTGAGCGCCGACACCCTTGGCCGGCGCTTCGAGGTGGCGCAACACCCGCGCTTCGCGCGCATCCTCAGCCAGCGCGAACCCACCCGTTTTGCCAGCGACAGCCCCTTGCCAGACCCTTACGACGGGCTGGTCGATGCCGTGCACGGCCACTTGCCGGTGCACGATTGCCTGGGCTGCCCGCTGTACATCGACGAGCGCCCCTGGGGCGTGCTGACGCTGGACGCGCTGGACCCAGCCCGCTTCGACGGCCTTGACCCGCACGTGCTCAGTGCCTTCGCCAGCCTGGCCGCCGCCAGCGTGCGCGCCGCCCAGCGTATCGAGCGGCTGGCGCTGCGCGCCGAGCACTACCGAGCGGCCCATGAAGAGCGCCCGATGATCGGCCAAAGCCCGGCCCTGCGGCGTTTGCAGGAGGAAGTCGGCATGGTCGCCAACAGCGACCTGAGCGTGCTGATCACCGGCGAGACCGGTACCGGCAAAGAGCTGGTAGCCCAGGCCCTGCACCGCCAATCGGCGCGCGCCGGGCAGCCGCTGGTCAGCCTGAACTGCGCGGCGCTGCCCGACACCCTGGTGGAAAGCGAGCTTTTCGGCCATGTGCGCGGCGCTTACACCGGCGCCAGCAATGACCGGCGCGGCAAATTCGAGCTGGCCGATGGCGGCACGTTGTTTCTCGACGAAGTGGGCGAGTTGCCCTTGGCCACCCAGGCCAAGCTGCTGCGGGTGCTGCAAAGCGGCCAACTGCAACGGCTGGGCTCGGACCGCGAACACCGAGTAGACGTGCGGCTGATCACCGCGACCAACCGCGACCTGGCGGAAGAAGTGCGTGCCGGGCGCATGCGCGCTGACTTCTACCACCGCCTCAGCGTGTTCCCGCTGCAGGTGCCGGCGCTGCGCGAGCGCGGCGCCGACGTGCTGCTGCTGGCCGGTTACTTCCTCGAACAGAACCGTGCCCGCCTGGGCCTGCGCGGGTTGCGCCTGGCCACCGATGCGCAACAGGCGCTGCTGGGCCATGACTGGCCGGGCAACGTACGGGAACTGGAACATTTGCTCAGCCGCGCGGTGCTGCGCGCGCGGGCGCGGCACGGGCGGGCGCCGGGGGTGGTAAGCCTGGCTGCCGCCGACCTGCAACTGGCCGCGGCACCCGCGGCGACCGCCGTGGCCCCAAACGCGCAGGCCGCCCCCGGGTTGGGCCTGCGCGCAGCGGTAGACGACTTCCAGCGGCAGTTGATCGGGCACAGCCTGGCCGAGCATGGCCAGCACTGGCCCAGCGTGGCCCGCGCGCTCGAACTGGACCGCGCCAACCTCAACCGGCTGGCGCGGCGCCTTGGCCTAAAATGAGGGCGTGCGCTTGGCTGGCCCTAAAGCTCCCCCCATTGCCGCCGATAGCAACCTATTGATTACGGTGATTCCAATGCCCACAGCCCATTCCCACGCCGATGCCCTGTCACTGCTGCTGTTTACCCTGCGCAGCGGCAAGCTGATGGCGATCAACCTGCTGAAGGTCAGTGAAATCATTCCCTGCCCGCCGCTGACCCGCTTGCCGGAGGCCCACCCGCACGTCAAAGGGGTGGCCACCCTGCGCGGCGTGCCGTTGTCGGTGATCGACCTGTCGCGCGCCATCGGCGAGAAACCCCTGGCCAACCCGGACCAAGGCTGCCTGATCGTCACGGACGTAAGCCGCTCGCGCCAAGCCCTGCACGTGCAGGCGGTGAGCAAGATTATCCATTGCCTGACCACCGACATCCGCCCGCGCCCCTACGCCAGCGGTGACCGGGCGTTCATCACCGGGGTGACCCAGGTCGATGGGCAATTGGTGCAAGTGCTCGACATCGAGCGGGTGATCCACGCCATCGCGCCCTCGGAGATCAAGTCCGAAGCCGACGCGCTGGCCATGGAAGAGGCCGAACTGTTGGCCCAGGCGCGGATCCTGGTGGTCGATGACAGCCACGTGGCCCTGCAGCAGTCCACCCTCACCCTGCGCAACCTCGGCCTGGACTGCCGCACCGCGCGCAGCGCCCGCGAAGCGCTGGACATCTTGCTGGAACTGCAGGGCACGCCGGAGCAGATCAACATCCTCGTGTCTGACATCGAGATGTCCGAGATGGACGGCTTCGCCCTCACCCGCACCCTGCGCGATACGCCCGACTTCGCCGGCCTGTACATCCTGCTGCACACCTCGCTGGACAGCACCATGAACGCCGAGCGCGCGCGCGCCGCGGGCGCCAATGCGGTGCTGACGAAGTTCTCCTCGCCAGACCTGACCGACAGCCTGGTCCGTGCCGCGCGCGCCGTGCGGGCCGGCTGATCACAGGTAGATCAGGAAGGCCAGCGCGCTCAGCAAGCGCTGGGCCAGCCATTCGTTGCCGTGCAGGTTCAAGCCCACTCCAGAGCCCACCGCGAGCAAGGTAAGCAGGCGCAACAGCGGCCCGAACGGCCGGCCAAACACCCACAGCACCCCCACCGGCACCAACCACAGCGCGAGTTGGGTGCGGTAGGCCGGCTGCAGTGGCAGGCGTAGCAACGCGGCATAGGCCCCCAGCACCCAGAGGGGCATGAGCGGGGTGAAACTGAACAGAAAACGCAACGGGCTGAGCATCATGGGCACTCGTTTTTGTTAGGAAGTGCGCAGTTTCGTTTCCCGGTTTTTCTGCTTCTATTGGACGTTTCTGACAGTGCTGTAGGAAAAAGAGAAAAAATCGAGGCAATCGTTTCAGCAAGCTGGCACATAGCTAGCTGTCAGGGCTGTCAGTTTGCCGTCATGCTGGCGTCCTGCTCTACTCGTTATAAAAGCCCTCCACCTCTATAGATTGATTGCCGATGCGCCCACCCAAACGCCTGCTGGCCGCCTGCGCCGTACTTCTGGCCGCCTCGGCCGCCGCCTGGTGGTACAGCACCGCCAAACCCGCGCCGGCCCCGCGCAAGGCCGCCGCCATCCCGGTAAAAACCCTGCAGGTACGCCAGGCCGACGTGCCGCGCCTGGTGGCCGGTATCGGCACCGTGCAAGCGTTGCAAAGCGTGACCATTCGCCCCCAGGTGGACGGCATACTGGCCAAGGTGTGGGTGCGCGAAGGGCAGTTCGTGGAGAAGGGCCAGCGCCTGGCCAGCCTCGACGACCGCGCGCTGCGCGCCAGCCTGGACCAGGCCCTGGCGCAACGGGCACAGACCCAAGCGCAGTTGAAGGTGGCGCAGGTCGACCTCAAGCGTTACCAGGCCCTGAGCCAGGATGACGGCATCTCCCGCCAGCAACTCGACGGCCAGCAGGCCCTGTATGACCAGCTCAAGGCCACCTTGCTCGGCAACGACGCCGCCATCGCCGCGGCGCGGGTGCAGTTGTCTTACACCCAGATCGCCTCGCCCCTGGCCGGGCGAGTGGGTATTCGCAACGTCGACGAGGGCAACTTCCTGCGCGTCAGTGACACCGCCGGGCTGTTCAGCGTGACCCAGCTCGACCCGATCAGCGTGACCTTCTCCCTGCCCCAGGCGCAGTTACCCACCCTGCAGCAGTTGCTCAAGGCCAGCCCGCCGGCCCCGGTCAGTGCCTTCAGCGGCGGCCAGCTCGACGGCGGCACGCCGCTCGCCAGCGGCCACCTGAGCCTGATCGATAACCAGGTCAGTAGCAGCACCGGCACCGTGCGGATCAAAGCCGAGTTCGCCAACCCGGACCAAGCCCTGTGGCCTGGCCAACTGGTGAATGTGCGCCTGCAAACCCAACTGCAGCGCGGCGCCCTGCTGGTGCCCAGCGGCGTGGTGCAGCGCGGCATCGACGGCACCTACCTGTACCGCCTCAACGGCGACAGGGTCGAGAGCGTGCCGGTCAAGGTGCTCGACCAGAGCAGCGACACCAGCGTGATCAGCGGGGTGGACGCCGGCGATACCGTGATCAGCGATGGCCAGTCGCGGCTCAAGCCCGGTAGCCAGGTGGAAGTGACCGCCTCTCAGCCCGAGGCCACCCGTACCGACCTGCAGGTGCAGCCGTGAGCCGCTCGCCGTCGGGCTGGTGCATCCGCCACCCCATCGCCACCCTGCTGCTGACTTTCGGCCTGGTGCTGCTGGGCGCGATCGCCTTCCCGCGCTTGCCGCTGGCGCCGTTGCCGGAGGCGGAATTCCCGACCATCCAGGTGACCGCCCAACTGCCCGGCGCCAGCCCGCAGACCATGGCCTCTTCGGTGGCCACGCCGCTGGAGGTGCAGTTCAGCGCCATCCCCGGCATGAGCCAGATGACCTCCACCAGCGCCCTGGGCTCGACCACCCTGACGCTGATGTTCACCCTCAACAAAAACATCGACGCCGCCGCCCAGGAGGTACAAGCGGCGATCAACACCGCCGCTGGGCGCCTGCCGCAAGACCTGCCCAACCTGCCCACCTGGCGCAAGGTCAACCCGGCCGACAGCCCGGTGCTGATCCTCGGCGTCAGCTCGGCGCAGATGACCGGCCCGGAGCTGAGCGACTATGTCGAAACCCTGCTGGCGCGGCAGATCAGCCAGATCGACGGCGTCGGCCAGGTCAACATCACTGGCCAGCAGCGCCCGGCGATTCGCGTGCAGGCCCAGGCCGACAAGCTCGCCGCCACCGGCATCACCCTGGCCGACCTGCGCCAGGCGATCCAGGCCACCAGCCTGAACCTGGCCAAGGGCGCGCTCTACGGCGACAGCCGGATCTCGACGATCTCGGCCAACGATCAGTTGTTCGACCCCGGCAGCTATGCCGACCTGATCGTTGCCTACCGCGACGGCGCCCCGGTGCGCATGCGCGACGTCGCCCAGGTGGCCGCCGGCGCGGAAAACGACTACGTGCAGGCGTGGTCCGAAGACCAGCCTGGGGTCAACCTGGTGATTTCGCGCCAGCCGGGGGCGAACATCGTCGACACCGTAGAGCGCATCCAGCAGGCGCTGCCGGGCTTGCAGGCGATGCTGCCGGCGTCGGTAAGCATCACCACGCTTAACGACCGCACCCAGACGATTCGCGCCTCGCTGCATGAGGTGGAGTTGACCCTCGGCATCGCGATCATCCTGGTGGTGGCGGTGATGGCGTTGTTCCTGCGCCAGCTGTCGGCCACGTTGATCGTCTGCGCGGTGCTGGGCGTGTCGCTGGTGGCCAGCTTCGCGCTGATGTACGTGCTCGGCTTCAGCCTGAACAACCTGACCCTGGTGGCGATCGTGATCGCCGTGGGCTTTGTGGTCGACGACGCCATCGTGGTGGTGGAGAACATCCACCGCCACCTGGAGGCCGGCGAGCCGCGCCAGCAGGCGGCGCTCAAGGGCAGCGCGGAAATCGGCTTTACCGTGGTGTCGATCAGCTTTTCATTGATTGCCGCGTTCATCCCGCTGCTGTTCATGGGCGGCGTGGTCGGGCGGCTGTTCAAGGAGTTCGCCCTCACCGCCACCAGCACCATCTTGATTTCCGTGCTGGTGTCGCTGACCCTCGCGCCCACCCTGGCGGCGCTGTTCATGAACGCGCCCAAGCCCCATGCCCCGGGCAAGCAAGGCTTCAGCGAGCGGCTGCTGGCCGGCTACGACCGGCTGCTGGTCAAGGCACTGGACCACCCGCGTACCCTGCTGGGCATCTTCGGCCTGTCGCTGGCGCTGGCGGTGTGCGGCTATGTGTTCATCCCCAAGGGGTTCTTTCCGGTGCAAGACACCGGCTTCGTGCTCGGCACCAGCGAGGCGGCGGCGGATGTGTCCTACCCCGAGATGCTCGCCAAACACCAGGCGCTGGCAAAAATCGTCGCCGCGGACCCAGCGGTGCGCACCTGGTCGCACTCGGTAGGGGTCACCGGCAGCAACCAGACCATCGCCAACGGGCGCTTCTGGATTTCCCTCAAGCCCCGGGAAGACCGCGACGTGTCGGCCAGCGAGTTCATCGACCGGATCCGCCCGAAGCTGGCCAGCGTGCCGGGCATCGTGCTGTATCTGCGCGCCGGGCAAGACATCAACCTGAGCTCCGGCCCCAGCCGCAGCCAGTACCAGTACGTGCTGAAAAGCAACGACGGCCCGGCGCTGAACGTCTGGGCGCAGCGCCTGACCGAAAAACTCCGCGCCGACCCGGCCTTCAGGGATATGTCCAACGACCTGCAACTGGGCGGCAACATCACCCCGATCCAGATCGACCGCCAGGCCGCCGCGCGCTTCGGCCTGACCACCAGCGACGTGGACCAGGCGCTGTACGATGCCTTCGGCCAGCGCCAGGTTAGCGAGTACCAGACCGACACCAACCAGTACAAGGTAGTGCTCGAACTGGACGCCGCCCAACGGGGCAAGGCCGAAAGCCTGAACTACTTCTACCTGCGCTCACCACTGAGCGGCGAGATGGTGCCGCTGGCGGCGCTGGCGCGGGTGGGCGAGCAACAGACCGGGCCGCTGTCGATTTCCCACGACGGTATGTTCCCGGCGGCCAACCTGAGCTTCAACCTGGCCCCAGGCGTGGCCCTGGGCGATGCGGTGGCGATCATCGAGCGCACCCAGAACGCCCTGGGCATGCCGGCCAGCATCACCGGCACCTTCCAGGGCGCGGCGCAGGCGTTTCGCAGCTCGCTGGCCAGCCAGCCGTGGCTGATCCTCGCCGCGCTGGTGGCGGTGTACATCATCCTCGGGGTGCTCTATGAAAGCCTGCTGCACCCGCTGACGATCATCTCCACCCTGCCCTCGGCCGGCCTTGGCGCGCTGGCGCTGCTGTGGGCGTGTGGGCAGAGTTTTTCGATCATGGCGCTGATCGGCCTGGTGCTGTTGATCGGCATCGTCAAGAAGAACGGCATCCTGTTGATCGACTTCGCCCTCAACGCCCAGCGCGAGCACGGCCTGAATGCCCGCGAGGCGATCCACCAGGCCTGCCTAGCGCGGCTGCGGCCGATCGTGATGACCACCCTCGCCGCGCTGCTGGGGGCGGTACCACTGATGCTCGGCTTCGGCGCCGGCGCTGAGTTGCGCCAGCCGCTGGGCATCGCGGTAGTGGGCGGCCTGATGGTCAGCCAGTTACTGACCCTTTTCACCACGCCAATCATATACTTGCAGCTTGAACGCGTGTTTCACCGGCCTGCCGCCGGCCACCTGGAGGGCCACCATGCGCATCCTGATCATCGAGGATGAAGAAAAAACCGCCGACTACCTGCACAAGGGCCTGACCGAACAGGGCTACACGGTAGACGTGGCGGCCGACGGCATCAACGGCCTGCACCTGGCGATGGAAAGCGACTACGCGGTGATCGTGCTCGACGTGATGCTGCCCCAGCTCGATGGTTTCGGTGTGCTGCGCGCCTTGCGCGCGCGCAAGCAAACCCCGGTGATCATGCTCACCGCCCGCGAGCGCGTCGAAGACCGCGTGCGTGGCCTGCGCGAAGGCGCCGACGACTACCTCGGCAAGCCGTTTTCATTCCTCGAGCTGGTGGCGCGCATCCAGGCGCTGACCCGCCGCAGCGGCAGCCACGAGCCGGTGCAGATCAGCGTCGGCGACCTGTGGATCGACCTGATCAGCCGCAAGGCCAGCCGCGCCGGCCAACGCCTGGACCTCACCGCCAAGGAGTTCTCGCTGCTCACCGTGCTGGCCCGCCGCCAGGGCGAGATCCTCTCGAAAACCGCCATCGCCGAGATGGTCTGGGACGTGAACTTCGACAGCGACGCCAACGTGGTCGAGGTGGCGATCAAGCGCCTGCGGGCCAAGCTCGACAGCCCCTTCGAGGCCAAACTGCTGCACACCATCCGCGGCATGGGCTATGTGCTGGAGAGCCGCGTTGCGCATTGATTCGATCGCTCTGCGCCTGGCCGGGCTGTTCGCCCTGGTGGCGCTGGCGGTGTTCATGGTGATTGGCGCGGCGCTGTACAGCCAGGTGAATAAAAGCTTCGACGTGCTGCCCAACGCCGAGCTCGAGGCGCGCTACAGCGTGCTGGAGTCGAGCATCAACCGCTTCGGCAACCCCGAGCACTGGGCGCGCTTTTCCAGCAAGCTCAACCTGCTGCACGAAGAAGACCGGCGCCTGCGCTTCTGGGTGGTCAGCGATGACCCGGCCTATGAATACGGCCACCCCAACGCCGCGCTGCGGCGCTTCGCCGAAGGCCCGCTGGGCATTCGCGAACTGCTGACCTCCGAAGACGGCGCCCCGCTCAAGGTGCTGGTCAGCGCGCTCGGCCCACGCGAGCAACGCCCGGCGCTGCGTTTTTTGATCGGCATCGACGTTGCCAACCTGCGCCAGACCCAGCACGACTTGCTGATCGCGTTGTTCGCCTGCGCGGCGCTGGGGGTGCTGCTGGCCAGCGTGCTCGGCTTCTGGGTGGCGCGGCTGGGCCTGCGCCCGCTGGTGAGGGTGTCGCGCCAGGCCCAGCAACTGGCGCCGCCGCGCCTGGCCGGGCGTTTGCGGCCCAGCCACCTGCCCCCGGAGCTGGAGCAACTGGTCAACGCCTTCAATGCCGCCCTGGGCCGGGTGGAACAGGCCTACGGGCAGCTAGAGTCGTTCAACGCCGACGTCGCCCACGAACTGCGCTCACCGCTGACCAACCTGATCGGCCAGACCCAGGTCGCGCTCACCCGCGGCCGCAGCGCCGAGCATTACTTCGAGGTGTTGCAGTCCAACCTCGAGGAGCTGGAACGGCTGCGCAGCATCGTCAACGACATGCTGTTTCTGGCCAGTGCCGACCAAGGCAGCAAGGCCGCCAACCTCAGCGCGCTGTCGCTGGCCGAAGAGGTGGCGGCCACGGTCGACTACCTCGATTTCATCCTTGAAGACGCCGGCGTAAGCGTGCAGGTACAGGGGGATGCCCAGGCCCTGGTAGAGCGCAACTACCTGCGCCGGGCGCTGACCAACCTGATCCATAACGCCGCCCAGCACTGCGAAGCGGGCCAGGTGATCAGCGTGGTGATCAGTGTGGACGCCGAGCAAGCGCGGATTGCCGTGAGCAACCCGGGGCCGGAGATCGCCGAAGCGCACCTGCCGCGGCTGTTCGAGCGCTTTTACCGGGTCGACCCGTCGCGCCATGGTGGCGCCGGCAACCACGGGCTGGGGCTGGCGATCGTCAAGGCGGTGGCGACCATGCACGGCGGCAGCGTGTTCGCCGGCAGCAGCGCGGGGGCCAACACCTTCGGCCTGCGCTTGCCCCGGGGCGGTGAAACGCTGTGAATTTTTGCGCCGTGGCCGAGCAGGCCAGGATCGGCGCCGGCTGCGTCACTGTTCTGTAACCTTCTAAAAACAAAGGGAAATACCCAGAAGTTGGCAGCCATCGCCCGGGCATTGGCCGGCAACGGCGTGGAAACCGCCGCTTGTGAGCCGGCGCGGGCGTCCCTATCATACCGGCGCCCACTTTTTGCCCCCGCGCCGCGCCCAGACAATGCCCAGCTCCGTACTCCGTTCCCGTGCCCACCTCGAGCGCCTGCTGTACATCGGCAGCCTGGCCGGCATCGTCGCGATCGTGGGGTTGGTCGCCTACCTGCTGGCCCGCGAGCACAGCCTGGCGCGCAGCGCGGCGGTGCGCAGTTCGAGCAACATCGCGCAGATGATCGACGCCGACGTGCAGCGCAACGCCGGCCTTTACGATCACGCACTGCTGGGGCTGATCGGCGCCATCCAGCACCCGGCCTTCAACCAGGTGCCGCCGGGGCTGCGCCGCGCCCTGCTGTTCGGCCCGGCGGTCAGCTCTCCGCTGCGCGGCGACATGCTCTGGGTCAATGCCCAGGGCCTGATCATCGCCGACTCGCTGGCCGAGCCGCCGCGCCAGGGAGACTTCTCTGCCTGGCCGGGGTTTATCTACCTGCGTGAGCACGACGACCACAGCCTGCGCATCAGCCCGCCGTTTCGCGACACCATCGGCAGCCTCGGCTGGTGCATCAGCTTCAGCCGGCGCATCAACGGCGCCGACGGGCAGTTCGCCGGGGTGGCCAGCGGCGCCCTGCGCCTGGACTACTTCAACGAGCTGTTCCGCCGCCTGAACATCGGCCAGGACAGCAGCGTGAGCTTGATCAGCGACGAGGGCTACATCCTCGCCCGCGAGCCGCAGTTGCCCGGCACCAACGTGGTGGGGCAGAACTTCGGGCAAACCCCGGGGATGAAGGGCTTTTTGATGGCCGAGCACAATGGCACCTTCACCCAGGTGTCTGGCATCGACGGCAAAGAGCGGCTGTACACCTATTCGCGGGTGGGCGACCTGCCGTTGAAGGTGGTGGTGGGCGTGGCCACCGCACAGGTATTCGGCCCGTGGCGGCGCACCGCGGCGATGGTTTGCGTGGCCACCACGGTACTGTGCGTGGGCATCTTCTGGCTGGCACTGGTGCTGACCCGCGAGCTGAGCCGGCGCCAGCGCGCCGAGCGCGACCTTGCCGCGCTGGCGATGACCGATGGCCTCACCGGCCTGCCGAACCGCCGCCGGCTCGACCACGCCCTGCAACTGGAATGGCTGCGCGCCCAGCGCTATCGCCACAGCGTGGCGATGCTGATGATCGACGTCGACCACTTCAAGGCCTTCAACGAGCGGTATGGCCACCAGGGCGGCGATGTGGCGCTGCGCGAGGTGGCCCAGGCCATTGCCCACTGCATCCACCGCCCGGCGGACCTCGCCGCGCGCTACGGCGGCGAGGAGTTCGCGGTGATCCTGGCGCAAACCGACCTGAACGGCGCGCTGATGATCGCCGAGTGCATCCGCGCCGAAGTCGAGCGCCGGCCGCCAGCCGGGCCGGGGCTGCCGCGGGTGACCGTGAGCATCGGCGTCAGCGCCCTCGGCGCGCGCCCCGGCATGCCCATCGATGGCCTGCTCAGTTGCGCCGACCAAGCCCTGTACATGGCCAAGGCCCAGGGCCGTAACTGCGTGGCAGCGCTGGAGGCGGGGCTGGCGAGCTTGCCCGAGGCGGGCGTGAAGCAGGCAAAAAAAAGCGCCGGCTAGCCGGCGCAATGAGGGTTCCAGCGTTTAGCTGGCACGAGCAATGTTACGCAGTGCCTTGATCTGGTCGTGGTTGCGCTGTACCCCGTGGTACTGGCGTTCGACGATCGAGTACACATTGGCGGGCAGCGGTTCGGCCAAGGCTTCCTTGTAGGCCTTCAGGGCGACGTCTTCACCGCGTTCGGCTTCATTGAGGATGGCCTCTTCGCTTTTGCCGGTGACCATCGCTTTGAGGTCGACCCAGCGGCGGTGCAGGTCGCCCGAGAAGCTGGTGGAGTCTTCCGGGTTGCCGCCCAGGGCCATCACGGCCTCTTGCAGCTCGCCGGCGGCGGTGGAGCATTCCACCGAGCGTTTTTCGAACAGGGATTTGAGCTCGGCGTTTTTAATATCGCCAGCACAGGTTTTGAACCCTTCCTGGCCGTCTTTGCAGGTTTCGATCAGGTGGTTCAGCACCGAGACAACGTCTTTACCGGACTTGGTCATTTTGGGTTCCTCCGTCAGATGATGGAAGAACTGTTGCAGCGGCCGTGCCAGAATTAACCAAAACAAAAAAACAAATTAAATCATACAGTTATAAATATTCATAAACTTTTCATGCGGTCTTTCTGCATGAACCCCCTTGACCTGCATTGCAAAATGCAAGTTCATTGCAAGTTCACAGCCACTTTTAATACACCAAACAATGAACCCTGAATTTCTTGAACTACTGGTCACTCGCACCATGCCTTTTGGCAAATACCAGGGGCGCCTGCTGGCCGATTTGCCCGGCGCCTACCTGGCGTGGTTTGCCCGCCAGGGCTTCCCCAAGGGGGAGCTGGGGCAACTCCTGGCGTTGATGCACGAGATTGACCACAACGGGCTGGGGGCATTGTTGGAGCCCTTGCGTAAACGCTGAGGGCCCCCTTGCCTAGCCCAGCAGGGCAATGGCCTCGCGGCTGCTCTGCTCGACCAGGTCCCACTGCCCGGCGGCGATCCAGGCTTTGTCGAGCATCCAGGTACCACCCACGCACATCACATTGGGCTGGGCCATGTAAGTGTTGAGGTTGCTGGTGTTGACCCCGCCGGTGGGGCAAAAACGTACGTCGCCGAACGGGCCGCCAAAGGCTTTGATCGCCGCCACGCCGCCGCTCACTTCCGCCGGGAACAACTTGAAGCGGCGGTAGCCGAGGGCGTAGCCCATCATGATTTCCGACGCGCTGGAGATCCCCGGCAGCAGCGGCACCGGGCAATCGACGCCGGCTTCGAGCATGTCCTGGGTGCAGCCTGGGGTGACCACGAACTGCGCGCCGGCCTCGACCACCGCGCCGAGCATGGCGCGGTCGAGCACGGTACCGGCACCCACCAGCAGCTCTGGGCGGTGATCGCGCAACAGCTTGATGGCCTTCAGGCCGTACTGCGAGCGCAGGGTCACTTCCAGGGCGGTCAGCCCGCCGGCGGCCAGTGCGTCGGCCAGCGGCAGGATTTCGCTTTCGGCGTTGATCACGATCACCGGCAAAATGCGCGCCCGCGCGGCCAGTTCGTCGATTTGCTTGACCTTGTCGAGCATGCGTTGTTGTTGTTCAGGCGTCATGGCGGTGGGTCCTTGGGCTGATCCTTGAGCGATGGCTGTACATCATGGGCACCAGTAAATATCCAGCGGTGCCTTGAGGAACGCGCGCACCGGCATCTCGGCGATCTCGCCGCCGGCCAGGGCCGCGCGCAACGTGTCGAGCTTGCCCGCCCCCTGGATCGACAGCACCGGGAAGCGCGCCGTGGCCAGCAGCGCGCGGGTCATGCTCAGGCGCTGCAGCGGCACGGCCGGGGCGGTCATCGGCACGCAGCGGCGCGGGTTGTGTTCATCCAGCGCCTCGGCAAGGCCGGGGCTTTGCGGGAACAGCGAGGCGGTGTGGCCGTCATCGCCCATGCCGAGGATCAGCACGTCGATGCCCGCCAGCGCGGCCAGGGCGCGGTCGGCGGCCTCGGCGGCTTCGGCCTGGGTGTGGGTGGCGTGGTACAGGCTGATGAACCGCGCCTTGCTCACCGGGCCCTGCAGCAGGTAGCGCTTGACCAGGCCTTCGTTGCTATCGGCGTGGCCAACCGGCACCCAGCGCTCATCGGCCAGGGTGATGGTCACCTGGCTCCAGTCGAAGCCGGCCTGGCGCGCCAGCGCCTGGAAGAACATCACCGGGCTGCGCCCACCCGACACCACCAGGCTGGCCTGGCCGTTGGCCTCGAGCGCCTGGCGCAGGCGCGCCACGGTGACCTCGGCCAGCGCGTCGGCGAGCAACGGCGGGCTGGGAAATTCGTGAGGGGCCACCCCTTGGGGCAGTTGCAGTTCAGATATCGCCATACCAGGATCTCCCGTCGCGGGTAATCAGTGCAATCGAGCTCATCGGCCCCCAGGACCCCGCCGCATAAGGCTTGGGCGCGTCGCCGGCCTTTTTCCAGCCGGCGATCAACTGGTCGCACCACTTCCACGCGTATTCGATTTCGTCTTTACGGACGAAGAGGTTTTGGTTGCCCTGCATCACTTCCAACAGCAGCCGCTCGTACGCGTCAGGGATTCGCGCGCTGCGGTAGGCGTCGGAGAAATTCAACTGCAGCGGGCCGCTGCGCAGTTGCATCCCCTTGTCGAGGCCTTGCTCCTTGGTCATGACCCGCAACGAAATGCTTTCGTCCGGCTGCAGGCGGATGATCAGCTTGTTGCTGATCTGCATGCGCTGCTCCGGGGCGAAGATGTAGTGCGGGGGTTCCTTGAAGTGAATCACGATCTGCGACAGCTTTTGCGGCATGCGCTTGCCGGTACGCAGGTAGAACGGCACGCCGGCCCAGCGCCAGTTGCGGATGTCCGCGCGCAGGGCGACGAAGGTTTCGGTGTCGCTGTGCGGGTTGGAGTTTTCTTCTTCCAGGTAACCCGGCACCGCGCGGCCTTCGCTGTAGCCCGCAATGTACTGGCCACGCACTACATGGGTGTGCAAGGCCTCGCCGGTGATCGGCTGCAGCGCCTTGAGCACCTTGACCTTTTCATCACGGATGGCGTCGGCGGAGAGGTCCGCGGGCGGGTCCATGGCGATCAGGCAAAGCAGTTGCACCAGGTGGTTCTGCACCATGTCACGCAGCTGCCCGGCCTTGTCGAAATAGCCCCAGCGGCCTTCGATGCCGACCTTCTCGGCCACACTGATCTCGACGTGGGAGATGTAGTTCTGGTTCCACTGGGTTTCGAACAGGCTGTTGGCGAAACGCAGGGCGATCAGGTTCTGGACCGTTTCCTTGCCCAGGTAGTGGTCGATGCGGTACACGCGGGTTTCCGGGAATACCTTGGCGACGGCGTCGTTGACCGTGCGCGACGAGGCCAGGTCATGGCCGATCGGCTTCTCCAGCACCACCCGGGTGCGCTCGGCCAGGCCGGCCTTGGCGAGGTTTTCGCAAATGCCGCCGTACAGCGCCGCGGGAGTGGCGAAGTAGGCGATCACCGTGGCGGCGTCGCCCACCCGCTCGGCCAGCAGGCTGTAGTCATCGGCGTTGAGGAAATCAACGTGCAGGTACTCCAGCCGCGCCTTGAAGCGCGCCAGGGCGGCGGCTTCGAGCTGCGCCTCGGGCACGAACTCCTTCAGGTGCTCTTCGATCTGCCCGAGGTGGAACGCCGCATCGCCCGGCTCGCGCGACAGCGCCAGCAGCCGCGTGTGCTCATGCAGCAGTTCGGCGCGCTCGAGCTGGTACAGCGCGGGGAACAGCTTGCGCAGTGCCAGGTCGCCCATGGCGCCGAACAGGGCAAAGGTGCAGGGTTCGGAAATCGAAAGCATGATATTGGTTTCTTTATCAAGTTGAACAAGTATTACCGGTTTGGGGGGCGCCCTTCAAGGCAGAATGTAGTAATAAAACAACATCGCCCGATTACCCGCACTTACCGGTGGTGATCGCGCTGGCCCGTAAGTACGATAGACCACCGCTGATGACAGCAGTATTCCCAGCCCCAAGGAGCCCAGAATGGAGCGTGTGCGTAACCTCCTCGAACAGATCCAGGAGCGCCTCGAGGGCCTGAACAAGGCCGAGCGCAAGGTCGCCGAGGTGATCCTGCACAACCCGCAGCAGGCTACCCGCTTCAGTATCGCCGCGCTGGCGCAGGCGGCCAAGGTCAGCGAGCCCACGGTCAACCGGTTCTGCCGCTCATTTGAAGTCAGCGGCTACCCGGAACTCAAGCTGCAACTGGCACAAAGCCTGGCCAGCGGCGCCGCCTACGTCAGCCGCGCGGTGTCGGCCGACGACGAGCCCGCCGCCTATACCCAGAAAATCTTCGCCAGCGCCATCGCCTCGCTCGACAGCGCCTGGCAGCAGATCGACCCCAAGCAGGTGAGCCGCGCCGTCGACATGATGATCCAGGCCCGGCAAATCCACTTCTTCGGCCTGGGCGCATCGGCACCGGTGGCGCAAGACGCGCTGCACAAGTTTTTCCGCTTCAACCTGGCGGTCAGCGCCCATGCCGACGTGCTGATGCAACGCATGTTGGCGTCGGTGGCGCACACCGGCGAGCTGTTCGTGATCATCTCTTACACCGGGCGCACCCGGGAGTTGGTCGACGTGGCGCGCACCGCGCGGGAAAACGGCGCCTCGGTGCTGGGCCTGACCGCGGCCGGCTCGCCGCTCGATCAAGCCTGCAGCATGAGCTTGAACATCCCGCTGCCCGAAGACACCGACATCTACATGCCGATGACCTCGCGGATCATCCAGCTCACCGTGCTCGATGTGCTGGCCACCGGCATGACCCTGCGCCGCGGCACTGACTTCCAGCCGCATTTGCGCAGGATCAAAGAGAGTTTGAATGCGAGTAGGTACCCGCTCGAAGAGGGCTGAACCGGGGTTCAGCCCTCTTCGAGCAGGGGCAAGGGGTAAGCTGCAAGGGGCAAGTGGGGTGGCGTAGGCATTGCTCGCCACTTGCAGGTTTTAGCTTTCGCGGTGGCTTTTGCTGTGGCTTGCCGCTTGCCGCTTGCCGCTTGCAACTGCTGCTGTTGCTGTTGCTGTTGCTTACCACTTGCCGCTTGACACTTGCCCCTGATCGCGCCAGCGATCAGAACTTCGACTGCACCTTCAAGCCCGCCACCAGTGCGTTCTCGACCTCATCCACACCGCCTGGGTGCTTGATGTACTGCAGGTTGGGGCGCACGGTCAGCCAGTTGGTCACATGGAAGCCGTAGTAGATCTCGGCATCGTACTCGGTGTCCTGTACCGGCACGAAAGCGGGGTTGTCATAGTCGTTGATGCCGCTCAGCGTGTTGATCAGCTCCGCCCGTTTGCGCGCGTCGTCGTTCACATGGATGCGGGCGATGCCCACGCCGATGTCATCCTTCGGCCGGCCATCGAACAGGCCTTTGTACACCAGCCCTACCTGTTGGTAGTTGTCGATGAAGTTGGTGGCCTTGTCATGCACCGTGGCGTTGGCGAACACGCTCAGGCCGCGGCTGGCGTCACCGTTGTGCGAGGTGAGTTGCTGCTGCGCCACCACCCACCAGCCATGCTTGCTGCCGTGGCTTTTGAACGGTTGGCCGGTGACCGCTTGCTGGTCGCCGTTGATGTCGTCGCGCACGTCATCGGCCTTGGCGGTGCTGTAGTAGTAACCCAGGCGGTATTCGCCCGCCAACCCGTTCACGTTTGGCGACCAGACCACTTCGACCGGGAAGATGGTGCCCTTGGTACCGCTGCCGTTGAGCTTGAAGCCGTTGCCGGTTTCGAGGTTGGAGGGGTTCTGGTTGAACGCGCCGACCTGGGCGTAGAACTCGCTGTTGAAGTTCCACTTCACCCGCGCGGCCCACTGGCTGACCGGCCAGTTGTACCAGATACCGCCCACCCAGTTACCCACCTGCGAGCCGCAGAAGGCGAGGTTCTGGAAGTCGCAAGGGAAGCTGTTGAAGTCTTCGCCTGGCCCAAAACGGCCGAACTTGATGTCGAGCTTGTCGTCGATGAAGCGCTGGCGGTACCACATTTGCGTCAACCGCCAGGTTTGCCCGCGGCCCCAGACTTCCTGCGGCGAGCTGAACATCCCGGCGCGCGGGTCGCTGATGCGGTCATTGCCGATGTTGCGGCCGCTACGCTCGGTGACCGTGAAGCGAAAATCCGCGCCGTGCCAGCCGAGGATCTTGTCGAGGTCCATTTTCACGCCCAGGGCGAACTGGTCGCTGTAGCGCGCGGTGCGGTCGTCGTTGTAGCCACCGTTGAGGTTGCTCGCCGCCTCGCCCACGTACTCCAGGGTGAAGTCGTAGCCCTTGTCGAACAGGTCTTTACGGGCCCCGCCCCAGTCACCGAGGCCATACTGCGAGGCATCGAAGACCGTAGGATCGGCCGGGGCGGCACTGGCGCTGGCGGCCAGGCCCAGCGCGCCGAGCACGAAGAGCCCTCGCGCCATGGTGTGTCTATGCATGTTCATCCCTTGATCACCCTCATTATTGTTATTGCGGTTTTTGTTGTTATCGCGGCGGGTTCCGGGTACAGGCCACCCGTGGGCTAACGCCCCCTGAACTGCGCCACGTTGCCGGCCGAACCTTCGGCCGGGGTGTTGCTCCTTGCGGCCAGCCGCTCGCCGCTCTGGGCGTCGAACAGCAAGGCCTTGCTCGCATCGAAACTCAAGTTGAGGATTTCACCGGCCGCCGGGGCCTGGTCCGGCGCCACCCGGCAGCACACCTTGGTGCCGTTGAGGGTGACGAACACGAGGGTGTCGGGCCCGGTCGGTTCGATCACCTCCACTCGCGCCTGCAGTACCGCCCGCGCGCCCTCCCCGGCCACCGCCAGTTGCTCGGGGCGCAGGCCGAGGATCACCTCACGGCTGGCCAGGTCTACCCCTTCGGCCTGCAGCGGCAGGCCCAACTGGCCCTGGTCGCTGGCCAGCGGCGCTTGCCACTGGCCGTTGTCGCGGCGCGGCTTGACCGGGATGAAGTTCATCGGCGGCGAACCGATGAAGCTGGCCACGAACAGGTTGGCCGGCTCGGTGTAGATGTCTTTGGGCGTGCCGAACTGCTGGATGATGCCGTCTTTCATCACCGCGACCTTGTCGCCGAGGGTCATCGCCTCGATCTGGTCGTGGGTCACGTACACGGTGGTGGTCTTCAGCCGCTGGTGCATCAGTTTCATCTCGGTGCGCATCTCTACCCGCAGCTTGGCATCGAGGTTCGACAGCGGCTCGTCGAACAAATAGATTTTCGGCCGCCGCGCCAGCGCCCGGCCCATGGCCACGCGCTGCTGCTGGCCACCCGACAACTGCCCGGGCTTGCGTGTGAGCAGGTGTTCGATCTGCAGCAGCTTGGCCACCCGCGCCACTTCCTGGTCGATCTCGCTGGCCGGCACCTTGCGGATCTTCAAGCCGAACTCGATGTTCTGCCGCACGGTCATGGTCGGGTATAGCGCGTAGCTCTGGAACACCATGGCGATGTCGCGGTCTTTCGGGCTCATCTGGCTGATGTCGGTGCCGTCGACCACGATCGCCCCGCCGGTGATGTTCTCCAGGCCGGCGATGCAGTTCATCAGGGTGGACTTGCCGCAGCCGGAAGGGCCGACCAGGATCAGGAACTCGCCGTCGGCGATCGCCAGTTGAATGTTCTTCAACGTGTCGGGCAGCCCACTGCCGTAGGTCTTGTTCACGTTGCGCAGTTCAAGTGTTGCCATGGTTTACCCCTTGACCGCGCCGGCCGTGAGCCCGCGCAGAAAGTACTTGCCCGCCAGCACATACACCAGCAGGGTCGGCAGCCCGGCGATCATCGCCGCGGCCATGTCTACGTTGTATTCCTTGACCCCCGTGCTAGTGTTGACCAGGTTGTTCAGGGCCACGGTGATCGGCTGCGCGTCGCCACTGGCGAACACCACGCCGAAGAGGAAGTCGTTCCAGATCTGGGTGAACTGCCAGATGATGCAGACCATGATGGTCGGGATCGACATCGGCAGCAGGATCCGCCCGAAGATGGTGAAGAACCCCGCGCCATCGAGCCGCGCGGCCTTCACCAGGGCCTCGGGCACGCTCACGTAGAAGTTACGGAAAAACAGCGTGGTGAAGGCCAGCCCGTACACCACGTGCACCAGCACCAGGCCCGTGGTGGTGTTGGCCAGGCCCATCTTGCCGAGGGTGAACGAGGCCGGCAGCAGCACGGTCTGGAACGGCAGGAAGCAGCCGAACAGCAACAGCCCGAAAAACAGCTGCGAGCCGCGAAAGCGCCACATCGACAGCACGTAGCCATTGAGCGCGCCGATGCCGGTGGAGATCAGCACCGCCGGCACGGTAATCGCCACCGAGTTCCAGAAATACCCGCTGACGATCCCCCAGGCCTTGCTCCAGCCAATGCCGGTGAAGGCCGCGGGCAGCGTCAGCAGGTTGCCGTTGCTGATGTCTTCAGGGGTTTTGAAGCTGGTCAGCAGCATCACCAGCAAGGGCACCAGGTACAGCAGGCAGGCACCGATCAGCACCGCGTAGATCAGCACGCGGCTGGGCGTCAGGCCCGGTTTGAGCACGGCACTAGTCATGGCGCTTGCCTCGCAGTTCCGAATACAGGTAAGGCACCAGGATCGCCAGGATCGCCCCAAGCATCAGCATGGCGCTGGCCGAGCCCATGCCCATCTGCCCACGGCTGAAGGTGAACGAATACATGAACACCGCGGGCAGGTCCGAGGAGTACCCCGGGCCACCGGCGGTCATCGCCATCACCAGGTCGAAGCTCTTGATGGCGATGTGGGCAAGGATCATGAAGGCGCTGAAAAACACCGGGCGCAGGCTCGGCAGCACGATCTTCAAGTAGATGGTCGGCAGGCTCGCGCCATCGACCTGGGCCGCGCGCACGATCGAGCTGTCGACCCCGCGCAGGCCGGCCAGGAACATCGCCATCACAAAGCCGGAGGCCTGCCACACGGCGGCGATCACCACGCAGTAGATCACCCGGTCCTGGTTGACCAGCCAGTCGAGGGTAAAGCCGGTCCAGCCCCAGTCCCGCAGGAGTTTGTCCAGCCCCATACCGGGGTTGAGCAGCCATTTCCAGGCGGTGCCGGTAACGATCATCGACAGCGCCATGGGGTACAGGTACACGGTGCGGATAAACCCTTCACGGCGGATACGCTGGTCGAGCAGCACCGCCAGCAGTACCCCTACCACCAGGCTGATGCCAATGAACAAGCTGCCGAACACCAGCAGGTTTTTGCTCGCCACCCACCAGCGGTCGTTGTCCCACAGGCGCAGGTACTGCTGCAGGCCGACAAAGGTGTAGCTGGGCAGGAAGCTGGAATTGGTGAACGACAGCAGGAACGTCCAGCCGATGTAGGCATAGAAACCCACCAGCACCAGCACCATGCTCGGTGCCAGCACCAGCTTGGGCAGCCAGCCCTGCAGGCGGTCCAGGGCCGGCGAGGCCTTGGCGGTTGTCGCGACGGAACTCATCGGTACGCTCTCTCGATTACAGTGCGCCCCAGGCCCGTAGGCCCGGGGCGAGCGCCAGGGTTACTGGGCGGATTTGATCGCGTTGCCCAACTGCTTGGCGGCGGCGGCCGGGTCGGCGTTCTTGTCGTTGATGAAGTTGGTGACCACGTCGAACACCGCGCCCTGCACCGCCAGGTTGGTGGCCATGTTGTGGGCCATGCTCGGCTGTGCGCCGCCCTTGGCGCTGGCGGCGTCGAAGTCTTTCTTCGAGGCCTGGGCGCAGCTGTCGAACTGGCTCATGTCGATGTCGTTGCGGACCGGGATCGAGCCTTTGTTCTGGTTGAACACGGTCTGGAAGTGGGTGCCGAGGGCGATCTTGGCGACATCCTTCTGCGCCGCCACGGTGCCTTCGTCCTTGACCTTGAACATCGCCAGCGAGTCGACGTTGTAGGTGTAGCTGCCGGCGGTGCCGGGGAACGGCACGCACTGGAAGTCTTTGCCGGGGACCTTCTTGGCGGTGCTCCATTCGCTCTTGGCCCAGTCGCCCATCGCCTGCATGCCGGCCTTGCCCTGGATCACCTGGGCGGTGGCCTGGTTCCAGTCCTGGCCGCCGCGGTTAGGGTCCATGTAGCCGGCGAGTTTTTTCAGCGCGGCGAAGGATTCAGCCATCTTCGGCCCGGTGAGGGTGGCGTTGTCGAGCTCGACGAAGGCCTTGTGGTAGCCCTCGGGGCCCATCACCGCCAACACGATGTCTTCGAACACCGTGGAGTTCTGCCACGGCTGGTCGCCATGGGCGATCGGGATGATGCCGGCGGCCTTGAGCTTGTCGGCGGCGGCGAACAGTTCATCGAGGGTGGTCGGCGCCTTGTCGATGCCGGCCTTCTTGAACGCCTCGGGGTTGATCCACAGCCAGTTGACCCGGTGGATGTTGAACGGCACGGCCACGTAGTGCCCGTCGTACTGCACGATCTTGACCACGGTCGGCGAGAGCAGCTTGGCCCAGCCTTCATCCTTGGCCACGCCGTCGAGAGCGTCTTCGGAGAGCAGCCCGAGCTGGCTCCACTCCTGGATGTCCGGCCCTTTGATCTGCGCCGCCCCAGGTGGGTTGCCCGACACCGCGCGGGACTTCAGCACGGTCATCGCCGCCGCCCCACCGCCACCGGCCACGGCGTTGTCTTTCCAGGTATAGCCATCGGCCTTGACCTGGTTGCGCAACACGTCCATGGCCGCGCTTTCACCGGCGCTGGTCCACCAGTGGGTGACTTCGATGGTGCCTTTGGAGTCAGCCGCGGTCGCGGCGAGGGGGAACAACGAGGCAAGGGAAATGACAGCAGCCAAACGAGTGATGGCGTTCATTGACGAATCCTTTTGTTGTTTTTATCTGTAGCCAGCCTAAAGGCTAGCGCTGATCCGAGTTTAATCACGCTTTTTGTTGAGTTAGGTAACGAACGGCGGGAGAAATGTCACGGGGTGGTGACATTCGGATGGGTGTGATTTCTGGAAATACACTGGGCGGGCTGAGGCGCTATGAGGGTGAGATACTGCCAGCTATGAAAAACATAACCCTAGAGTTACAATCCTCAACAGGCGGTATCGACGGTGCAGAGCAGGCAATTGATACGGGAGCTCGAAGCAGCAGGGTGGCAGCTAGACCGCATAGCGGGCAGTCATCACCTCTACGTTCACATCAACAGCCGCTATACCATCCCAGTGCCTCACCCGAAGAAGGATCTTCCGCTGGGTACTGTGAAAGCCATCCGCAAGCGAGCAGGCCTGGCTTGAACCTCAACTGCCCGAGGGCGACGAACATGCAATATCCGATCTGCATCGAATGGGGCGACGAACACACTGCGACTGGCATTCAGATCCCTGACATCCCAGGCGCGGTCACGGCCGGAGACACCTTCGAAGAAGCCTACCGGGCTGCCATCGAGGTGGCGCACCTGCTTCTCGAAGACGCCATGAAGCAGGGAGAGGCCGTGCCTATGCCTTCATCGATCAGCCGCTACCGTGCCCAGCCTGAGTATGAAAGCATGGGCTGGGGGATGCTCGACATAGACATCACGCCCTATCTGGGCAAGGTGGAAAAGGTCAACGTCACCTTGCCTGGTATGATCATTCAGCGTATCGACCGGTTCGTACGGGAACACAACGTCAAAAGCCGTTCTACCTTTCTCGCCGAAGCCGCGATGGAAAAACTCAACCGCTGAGGCCCCTCCTCAAGCCTTATCCACCCGCGGCAACGTCAGCGTCACCCGCAACCCACCCACCGGCAGGTTCTGCAGGGTGACCTCGCCGCCATGGCTGTGGGCGATGTTGCGGGCGATGCCCAGGCCCAGGCCGTAGCCCTGTTGCTGCCCGGCCAGGCGAAAGTGCGGCTCGAACACTTTTTCCAGGCGCTGTTCGGGCACGCCGGGGCCTTCGTCTTCCACGTGCAGCACGAACTGGCCGGCGGCGTCCTGCACGGTGAGGTGGGCGCGGTGGCCGTATTTGAGGGCGTTGTCGATCAGGTTGCCGATGCAGCGCTTGAGCGCCAGTGGCTTGCCGGAATAGGCCCGGCGGGCGTGGCCCTTGAGGGTCACGCGGCCATCGCCCTCGCCGGCCAGGTAAGGCTCGACCAGGCACATCAGGGTGTGGTTGAGGTCCACCGGCTCGATGTTCTCGTGGATGTCGGTGTCTTTCACGCACTGCAGCGCGCCCTTGACCAACAGGTCGAGCTCGTCGAGGTCGCGGGTGAACTTGGCCTGCAGGGCCTCGTCGTCCAGCAGTTCGACCCGCAGCCGCAGGCGGGTGATGGGGGTGCGCAGGTCATGGGAAATCGCGCTGAACAGCTGGCTGCGCTCGGTGAGGTAACGGCCGATGCGCTGGTGCAGGGTGTTCAGCGCGCGGCCTACCTCGACCACTTCGCTGCCGCCGCCTTGCACCTGCACGGTGGCGGCCTCATCGCCCAGCGACAACTCCCGCGCGGCCCGCGCCAGGCGCTTGAGCGGGCGGCTTTGCCAGTGCACCAGCAGGCCGGTGAACACCAGCAAGAACGCCCCGGTGAGCATGATGAACCACAGTTGCGGGGTGGGCAGGTGCTCTTCTTCGAGGCTGGTGTAGGGCTCGGGCAGCATCGAGGCGATGAACAGCCATTCGCCCTCGTTGAGGCGGATCTGCGTGACCAGCACCGGTGGGTTCAGCGGCTCCAGGGCCAGGGCGTAGTACGTCCAGGAGCGCGGCAACTCATCGAGCTTGAGGCCGCCATTGAACAGGCGCAGGTCATCAGGGCTGACGAACGCCACGGAAATCTCCAGCCCTTCGCCCAACTGGCGCCGCAGCACCTGGCTGACCGCGTCGATCACCGCCCGGCTGCGCGTGGTCGGCTGCAGGGTTTGCATGCTCAAGGGGCGGTCGTTGAGCGAGGTGAAGAACCGCGTGCCGCCCATGTTGCGCAGTTGGTCGAGCACCAGCGGCCGGTAGCCCACCGGCAACGAGCGGAAGTAACTGACGCTGGCGGCCATCGAATGGGCCAGGCTGCGGGCGCTGTTGACCAGCCCCTCGCGCTCGCTGGCGCGCAACTGCGCCAGCCACACCGCGCTGGAGAGGCCCTGGGCGAGCAGCACCGCCAGCAGCGTCAGCAGCAGCATCCGCCCCAGCAGCGAGCGTGGCTTAAACAGGCGCAACCTGGGCCGCCAGCAGGTAGCCACTGCCGCGCACGGTGCGGATCAGCCGCGGCGGTTTGTCGGTGTCGCGCAGGCGCTGGCGCAGCCGGCTCACGGCCATGTCGACGATGCGGTCGAGCGGCATCGGCTCGCGGCCACGGGTGGCGTTGCCGATGGTGTCGCGGTCGAGAATCTGCTGCGGGTGGTCGAGGAACAGCTTGAGCAGGGCAAAATCAGCCCCCGAAAGCACCACTTCCTCGCCGTCGCTGTGAAACAACCGGTGGCTCACGGTATCCAGCCGCCAGTCATCGAAGGCCAGCACATCGCCGCCGGCGGGCTGGCCGAATTGCGCGCGGCGTAGCAGCGCCTTGATCCGCGCTTGCAGTTCACGCGGGCTGAAGGGTTTGCCGAGGTAGTCGTCGGCGCCCAGCTCCAGGCCGACGATGCGGTCGGCCTCGTCGGAGCTGGCGGTGAGCATGATGATCGGCACATGGGGGTGGCGCGGGTGTTGGCGCACCCAACGGCACAGGCTGAAGCCGTCTTCGTCGGGCAGCATCACGTCGAGGATGGCCAGCCCGGGGGGCTCCTGGTCGAATTCGGTTCTGAAACGTTCGCCGTCGGGCGCGGCCCGTACGGCAAAGCCGGCGCGGCCCAGGTAGGCCTGCAGCAGCTCGCGGATTTCCTGGTCGTCGTCGACCAGCAAGATCGTTTTGCCAGCAGTGGTCAAGGTTCAGCCCTGCGTCGCTATTTTGTTGTTGTGCGCAGATTAGGGGGCCGGCCTGCGCTTGTCGAGCCTGCGCAGGCCGCGGCGGTCAGGCCTGTTCCAGCGCCACGCCGGCGCCGAGCAACCCGGAGAACTCCGCCGTGACCACCCACACCGGGATGCCGTTGAAGTAGTCGCTCATGCAGCCCTTATCGTCGAACGCTTCATTGAAGCCGCTTTTCAGGAACAGCTCGATGAAGTGCGGGATCACCCCACCGACGATGAACACCCCGCCGCGGCCACCGACGGTGAGCACGTTGTTGCCGGCCACCCGCGCCAGAAAGCGGCTGAACTGATCGATGGTCTGCAGCGCCACCGGGTCCCCGGCCAGCGCGCCCTGGGTCACCTCGTTGGGCTTGGCGAACTTCGGCACGTGGGCGTCGAGCGCGCAGATCGCCTGGTACAGGCGCAGCAGGCCGCCGCCGCTGAGGATGGTTTCGGCGCTCACATGGCCGATCAGCCCCTCGATGTGCTGGCGCAGCCGCGCTTCGCGGGCGTTGCCCACCGGCAGGTCGACATGGCCGCCCTCCCCCGGCAGCGCCGCCCAGCGGTTTTCACCGAGGTTGAGCAAGGTGCCCACGCCCAGGCCGGTGCCGGGGCCGATCACCACCGCTGGGCGCGTGGCGTCGGCCTGGCCTTCGCGCACGGTGCGGTATTCACCGGCCTTGAGGCGGGTCATGCCCAGCGCCATGGCGGTGAAGTCATTGACCAGCTTCAGCTGCTGCACCTGCAGGGTTTTGCAAAAGGCCTTCTGGCTGATGCGCCAGTGGTTGTTGGTGAAGCGGAACTCATCGCCGCCCACCGGGCCAGCCACCGATAGGCACACCGCGCCCACCGCGCCAGCGGCCAGGCCATGGCCTTTGAGGTACTCACCGATCGCCTGCTCGGGGCTGGTGTAGTCCGCCGTGGCGAACACCTGCACCGCGCGCAGCTCGCTGTTTTCCCAGAGGGCGAAGCGTGCGTTGGTGCCGCCGATATCGCCCACCAGTGCCAATGTCATTTAAGCGCTCCCAAGGCTGAAGTGAAGGCGCTGGCCCCCTGCTCCGCCGAGCTGAACGCCATGCGCATGAAACCAAACAACTCACGCCCGCAGCCGCTGCTGCTGTCTACCGTGGGGTAGGTGCGTTCGCGCGCGGCCAACTCGTTGGCTTCGACCAGCACCTGCAGGGTGCCGTTCACGCCGTCGACGCGGATCACATCGCCATCGCGCACAAAGGCCAGCGGGCCGCCGTCGAGCGCCTCGGGGCAGACGTGAATCGCGGCGGGGATCTTGCCCGATGCACCCGACATCCGTCCATCGGTGACCAGCGCCACCTTGAAGCCACGGTCCTGCAGCACGCCGAGGAAGGGGGTCATCTTGTGCAGCTCAGGCATGCCGTTGGCGCGCGGGCCTTGAAAGCGCATCACCGCGACCATGTCACGTTCCAGCTCGCCGGCCTTGAAGGCCGCGGCAAGTTCCGCCTGGTCCTCGAACACCCGCGCCGGGGCTTCGACCACCTGGTGCTGGGGCGCCACGGCGGAGACTTTCATCACCCCACGGCCAAGGTTGCCTTCCATCACCCGCAGCCCGCCTTCGGGCGAGAACGGCCGCGCCACCGGGCGCAGGATGGTCTCGTCGAGGCTTTCGGTGGGGCCTTCGCGCCATACCAGCTTGCCGCCGTCGAGGAACGGCTCCTGGGTGTAGCGGCGCAGGCCTGGGCCCGCCACGGTGTTCACATCCTCATGCAGCAGCCCGGCATCGAGCAGCTCGCTGATCAGGAAGGCCATGCCGCCAGCAGCCTGGAAGTGGTTGATGTCGGCTTTACCGTTGGGGTACACGTGCGACAGCGTTGGCACCACCTCGGAGAGGTCGGCCATGTCTTGCCAGGTGAGCTCGATCCCGGCGGCCATGGCGATCGCCGGCAGGTGCAGGGTGTGGTTGGTCGAGCCGCCGGTGGCGTGCAGTGCCACGGTGGCGTTGACCAACGCGCGCTCGTCGACGATCCGCCCCAGCGGCATGAAGCTGGCGCCACCGGCTTTGGTCAGGCGCGTGACCTGCTGCGCCGCCTCGAAGGTCAGCGCTTCGCGCAGCGGCGTGTTGGGGTTCACGAACGAGCTGCCCGGCAGGTGCAGGCCCATCACTTCCATCACCAACTGGTTGGTGTTGGCGGTGCCGTAGAAGGTGCAGGTACCGGGGCCGTGGTAGCTCTTCATCTCGGATTCGAGCAGCTCTTCGCGGCTGGCCTTGCCTTCGGCGTAAAGCTGGCGCACCCGGGCTTTGTCTTTGTTCGACAACCCCGAAGGCATCGGCCCGCCGGGCACGAAAATCGTTGGCAGGTGGCCAAAGCGCAAGGCGCCCATCATCAGGCCGGGCACGATCTTGTCGCAAATGCCCAGGCACAGCGCCGCGTCGAACATGTTGTGCGAGAGCGCCACGGCGGTAGACAAAGCAATGGTTTCGCGGCTGGCGATGGCCAGCTCCATGCCCGGCTCGCCCTGGGTCACCCCGTCGCACATGGCCGGCACCCCGCCCGCGAACTGCCCGACCGAATGCACCTCGCGCAGCGCCTGCTTGATCAGCGCGGGGTAGGTTTCATACGGCTGGTGCGCCGAGAGCATGTCGTTGTACGCCGACACGATCGCCACGTTGGCGGCGTTGAGCAGGCGCAGGGCGTTCTTGTCGTCGGTGCCGCAAGCGGCCACGCCGTGGGCGAAGTTGGCGCACTGCAGCTTGCCGCGCTGGGGGCCGTCGCTGGCGGCGGCATCGATCATCTGCAGGTAACGCTCGCGCGTGGCACGGCTGCGTTGCACCAGCCGTTCGGTGACCTCGAGGACGCGGGGATGCATGTGGGACTCCAGGCTATGGGTGTGATCCGGTTACGGGCGAGCTGATCGGCGGTCGTTGAAACGATTCAACTTCTGCCGGGCCTTGGGGCTCAAAAATCTAGGCCGCACCGGTCACTAGTTGTAGATAAAACAAAATACTGCCATCAAAAGGGCTTGTTTTCTATTTCTATGCGAATAATCTTGTAATTCCAACAACAAAACAGATTCGTGACCCATGGCCCGGCGGGGGCAAGACTCACCATCTGACAGTAGGTACTGCCAATGACCATTCGCATCGCAATCAACGGTTTCGGGCGCATCGGGCGCAACGTGCTCAGAGCACTGTATACCCAAGGCTACCGCCAGCACCTGCAAGTCGTCGCCATCAATGACCTGGGCGACAGCAAGATCAACGCCCACCTGCTCAAGTACGACACCGTGCACGGCACCTTCGACGGTAGCGTAGAGCACGATGCCGAGGGCCTGACGGTCAACGGCGACCGGATTGCCGTGAGCGCGGTGCGCAACCCCGCCGAGCTGCCTTGGAAGACCCACCAGGTAGACGTGGTGTTCGAATGCACCGGGCTGTTCACCGAGCGTGACAAAGCCGCCGCGCACCTGGCCGCTGGCGCCAGCAAGGTGATCATCTCGGCACCCGCCAAGGGCGCGGACGCCACCATAGTGTACGGCGTTAACCATGACGTTCTGCGCGCTTCGCACCAGGTGATCTCCAACGCCTCCTGCACCACCAACTGCCTGGCCCCGGTGGCCCAGGTGCTGCACCGTGAGTTCGGCATCGAGCAAGGCCTGATGACCACCATCCACGCCTTCACCAATGACCAGACGCTGATCGACGGCTACCACAGCGACCCGTACCGCGCCCGCGCGGCCACCCAGTCGATGATCCCGAGCAAGACCGGCGCCGCCGAAGCGGTGGGCCTGGTGCTGCCGGAACTGGCCGGCAAACTGACCGGCATGGCCGTGCGCGTGCCGGTGATCAACGTGTCGCTGGTCGACCTCACCCTGAACCTGGCCCGCGAGGCCTCGGCCGACGAGGTGAACGCGGTGTTCAAGGCGGCTGCCGAGCAATCCCCGGTGCTGGGCTACAACGCCCTGCCGCTGGTGTCGACCGACTTCAACCACAACCCGCTGTCGTCGATCTTCGACGCCAACCACACCAAGGCCAATGGCAAGCTGGTCAAGGTGATGGCCTGGTACGACAACGAGTGGGGCTTCTCCAACCGCATGCTCGACACCTGCCTGGCGCTGAGTAAAGCAGGCTGAGGGCGTTGATACACGATTGTGCTTGACGAGCGGCGGATGATAAGCATTATCATTCACCTCTTTCAGCTGGGTACGATCGTGAGCCAGTCCCAATTCGACAGCTTCTTCATCCTCCAGCGCCCCAGCCTGCTGCGGGCGCTGCAGCGGCTGGTGCGCAACCCGAGCACCGCCGAAGACCTGCTGCACGAAACCTACCTGCGGGTCAGCCGCGCGCTGGCCGACCGCAGCGTGACCCACCTCGAACCGTTCGTGTTCCAGACCGCCCGCAACCTGGCCCTGGACCACCTGCGCGCGGCCCGCCGGCATGAGCGCACGGTGGTCGAAGACGTGGCCGAGCAAGTGGTGCTGAATGTTGCGGACAACACCAGCAGCTTTGAAGAAGCAGCCCATGCCGAGCGCCTGCTCAAGCGCCTGAGCAGCAGCCTGGCACAGCTCACCCCACGCCAGCAGAAGATCTTCACCCTCAGCCGCTTGCAGGGCCACAGCTACCTGGAAATCGCCGCCAGCCTTGGCGTGTCGCCCAGCACGGTGCAAAAGGAACTCAAATTGATCATGGCGATCTGCATGGGCGTCGCCCAGCGGATGGGCTAAGACCTTTCTGAGTTTGCTAAGCTTCGCGCCACCGTGCACCACGAGGACCTTCCATGACCGAACACACCACCTTGCCCGCGCCCAGCGCGGCGGCGATGGACCAGGCCATGGACTGGCTGATCGTGCTGCAAAGCCCTACCCCCGAGCAATGCCAGCAGTTCGATGCCTGGTTGGCCGAAGCCCCGGCCCATGCCGACGCCTACGCCAAGGCCTCGGCGATCTGGCACGGCGAAGTGGTGGGTGAAGTGGCCCGGGCGATCGAGCGCCAGCAGCGCCCACGGCGCACGCGCCGCTGGCGCGGGCCCGTGGCGGCGGTGGCCGCGGTGCTGCTGGCGGTGGCACTGGCCACTCACCTGCCGCTGCGGCTGCAAGCCGACTACCTGACCCAGGCCGGCGAACGCCATCGCCTGCAGCTGCAAGACGGTTCGAAGGTGTTGCTGAACACTGAAACCGCCTTGGCCAGCCGCCAGCAGGGCGGCGTGCAAACCGCCCGGCTGTACCAGGGCGAGGCGTGGTTCGAGGTGCCCGACCACCCCTTGCCGCTGGAACTCGAAGCCGGCCCGCTGCAGGCCAGCGTGCGCGACAGCGCCTTCGCGGTGCGCTACCTCGGCGGCCAGGCGCAGGTGCGCGTGGCGCGCGGCAACCTTGACCTGCAGAACACCCGCCACCAACGCCTGCGCCTGAGTGCCGGCGACGCGGTGGAGGTGGGCCCAGCGGGCTTCGGCCCGACCACCCGGCTGAACCCCAGCCAGGACCTCGGCTGGGTCGACGGCCGCCTGGTGTTCGAAAACCGCCCGCTCAAGCAGGTGCTGGCCGAGCTCAGCCGCTACTACCCGGGGTGGATCCTCAACACCAACGCCCAATTGGGCGATGTGGCGGTCACCGGCAACTACAAACTCGACGACCCCCTCGCGGTGATCCGCTCGCTGGCCCAGGTCACCCAGGCGCAGGTGCGCGAGCTGCCGGCGTTGGTGATCCTCAACTAGCGCTGGATCGGCCGGTAGCGGAATTGCTCCGGCATCTGCTCGGCACCGCTGATGGTGGTGTCCAGGCTCTTCCAGCGGCCATCCTTGATGCCATAGATGCAGCCGTGCACCGACAGCTCCTGGCCACGCAGCCAAGCGTTCTGGACGATGGTGGTGTGGGCCACGTTCTCCACCTGCTGGATCACGTTCAGCTCGCACATGCGGTCGACCTGGGCTTCTTCGTTGGGCAGTTGCGCCAACGCGTGGCGGTTGACGTAGTACAGGTCGCGGATGCTGCGCAGCCAGCCGTCGATCAGCCCGTACTGGCGGTCGCCCATGGCCGCGCGCACGCCGCCACAGCCGTAGTGGCCGGTGACGAGAATGTGCCGCACCTTGAGCACGTCGACCGCGTACTGAATGACCGACAGGCAGTTCAGGTCGGTGGGCAGTACCACGTTGGCCACGTTGCGGTGCACGAAGAGGTCACCGGGCAGCATGCCGACGATCTCGTTGGCCGGTACCCGGGCGTCGGAGCAGCCGATCCAGAGGTATTCCGGGGTTTGCTGGCGGGCCAGCTTGGCGAAGAAGTCCGGGTCCCGCTGCTTGATGGCGTCTGCCCAGCGGGCGTTGTTGTCCAGCAGTTCCTGCAGGTCGTGCATGATCAGGCCTCTTGCTCTTATGAAATGCGCTGGTATGACTACAGCGCGCGGTGCCGGGTCACGTGGCGGTGGCGGCGTGGCGGGGCTGTCGAATGATTGAATCTCCCCGTGGGGGGCCTGTCCACCCTTCATAGGCTGTTCAACAGGAGACCACCATGACCCGCCCACAACGCCCGCTGAACGCACCGGAACCGGCCCCGATCGATGACGACAACGACCGCATGGGCTCGGTGCACCCGCTGGATTTCGACGATGACGATGGGCCGAATGGCCGGATAGGTGACGAACTGACCGACGCCGAGCGCGCCGAAGCACTGGACCCGCAACGCAACCGCGAAGCCGGCCTGACCGGGGCCTCGACCGATGACCACCACCCGACCGCAGACGACCTGGCGCCGGAGGTGTTGATCCGTGAGGATGGCGCCCGCTCGCCAGATGAGCCCGGCCGTGGCAAGCCGGCGGATGTCGACTTCAGCCACAGCGACCAGGACCACATCGGCGCCGGCCATGGCTTTGACGAAGAAGAGCTGGCCCACATCAAGCCGCTCGACGGTCAGCCTGAATAGGCGCTACAGCAGTGTGCACGCCATCACGATGGCGTCTTCACGGCCGCCGGCGGCGGGGTAGTAGTCCCGGCGGCGGCCGATTTCGTTGAAGCCGTAGCGCTCGTACAGGCGGTACGCCGCCTG
Organism: Pseudomonas sp. NPDC007930; assembly: GCF_042958985.1. Classification (NCBI taxonomy): domain Bacteria; kingdom Pseudomonadati; phylum Pseudomonadota; class Gammaproteobacteria; order Pseudomonadales; family Pseudomonadaceae; genus Pseudomonas; species Pseudomonas sp. NPDC007930. Next base: position 629,203 of record NZ_JBIBKC010000002.1, read on the forward strand.
GTTGCTGGCGCGTACTTCGAGGAAGCACTCATTGCCGCCACGCTCGCCGGCGCGCGCCATCAACTGCTCCAGCAGCTTGAGGCCGAGCCCACGGCCCTGGCTTTCAGGCTTGACGGTGATGTTGAGCAGGTGCGCTTCATCGATGATCACGTTGATTACCCCGTGGCCCACCTGCTGCTGGCCGTCGAACATCAGCCAGATTTCGTAGGATTTCAGCCCGTCGAGGAAAATCCCCCGGGTCCAAGGGTGGGTGTAGGCGGCGTATTCGATTTTCAGCACCGCCTCGAGGTCAGCCTCGGTCATGCGGCGGAACGACAATGCATCACTCATCAAGCGGTTTCCAGCGCGCCATCATGCGGCGCATCGAGTGCCAGACGGCCGCCTTGCGTGGCGGCTCGTCCATCAACAGTTCAAGCCCCGGCAGGGCCCATACCAGGCCCAGGCCATCGGCTGACCAATCGGTATACCAGGCGCTTTCATCGCCACCGGCGCTGTAGCGCAGTGCCGGCAGCCCCACCAGCCAGAGGCAGGCGCACGGCTCGGCCTCGCATTGGGCGGCGACGAAGCCCTGGACGAAATCCCGCGCGGCCTCTGGGCCCTGGTCGAGGTTGCCACGGGCCAGCAGCGGCCAGCGCACCGGCTCGCCGATGATCCGCGGCGCATCGCTCAGGCCGGCGGCGCGGAGCATGTCCTTGAGCAGCAGGTAGGCCGGGTCTCGGCTTTGGAACGCTTCGCCGGTGGGCAGCTCGACTAGCAGCAGGCAACGGCCGGCGCGCAGCAACTGCAAAGCGAAGCGCGGCGGCGGCGTGGGCTTGGCCACGGCTACCGGGGCCGTGGCCGGCTCGGGCTCGGCGGCCTTGGCCAGGCGGCTGGGCTGGGGCCGGGGAATTTCGATCTTCGGCGGCCGGCGGGCGGCCGGCGGCGCAACCGCCTCGCGCTGTGGCGCGGGGGCGTGTTCGGGCGCCTGCGCCTGGGGCGCCTCGGGGGCTTCTGCTTCGCTGAACACTTCGAACAGCGCCGGGCGCGACGGCGCGGCGAACGGCAGTTCGGCGCGCGGCAGCCATTGCACGATCTGCATGGCGCCCAGGTAGGCACGGCGGCGGGGTTCGGTGAGCACTCAGGTGGGCCATCGGTGGTAAACGAGGCGCTATTCTAACCGCGAAATCGCCCGCCGGGCACGGGGCCGATCAGCAGCGCCGCGCAGGCGCCGCCGATGCAGTACAATTCGGCCTTTTTCCGGCAGCGAGCCCGCCCTCCATGATCGAACCCAAGCGCGTTCTACGCGCCCTTGCCGAACACTGGGCCTTGCTCGAGCCGCTGTGCGAGCACTTCGACCAGGGCACCCTGAGCCTGAGCGAACTGCGCCAGCAGCTGGCAAGGCAGCAGGTAGAAAGCACCGCGCAAGACATCACCTCCCTGCTCGACGTGTGGATCCGCCTCGACATCCTCGTACCGGTGGCGAAAAGCCCGAACCGTTTCGAGCTGAACGCGCAGATCCACGACTTCCTCGCCTACCTGCGCCATGAGCACCGCCTGGGCCTGTGCCTGGAGATCGAAGCCTACCTGCGCCACCTCGAGCGCCTGGCCGGGCACATTCAGGACGCCTTCGACATCCGCGACGGCAACGACCTGGCGCGGCAGCTGCGGCTGCTCGACATGCGCGTGCGCGACGTGCTGAAAAAACTCGCCAACGACGAGCAGGCGCTGGTGGCGGTGGCCGAGCGGGCCAAGACCCACGACCGGCAGATCCCGCTGCGCCAGCGTTATGCCGAGGTGCTGGCAACCTGGGACGAATACGTCGAGCCGATGATCCAACTGGTGCACGCCGATGGCGCCTTCGAGCAAGGCGTGCGCAAGGTCGAGAACGTGCTGCTGCGCCTGCTTGGCGAGCAGCAGCGCCTGGGCCACCTGGTCGACGACGACATGCTGGTGCGCACCCATGCGCGCATTCTCGAAATGCAAACCAACGCCCAGCTGACCCTGCGCCGCGCCCGCGAGCTGCTGCTGCCGCTGCGCGAAGAAGCGCGCCGGCACAACGCCGTCACCCGTGGCGCCGCGCTGGCGCTGGCGGCGATCCGGCGCAAGGGCATCGATGCCGTGCCGCAAGCGGCGATGCCGATGTTCACCCGCCCGCAAAGCAACTTTCTCGGCAGTGCCAGCCAGGTCGAGGCGTACGTGTACGCCCTGGCGCGCTTCGAAGCCAAGCCGGCGCGCTTTCCCAAGGCGCACAAGGGCCCGGCCCGTGGCGAGCCGGCCCAAGCGCCGCGCACGGTGAAAGAAATGCTCGAACGCTGCGAGAACGCCCTGCCCCTGCCGGACTTGATGGCCTGGCTGCTCGACCAGGAGCCGGGCGGTGCTACCGACGAATTACTCTACTGGTTCTCGCGGCTGTCCCGCGAGAAGCGCTTTGTGCGCGAGCGCCTCGAACGGCGTGACTACCATACCCGCGAGCACCAGGTCAGCCTGCGCTCCTTCGCCCTGTTGTCCACCGCCACTGCGGCGGCCGGCCCCACTGCGAGCCCACCCCATGCATCTTGATCTATCCGAACTCAGCCACCTGGCACCGATCTTCCGCGAACTGTTCAAGGGCTTTCACATCAGCCGCCGCGACGCGGAGCTGTATGCCCAGTTGTCCAACTGCCAGGACCAATACCGCGGCCTGTTCAAGGCCATGGGCTTCGAGCTGGTCTGCGACACCCGCGGCTTCTATTACTTCGTGCCCGAGCAGGCCGCCGCGCAGGTCAATAAAACCGCCCAGCGCCTGTCGTTGTTTACCTTCATCCTGGTTGAGCACCTGGCTGACCAAGGCCGTGACCCGCTGGCCGTGCTCGACGGCGGCAGCCTGGGGCGTGAAGAATTGCCCTCGCTGCTCGACAAATACCGCGACCTGTTCCTCCAGGCCGAAGTGCAAACCCAGGAAGAGCTCGAAGAGAAGGTGATGCGGCGCATGACCCAACTCGGCTTTGCCAGCGAGGAAAACGGCGTGTACCGCTTCTTGCCGCCGATGCACCGCTTCCTCGATGTGTGCCTGGCGGTACAACAGGACCGCGACCTGGCCGCCAGCGTGCACAGCCACCTGCCGCTGCCCACCCCGGAACTGGCCGACCCCGACGCGGGCCTGGAGCACACCGCCGACCCGCTCGACCTCGCGCCGTTCGAGGGCGAGGATGAAACCGAAGAACAGGCACTGGCCCGCGCCATTGCCGCCGAACGCCAGGAGATCGACGTATGAGCCAGGACCGCTATGGCATTCGCCGCTTCGCCCTGCTGAACACCGCCGGCTACAGCCTCGGGCTGTTCCCGCTGGAGCAACCGTTGTCGGTGTACGGCGCCAACAACCTGGGCAAGAGTGCCTCGATCAACGCCTTGCAGTTCCCGATCCTGGCGCGTATGTCCGACATGTCGTTCGGCAAGTACAGCCTGGAACAATCGCGCCGGTTCTACTTTGCCACCGACACCAGCTACATCCTCTGTGAAGTGCTGTTGCCCCACGGGCCCCATGTGATCGGTTGCGTCGGCCGTGGCCCAGGCGGCGGCTTCGGCCACCAGTTCTTTGCCTATGCCGGCGAGCTGGACCTGGCCCACTACCAGAAGAACGACACCTGCCTGCGCCAGAAGGAATTGTTCGCCAACCTTGAACGGGCGAACATCAAGGCCTACGAGGTCAAGCCGGATGAACTGCGCCGGCTGCTGGTGGGCGGGCACACCTCGATCCCACTGGACCTCACGCTGATCCCGCTGCGCTCGACCAGCGAGCAAAGCCTGAAGACCTTCCGCGCGCTGTTCATCAACCTGCTGCACATGCGCGAGATCACCGCGGCCAAGCTCAAGCAGTTGTTTCTCGACGCATTCGAGCACAGCCTGCGCTCGGGCAGCGTGGATTACATCGCCGCCTGCGAAGAAGCCTTCCGTGACGTACGGCGGATGGAAACCGACTACAACGCGCTGGTCACCGCCGGCCCGCTGGTCGAAGCCCTGGCCGGCGGCGTGAAGCAGCGCGACGTGCTGCGCGGCAAGCTGCACCGGCTCTCGCCAGTGCTCGACAACCTGCTGGGCACCTGGCAGGACTACGCTGGCGGGCGCAAGGACGAACTGCTGATCCAGGCCGAGCACTACCGCGGCGAGCAGGACGCCCTGCAGAACGACCAGCGTGGCGGAACCCAGGAACTGATGCGCCTGGAGCGCGAGATCACCGGCATCCAGCGTTGGCTGGGCGAACTGTCGGTGCTCAAGCACCGCTTCGCGCTGGTCGATGATGTAAAAGTGCTGGAGCAGCAACTGCTGGCCGCCAAAGACGCCCACGACGAACTGGCCGGCGCCTTGGCGCAATCACGCCAGTTCAGCGCCGAAGACCTCGACGAACGCCTGCGCGAGCTGGAGCGCCGCCTGAAGGCGGTCAAGCAGCAACTGGAGCACGCCGACAACAACAGCTACGCCCGCCTGCGCGAGGAATTTTCCCAGCAGGACGTTGAGCGGCTGATGCGCCTGTTCAATGGCGCGCTGTTCAGCCTGCCGCTGGGCGACAACGGTATCGAGGTGGCTGAGGGTGATGCTTGGGTGAAGTCCATTGAGGCGGTGCTCGATCGCTTCAAGGGCGAGCGCTTCGAGATCCCGGGCTTGAGCCTTGACCTTTCGCATATCGAGCCCCCAGCCCTGCAAGCCCTGGCCGACCGCGCCGCCTTGCGTGACCAGAAAGAACGCCTCGACAAAGAACTGCGCCAGTTGAAAACCCAGCAGGCGGTGGCCGCCGACCGCGCCGCCAGCAAAGCGCAAACCGACGCCCTGTACCAACAGGTGCTCGATGCGCAAAAGGCGCTGGAGGACTTCCGCCGTACGCAAACCCTGAGCGCCGAGGAGCCTGACAAGCTCGAGCAGCTGGCGCAGCTCGAAGCCGCCCAGGACGAACTCAAGCGTGCCAGCGATGCGTTCACCGAGCGCGTGCAGCAGCTGTCCGCCAAGTTGCAACTGGTAGGCCGGCAGATCGCCGACCTCGAAGCCCAGCAGCGCACCCTCGACGACGCCCTGCGCCGCCGCCAACTGCTGCCAGCGGACCTGCCCTTCGGCACGCCGTGGATGGAGCCGGTCGACGACTCGATGGACAACCTGCTACCGCTGCTCAACGACTACCAGGACAGCTGGCAGGCGTTGCTGCGCGCAGACGGCCAGATCGAAGCGCTGTATGCCCAGGTACGCCTGAAGGGCGTGGCCAAGTTCGACAGCGAAGAAGACCAGGAGCGCCGCCTGCAACTGTTGATCAACGCTTACGCGCACCGCCAGGACGAAGCCCTCACCCTGGGCAAGGCACGCCGGGCCGCAGTCACCGACATCGCCCGGACCCTGCGCAACATCCGCAGTGACTACGACAGCCTGGAACACCAACTGGCGCTGTTCAACCGCGAGATCAACCGCAAGCAGGTGTCGAACCTGCAAAGCTTCCGCATCGTGTTGGCCCCTAACAAGGATGCGCTCAAGCACATCGACCAGATTATCCACAGCGCTGGCCAGTACGAAGAAGGCGAAACGCTCTCGGTGTTCGACCTCAGCCAAAGCGCTGAACAAGACAACAAGAACGAAGAAGCCAAGGAGTACCTGGCGCGGCTGGTGGCCGCCAACCATAACCAGCTGGGTTTGAAAGACCTGTTTGAGCTGGCGTTCGAGATCACCAAGGTGGGCGGCCAGCCAGTTATCCACACCGACATCGACGGCGCAGCGTCCAACGGCACCACCATGACGATCAAGGCGCTGACCAACATGTACTTGTTGCTGCACCTGATGGACCGTGAACAGGCCGGGCGGATTCGCTTGCCTTACTACCTAGATGAAGCTGCCGACATCGACGAACGCAACCAGGCAGCGCTGCTGGAAACCAGCCAGCAGTTGGGCTTCACGCCCATCCTGGCGAGCGTGAAGCCGCAGGTGTCGGCGCGGGTCGCCATTGACCTGGAAGGTGGCAGCGGGCCCAACGGTATCTACATCGATGAGGCGGATTGGAAGTATATCCAGCGCCATGATGCGGTCGAGGCTGTGGATAACGTAGCGGTTAACACCGAAGCGCTGGTGTGATCAGCGGCGGTTGTTGATGAACCGCGCTGCCTACGGGTAGCGCGGTTTTTTTGCGCTTGGGCTTTGGGTGAGCATAAGGTTATGCACAGAGTTTTCCACAGCCGAAAAAAACAAAACCCCGATCGTTTTCACGACCGGGGTTCTGCGGTGTTTAATCTTGACGATGACCTACTCTCACATGGGGAAACCCCACACTACCATCGGC